>JBGCFD010000004.1:0-104709 GCA_045106765.1 Saprospiraceae bacterium | reverse complement strand
AAAATAATCCGAAAAACCAGTAGGATTAAAAAATTGTAAACTTAAATAATTTATTATGAGCTTTTCAAATGATTCAAAACAAAAATTGACCGCTATCGCAGCAGTAATTATTTTACTTTTGTTAGCTACCAATGCTGTTCTATTGTACAATAATTATCAAAAAAGCGATACTATCGAAACTCAAGAAGCTGAGTTAGTCGAAACTAAAAAATTGAGAGGCGAGTTAGAAAAATTACACTACGCTGCTCAAGAAGAAATTGAAGCGATGAAAGGTGAGAATGAAGAAATTAATGCCTTAGTTGATTCTCAAAAAGATGAGTTATCTAAAGCAAATAAAAGAATTACTGCATTACTTTCTGGAGGGAAAAAAACCAAAAGAGAACTCAATGAGATTCGTGCGATGATGGAAGATATGCGTACTCAACGAGATCAATACTTGGCTGAATTAACTACTATGAGAGAAGAAAATGAGCAATTAACTGCTGCTAACACTCAACTTTCTGAAGAGAAAGAAAGCCTTACTACTCAGGTAGTGGAAGAAAGAAAAATGAACGACGAATTAACGACTGCTCGTGCTGCATTGATGAGCGAAAAAGACGATTTGACTTCTCGAAATACTGATTTGAGTGCAACTGTTGTTCGTGCATCTGTAGTTGATATTCGTGACTTGAGTGTTTCAGGATGGAAAGTGAGAAGTAGTGGAAAAGCAGTTAAAAAGAAATTTGCGAAAAACGTTGATAGATTAAAAGTATGTTTTACTGCCGAGCCTAATGATGTTGCTCAATCTGGAAAAGAAGATTTTCACGTAAGATTGATTTCTCCTCAAGGTGAAACTTTAGCTTCTGAATCAATGGGATCAGGTGTTTTTACTACAACTGAAGCGCAAGAACAAATGAGATTCACCCACATAAAAACGGTTGATTACAATAATGCAGAGGATGCAGTATCTTGTTTCCTATGGGAACCTGGAGTTGATTTTACCAAAGGAACTTATACCGTTGAAGTTTACAACAAAGGTTACTTAACCGGAGCAAATACCTTTAAATTGAAATAATTCTTAGATATATATTTTTAGAAAATACTTGCCACGTACCATTAAATTGGTGCGTGGCTCTTTTTATAGGTAGATTTTCCAAATCCAGTATTTAATCAATCTATGAGTAATTAAACATTTCGCAATCTCACAACGTTTATAGTTCTAACAAAATCAAATAAACAATAATGTCTGATTCGAAAAAAAAAGAACCAATTGAATTGAAATTCAATCCGATTGATAAAGATAAAATTGCAGAGAATCCACACCTTCTCCCCTACGCACATACAGTCGGTGGCTCAGTTATCAAACCAATTGATAAAGGTCGAGTAAAAGGATTGGCAGTTTCGGCTATGTATGATCAAACTGAAATGCAATTAGATCAAATTCGGGAGCAAGTTACTTTGTTAGCCGCTCAGGCAGAAAAAATTCATCAACGAGTAAAGATTTCAGAAAAAATTTATTTAGCTGATATCAATTTCAAACCTTTAATTGGTCATACTTATCACTTATATGAGAGAAAAAATGGGAAAGAAATACTTTCCATGGTTGGGCCAAATGAATGGGGTAAATCTATTCCATTTGAAAATTTTGTAGCTACGGTTACACTTCTTTCTGATCATACCTGGGATATTTTAACTACCCCATAAAACCTTTAATATCAATCGTTTACAAGTAAATCTTACTCATAAAACTACCTTTTTTTTATTTGCCATAATTCTTTTAACCTACACAATATTTGGGCAAAACAATCTTTACCTCTTTTAATCGTTTAATATTCATGCTTTTTTGCAAATAAAGACTTGGTTCACCTTTCTCTAAATATGAATTGAATATATATAACATTAAACCAATGTTTATAAAATGAAACTACTTAAAAGTAACCTAGAATAAAAAAGGAAAGGTTTTTGTGATATACAAAACAATCATTAATTTTCAGGTATTTCTAAATTCCCAAATCTATTTTCTTATGAAAAAATTATCATTTATTAAAGGCCTAGCATTTGGAACTCTTTTGTCTGCATTCTTTTGGGTGGGTGCGTACCAAGCAGTTAGCAGTTTAGCTCAAAATGAAACTCCACAAGAAACCCATATCGAAAGTTCTGAAGTTACCGAAGTAAGAGCAAGTTTTTAGTCACCTCTACTTAGAGGCTGTCCCATATCTTTTTTCCCAAAATAATTGCCGTTTATTAGCTAAAATAATTTTTAGTTAATAAAATAAAGTTGAATATTCTTATCTTAGATAGATAAAATTAAATGAATACTTCTTCTCCTTAAGCCAATATTAAAAAAAGAACACCATGCGACATTCTATCTTCTACAAATCTTTTTTCTTTTTTTTCTTTTTCTTATTTGGATTATCCATAATTGTAGCTCAAAAATTTGAAGGGAAAATTTCCATTATCAATAATTTTCCACATACTTATAATACTCATTTTACCATCAAAAATGAGATGGCGATGCTAGAAACAGAAACAACCAGAGGTTATGTAAAAATGATTAATAATACTTCGACTGGTGATAAAATTACTTTGACCGTTGATAACGAAACAGGAGATTCAGTTGCTATTGTCAAAAATTCTAATGACATGCAATACCGAAATCTCAATAAAAAATATCATAAAAAAAGACAAAGAGTCAATAATGTAACGGTAAAAGTCACTCGCGAAACCAAAAAAATCAATGGCTACAAATGTTATAAAGTAGTAGCACATGATGACAAATATGAAGGAGTGGCTTGGATCACTAAGAAATTTGAAATTGAGCCAAATGACCTTTTTCCAACTTTAAAATCTCAACAAAGAGCATTGCCAAGAGTAGCTAAAGCACTTCAAAATAGTATGGAAGGTTTTGTGATGGAAATGTCAATCAAAAATTTGAAGACTAAAGACATAAGCACTCAATCAGTTACTGTTCTAAAACAAAAATTAGATGATAAAGAATTTGAAGTAAATATGAAAACAATTGCCGTTTACGATGAAGATAAAGTGAGAGAAATGATGAAAGAAGCACAAGGCGATCCAAGTAAAATGAAAAAAGCTAGAATCCTACTAGCTCAAATTAGAATGCAATAGTAACGGTTAACGATGAATGATTAACTGCCCAAAATTTAAATAATGGAATTAACCGTTCATCATTAACAGTTCACCGTTATTATTATTTCTTCTTCACTTTTCCTACTCCACGCACATTCAAGTCGGTAATGACAGCATCACCTTTATAATATACATTTCCAACTCCTGTCGATTTTATGGCTAATTCTTTAGAAGCATAAACTTCTGTTTTTCCAACACCAGCCGCTCTCAATTTTAGTACTTCATTACGCAAATCATAAGCAGCTAATTTTCCAACACCTGTATTATCGATATCAGCCTTACCTATTTTTCCAGAAAGAGAAACATTACCTACGGAACTCAAACGAGCATCTAGATAATCTGCCTCTAGATCAAGTGTTACGTTTCCTACACTTTTGATCCTCAAATCAAGATCTTTTAACCGAAGTGTTTCAGATGATTCGACATGTCCTACACCCGAAATTTTTAACCGATCAATATCTCGAACGGTAACATAGACATTCATTTTTTTCTTTTTCTTAATCGAAATTCTTTCTTGAGTGTCAACAATTAGAGAGTTTCCTCGATTTTCAATAACAACATATTCATGTAAGTTTTCATCAGTTTCAACTGTTACACTTTCTTGATCTCCTTGTTCAATATATACATTTAGCACTCCAGCTAATTCTAATGTTGAAAATGCTTTAACATCGTGAACTTCAGTAGTTACGTCTCCATTCCCTCGAACTCTATTGTGCTGAGCAGAGATTTGAACTTGATTAAATAAAATAAATACGCCTAATAAAGCCATCGTAAATGGCGAAAGAATCTTTTTCATTTTGAAAGGTTTTATTTTTTAATAATAGTTGCTTAGAGGTGTAATGATGTAAAGACAACACCACTTTAACGAAAGTTGGAAGAATTTTAATCTTATTTAAAAATGTTTTTATCGAAAAAAATAAATTAAGAAGTAACTATTACGGAATTTCAAAGTATTCTTTTCAACAATCAAAATATAAAGCGGATGAGTTTATACAATTCACCAAAAGAACATAAACTTAGAAAACCTAGAGCTGGGTTTGAAAAAATCAAACAGCAACAATGGGATGAATTAAATACTCCAAAAGAGGAGATTGAAATGAAGCCGTTAATTGAGTTAGGTGAACAAGCAAAATTAAGGATTAAGAAAAAAAGACAAAAATCATTAATAATACAAATTTTGGTTTTCACCATTGTTCTTATTCCATTGACTATTGTGGCTGTTAATTTTTTTTATAAAAAAGTTGAGACGACTCATAAAAAATTAGCACCTCATCATTATAATATTATTCCTGCTCCCAACTTAGAAGAGTTCCATTTATATTGGAAAAAAGGATATTTAGCTTTGGAAAGAAAAGATTACGAGGAGGCCATTTTTTATTTTAAAGAGCTAAATGAAAAAAGTAATGTAACAATTTTTGGACTCACAGGATTAATTTCCTCTTATTATGAGCTCTGCAAAAATGGTGATAATTCTTCTTGTGATTTATTAGCAAAATCAATGTGGAAATATAAAAACAGAAATAATACAAAAAGAGAAGATGATCAAAAAATCATAAGGCAAATTAATAATTTCACCCAATATCAAATAGAAAAAGTTTTATCCGAGTAACTTTTGTAACAAAACATTTCCAACATTCGTCATCTATTTGAAAAAACGTTAACACCTCTTTAACAGTTGAAAAGTGTTAAAATTTAAAATTAATTGCAACTTCGAATTTGGAAGTTTGTCATTAGTACAGAAGAAAAGAAAAGGAAGATTATTGTTTGTAAATCTCTAATGACAAATAGTAATTTTAGTATAACACAACAAAACGATTGCATTTTTTTCAACTGAACAAAACAATCATCTCTGGCAAATCCTTGATGATAAAAAATACTCTTTTGAAAGGTCAAAGCTAGACCTGTCAAAAACAAAAAAATCGAAATATGAAAAAACCACTACTCTTCCATCTTCTCGTCTCTTTTACATTCGGATTTATTTTTACCGCCCAAGCAGAAACAGAATTTATTTATGGAAAGGTGTCTACTTTCTTAGGAGAAACCTATGTCGGACAAATTCGATGGGGCAATGAGGAAGCCTTTTGGACTGATCGATTTAATGCTAATAAAGTATACAATGATAATATTGATTTCCTGACAGATAGAGAAATTCTTCAATTGAAAAAGGAAAAAAATTATTTTAAAAATAGAACTCATAGCTCCTTAGATGATTCCCAAATGCAAAACGATAAAAGTGAATACACTTTTTTACACCAGTTCTCTTGCCAATTTGGTGAAATTAAACGCATCAAAATGAATCGTTGGCAAAAAGCAGAATTACAATTACGAGACGGATCAAAAGTGACTGTCTCAGGAAAAGGAACAAATGATATGGATACTCCCATCATCATTTACGACAAGACAAAAGGAAAAATTGAAATTGATTGGATGGAGATTTCAGAAGTGGAATTTTTAAAAGAACCTAAAAAATTCAAATCAGCTATCGGTCAACCATTGTACGGAACTGTTTTTACATCACAAGGAAATTATAGTGGCGTAATTGAATGGGACAAAGATGAAAGAGTGACTTCTGATGAATTGGATGGTGAGGTAAAAACGGGTAGATTCAAAACTACTTTTTCTAAAATCAGAATCATCAAACCTCATCAAGCAGGAAGTATGGTTACGATGGAAGATGGAAAAGAAATTTACGTTTTCGGAACCAATGATGTCAATTATAAAAATCGTGGCATCACCGTAACTAATGATGAAATTGGTCACATCAATGTTGATTGGTCTACTTTGCAAAGAGTTGAATTCATTCCAACAAAAAAAGCAGGTAAAGGATATAGTCAATTTCAAAAACCTCGAGAAATTTCTGGAACAGTTAGGACTAAAGAAGGAAAATCATTGCATGGCAAAATCGTTTTTGACCTTGATGAACAATATGATTTTGAAGTCTTAAATGGTGGTTCTGGCAAAATGTTTTTCGAAATCCCTTTCCGTAATATTAAAAGAATCGCTCCTCAAAGTGATAGTAATTGTACAGTAGAACTTAGAAGTAAAAAACAAATTCAACTAAGAGATTCTCAAGATGTCTCTTTCAAAAATGAAGGACTCTTAGTTTTTCATCAAGATAGTATTAATCCGATTTATGTTAGTTGGCGAGAAGTGGAAGAAGTAGTGTTTAATTAATGGTGAACAGTTAATTTTGACAATCAAATTTATATCTGTCCATCATTTTCAAAAAAGGTTTTGTTCGGTTTTGTTATACTAAACTCTTAATCAATTAGGGTTTAAGAATGCCGTTTAATCACTTGTGATTGGACGGTAGTTTTTTTTGTAAAAGCGTTGTTACAATTAACATTATAACAACGTTTTTACATTTAATATAGATAGTATTCGGTTAATTTAATTACTTCATTTTATTTTTAATCCTAGCAGGAATTGCATCTTTATGAACTAAGATTGCAACTGTTTTTAGTTGAAGATAAGCTTCTGACATATATAAATACCCTTTGTACTCACTCACTTCTCCCCAAGAATTTTTTATCAAAAAGTACTTTGTCCCTTTTTTATCTTTTGAAATTCCTGTCAAATGCATCAAGTGATCATCTGTCGTCGCATAACTTTCAAATTGTTCTTGACGCATTTCTTGAGAAATCATTTTTTCTTTTCCTGGATTCACAAATAAATCTTCTCGCTCTGCATCCTCAGGAATAATCGCCATTCCATTTTTAGAGGAAAATCCTTTTTCACTTACATCTCCATCCCAAGCTACAGAGTAACCTTTATCTATTGCATTTTCTACAATTTTTTGGACATCTTCAATGGGCAAATTATAAAATGAACCATTGGAATAATTATCAGGAATTTCTAAAACAAATTTTTCATAAAATGGATGGTGAGTAAAAGAAGTAATATTCACATAATTGTCTGCATCCAATCCCATTTCCTTCGCATAAGAATTGGCAGAATATTTTTTGCCATCGTAAGTAAATTGTTGAGGAGTCTCTCCAAGATAAGTATCGACTACTGCATCAAATGCTTTCATCCATTTTTTACTCAATCTTTTTTGTTTTAACACTCCGTCCAACATTCCTTTGAGTACTGCTGCCATTTCGCTATGATCGTGTTTTTGATCGCCTTCTAATTTTCCAGAATAAATAGACTCAGGGACCATTCCATGATCTCCAATTACACGTATCAAATCATGAGATAAACTCCCTTGACTGAAATTTGCTTTTCCTTGGCGCATCACATAGTTGCGTGCTTTGTCTTTGTAAACATTCCTAACAACATACATTTCTGAAAAATCTTGTGGCCCATGCCCCATTCGAATTGCTTCACTTTCCAAAAACGATGATGTTGCAAAACTCCAACAAGTTCCAGTTCGATCTTGACTTTTGACCGGAGTACAACTAATAGTTTTTACAGATGTAAAGCCATAGGAATTCGGACTTTTCATCTCCACTTGAGCTTGACTGACCGAACCAGAAAAAGCAATAAGTGCAATTATTGTAATAAATTTAATTCGCATAAATTTGATGATTTTAAAGTTTTTTAAATGATGCCTTCATCAAATATATCAAAAATAATATAGAATTATTACATCAATATCAATGGAGTGTCTGCAAAATATCTTTTCCCAAATTACGATTCAATTTATATTCTGATTTTATATTTAAAAAGCATATTTGACAAAACATTATTTCTTCTTTCGATCCAGATTTTGATGGAAATTTTTCGGAGGGATGATAAGGTTGAGGAGGAAGATTTTTTATTTCATAAACATTTGGATATAATAACAAACTTCGCTCTGCTTTAAAATATTTATTGTACACATAAATCTGCTTCAAATCAATCATGGAAGGCTTCGAATCACGCATGACTTTCCATTTTGTATCCAACACATATTGTTTTCCAAAATAAGTCAAAACAATATCTGGTTGAATTTTCCTCCTTTGAAAAAACGGTTTCCGTTGCTGTCGTTTTACTTCCAAGTCAACATTTTCCAAACGTTTTAATTGCCTAAAAACATATTCTTCAAACAGTACATTCATATCAAACATAATAGCCAATAAGTGATGTTTTCCACCTCTCAAGTCAGGACTAAAATTCAATACCAATAATCTAGCAATTTCCAAAGCTGTTTGATATGATCCTGTTTTTCGATTATGCTTAAACTGTAGAAAATCTCGCTCAGTAAAATTTCGTTTACCTGATTTTGGAAAATGAATTTTCATTTCTTTTACTCGCAAAAGTAGTGACGGAGAAAACACTAAAGTTTCTAAAATATCTAATGCTCTACGCAAAATTCGGTTTAACAAGTGATCATAATCATACTGCTGATATTCTGAATAAAATCGTTCTTGATGCACAAAATTCTTTTGAATATTTTTATGGAAAATTAATTTGCCTTTTAAAAATTTCACATTAGCTTCTACTTTTCGATAGCTTCGAAAAAGTCCTTTCCGTAATATTTTTTCAATTTCCTTTAAAAATATTTCGAAGTATAATTCTAAAATGGAATTTGTTCTCAATTCTAATCGAGCTGAAGCTAAAGTTTCCACTTTTATCAATCGGCATTCTTTGAGCATATCCATCAATACATCGTGCCATTGATTGACATCTGCATTTTCTTTTTTATCCGCCTTCGGCAAAACCTCTATTGTTAAATGTCCAATTTGGATTGCTCCAACATAGTGCGAAAATTTCACTCCATTAAAAAGTAGAGAATAATATTTTCCCCCATGCTTTTCAGAATAGCGAGCAAGTGCATGGAAATGTTTTTTGGAAAAAGTACAACTATTGAGTTCATCGCCTATGCGAAGGGTTTGATGTTCGAAAACTTGGAGGAGGTGAGTTGGTGTGATGGTTGGGTTCATTTTTAGAAACAATTATTCATCTTTAATACATCGAACGGAAAGCGCATATTCCATATCTTTCTTGGCTATATTAATCTTACTTAATCCTCTTTCAAATTGGATGACATAGTAATGATTGTTAAATTTAAATTGTTTTTCGGCTACCCAATAATTTCCAAACTTCCCTATATAATTAAAATTGTTGAGGTCAGTACGGAGACCACCATAGAGTGCATCAAATTTTGAATTACCACCTTCAATTAAAAATGGAAAAGCAGCTTTATTGTATTTATTTAAAAAATCTCCTTCCCATTCTCCATAGATTCTTATCATATTTTCCCACTCTTTTTTAGTTGGAATTCTCCAGCCAGTTGGAATAGCTTCATGAACTAAACTCAGTTGATATAATCGTCCATAATTTTTTCCATGTGTTGGATTATTTTCATAAAAACAAGCTCCTTCTTCTAAATTATAATTTAAATTTTCTGCCATCCATGTTTTACCATCTTTGAGTTTTACAGTTTTATAAACTTGTCCATCACGAGGATCAGTAAATGTGTTTTCGTTTTTTGAAATAGATTTTTTTAGAAAATAATTACCTGACAAAACTTCGTCAGCAATTGATGGTTCGTCAGACCAAGGAGCTTCTTCTTCTTCAGGTAACTTCCCTTCAATAAAATCATCCACTATCTTTATGATTTTTTCTCCATGATTTTTGTATTGACAAATCTTGGCTATCGCTTCAACAATCTCGGTGAAGGCATAATCTCCTTGCTCAATCACAGGTTTTTCATCCTTAGGTAAGACTTGCATTTTTGCAAAAAGTGATAATTTCCAAGCACAGGGACGTAAAATTATTGGAATAACTTTAGATTCACTTTCCTCCTTTTTTTTAAAAGCTTCCAGCATTTCGTTATCATTACAATAATCAGAATCCATAAAATCTGCGCTGATCAAAAGCAAAATAATCTCAGCTTTGTCTAAATGAGTTTTGATTTCATTCTTCCAATCTTTTCCTGCTTCGATGATTCCGTCGTACCAAATTTTAGCCATCCCTCTTTGTTCCAAAGGACGTAAGTGAGTTCGAAGTTGTTCCATCAGATTGGAATCTTTTCGAGAGTAGGCAATGAATATTTCTATTGGTGATGACATTTTTCAAAGATAGGAAGTTAATTTAAAATGACCATTTTATTTTTCTGTATTCTTTAAATGCTCATTCCAGAAGTTTCTAGTTTAGGAAAAATTATTTTTATCAAAACAAAAAAAGCTTAAAAAAATGCGCCACACTCAACAAAGTGCAACGCATAAAAAAGGTACGAAAATTTATTTTTTTAACTTTGAAACTATATATCTATACTCGTATCAAAATGCCACATATCACTATCTAATCCTTTTTCTTCCATATATTTTGACCAAAAATTTTCGGCCGTGCGTATCTTGTTATCATTTCGTTTGTCAATCGGATGGATGATATAAACTTCACAATCTGACAAGTCTTCAAACTCACAGGAACCATCAAAATTAGCTTTCAGGTTTTCATACTTCAACTTTCCAGAATGGAAGTTAGCTAAGTCAGAATTTTCTAACATGTCCGAATATATAACAATGACTTTACGGTCAGCATTCGAGTTATTTATTTTATGAATTCCTTTACAAAGTGGACTAAAAATATGAGAAGAATTCAATGCCTTTCCTGTAAATGAGTTATTGATTTCCGAAGTCTTTTCAATCAATTGAGTTTTAAATTTATCCAACTCTTTTTGGCGAATATATCGGTTCCCTTCCAACTTTGATTTTCCTTTTTTCAACTTCACCGTTTTGCTTACACTCGATGAAATATCGTGTAAAGGATAGATTCGAACTTTTCCAAAATTACGATCATTCTCTTCCGTAACATTCATCATAGTGAGATATTTCTCTACATCATTTTCCAATAAATCAGAGTAGTCTTGACCTTCCGTGTAATCTAAATAGATAAACAATTCAGTATTCGTAACTGACTGACTGTCAGAACATCCAACCAAAAACAGTATTGATAAAAACAATATTATATTTTTCATTTTGACTTATTTTAGTTTTAAATTTTAATGACAAAAAAATCTCCCTCCCGCAATTCTCGGAACTCACAAACGCATTGGAGGGAAACAAGTAATCATAGCTTTGCTCTTTGTTGAGGTAGTATTGAAAACAAATCTTAATTCGGATCTAGTTCTGGTTTTTTCTCAAATTTCAAATCAAGTGTAGGGATTCCTTTCGCCCAACTTTGAGGAGAAAGATGATTCTTTCGATGCATCAAATTAGCTGCTCGATATTTCTCTACCGTAATTCGATAACCTGCATCCACCATTGCTTCAAGCGCGATAAATGCATTGAGTAATTCATCATATACTTTAGCTGCACGGTTGCGTTCGGTGATCAAAGTATCCTTTTTGTTAAGGATCGCTTTTTTCTCTAAAGTATATTGTTCGTTGCGTTCTTGCAGACGAGTATTTTTGGTAGTTTCCAAAGCTTTCAATTGCCCTTGGACTTTTAATTTTTCCTTATCGAAAATAATTTTCTCCTTTGTGAATTTTTTATGTGCATGCTCTAACTCATAACTTTCATCATGACTAAAATATGCTGCCAAGACTCCAATGAAAAACAAAATTAAATTCAAGCAAGTAAAAATCACAATATTTAAATAACTCGACTCCTCCCCTATATTTTCTGCCAAAACATATGCTCTAAAAATACTCACTCCAAAATTAAAAATCACAAAGAGCAACACACACATCACACTAAAAAATAGGAACTCTCTTTTCTCTTTTCGTTGCTTGATAAACACTCCTGTAAAGTGTGCCAAAACTGGAATCGAAATCGCCAAAGAACTTGCCATAATAATGGTGATAAAAAATGCTTCTCCAAATTTTTGGAAAATTTGCATATTCAAAGGCACCTCCGCCAAACCAATTCCTATCAACAATAACACATAAAGAATCTTAGATTTAAAATGGATAATCGGAGCCATTCGTCCTGTTCGTTCTTGCACATCTTCGAGTTCTGATTTGGCAGTCAGGTAATCTCGTTGCACTACTTTTTCATAATTATCAACCTCTAGTTTTTGAATGTCAAAATCTTTTTGGATAAATTTATCATCCTCTATTTTCTTTTGATCAATTAATGCTTTTTCACTTTCGATTAATGCTGACTGATTGTTTTTTAAGTCCTCAATTTTCTCCGCTTGAGTTTTAAATTCAAGGTGAGGCCCATCGAGATATGGTTTTCCTTTTTTCCATAATTCAGCGATGAATTTTTGGTATTCATGCTTGAGCATACCTTCGTGAGGACTCACTTGTGAATCCTCAATTTGAGGTAAATCGAGTGAACCATCTTGGGTTCCCATTTTCTCAGCTTGCTTCAACATTCGCTCGTGGTGCTCATCTACTTTGTTTTTTTGCTGCGAAATTAATCCCAAAACGGAATCCATAATTGCGTCGAAATTTAATTTTCCGTTTTTCATTTTTTAACTATTTATAAGGTTTGTAAATGTTTTGTTATATAAAGTGTAATAGTTGATTAGGAAACCAATTTATCAGTAAATTAAAAATCGACATACCTTTCCCACTCGAAGTGAGTCACTTCATTTCAAATTCTTTTACCTACTTATTTCTTTTTGTAAAAACGAAGCTCCTGCCTCGTTTAGATTAGAACTATTTTTTGTTATTAAATTAAACTTGTAATTCTACCCTAATTGAATACTACAATGTTAAAGTTTTTAACAATTCAAGTCTTTTTTCTTCGATTTGACTGGACGAAAGTTCGACGGATGGAATTTTTTTATATCTGAGATTGTTGGTCAAAGCTTTTAATTTAAAAGAAAAATTAGTTTATTTTGATTGAAAGAAAAAGAATCAATCAGAAGAGAAAAACTGCTCTTCATTGCAATGGTGATTAGTTTTTTTTTTACAAAAGTTTAAATATCTAATAAGTATGAGAAAAATGCCACCTGATTACATGATGGAAATTCTAAGAGATTTAGAAGTCACCATCTTAAATATTTCTGGAGAATTTCCCAAACTTGCCGACACAGATGTGGAATGGTGCTGTGAAAATTAATTAAATATTTTAAAGTTTTAAGTAAGGAAAAAGAAACGGAAGAACCAGAATCTACTTCGGAAATGAAACAAGCCCTGATGGATGAATTACTCAATCGATTGGAAGAACGAGAAGCAGCAAAGGCGGATAATTATATTATAAATAATCCAGATTATAAATTGGGCGAAATGATCTATCGTAATTATGCTACATTATATGTGACTGCATTTAAAATTATTCAAAGTTCGGCTAGGTATTGAAGAAAAGAACATGGATGTAAAGGATATTTGAAATTTATTGATGAGCATGTTGTATAGATAGATTATTTGGAACGCTAGGTAGTCACCTTGCGGGAGCAAGGGCGCTAGCAAATTCGACGATTATTTTTTTACTCATCATTTCGTAGAGAGGGAGCCAGCGGCACTTTATTCATATATGAATAACAAACATAAAACAATTACAACTTTACTCACCTACCAACTCACAAGGTGACTTAGAGTCACCTTGTGAGTAAAGTAATTTTTTATTGTTTTTCGATTTTTTGAAGGAATATTTCACACGACCAGAAGGCTCTGCGCGAGCGGTAGCATCAAATAAGCTACTCATTAAATTACGGTAATTTCAAAATTCCACATTGAGCAGATTTAAGACTGTATGCAAGAAGTAAAATTAAGTCATTGGATAAATTAATAGACCTGTAAGCATCAAAGGATAAACCTATTTCTTTTGATGTAAAAATAGTTTCCCTCAAATCTACTTTTCCATTTTCATCAACACGAGCTATATCAGTATACGAAGTTGAAAATTTTCTTTTCTCATCAGAATCAATTCTTTCCTTTAATGTTTTTTTATCTTCAAAAACTAAAAATAGATTTCCATCTTTATAGGATGACACAAAGTTTTTATTTGAAAATCTTTTTTCAGTATCCTTTGACACAGAAGCCGTCCATAAGAGTTTGCCATCAAAATCAAGCGACGATATGATTAAATAATTTGCATGATGTTTTGTAAAGTCTCTCTCTGATGGGCGTTGTTTCATTCTTGAAAAACGATGTTCAGAAACAAAGGTGATAGAATTTGACATATGATTTACATGCATCTCCTCAATAAAAAACTCATTATTTAAAATATCATAATCAGAAATAAATGTAGGTATTCTATCTATTTTATGTTCTCTAACTAATTCATTATAAAAATCATCTTCCCATCTATTTTGCTTCTGAAAAACTTCCTCCATATCAGAATTATATTTTATCATAAATACCCCGTGTTCTTTTCTAAAAACATCCCTTTTCTTTTTTTCAGTATAGTACCCAAACAAATAAAAACTACCATCTGGATGTTCATATAAGTAGGCATTCTTAGGATAGTTTTTTTCGAGTTTGACTTCAATTTTCTTAAAAATACCTTTTTCATTTACTTTAAGAATTGCATAATTGAAATTTGGTAACCATTTTTCCAATCGCCCTTTTACGTTTGTCTTTGTTAATAGATAAACAG
This sequence comes from Saprospiraceae bacterium, assembly GCA_045106765.1. Lineage (GTDB taxonomy): Bacteria > Bacteroidota > Bacteroidia > Chitinophagales > Saprospiraceae > CAJQQY01. The sequence continues at coordinate 90,160 of JBGCFD010000004.1, read as the reverse complement.
TTCCTTTATTAGAGATTTCAAATTGATCTATTTCTATATCTCTGTCTGCTTCAGTAAATTCAAGTTTTTGCTCCCAAATCTTTTCCATTCTCTCATCATAAACTTTTATAAAATATTGCTCTTTATGTTTCCTCTTTCGGGGCTCTTCATTACTTAAAACATTAGTGAAAATAACCTTGGTAGAATCAGGGCTTAGTTTGATTCCAAAGGCATCTTTATTTGGAATATCTTCTGGCCCCATTAAACTTGATTTTTTATAATCATAGGCGTACAAATGCATTAGCTCCTTACCTATCTCACCATCTTTATATATAATTGAAAAATGAACAAAAGTTTTCTTTTGTTTTTTCTTATGATTAGAACCTAGTAAATAGTTTCCTTGTGCAGTATTAATGATTTTAAAAATATCTACCTCATCTCCTTCGTATTCAAAAGCAAGTGGTGTTATTCGAATCAGATTATTTTGTAAATCATATTGAATTAGCTCTTTTTGTTTTTTAGCTTTACTCTTCACAAAATAGTAATCCTTTGTATATCCAATTGGTGCATAGTTCAGCCATTTACCAACGCCTTTTGCTGATTTTTCTTGCCCCCAACTTAATTCTGGAACTTGAGCATAGTGAACTGTAGCAAAAAGAAGAATATAGAATACCCAAATTTGTTTTTTCATCTCGTGATCTTAGTTTATTGTCAACCCTAATTATTTCTTTTACCATTTGCGCTGAGTCTCCCAACTCATGTATCCCATAAAAAATCATTACCTCAACACCCCTTTCCCTTCCCTCAATATCTCAAAATCATCCGTCGTACAATCCACAATCGTACTTGGCTCATCACTTCCCATTCCTCCATCTATAACAATATCCACACGTTTTTGAAAATCATCATGAATCAATGAAGGGTCAACAATAAAATCTTCCTCTTCATCATCTGATTTTAAAGAAATAGAAAGTATCGGGCGACCTAAGGCTTCCAAAATTGCTAAAGCAATTGGACTATCTGGAACACGTACGCCAATCGTTTTTCTTCTATTTTTAAAATGGCGAGGCACTTCTTTATTCGCTTTTAAAATAAAAGTAAAAGCTCCTGGCACATTATCTTTCAACAATCTAAACAATTGATTATCAATTTGGAATACATACTTTGACAACTGTTGAATGTCTTTACAGATAAAAGTTAAGTTAGCTTTGGCAGGATCAATTCTTCTAATTTGGCAAATTCGAGCCACCGCTTTTTGATTAAAGATATCACAACCTAATCCATATACTGAATCAGTTGGATAAATAATCACTCCTCCTTTTTCTAAAGTATCGGCAACCATTTGTACTTTTCGGGCACTTGGATTTTGAGCATTGAGTTCGAGTAGCATTTTCGTTTTTTTTCTAAAAGTAATAAATTTGGGTGGATTTTTTTACTGCAAAGTTTAGAAGGAGTTTTTCATAGAGTTGCATGGAGTTTTATTTTTATAAAAAAGAAAAAAATGCGAACCAAGCTTTCACTCAATTCGCATTTCTGAAAATCATAGGCTAGCTGGAAGCCAGTCGATGATATCAAGCTTTACACTAACGCAGGCCCCGCATTTACAATTTCTGCAGATGCTTGATCCGAATATTGTTTGAAATTTTCCGAAAACAAATTCGCCAATTTATTCGCAGTTTCATCATACTCTTCTTCATTTCTCCAAGTGTCTCTCGGATTCAAAACTGCATTTGGAACATCAGGACAAGTCTTTGGCATCGCCAATCCAAAAATCGGATGATCGTGGAATTCAACTTTATTTAATTTTCCAGTCAAGGCAGCTTTAATCATCGCACGAGTATAAGATAATTCCATACGGGAACCTTGTCCGTAACCTCCACCAGTCCAACCAGTATTGACTAACCATACATTGATTTTTCCTTCTCCTCTTCGACTTCCTTTTTTCACTTTCTCCCCTAACATCTCCGCATACTTAGTTGGATGCAATGGTAAAAACGGCGCTCCAAAACAAGCCGAAAAAGTAGCCAATGGTTCATTAATTCCATCTTCAGTTCCAGCAATTTTTGCAGTATATCCGCTGATAAAATGATACATAGCTTGCTCTGGCGTCAACTTGCTGATCGGAGGCAAAACCCCAAATGCATCACAAGTCAAAAAGAAAATATTTTCAGGTAAATCACCTCTCGATTTAAACATGATGTTATCAATATGAAAAATCGGATAACTAACCCGTGTATTTTGAGTAATCGAAGTATCTGCGTAATCTACCGTACAACCATCTTCTTCAAAACCAATATTTTCCAACATAGCCCCAAACTTAATGGCTTTGTAAATCTGTGGTTCTTTACTTGGAGAAAGATCAATCGTCTTGGCATAACATCCACCTTCAAAGTTAAAAATAGATTCCTTCGACCAACCATGCTCATCATCTCCAATCAATCTTCGCTCAGGATCATTTGACAAAGTCGTTTTTCCAGTTCCAGATAATCCGAAGAATAATGCAGTATCTCCTTGCGCACCTGTGTTCGCTGAGCAATGCATTGGTAGTACTGAATTTTCCGTAGGCAAAATAAAATTCAATGCAGAGAATATTCCTTTTTTAATTTCACCTGTGTAAGCACTTCCACCTACAATAATTTTCTTTTCGGTAAAATTAATGATAGAAAAATTCTCTTGGCGAGTTTTGTGTTCTGCTACATCAGCCAAAACAGATGGGAAAGCATACACTTCCCAATCAGGTGAAAAAGTTTCCAATTCATTTTCCGTTGGTCGCAAAAACATATTGTAAACAAATAAATTTTGCCAAGGAAATTCATTGAACACTCTCACGTTCAATTGATAATTTGGATTGGCACAGGCTGCTGCATCTCGCACATAAACTTCCTCACAAGATTCCATGTACTTCATCATTTTTGCATACAAAGCATCAAAAGATGATTTCGCAATTGGAATATTAATATCTCCCCAATCCACCGTATGTTCAGTTATCGCATCTTCTACGATGAACCGATCTTTAGGGGAACGTCCAGTAAATTTTCCAGTATTGACCACGAGGGCACCAGCACTACTTAATTTTCCTTGACCAAGTCTGATCGTTTTTTCAACTAGCGCTGCAGGTTGAAGGTTGTGTTTCTGATTTGAAGATTTCATAATAAAATTCTCGGGTTAAAAAGTTAAGTTCCAATTAAAAATTTAATAGTCATGAAAAAAAAATTGAAATCATCAACAACCAAAGGAAGTTTTGAAAATAATTTTGCTTGACATGAAGCACAAAATTTTTAATTTAAAGCATGTTTGAAATTTTAAACATACCCTTAACTAAGATTAGTAAATTTTAAGTTTCTACAGTTTTGAATTCCTAAAATAAAAACAGTCATTTAACGAATCAATCACACCTTAAACGATTGATTATCAAGTGTTTGTTGGTATTGGATTGAAGATTCGTTAAATGACTTTTTTATTATTTTACAGTCTTTCGAATTAAATGGTATGCAAATTTACGGCTAATAAATGAAAACCAAGCAAAATTAAGTAGGTCATTTTTTTCAACGAGAATTCATTTTTTTTTGAAGAAACGTATCGATATTATTCATAATTGTAATGCATTGATTAGATTTGTAAAAAAAACAACCTTTCTAGATACCAAATGATCATTTGTTTTTTTCTAAAAAAATCAATCATCTAATTACACTAAACTTAATTACGTATGAAACCTCTTTACGTTGCAGCAACTGGACAGCATGTTGGGAAAACTACTTCTACTCTAGGACTAGTCACCAATATTGTAGAACATGGTTATAATGTTGGCTATTGCAAACCAGTCGGTCAACAACACCTTTATATAGAAGGTCAAATGATTGATAAAGATGTAACATTATTTTCCCAAATTTTAGGATTTAAAATTGACGGTTCTTTACACAGTCCTGTGGTGATGGCTCGAGGTGTTACTCAAAAATATATCGAAGATCCTTCTCAATTTCAATTTCGGGAAAATATAATTCACGCTTCCAAACAACTGAATAAGCAACATGAAATGGTCGTGTACGAAGGAACAGGTCACCCAGGTGTTGGAAGTGTAGCTGATGTTTCTAATGCTGATGTAGCAAAAATGTTAGGTGCCAATGTGTTGATGATTGTCGAAGGTGGGATTGGAAGTACTATTGATAAATTGACGATGAGTATCGCTCAATTTCAACGATATGAAATTCCAATTGTCGGAGTCATTGTCAATAAAGTGATTCCTGAAAAAATAAAAGATGTGGAGTATTACGTTGGAAAAAAACTCAAAACTTTAGGATTGGATTTGATGGGTGTTTTACCTTTTGACAAACGATTATCTTTTCCTATGATGGAAACCGTCACTAGCGCAATAAAAGGTACCGTCTTATTTAATGAAGATCAATTGGACAATCGAGTGGAAGATATTGTTGCAGGTTCTTTGGTTGCAATTAATGAATTTAATAATTTCAAAAATATTTTATTAGTTGTTAGTTCTAAGAGGTTGGATGAAGCTATTGAAAAAGTAAAATTGATTTCGAGTTTGAAAGATTTATCGAAAACACCTATTTCTGGAGTTATCATCACGGGCGATGGTCGTCATACTTCAGGTACGCATGTTTCGGATACGTTTAAAAATTATATTGAACAACATCAAATTCCTGTAATTGCGACTGACTTAGACACTTATGGTTCAGTTGTAAAAATTAGTAGAATCGAAGTAAAAATAAATACTCGAACTCCTTGGAAAACACAACGTGCGATTGAGTTAATTCGAGAGAATGTAAATGTGGATGCGATTTTGGAGAAGTTGAAGGATTGATTTTTTTTGACGTTGACCTATTTTTATATGATTGAATTTTCCTATGGAAAATTCAATCATTCATACTTAATCACTTAATTGATTCCCACTTCCCTATTTTTTTCTTAACCAAAAAAGTAGGAAAAAAAGTTAATACTGTATCTTGTCAGTCAATAATCTTAAAATTATCTTCTAAATTTCGGTCGATCAATTTAAAAGTTGGATCAATTCCAACCTTGGTAGGTTTTTCCTCAACCATCAACTCTAAATTCATTTCTTGATTTGTGATTTTATGTTTTTCTAAATAAACCAATTGCTCTTCCCCTTCCCTATTCTTAGAATAGATACCAACGTCAATCCAATCATTAATTTGGATTGGATTTTCAATTCCTAAACTATCCACCCGAAGTTTTTCCATTTTTAAAACTAAATTAATTTTATAATTATCATTTAACGATTTCTTACATTCTACTTTTGTAATTGTATTGTTATAAATTGTTATTGTTTCAAATAAATCTTCAATAACATATTGCAAACTATCTGGTGTCACCTCTCGAAAATATCCAATCAAATCAATTGTCGTTGGATATTGATTCTTTCTTTTCAAACCAGTAAAACTATCCCAATCTCTGATAAATCTTCGCAACGCCAAATTCAAACTATCTTCAGATATATAATCTTGGAAGGCATAGAGGTTGACCAATCCTTTTCCATAATGAATATAATCTTGACCAGACTCTACTAAAGTCAAAGGCATTTCTTGGATTTTTTCCTGAGTTCTTCCTTTCAAATATCTATCTCGCATTTGCCTTAAAAATTGTTGAATCTTCTCTTCAGAAAATTCTTTTTCCATCGCCATAATTGCAGAATACTGTGCCAAGGATTCTAGAATCATTCCCTTTCCTTGAACATTAGCAGCATTCACTTGATGTCCCCACCATTGATGAGATAACTCATGAGCAGTTACAAAAAATGCCATATCAATATCTTCTTCCTCATCTATATCTAAAATAAATCCGATGCCTTCAGAAAAAGGAACGGTGTTGGGAAAAGATTGTGCCTTTACATCATAGTTAGGAAATTCTAAAATTCGCATCTGCCGATATTGATAAGCCCCAAAATGTTGACTAAAATAATCAAATGATTTTTTCATCCCGTTCATCATTCGATCCAAATTATACTCATGTCCTTTTTGATAAAAAATTTCTAAATCGACTGGTTCGCCCAAACTATCATTGGAAGGAATCCATTGATCTCGTTTCACTTCATAGCGAGCAGAAACGATGGAGTAAAAATTCGACATGGGTTTATCCATTTTATAATGAAAGTATTTTCGGTCGTTCTCCGTCCATTCTTTTTGCAAATATCCGGGAGCGATTGCAATTTGATCAAGATCAGTTCCTAGGACTATTTCAAAATTAATTTCTTCGCCATCTTCATCGGATCTTCCATCGAGAGTAGCCAAAGGATCATCTCGTTTGGCTCTACGTAATTTAGGTTTTAAGTCAAAATCTGCCCGATCATTTTCCTCTTCTAATTCTATATCTTCGTTATAACCGATGGTAGGAAATTGTCTTTGTTGAATAAAAGTTCCATTATGTAAAATCTGAAAATCCGGATCTTCAATAAATCCTTTGGAGATAAAAACTTGCTTGAATTCCAACTTGATCGAATCATTAGGTTGAAGCGGTTGATTTAATTCAAAAATTTTATAGTTAAATTTTTCATGTTCATTATTGAGTTTTGCTCCGTCTTCTATTTTGACATATTCCATCGAAAATTGAGGATGAGGAACAGTTTGAATATGAATTTTATCAATTGGATTTGGGTGAGTATTTTTTAAAATAAAATAGCCTTCCGCCGTAAAATTTCTTTTTGATGGAAATAGATCCACTTTAAGATTGACGTCAATAATTTTAGGTTGTGGAAGGTGCTCAAATTGTTTTAACGTTTTTTCATAGTTGGCTCTGTAAGTTTTTTGAGTGGTCACCGTCCAATAAAAATTGAGCACGTTTGTGTTATAAAAAATATAACTACCTGAAAAACCAAAAATTAAAATTGTTGCAAAACTTAATTTTCGCAAAGAAGGTGTCCAACGAAATTTGCTCAATTTCCATCGCTTTGCAAATTGAGTTTCTGTTCCACGAATCGTAAAAACTACCGCTATCAAAAACATCAAAAATGAAAATGTCAACCAATAAATTTTAAGCCAAATATACGATGATAGAAAATGCCCAAATCCGTTCATATCAGAATAAGGCGCTAATCCACTTCCTCCAAAAATTAACAACCCGTGATTTAATTTTAGTAGAACTGGTAACAAAAACATCGAAAGAAAAATAAAAATGACAACCATGATGTGTCCTAAAAATTTATGGTTCGTCAAAACTTGAAAGAAAAAAGCGACAAAAGTAAACAACACTAAAAAAGGAAAAATCCCCAAAAAGAAAAGACTAAAATATAATCCGATCTCATAATCATAATACCCATTTAAAGTTTGAAAAATAATCCCTGAGAAAATTAACGCCAAAATTATTACCACGTAAGATAAAATCAACCCTATAAATTTCCCAGCTAAATTAATAAAATCAGAAGTCGCTAACGCATCAAATATTCCATTAAATTTTACATCTCGTTCTTTCCAAATCAATTCTCCTGAATAAAATAATATAATCAAAAGGAAAAAAAATATCGACATCTCCTGCAAGTCTTCTACAATAATATAAGTGGTAGGAAAACTATCCACACCATAAGATGTTCTTAACCCAATTGAATTTCCAAAAATAATTGCTCCACCACAAATGACAATGGCCCAAAATGGAACTTCCGTTAATATGATTTTGAAGTAAAAAAAAGATTGATGAACAAGTTGTTGCAACTTGGTTTTGAAATTATTGTGAAGCGTAATTGAGGTAATTTTTATATTGGAAAAATCCTTTTTTACAATTTCTAAATCTTCAAAACTTGATAATCGTGATTTTTTAAAACTATTTTTTCTAATCACATTAAAGCTAAATCTATAATGTCCAATTACTAAAATCACTATTCCCAATGCAATCCAAATCAATCGATTATAAAATAAAATCCCTCCCAATGGAATCGTTTGTGAATTAATTTCTACAGGTGTCCAAAGTTGTGTTATTATCCTTGTTGCCTGAAAAGTAAATGGATCAAGAATAGCTGCTACAAATTGATTCTCTGCATTCCGAGTCAATTGCATCGTAAAAATATAAATCATCAAAAGTAAAACTCCCTGAGTATATACCACCATCAATTTTCGACTCAAAGCACCACTTACAAAAAAGATAGCACCGCAAAAAAACAAATTAGGTAAGACTAAAAAAAGGAAGGGTTTAAGATAATTCCAAAAATCAAATGGCAATAAATTATTCATATCTCGCCAAGGCCAAGGAACCAAATCACCCAACATCATTCCAAAAAACAAACCACTAAAAATAAAAACTAATACGAGATAAGAACCTAAAAAACGACCAAGCAAATAGTCTCTCTTTTTGATTGGATTAATAAATATTAAGGATTCCATTTTATGATCAAAATCTCTCAAAGCCGCCACTCCCATAATCATCGAAATTACCATTGTAAAAAAAGACGTAACAATTCCCATCACAGAAGCAATAACGAAAGGCGCATTAATTTTTATTTTTCCAATTGTGCTGCTACCATTCATGATGAATTCTGATGCGATGATGGAAAACAAAAAAAGAATTCCAAAATATAAATAGGTATCCGCTCGCTTCGCTCGATATTGAATTTCAAATTTTAAAATTTCGAACCACATAGATTTTTTAATTTTATTTGAAAAGAAAAGAAAAGAAGTATAAGATCCTCTGCGATTTTTTACCACATAGGCACATAGTTTTTTAAAAGGCAATTTAAACCTATGTGCCTATGTGCCTATGTGGTAAAAAAACACATTCATACCTTCACAAAAATCTGAGAAAAATAAACATTATCTAAATCTGCCTGCAACGGAACAAAACCATTCCCAGGATCCCTTTCACTCAAAATGTGAATACTTGGTTTCCCCAAAAGAAATTTCTCAGCGATAACCACATATTGTTTTTTATAATTTTCCAACTCACTTTTCTGAATAGTTTTTTGAAAAATTTTGCCTTGTAAATCTTCGATAGCTTGCAACGGATTTCCTTTTAATAAAACTTCTCCTTGATTGATGATTGCCATATTAGTGCATAATTCTCTGACATCATCGACGATGTGAGTGGAAAGAATCACAACTGTATTTTCTCCAAGTTCGCTGAGCAAATTATAGAATCGATTTCTTTCCGCAGGATCAAGACCAGCAGTTGGTTCATCGACGATAATCAATTTTGGATTAGAAAGTAAAGCTTGTGCAATTCCAAAACGTTGTTTCATTCCGCCTGAGAAAGTCCCTAGATTAGCTTTTCGTTTTTCATATAAATTCGTTTTATGCAAAAGTGCTTCGACAACTTCCTTTCGTTCTTTTTTATTTGAAATTCCTTTGAGCACAGCAAGGTGATTAAGCAAAACTTCTGCAGAAATTTTTGGATACAAACCAAACTCTTGTGGCAAGTAGCCAAGAATTTTTCGAACTTCATTTTTTTGAGAAAAAACATTTAGATTACCTAGGGTTACCGTTCCTTCATCTGCTTCTTGAAGTGTGGCGATGATTCGCATCAAAGTAGATTTGCCAGCACCATTTGGCCCAAGCAAACCAAACATTCCAGTTGGAATTTCTAGAGAAATATTATGGAGTGCACGGACGCCATTCGAATAAGTTTTGGAAAGATTGGAAATGGTTAAACTATTTTTCATCTAATTATTTTTGCAACAAACTTAATGGAAGAAAAAGAGGCATTCAATTAAAAGTGATCAACTAACACCGACTAGGGGCACATCTACTTTTGGAAAAGAGGAAGTGATTTGATCCCACTTTCAAGAATGTTAAACCCTAGTTCAAGTCAGTTCATCAACTAATTTGTGAGATAAAATTTATACCACTATTTTTGAGTATGATTTTGATGATTCAAAAAAATAAACGGAGCTTAGTTATCATCGGACTTTTACTATTTGCTTCCATTGGAGGAGTAATTATGATGGCATTGGATTTAGAAATAACCGGTTCGTTATTTTTATTAGGAGGGACTTGTATGGTAATTTATTTATTCAGTTTTTGGTTATTAAAAAAGAAAAACCTTTTGCCAAATAATCAATCTTGGTTAACAAAGGAAACTTGGATTGCTTCCATTTCAGTTGGAATTTTGGCTTTGTCAGGAGCCTTCGAATCTTTTACTCGTTTTCCAGAATTGGCTTTGGTCTATATTTTAATTTTGCTTTTGGTAGGAAGGATTGGGTATTTAGATTTTCGAAATAATAAAAGAAAATTCCCTTTGTGGTTGTTGGGCATTTGTCTTGGAATAATGTTTATTGCTTTGAATGATTTGTTTGATGAGGAATTTTTTGTTATCACATTTTTCATTTACCTCTCTATTTTTTCCTTTTTAATTGCCCGTTGGATTTTTAGACAAATAAGAATAATCATTCAGTTAAAAAACGAAAAAGCTAAAACAGAATTGCTTCACTTAAAGAGCCAAGTCAACCCTCATTTCTTTTTTAACATGCTCAATAATTTATACGGATTAGTTAATAAAGATTCAAAAAAAGCACAAGCTTTAATATTGAAACTTTCTGATATGATGCGCTACAGTATTTATGAAGGGCAAAAAGAAATGGTAACTTTGGAAGAAGAAATTGAATATTTAAAAAACTATGTTGAGCTACATCAAATGCGTTATCATAAAAAAATAGATATTGAATTTGATCGAGATATTCATAAAGAAGGTATCAAAGTAATGCCTTTGCTTTTTATTATTTTATTAGAAAATGCATTTAAACATGGCGTCGAAAACTTAAGAAAAGATGCTTATGTTTACCTTGATTTGACGACAACGGAAAATGAAATACAATTTAGAATTGAAAATAATTTTGATCTAAATGAAGTGAATGAAGAAGGTGGAATTGGTTTGAAAAATCTGAAACGAAGACTCGAATTAGTTTACCCTAATCAGCATGCTTTATTAATTTCCGAGACAGCCGATGTTTATAAAGTACAACTAAGTTTACAACAATTATGATTAAATATTTAATTATTGATGACGAATATATCGCTCACGACATCATCAAGAACTATTGCGATATGCTTCCAAATATGCAGTTGATGAAAAACTGTTATGACGCATTGGAAGCAATGGCGTACTTAAATAAAAATGAAGTAGACTTAATTTTTTTAGATTTGAATATGCCAAAATTAAAGGGTTTTGAATTTTTAAAAATCCTTCCCTCTCCTCCAAAAGTTATCGTCACAACTGCTTATAAAGAATATGCCATCGAAGGTTATGAACTCAACATTTCAGATTATTTATTAAAACCATTTAGCTTTGAACGCTTTCTAAAAGCCGTGAATAAAGCATTAAATTCAGCAGCAAAAATCCCCTCTCCTATTCCAACTTTAGAAAATAAAAATCAATCAAAAAGCATTTTTCTTCGAAGTAATAAAAAATACATCCAAGTCAATATTGATGATATTTTATATTTAGAAGCTGCTGGAAATTATACGAAAGTCATCACCTTAAGTGAGACAATTACCATTCGAGGAAAAATTTCTGATTTTCTTTCTTTGCATTCAAATGATAATTTTTTGCAAGTGCATAAATCATTTGCCGTTGCCATCAAACATATTAAAAGTGTGGAAGGAAATCGGATTTCTGTAGGAGGAAATAATATTCCGATCGGCAAAGTTTATAAAATGAAAGTAAATGATTTGTTGAGCTAAAATGATTTTTTTTAAAATGAGAATAGTTTTTAAGATATTTACTTTACAATAGAGTTTATTCTAAATAGAATTGTATGTGGTACCGTAAAACGTCAAACGTCAAACGAATAAATTCTAATGTTTTAAGTTTGTGTAAAATCAAATAACTCAAAATAGAAATCATGAATAACAATACTCTTACATCTTTACTTCTCCTCTCTTTTTTAATATTAACTTTATCATGTAGTTCCACCAAAGAAGCTAATCCAAATAATAATTCTTTCGAAAAAATCACTTATCAAATTTTCCAAAATGGAATATTTGTCGATGCAGAATTAGATCAAGAACCTGAAGCAATTGCTGGCGAAAAAGAATTCCTGATGACTATGTATCGCAAAATGAATTATCCTGCCCAAGGAAGAGAAAACGGAATTCAAGGAACTGTAAAAGTGGAAGTCATTGTCAATGAAATGGGAAAACTAGAAAGCTCCAAAATTGCTAAATCCCTCGGGCAAGATTTTGATAAAGAAGCTTTATCAGCAATTCGCAGAGGATTTGAATTGCCTTTCAAACCTGCTATACAAAATGGAAAATCAGTAAAAGTAAAATATCAAATCCCAGTAAATTTTAAACTCCATGGATAAAAGAATAATCTGCCTACTCCTCCTTTTTATTTTTTCCAATTGTAATTTTTCAAAAAAAATAACTGGATTAAAGTCGAATAAAGATCACCCTACTTTTCTAGAAACTGAAAACTTTGGCATTCGAGTAAAACCAATTTTAAATCGAGAATATTTGATTTTTTTGAGTTGGTATATTTCCGTTTATGGATCGAGTTATCCAGAAAAAGTGATGAGTATTTTACCAAAAGAATCACTTAATCCAGACTATGGTTCTAATTTCGAAATTGACGAAATATTAAATGCCTCCACTTCTATTCTCAAAAATTACATTTTCAATCCTAAATATATCGACTATCCTTTAATTGGACTTTCTCTTCCTCAAGTTATGGAAATGCAAAGGTGGATGAGTGATCGATACAATGAAAATATTTTAATTGAAAAAGGATTTATCAACTTTAATCTAAATCAAAAAGATGAAGAATCATTTTCTCTAGAATCCTTTTTAGTTGATCAGTATGTAGGAAGTGTTCGAAAAACCATTTCAAATAAATCTTGGAAAAAAGAGTATTTGCCCACCTTTCGACTACCCTATCAAAATGAAATTAATTCTATTAAAACTCAGTCCGATTACGACACTCAATTAAAAAAATATTCTTTTGGGAAAAAAGATTTTTTGTGGAAATGGACGAAAGATTTTTTAAAGGTTTTACCGAAAGAAAATAAAATTATTTTAGGACCTCATTTCTATCCAATTGAAATCATTTGTAAAAATAATTTTTCAACTACTAACAAAACATTTACGGATGCTATTTTAACCGATAAAAACTTAGAATTTATTAATAAAAAATATTTAGATTTAGGAAATACCGATGGAGTAAAAGATCAGTACGAGGGTGGATATCCTTTCAACGAAAAAAATAGATTTGGTCAAATGGAATTCGTTATCGTTGGAATTGATGAGAAAAATCGCCCTATAATTGCTGAACCAATTCAAATGCAAAATGATACTTTTTCAAGAAATAAAATATTCCGAATTGCATTCAACAAAACTCTAGAAAATCAACATTTACCTGACAAATAACAATACATTTACAAATCATTAATTTTATAAAAAATGGAAACTATTAAAAATAATTGGAAAAATTACCTCTTTGAATTCTTATCCATTTTTATAGGAGTAAGTCTAGCATTTGCGATGAGTAACTGGGGCGAAAATCGTCGGGAAGCTATTTCTGAAACTAAAATTTTAACCGAAATTAAGAATGGATTACAGCTTGATTTATCCGATGTGGAACAAAATATCAAGGGTCATGAAAAAGGAGTTGAAACATGTCATTATTTTAGACAATTGATAGAAGGTCCAAATGCCAATCAAGATTCTGCTGCTATTCAATACTTTTATTTGTTACGAGATTTTATTTCTATTCAAAATAAATCTGGTTATGAATCACTAAAATCAAAAGGTTTGGGTCTAGTCAAAAACGATTCTTTGCGACTAGAAATCATCTCGCTTTATGATTTTTATTATGAAATCATTGAGAAACTGGAAGAGAGTTATGATGAAATGCAATTCAATAAAAACTATTATTTGGAAATAAATAACTTGCTTGCAGAGTACATGGATTTTGACGAAAAGGGAGATTTGATCAGAATCAATCATCCTAAAAACTTAACAGAAAAAGAGAAAAAGAAACTCATGAGTTACCTCTGGAGAATTGAAGAAAATAGAAAATATGTCTTAAAATATTATGAATTAATGAAAGGTAAACTAAATCATTTGATCAAATCAATTAATGAAAACACTTAACAAGAGGCGTCTATTTCAACAAAAAACAACATAAAACAATAACAAACAACAATAAAATTTGTTTTTTTACATTTTTAAATGGTAACTTTAAATTAATTTATTCTAAGAATAGATTAAAATGATTCAAAACAAAAATTTGATTTACCATGAAATTACCATTCTCTGAAGCATTTGAAGTTCTCCAAGAACGTGATGAACATTTTGAAAAAATCACTCAAGAAACCTATCCTTCCAACATCATAAGTGCACAAATTTTAATCATTGCACTTTTCTCGTTTGGCTACGGCTTGATTATGGGAAGTTACAATAGTTGGATGCAAGCAGTATCCTCTGGTGCTAAGTTAACCTCCTTGCTCTTTTTAACTTTGATTATTTGTTTTCCATCATTTTATATCGTTCAATTGGTCTTAGGTTCTAAAGTCAAAATCAAACAATTAGCGGTAATGATGTTAAGTGGTTTTTTGATGACGACAACGATCATGTTGGCATTTGCACCAATCGTTTTGTTATTTCAATTGTCAGGCGATAATTATAACTTTTTAAAATTCTTGCATGTTGGTGTTTTTGTATTTTCGGGATTTTTTGGAATGCGAGCCGTTTTGGATGCTTTAAGAAATTCGTTTGCAGCGCAAGGAGTTTATCCTCAAATTGGATTAAGCATTTTTAGAGTTTGGGTAATTATTTTTGCTTTTGTGGGGATTCAATTGGCCTGGAATCTCCGTCCATTTGTGGGTTACAAAGACATGCCCTTTGAATTATTTAGGCAAAACACTCAAGGGAATTTTTACTCGAGTATGATAAAATCTCTTGGAGAAATGATGGGAACTCCAAGCGTTAAAGAAAATCAACAACTCGATCAAAATGATTCTGTCGAAAAACCACAAAATAACACTCACAAATCACCAGAAAATACTCTAAAAGAAAAATCAACAGTTGATTCTGTTGAATCCAAGCAAAACGATTCACAGAAAAAAGATTAATTTTGCGAAGTTAAATTTACTTGCAAAGTAATTTCGAGTCACCTTGCGTGTAGGAAATACAATCAATATTTATTTTAAAATAGAAACTATGGATGGGGAAATAATGACTATCGAGGATGTGGCAAAATATCTAAAATTAAAACCACAAACCATTTATACTTGGGCGCAAAAGGGAAAAATACCTGCGGCCAAAATAGGAAAGGAATGGCGATTCCGAAGAGACTTAATCGATGCTTGGTTCAACGAACATATTCAAGAACAGTTCCAACCTATTGTCGAGAAAATGAAAAAAGAGAAAGAGGAAAAAGAAAATAAAAAGTAGATTAAATGAGATTTTTCACATCCGTAAGTATATTGTTTTTTTTGACCCAAATAAGTTTTTCACAAGATATTTCTATCCTTACACTAGAAGAAAAAAACAAAGGTGATTTCTATGTTTATTGGGGTTGGAACCGAGGGTGGTTTTCCGATTCAGATATTCATTTTCGCGGGAATAATTATGATTTTAATTTAGAAAATGTGGTCGCAACTGATCGTCAAAGTTCATTCAATTTGAAAACTTATTTTCATCCTACCTACGTGACCATTCCACAATATAATTTTAGAGCAGGTTATTTTTTTCATGAAAAATATAATATTTCTATCGCTTCTGATCACATGAAATATGTGGTAGAAAATGATCAAACAGTTAATATCTCTGGGGAAATTGAGAACTCTGAAACAGTTTACGATGGTATTTATAATGACGATAAGATTGTCCTCGCTGGAGATTTCTTAAGATTGGAACATACTGATGGATTAAATTATATCAATATTGCATTGCGTCGCTCGGATCGAATTTTGAAATGGCGGATGCTTGAATTTAATCTGACAGAAGGCATCGGAACTGGAATTCTTTTTCCTCGAACCAATGCCACCTTACTGAGCAAAGAACGCAATGATCAATTTCACCTTTCAGGCTATGGATTTGATGCGATGATAGGTTTGCGCACAAAAATTTTCAATTACTTTTTTATCCAAACGGAATCAAAAATTGGTTGGATCAATATGCCTGATATTCGCACGACAGATTCGAAGAGTGACAAGGCAAGTCAGCAATTCTTTTTTGGCCAATGGAATGTGGTTTTTGGGGCAAGGTTTAAATTAAAAAGGAAGAAACAAAAAATATAACAATGTATTTGCATTTAACTTTTCAATTAGTAAAAGGATCAATTTTCTTGATTATATTTGAATATTTTTTCATCAAAAAATATTAATCATGAAATCTATTTTACTAAAAGAAACATCACCTCTCACCTTATTGCTTTTGTTAATTTTTTCAGCAGGATTATTTTATAATTTTTCCACCTTAGAAAAATTAAATAAAAAAACCGAATATTTAAGTATAGTTGTTGATTATAACATTCGGACTCAAACTATATCTATTACTGAAGGAACTACTGTTTCCAAAGAAATTAAAAATCAAAATTTGGAGAACATTTTTGACAATAAATTAGTTTTCAAACTATTACAACAATATGAAACTAAAGGTTGGAAATTAGAAAGTCATACCTTTGGAGTTGGAAACAGTCAGAGTTATCATAATAAAATTTCATACTATCTTTTTACAAAATAATAAAATATGAAACACAGATTTTTTCCCATAACATTATTCACACTCATTTTTATTTTCCTTTCCTCTCCTACTTTTTCTCAAAGAAAAATTAATTACACCTTTGTCGACATCAGCAAGGCTGATATAAAATGGTGGAATAATTTGGAGGAATCCTGGCAATTTATTTTTAATCGAAAAGTTGGCTTCGGAACTGAAATCACTCAAGCCAAACTAGATCAATTATTTTTGATAACTGAGATTGCGATCATTGGAAAAAATATCACTCACATTAAACCAATCTCTCGATTCAAAAATTTAGAAATATTTTATTGCTCTGGAAATTTAATTTCTGATTTGTCGCCACTATCAAAGTTGACTAAGTTGAAAAAAATTGAAGCTGGAAAAAATCAAATTAAGTCTTTGAAGCCATTAAAAAAACTGAAAAATTTAGACTACTTAGCCATAACCGACAATAAGATTAGTTCACTTTCTCCTTTGTCAAAGAATGAAAAATTAAAAACTTTACTCGCTCAAGACAATCAACTCAAATCTTTAAAAGGTTTAGAAAATAAACTTCAATTAGAAAGAGTGACTTTGCAAAACAATAAATTAACATCCCTCGAACCTCTTAAAAATTGTAAAAAAATCAACAATCTCCATCTTGACGGAAATCCTATTTCGGATATTTCTACGTTAAAAGATTTTATTAATTTAAATCAACTTTACTTAGCAAGAACAAAAGTGAAATCTATCACCGCTCTAGGCAACTTAGTCAATCTTGAAATTTTGTCCATATTAAATTCGCCAACCAAATCTCTTCAAGGAATTGAAAAAATGTCGAAACTTCGAGATTTATATTTTCAAGAAACACAAGTTCAAGATTTGGAGCCGCTACGAAATTTAGCCAGTTTGCAAAAAGTGGTTTTCCATAAAACGGCAATTTCAAGCTTAGAGCCTTTGGAAAAAATGGAAAATTTATATTTACTTTTTAGTGATACAAAAATTTCGGAAGAGGAAATCAAAGCGTTTAAAACAGCGCATCCGAAGAGTACTTTATTGACTGAATTTTAGAAAATGGAAAAGCGGGTAACTGTAAAACAGGCAATTAAAAGAGGTCAAAAGATGGTTAGCTTTCCAAGTATGAGCATTATGATACTTGGTTTTATATTTTCTCTATTGCTTTTCAATACTGATATTCATAAAGCTATTCCTATCATTGCTTTTCTATCTTCTCTTATTATTCTTCCATGGTTGTACTGGAGTTTCGCAATTGTTCAATGGCGTATTTGGGCATTTTCCAATGTCAGAAATGTGCATGAATTAAAACGACAAGCAATTGAAGGAAAATTAATTTGGCCCGATGATAGTATTTTTAATAAAACTGAAATCAGAAATTCAAGGCAACAAAGAATTTTAGATCAACTTGAATTAAAATTTAAACAGCATGACATTCCTGAACCAATTCACGATGATGGTAAACTTCCAAATGAATTAATAATATACAACTCAAAATCATCTAAGAATCTTCAATTTGCAGGTGCATCTCTTTTTATCATATTCGGTTTATATATTATTTTGACAAATGAACCCGTATCTGGAATGATTATTTTTGGAGCAGGAGTTTATTTTTTCTTTGAAACAAATAAAATACAATTAGTTGAACCCCAAATAATTATTAACAGTAAAGGAATTAGGGTTGCTAATTTTAAATTCATTCCATGGTCTAAAATTTCATATATAAGATTAGAATTAAGAGGAAGTGGAAAACATGCTAAATGGAATTTAGTTTACAAGAAAAAAAGAGGAATGGAATACCAACAGGAATCTCTCCTTGAAAACTTAGAATGTACCAATGAAGAACTAGATGATTACATCAAAATATATCAACAAAAAAATCGACAAAAAAATGCAAAATAAATGGGCTGGAAAACTCAAGGTTACTACGAAGACTTTTCTGATTTAGCACTCTCCTGGAATTGGCAAGTGGAAGGAAATTCCGATCAACCCAATCAGAATATTGAAAAATATCATCTTCAAAAAATTGATCTAGGAGATTGGAAACGAAAAATCCAAATCAAATATGGAACTTCTCATTTACCATTTTTTAGAGGCTATATAATTTCGAACCATCTTGATTCAGCCAAAATTCTTTTATCAAAATTTGAAGGGTTTAAAGTTTACCAACAAAAATATGGAAATCAAGCAGTTACATTTTTAGTTCATCAAATGAATTTTTTACCGATTGAAGATTTATTTATTTTTTACCAAAAAAGAAATTGGACAAAAGAAAACTGGATAGATTTGATCGACGATTTCTCTTGGACTTTACCCAAAGAAAATAATCAAATCATCATCAGAGAATTAGAAAAAATGGCTCCTCAGAGTTGATAATTTTCCATCCCCAAAAAATATAATTTCCCAAAAGCAAAAGATAATTACCATAAATTGCATATTAGTCATTAAAAAAGCCCACCTTTGCACTTTATTTGGTAAAATACATTTTGGGCTAATTTCGCAGGTTACAGGTATAATAATTGAAATGGGTCTGAAATTAAAATTAAATTTTAATGGACTCATTTATTGAAACAGGCCTTAAGCCTGAAATTATCGCTGCGATTACGGATATGGGATTTGAAAAACCTACTCCGATTCAAGCCAAATCTATTCCTCAACTTCTTACTTCCGATAGAGATATTATTGCTTTAGCACAAACAGGAACTGGTAAAACAGCAGCTTTTGGATTGCCAGCAGTACACTTAACTGAAGTAACTGATCGAAGTACACAAACTATTATTCTCTGCCCTACTCGTGAGTTGTGTCTACAAATCGCAAAAGATCTCAACAAATTTGCTGCAAAAATTAAAGGCTTATCTGTCTTGGCAGTTTATGGAGGTACGAGTATTGATACTCAAATTAGAGCATTGAGAAAAGGTGCTCAAATTGTAGTAGGAACTCCTGGACGAACCAAAGATTTAATCAATCGACGAAGATTGAATTTGGAAAATGTCGAAAGAGTGGTCTTGGATGAAGCGGATGAAATGTTGACGATGGGATTCAAAGATGATTTGGACGCGATCTTGGAAGCAACTCCTTCTGATAAAACTACCCTACTTTTTTCTGCAACTATGTCGCGAGAGGTTTTACGGATTTCCCAAAATTATATGGAAGATCCAATCGAAATCAAAGTCGCAAAAATGAATATTGGTGCTAAAAATGTAAAACACATTTATCATCAAGTGCAAGCAAGAGATCGTTACGAAGTGATCAAAAGAATTGCGGATATGAATCCCGACATTTATGCAATCATCTTTTGTCGTACTCGTCGAGAGACGATGGAGGTGGCAAATAAATTAATGTATGACGGCTATAGTGCAGATGTATTGAATGGAGATTTGTCCCAAGGCCAACGGGATGAAGTGATGCAAAAATTTAGAAAAAAACAAATACAAATTTTAGTAGCAACTGATGTCGCAGCTCGTGGATTAGATGTAGATGAATTGACACATGTTATTAATTATAATTTGCCAGATGATCCTGAGGTGTATGTTCACCGAAGTGGTCGAACTGGTCGAGCTGGAAAAAGTGGAATTTCAATTGCAGTTATTCACTCTCGAGAGACGAATAAATTAAGAGACATCGATCGTAAATCTGGCATTCAATTTACGAGAGAACCTGTGCCAAGCGGATTGGATATTTGCAAAACTCAATTGATGACACTCATCGACAAAGTAAAAGCTGTTGATGTAGATGAAAAAACTATCGAGCAATTCCTTCCTGCAATTTATGAAAAATTAGAAGACTTAGATCGAGAAGAATTGATTAAGCATTTTGTTTCTATTGAGTTTAATCGATTTTTAAATTACTATAAAAATGCTCGCGATATTAATGTTCCAGATCGAGGTGATCGCAGGAATGAAAGAAGAAGTCGAGACGACAGAAGACGAACTCCTTACACTCGATTATTTATTAATGTAGGTGCAAGTAACCGATTAGATCCTGGTCGATTGATCGGATTAATCAATCAAGGATTAGATTCTGGAAATGCTGGAATCGGAAAAATTGAAATCCTACGTAATTTTTCATTTTTTGAAATTGAACAAGGAATTGAAAATGATTTGATCGATGCATTGAAAGGTAGAAATTTTGAAGGTGTTCCTTTATCGGTTGAAGTCTCTCAAGAAAAACGTTCATCTGGCGGTGGCGGTCGAGGTTATGGAAGAGGTGGCGGACATCGAAAAGGTGGCGGTGATCGAAGACGTGGCGGTGATCGACGTGGCGGTGGCGAAAGAAGAGGTGGTAGCAACGGTGAAGGAAAAAGAAGACGTAGACGAAAAGTGTAATTACTTTTTGTAAATAAATATTAGCGGAGCTAAAACGGAAAAGTTTTAGCTCCGTTTTTTTTGAATATCCAAATTCATTCCTCCTTTCCCTCTTGAAAAAAATGCTCCAAATAATCTACTTCCGCAGCAATATATCCAAATGAACTCCAAGACTTCCCTTCCAATATTTTCTCCAAATCCAATTTAGCTTGCTCACCATCTCCATTGTAAAAATGCCAATTAGCTAATCCATATTTCACCGCATCACCAGCAGGAGTTCCATCATCTTGCATCATATCTTTTATCGAAATCATCTTTTTATAAAATTTACATAATTGAAAATAGCTATGATTTTCGATAATCTTCATGCTATCTCTGATTGGTTTCAATTGTTCTTTGGCTAATTCATGATTGCCCAAACGACTCTGAATCATAAATAACCAATGTGTGCTAGAAACAATATTATCATCATTGGAACCGACTTTTCTACAATTTTGATAAGCTGAAAATGCTTTTTTAAAATCATGTTTCAGATAATACGCCAACCCTAGATGATACCAAATATTTCCATGCAAAGTACTGATCGGAATGTTTAACTCATTGGGCAAACCATCTTGTTCAATTTGATTTTCTTTCCCTTTAATTAGTTCAGTTGCTTTTTCAAAATCAACAATCGCTTCGTCAAATTTTCGAATAGAAATATATCGATGACCTCGGTGACGATACAATCTTGGTTCATTTGGAAAAACTTTTAATCCATCAGAATAGATATTTATAGCTTCTTCGTATTTTCCTAAATAAGCTATTCGCCTTCCTAACCAAATGATATTTTCTAAGTCTTGAGGTTTTTTGGAAAAGTCTTGTTTAGCTTTTTCATACAGTTCTAACATTTTTTCGGAAGGAGTAGAAACAGGTAATTTTTTTCCTAAAGGAGAAGTGAAGATTTTATTCTTTGATGAGATCTTTTCTATTTTTTCTTCAGAGGTTCGTTCAGTATTAGTTGCTGTTTTCTTTTCATTTTGGCAGGAAAAAGAAATAAATGCAATCACAGAAAATAGAAAAACTAATTTTTGTAAATTCATTGTTATAATTTTATTGAAAAATGTAAATATATTTTATAACAATATAGAAAATGTAAATTCTATTTTCACTTCTGGACTATCTCTTTTATTCAATTTTTATTCCCTTAAAAACTAATTTTTTCCATTCTGGATGGCGCTTAATATAAGTCGCAACGAATGGACACATGGGAACTAAAATCAAATCAAGTTTTTCAATTTCTTCCAAAACTTGTTTCACCAAAGCAGAACCTATTCCCTTCCCTTCTAACTCAACTGGAACTTCGGTATGGGTTAAAAATATTTTACCATTGGCTTTGATATATTCAATTTTTGGAATAAATCCATCCACATGAAATTCATATTGTTTGGCTGCTTCGTTTTCTATTAGTTGATATTTAGTATCCATTATGAATTGGTTAAAAGTTTAGGAGCAATAAAATAATTTTACGACTCCTAAACTTAATTATTTTTTTACTTAACTACTAAACTTACGCTCAAGTCGAATTCATCATAAATTGTTTTATCACCAAGTCCGTCAAAGAAACTTCCTGATCCATATCTTACATTAAAATCAGATCGATCTAAAGTGATATCAGCCTTTGCTGTTTTTACTCCATTTTCTTCCGTTACGATTGTATTGAATTTAATTTCTTTAGTCGTTTCTTTTATCGTTACATTTCCTGTGATTTTGTACTCTCCAGCTTTACCTCTTGAAACAACTTTCGTGATTTTAAATTTTGCAGTTGGGTATTTTTCCGTTCCAAAGAAGTCAGGTGATTTTAGATGTCCAGCTAATTTCTTAGCTCCTCCGCCTTTCAAATCGGTTACCGCTAAACTAGCCATATCTATAACAAAATTTCCACCTGTTAATTTTCCATCTGTGAAATTCAAATCTCCACTTTTTACTTTTAATGTCCCAGCGTGCTCTCCTGTTACTTTGTAACCTTTCCAAGTAATTACACTTTTACTAGTGTTTACAGATGTTCCTTCTCCAACATTATTTGGAGTAAATGCGAATGCAAAAAACGCTACGAATGCTAATGTTAATAAATTTTTCATAATTTCTAATTTGATTTTAAAATTCCGATTCTTATTTTTTTCGGAAAAGTTATTAAATATATTTTCCATAAAAGTTTAGACACTAAATGTATATACATGTATTTTATCAAAAAAAATGAAATATTCTAATCTCTCATTTTATCTAATAAATCATTTAACTGTTTTGCTTCTTTTTTGGTTAAAACGGAAAGTGAATTCTTAATTTCAACTTCCGTAATTTTAGAAGCTTGATCAATCACTTTCATTCCTTTATCGGTAATTGCAATATCAACTTGTCTTCGATCAGATGGACAAGAAGTTCTTTCCACTAATCCTTTTTGCTTTAATTTTTCTACCAATCGAGAAGCATTCGACATTTTATCAATCATCCTTTCCGTCAATAATTTAACTGTCGCAGGCTCAGGATGTCTTCCACGTAAAATCCGCAAAATATTAAATTGTTGAATCGAGAGATTAAATTCTTTTAAAACATGCAGATGCCTTGAACTCATCCATGATGCAGAATAAATAATATTCACACCGAGTTTATGGTATTCATCTTTGAATTTACTTTGCTTAATTTCTTCTTCTAATCTCATGTTTTTGATTGTGATGCAAATATATACAAATACATTAGATGTAGCAACATCTATTTATATTTTTTGTTTATTTTTTTTGAAAAAAAGATAAAAAAAACTGTCTAGCCTCTTTTCAAAGACTAGACAGTTTTTTTATTTTATCTGAATAACGACTTGGAAAATCGTTTTACATTAGAATGGGCAACTTGCACATTCATCTACTTTTGTATCAAGGTTTTCTTTTGAAAGAGCTTCTCCAGTTGCACAACTAACACATCCGATTACTCGGAATTCAGTTCGTCGATTCATTTGATGTTCTCTTTCAGAACATGGAATTCGGTTAGCACAATTATTTACATTTTTCTTCTCACCATATCCTCTTGCTACTAATCTTTCTTCTGAAATTCCACAATCCATTAATGCTCGTACTACAGATTCTGCTCTTCGTTGAGATAGACTTCTATTATATCTAAATGAACCTCTTGAGTCAGTATGTGATGCAATCTCGATAATCAAATCAGGATTATCTGTCATCATTTTACACAATTTATTAACCTCAGGTTGAGCTTCATCCCTTAAATATGATTGATCGAAATCATAATAGATATGAAGTAAATAAGCACCATCAGTTGATACAGTCCAAGACGGACTAGATCCTCCATCTTTGATCTCACCATCTACATAATCAATATTTCCTACTTTTCCTGTGAAAGGCTCGCCTGTTTCTGGATCTATATATAACCCTATCTCAGTATCATACTTTGGAACAATTGGATCACCTCCTCCAACTAATTCATCACCTCCTCCAGCGAAAGGATCATATGCGGGATTATCTTCAGGGTTATTTGGATCAACCTCCGCAACTGGTGCAGAATTTGGACTCAAATTAACTACCGCTTGTAAAGTTGTTGGCTCCGTCAAATCACGAGTGCATTGATTCTCTACTGGACTTCCGAAGTAACCTTCTTTCTTAGCAGTAACGGTATAACAACAATCTTCTACCAATTCAAATGAAAGTGTTCCCGTTGAATCTGTATAAACGACTTCTGGCTCAGCACTTTCGCAATCATTGGTTAAAGTAACCATTGCTCCTTCAATTGGATTTCCAGTAGTTGGATCAACTACAAGTACATCTAAGTTAAATAGTACCTCTTTTTTCAAAGGAATTTCAACAATAACTTTTTGTCCCATGTCTACACTTTTAGTACAACCTTCTTTTGCGTTGTCTAAATATTCATCCATGCTTGCTGTGAAATTACAACATTGATCCATTTTCATATCGAACATGATTTTCCCTTCTGTATTCGTCAACATTTCTGTTCCTGTGCAATCATTCAAAACTGTTGCACCTGGAATTGGTTCGCCAGTCGCTTCGTCAATTACTAAGATTTCCATAGTCGCAGCAGATTTTCTAAAAGCGTAAATATCATCACGCCCTACTCCACCTTCTCGATCAGAAGTAAAATACCCTTCTTTACCTTCTTCCCCGAAAATGATTCCGAAGTCCTCTGAAATAGTATTCAATGGGTATCCCATATTAGTAACATCTCCAAATTGATCATCTCCTTTGTCATCCATAAAATAGATGTCTAATCCACCTAATCCAACATGTCCGTTAGATCCGAAATATAATCTTTCACTATTGCTATCGTAATATGGAAAAATTTCACTTCCCTCTGTATTAATCTTTGCACCTAAATTAATTGGTGGTCCCCAACTACTTCCATCCATCGTTGTCATGTACAAATCCATTCCTCCAAAACCACCAGGCATATCAGATGAAAAATACATTTTACTTCCATCAGCAGTCAGAGTCGGGTGAGCAACTGAGTACTCATCAGAATTAAAAGGTAAACCTTCCAAATCTTTCCATTCATCACCTGCAATGGTTGCTGAGAAAACTTTCAAACGGATAATTCCATCATCATCTTTTCCTACTTTTCCATTCATTATATTATTTCTAGTGAAATAAATTTTTGATTGGTCTTTATTATAAGTTACCGCAGCATCATGAAATTTAGAATTCAATTTTTTAGAATACTTCTCAGGTTTTTCATAAGTATATTCAGCAGGTTCTTTTCCTTCTTTTTGTCTTTTTACTTGGAATAATTCATTGAAAGGATTTCCTGTCCATTCTGTTGTTCGAACAATTGCTATCCCTTTATCTCTCTCTGAAGCGAAGACCAAACCATCATCATAATAAGCTGGACTGAAATCATCCAAATTAGAATTGAAATCAACATGTACGATTTCATAGATACCTGCATTTTTGGTACGCAACTCATCTTCGTAATCGCAAGCTTGCACTAAGTACTGCCCACGCTGATCTTCAGGAACGGCATCAACATAAGATTGATACCATTCTTTTGCCAAATCGCATTTTCCATTTCGTTGGAGCATTTGACCATAATATAATTTATGAATTGGTTCAGCATCTTCTAATTGAACCACTTGACCATACCAATATTCTGCATTCTCAGAATCATTGACTTTTCGATAAGCCTCCGCAATATTAATTTTGGCTTCAGGATTATCGTTCTTATCGAGGATTTGATTGTACAATTCAATGGCTCCCATATAGTTGAGATCCTCCATGTACTTTCTAGCTCTTTTCTCTTTGGAAAGTTGAGCAAATGTGCTGCTTGAAGCTATCATACAGATTAGCAAAGCTAAAATCACCTTCTGTTTTATCATTTTTCTAGTGTTTTAATCATCCCCGGTATTTTGGGGAAAAATTATTTTTTTTTTGGAAAATTTCGTTTCGAATGATTTCAAGTCATCCAAATTCTATTGATTAAAGTCTAGTGGTTTTCTCATTTTATAGTTTACGCTTCTTACCTCAAAAGGTTTTTATTAACATAAACTTACTATCATTTTGATTGGTCGCTTAATTAACCAATCAACTAAAAGTAACGCGGAGTTACAATTTGCTTAGTTTTATAATTAAACTCATAACCTACCATGAGCTCAAAAGATCCTTGCGCAGGCCCTTGTAATTTTGTCAAAGAATAATCAAACGCAGCTCCAATTCTTAATCCATTTTGTAAGTAATAAGCTGCCCAAATGTCAACTGAGTCAAATGAACTGGTATCATTAAATGCTTCGATTGCAGTTCTAAATGATGCTCCTACCCAAAGTGCTTCATAAAATAAAAGTGATAAATCAACATCAATTTCTGTAGGTGCTCCTATTTCTTGGAAAGCTTCATCTTTGCTAAATTTACTTAACAATCCAACATTTTTAATCAACATAGATGGTTTGAAAATTATCATATCACCTTTGATTGGAATCGCTGCTCCAATCGAACCAAAATAGTGTCTATACTGTCTAGCCCAAATATCCGTAGTTGCATTATTTCTCAAATCATATTCAATTAAATGAGGACTTGAAAAACCGATATAAAAATTTCGAGTGTAATAATATATTCCAGCACCAAAGTTTGGCAACCAGTAACTTGGCTGTTGCTCCAAAAATGCTTCATCAACGGTAGCATTTTGATTCGCCAAAGTTATTTTTGAAAAATCAGCTCGCCAATTAGTAACTCCTCCTTGCAATCCAACTGCTAATTTTCCACGTCCACCATTTCCCATAGGAATTCGATAAGCATAGCTAAAATTTGCACCCATCTGTTGTGAAGGTCCAATAACATCATTGTAAGCACTAAATCCAACACCTACTCTTTTATTTTTAAGCGGAGTATGAATCGTAAAGGTTTGAGTAACCGGTGCACCATCGATGCCCCACCATTGATTTCTGTAAAGTAATCCAATTGCTAAGTGGTCTTTCGCACCTGCATATGCTGGATTATAATGTAAACTGTTGAACATATACTTTGTAAACATTGGATCTTGCTGCGAAAAAGCAGTCTGTCCAAAAAAGCAAACAAAGCATAAGAGAGTAAATATTTTTCTCATTTCTAATGGGTATTTATTGTGTGTGAGGCATTTTTTTTTAGTCTGATTTACGTCACACATTTTAAAAACAAAAACTATGCTAGTTTAAAACTATAATAAACTTAGATATTTGCAACTTTGATAATCTATTGATTATCAGCAAATTAGATTCTAATCTTTAACAAATAAAAAGATTAAATATATAGTTAAAAAATTATACCTATATCCTTTTAGTGTTGTCACAAAATTTTAATTCTGTATATACACGTAACCCGTGTACGTATTTCCCGCACCATCATTGAACAAATAAAAATAGGTTCCATTCATCAATCTTGCTCCATTAAATGTTCCTTCCCAATCATTTTGATAATTATCAGTTTGGAATACTTCATTCCCCCATCGGTTAAAAACACTAAGGGAATTATTAGGATAGGTTTCAGCTCCTTGAATTTCAAAAAACTGATTTACATCATCTCCATTTGGCGAAAACCCATTGGAAAAAACAAGTTCACCAGCTTGGATTGGCTCACACTCAAGAGATATAGTCACCAAAGCAGTATCACATCCGTCAATCGTACAAATGACATACATAAAACTATCCACAACATCACATTCAATTGCATCAGGTGTATAAATAATATTGCATTCACTTGCGAAAGTTGCTGATCCATATTGAGGATCTATTCCTCCAACCGATGCTGGTAATATGAAGTAGTTTGTCAAAGCTTGATTATTTGGAATCGTATCATTTATACAAACATCTATGGTCAAAGCATCTGTATACAGTACAGATGCATTGTCATCAATAGCTGTCAAAACAGCCGGTGCAGTTTCTGTAATATTTGCAATCAAAATAGTCGTATCACAAACTCCGAAGTTATCGCAAAGAATAATGCAAGCTGTATCCTGACCTACCTGATCAGCAATTATTTCAGTACAATAGGTTAATGTATCAACTGAAAAACTAGCTACACCTCCTGTATTGGCACAAATATTATTGATCAAAATTAAATCTCCTCCTAACTGAGTCGAATCCATACAAACTGACATCGTATCTCCTAAAATCATATTTTGAGTAATCGTATCAGTTATTGGATTGGAAATACAAACAACTAAGTAAGTCGTATCTACATTTCCTAAATCATCGCTAATAAAAATACAAGCAGTATCTTTTCCAATATCAATCGCAGCGTAATCAACACAATACATTAATGGATCAATTGAAAACATTACATACTCTCCAGACTGATCTGGACAATCATTAAAAATACTAGTTACCGTTCCAGGTAAATCTGTCGTATCAATACAAATTTGCTCAGTTGTATTGGAGTAAATAGTTTCAAAAATCCATTCTGGCCCTGTTTCTGTTGGAACTGCTTCTACTGTTACATAAATGTAAGTTGTATCGCAAAATCCGAAATCATCACAGAAAACATAGCAAGCAGTATCTTGTCCAACACTTAAGGCTGTAATTTCTACACAAGCATTTCCTCCTATCAAGTTAAATTCTGCAGGTGATAGTCCTGTACTTGGACAAAGGATTTGAGTGGAAGATGCTTGACCAAGTAGCTCGCTATTGTCAAAACAAAAAGTGTGAATCGAATCTACAGCTAATATGAAATTTTCAGTACTCGGCTGTATGCATCGAACATCAACATAAAATGAATCAACACATAATCCACCTACATTATCAATCACTTGAATCCAATGTGTCCCTGCTGACAAATTCAACGTAGCACCTTCAAAGGTACTAGTAGTTCCTAAAGGAATGCTTGATGCCAAATTTATCGAAATCACCGTAACATCCATTGGAAAATACTCCAAATTAGTATCACCACCAGTAATCGTTTGATTGCCAGTATTCAATACCCAATTTCCAGTTGGATCCCATAGATTCATAGAATCAACTAAATCAGGAATATTAGCAAACATTCCTGAAAATTCAGTTCCATCTACATCCCATGAATCTAACATGTATGGTCCAATATTTCCTTGACCAAACAATTGACCATAGTCATAACTAGAACTAAATGATTCCATACATCCTACAAATCCGTTCGTGTACATATTTCCTCCTTCAGAGAAAATATAGTTTCCAACATCGGCTAATGGAATGTCAATACAAACATCTCCATTTGCAAGGCAATCAGAGATTTGTACATAAAATGTGTCTTGTGTTACTAAATCGTTAAACATTGTTGCAACCTCCATGGAAGTTGCTTTAAATTCTTTTTCCGAACTATTCGAAAAAAGAGAAACCGAGGACATTAACAATAAAGTAGTGTGTAGAAAAATTCTTTTCATATTCCGGTATTTGGAAAAATTTCCTTTTTAAATCGACCTTTGGTTTTTGAAAACTTGTTTATCGGTTGGAAAAATTTCAGGCTTAAATCTTTATATTATTTTACTCCCTTGGAAGAGTATTTGTTCATTTTGCTCTGAAATACTTGTGTGTTAACTAACCTAACTTAAAATTAATAAAAATTAATTTTGCAAAGCTACTGGTTTGTTATTTATTTTCGTTTTTTATATTTGATATTTCTATAATACCTAAAATCATGCCAATGGATTTTACTTATTAATATTCCAAATAAATTTTATAGCAACGACCCATCAAATGAAAGAGGCAATAAATCCTTCCCACCTTGAATTACATAAACCTTACCTTTTTCTCCTTGTAATAAAATTCGCATCGGTGTGTCATGTTTCATTTCTGTTTCAAAAATTACTTGACGACATGCTCCACAAGGTGCAACTGGTTTTGTAATTGTCAAGCTTGGACTTTTAGCTGTTATTGCCATGGCTAAGATTGGAACTTTTGGATAGACAGAATCTGCTGCTGCAATAGTCACTCGTTCAGCACATAAACAAAGTGGATAAGATGCATTTTCTTGATTACTCCCTGACATCATTTTCCCATTTTTTAATAATATGGCAGCACCAACTTTAAAGTTAGAATATGGTGAGTAGGATTTTTTCAATGCTTGCTTTGCCTTTTTGATCAATTTTTGATCTTTTAAAGACAATTCCTTTTCTGAAGTATAAACTTCAATAGTTGTTTTTAAAATGTGCTTTTTCATATAAGTATCTGAATATCAATAAGTTGTAAATGTATATTTTTTTAATCAAATTTCAAACCATGTTTTATAAATAACACGTGGTTGTCTGTTTTAGCTGACCTAAAAAATAAGCACAGCGATTTTTAAGTTTCTTTTTCTAGGTCTGCTAAAACAGACAACCACGTATTATTTTGCACCACAAAACTGAATTATTGAAAACCATTTAATTAATTTCGCGTCATGAATTTCGAGATCACAAATGTACGAGCACTTCAAGGCTTTCAGATAATGCGACAAGGAGCAGCCATTCTGATTAGCATTTTGTTAGCCAAAAGTGTCTTGACTAGTGAAGAAATTGGGACCTTCGAAATGCTTACTTTTATCGGAACAACTGTCAGTTTTTTTTGGATTGCTGGATTGAACCAAGGCGTTCTTCCTTTTTTTCCAAAACTAAATTCAACCGATCAAAGACCTTTTATTTTTAATATTTTCCTTTTATTTTGTGGTGTTTCCATTTTTGTAATTGTATTGTTATTTTTATTTGAAAATAGCATTATCCAGTTGCTCGTCGGACAAGAATCTCTTCCTTATATTAAATGGTATTCGATTTATTTACTGTTTTTTATGCCCAGTTTTTTAGTTGATTATATCTATTTAGTAAATAATCGAGCTAAGGAAATATTGACTTTTGGAATAGTCGTTTTTTCTCTTCAAATAATCGTTGTGATCCTACCCTTAATTTTGGGAAAAGGGCTTTTGGGAAGTATCCAAGGATTAGTAGGACTTGGAGTTTTTCGATTTTTATGGTTAGTAAAAGTTGTTGCTGATTATGGAAAAATCGAATGGAAAAAGGCGATCATGAGCGATTATTTAAAACTTTCCATTCCATTAATTCTATATGCTTTGCTTTCAGGTTTTCCAACTGTTTTTGATAGTTGGGTAGTCGGTTGGTTTTATGATGACAAATCAACCTTTGCTATTTTCAGATATGGTGCAAGAGAATTACCGCTTGCTATTGCTCTGGCAAATGCACTAAATATGGCAATGATTCCAGAAATTGTCCAAAAAAATAACGCTAATGCTTTTACAAATTTAAAAACCAAAACTTTAAATTTATTTCATTGGCTTTTCCCTTTGTCTATTGTTTTAATGTTGACAAGTTCGTGGTGGTTTCCAAAAGTATTTAACCCTGATTTTTCAGAAAGTGCTTCCATCTTTAATGTCTTTTTATTAGTCATTATTAGCCGTCTAATTTTTCCCCAAACTATTCTAATTGCTTTGGGAAAAACGAAAATGGTACTCTATATTTCTATTTTAGAAACCATCTTAAATATTATTCTAAGTATAATTTTTGTCCAATATTTTGGATTAATTGGAATTGCCTTTGGAACTGTTTTGGCCTATTTATTTGAAAAAATTGCGATTGCAATATATTTATCTTTCCAGCATGGCATTGCATTTTCCAAGTATACACCTACTGGTTGGTTTTTATTTTATTCGACTTTATTAATTAGTGCATATTTTTTCACATAGTACAAATTTCCTAGTTCGTTTGCTCATTGACCAATGTTCCAAATCAGTAGATCGTAGTTATTTCACGACTTAGAAAGTCGTACCTCAGTAAGACAAAAAAAGCCTTGACATTTTGAAAAATGTCAAGGCTTTTTAAAGTTGTAACTATATTGTTATAATTATTTTAACGCTTTCAAAGCTAATCCAAAAATCGTATCAATAATTAAATTAAACAATGAAGTTCGATAAGCTTTCAATCGTATCATCGCTAAACCTGAACTTTCTAGCGCACTCATCTTTGCAGAATCTACATTACTTTTCACTAAATATTCAAAGTCCTGAGTCGTCAAGTCCCCTCTCTCCAACATACGTGTCCATCTTCTCAAATCTCTTTTCATCCCTTTGAGTAATTTTTCTGCATCTCGCTTCGCATCTTTTTGATATTTACGAACAGTCAACTTTGTCAGATCCTCTACGTTACTTGACATTTCTTTCATTATCTTTCTAAACCTTGGTAAATCTAATTCGCCCACTTTAATTTTCGAAGCAGCCTCAGAAGTCTTAGGCTTTGTGGAAGCCTTTGGCTTCGTTTTTGGCTTTGTGGAAGCTTTTGGTTTAGGCGAAGTCTTTGGTTTAGACTTTGGCTTAGAAGAAGTTTTCACTAATTCTTTAGCCTGCTTCATCCAAGTACTCGGATCATGAGCATTAAATCGGGGGCCAGCATCTTCCAATATTTTTTCAACTGTTGCCTTTTTTGCTTTAGCCAAATCATTATATGTCATGATTCCACCTGCATTAAGCAGTTGTTGAATTTTTGGTCCAATACCTGTTATCTTTGTTAAATTATCTTTGTTAGAAGTTGTTTTTGCCATAATTGATTTATTGGTTTTTTTAAAATAAAAAGAAACTCATTAGTTATCATATTGGAATTTAAATAGAATTATACAATCAAACGTCTAACATTCAACGTCAAACGAATAAAGTCTATTAATTGTACTAAATTCTACATTTTTGGTTTCTTTTTCTTTTTCTCCAGATTAATAACTTTGTCAAAATTCTTAGAAACTACGCCTGCGATCTCTTTGATGAATGGTGCATTAAGCTTCCCTTCGTTTTCCCATCGTTTAAAAAATCCACCCAATAAATTTCCTTCAGGATTTGACAGAATTTCCAACATTTGAACTGTTTTTATATTCTTTTCTCCTTTGGCTTTTTCGTAATCAATTTGATCGTTCATTTTTGCTTTGTACTCATTAATTTGAGGAGCCATAGAACTAAAACTTTTAGCTCCTTTTTTCATTAATGAAACTGCATCAGTTTTTAAACTCATGAATCCTTCCAATGAAGTTAAGTCCTGCGTCACCATTCCTTTGGCAGGATTACAACTTTGGAACGAAATACTAGTGGAAACTAAAACGATAAAAAAGAAATAAAAAAGTTTTTGAGAAAACCCCATGCTTCTAAATAAGGGAGTGTTATTCATAATAAAGATTTTTTGATTAAAATAAGATAATTGTTAATATGTAAATGTAATTAAAACTAATTAGTTTCCAAAGATTATTATTTGAGATTGTTAGTCCTTACGATCATACCTGAAGTCTGTATCAGCTACTCAAAAGTGCCGCATCTCGCATCTCTTTCGACTTTTCCTCTCCTAAATAGTTATCAATAATATTATGTATTAAATACAATGAAGGTGTCAATAAAACAGCTATTACAAACTTAAAAATATAATTCACCGTCCCAATTGCCAAGACTAAAACTAAACTCCAATTGGCACCAATGTAAAAAGCAATAACTAAAACTACGAAGCTATCAACGAATTGTGAAATCAAAGTAGAACCAGTTGCTCGAAGCCATAAATATTTATCTCCAGTCTTTTCTTTAATTTTATGGAAAGCAAAAACATCCACTAATTGCCCCACTAAAAATGCGATAATCGATCCTGCAATAATCCATAACCCTTGACCAAAAACTAACCGAAAAGCATAATCATAATCGCTCACTTTTCCTCGAATTTCTTCTTGTTGAATTTCATTCAAATCAGGTAAGATATGTGAGGTCGGCCAAAATCCTGCTGGCTCCAAACCTATGGCAAAATAGACCATCACAAAACCATAGGCAATCAATCCAACTGTTAAATAAGACAACATCTTAACTCCTCTCATTCCAAAATACTCATTAATAATATCGGTCATAATGAAAACAATGGGCCAAAGCAAAGTACCTGCGGTCAAAGAAAATGCTAAGTTTTTTTCTCCAAATAATTCCATACTAAATGGTTCAAATCCTAGTGTTTTTTCCAAGGAAAAAATCTTAACTCCAATAAATTCTGCAATGATCGCATTGGCTACAAAAAAGCCTCCGAGAATAATAAATAGTCGAGTACCTTTATCTGATAAAATATTTTTCATATTATTTTATAATTTCAACTTTCTTTTTGACTTAACATCACGTCTCTCATTACGGAATCGAGTTCTGATTAAGAAATAATCAATTCCAAATATAAAAAATTTAACTTCGTTCTAGCATTAATTTTTATAAACTAAAACTGTATGATTAAATCAATTATCTTAAAATTATTTTGTCTTGTCGTTGGTCTATGCTTTTTTTCCATAACAATACATTCCCAAAATTTTGACACACAACTTAACTTAAAAGATTCTACTCAAATCCATGTAGTTATTTTAAAAAGTGGAAAAAAAATCAGAGGTAAAATTCTCCAAATTCAAAACGAAAAAATATTTTTTGAAACTAAAAGGAAGAAGAAAAATATCACCTTGACACTTTCTCAAATTCAAGAGATAAAAGTGCAAGGACATCTTCCTTGGAATAAAAAAAAATACGCTAGACCACTTCAATATAATCAATTCCTTTTCTACAAAAATACTGGTTTCAGCCTCCAAGAAGGGGAAAAAAGTTATCGCACTTTCATGGGAGCCTCGGTGCTTTGGGATCGTGGTTTGACTAATAGTTTTTCGATTGGAATGGGTTATAGTTTTCCATTTTTATTACATATCAATATGAAATTTTCAACGCCTAATCCTGAAGTTGGAGCAACCTCTTTTAAGACGAATTTTAGTATCATTCCTTTTTCTTTTTTTGATAATGGTTTTATGGTTCTGGAAAACTCTATTGCTCATTCGTTTGGAACACCTGATCGATTTTTTAATATTAATGCATCTAATTATCTTATAAGAAATGACCAAGATCTTTTTTTCAGACGTAATTTTTTTCCTAGAGTGTACTATTCCATTTCTCTAGGTGGAGGAATCAGGATAAATGAAAATTGGCAATTTATAATTGAGAATCATGTCAATTTTAACAATCAATTTATTGATGGAAACTTGCTCCCTTCATTCGGATTTAATTATGCGACTACTAAATATAATGTTGGGTTCGGATTTAATTCTCTTAATAATTTAGGGTTCAATACTTATCCAATTATAGAATTTACTGAAGATGATTTGGTAACTTTTTCGCCTCAAGTTTTAAGTCGACTTCCCTTTTTTACTTTTTCCAAAATCTTTTAGTACGCAGCCATGAAATACCATAACAATACATTTACAATTTTCATATTTTTACTTTTTACTCATTTTTTGAGTGCTCAAGTTTTCATAGGTGATTTTGATTTTAATGATAAAAATCAAACACATCTGCTTATTTTAAATAATGGAGAAGTGAAATATGGAAAAATAATTTCTATTCAAGACACACAATTGACTTTTTTAGAAGATGAAAAAACCGATACCATTCTTTTTGAACTTTCTGAATTAGACAAAATTTTGGTTGATAGTCGGGAGCTTGATATGAGTTTTCCTGATCACCAGGAATTTTTCCAAAATGATGAACAAAAAAAGCATGATTCCAAACCACAAATAGTCAAAGGAAATAATAGACTATTCTACGCAGAAACGGGTTTCACTTTGTACAAAAGAGAAAAGGAATTCAATTCAATCTTAGGACTAATCCATACTTTCGATTATGGAATGAATGATGCGGTGACATTTGGATTTGGGTTTTCTAATTTCGGTCATATTATTTTTCATACCAAGTTCAATTATATTCATGGACATGATAGCTCCAAATTTAGAGCTGGTTTTGATATCCAAGCAGTCGGAAAACCTGAGCGAACTTTTAACCAATTTGAAAATCGAGAGATGTTAGGTTGGACAGGTTTTGTCAATGCGGCAGCTTATTTTTCATATGGAACACCTGATCGAAATGTATATCTTGCTTTAAATTTTGCACCTATTTTTGAACCATTTGAATTTTTCGATGAAATACTGGTTAAATTTAGTTTTGGAGGAACCGTTAGAATCGGTCGACATTGGAAGCTTATTTATGAAAATTCTTTTGGAGCCTTGGAAACAAGAAATAATTCCATTTTTGGAGTATTTTCAGGTTTTGGAGCTAGTTGGTTTAATGATAAAAATGTGGTAAAATTTGGTATTCAATCTTCGACTGCTTTCGGAGTCTTTAATTTTCCAATTGATGAGTTTAATCAAAATAGTACGTTGCTGTTTGTTTCTTATTCTCGATATTTTTGATGAAAAATAATTTATGTTCTTCGTAGATAAAAGGTTTAATTTTTCTAAAAAATAAACCGAAAGACATTGAACGATTACATATCTTTGCGGTTCTATTTTATAAAAAATTCTTCTTTGGTGATTTTTGTAATTCAGTCAAAAATTAAATTTACCAAAGAACCAAAATAATATAATGGCAAAAATTTCAATCAACATAAAAGAGGGAAAAGTCGATAAGATTAGTGATATCATTGTCGGGATTGATTTGGGTACGACCAATAGTTTGGTGGCATACATCAAAGATAAAAAAGCAGAAGCAGTCAAAGATAAAAATGGTAAAAGTACCCTTGTCCCATCCATTGTTCATTTTGCCAAGGACGGTGGAATAATTGTCGGTGATGAGGCGAGAGAAAAACTCATCAGCGACCCTGGAAATACGATTTATTCTGTCAAAAGATTGATGGGAAAATCCTACGATGATGTAGAAAATTTCGAACAATATTTTGGCTATAAAATTATTGATGAAGACACCGAGAGTTTGGTAAAAGTTAGAGTCAATGACAAATTTTATACTCCTATTGAGCTTAGTGCTGAAATTCTTAAATCACTCAAACATAGAATTGAAAAAGACCTCGGTGAAAAAATAAACAAAGCAGTTATCACCGTCCCAGCATACTTCAATGACTCTCAAAGACAAGCCACTCGGGATGCTGGAAAGCTCGCAGGACTAGATGTTTTGAGAATTGTAAACGAACCAACTGCCGCAAGTTTAGCTTATGGAATCGGTCTTAATCCGGAAGAAACTCGAACGATTGCAGTTTACGATTTGGGAGGAGGAACATTCGACATTTCTATCCTACAAATCCAAAATGGTATTTTTGAAGTCCTTTCCACCAATGGAGATACGTTCCTTGGCGGAGACGATTTTGATCGAGCGATTATTGATTTTTGGGTAAAAGAAAATAATCTTGATCCAACACTTTTAAATCAAAATAAAGAACTTTCTCAAGCGATTCGATTGGAAGCAGAACATGCTAAAAAGTCATTGTCTGGCTCTGATGAATTTTCTAGTTCCATTGAAAATCTACATTTAAAAATAACTAAAACTCAATTTGAAAAATTAACGCAACCTCTCATTCAACGAACTTTGGATTGTTGCAAAAATGCGCTAGTTGATGCAAAAATTTCTGTTGAAAAAATAGATCATATTGTCATGGTCGGAGGTTCTACTAGAATTCCACTAGTACAAAATACTGTTTCCGATTTTTTTGGAAAAACACTTTTCAATGAGTTAAATCCAGATGAAGTTGTGGCGCTTGGTGCAGCGATTCAAGCTGATGTTTTAGCAGGTAATCAAAAAGATATTTTATTGCTCGATGTAACTCCATTGTCACTTGGAATTGAAACGGTCGGAGGCTTGATGGATACGATTATTCCTCGAAATTCTAAAGTGCCTAACAAAGCAGGAAGACAATATACCACTTCTGTGGATGGTCAAAAAAATCTAAAAGTGGCGGTTTATCAAGGAGAAAGAGATTTAGTGAATGACAACCGGAAGTTGGGAGAATTCATTTTAAAAGGAATTCCTCCAATGCCAGCAGGTTTGCCAAAAATCGAAATTCAATTTATTCTCAACGCTGATGGAATTTTAAAAGTCAAAGCAAAAGAGCTTCGTTCAAATGTCGAAACCGAAATTGAAATTAAATCTCAATATGGTTTGTCAGAAGAAGAAATGGCTAAAATGCTGATTGACTCCATTCAAAATGCAGAGGCTGATATGAAAATTAGAGGATTGTTAGAAGCTCGAAATGAAGCCAATAATATATTGCTCTCGTCTGATAAATTTTTGCAACAAAATGAGGCAATTTTATCCGAAGAAGAAAAAGCAACAACAAAATCCTTAATTGAAAATCTAAGAAAGTCAGTCAATGAAGAAGATAAAGATGCGATCAATAAAGCGATGGATGATTTGAATACTTTCACCTCTCCTCTCGCCCATCGAGCAATGGATGTGAATATTCAAAAAGCAATGAAAGGGAAAAAAGTTTAAGGATTTTATCATAAAAAGATTATCCTTTTTTCAGACCTTTTATAATTTCCAGAGAATACTTTTCTGGAAATTCACCATACCATTTCACCAAAGTTTCTTCTCCTAAATGATCATAAATAAATGAGTATTGATATTTAAGTTTTTCTTCTTGCTCTTTTTTCAGTCCTTCTGGATCAAGCTCCACTCTTTTATAATAATCATGTTTTGCTGCCTTACTAGTTGGAGTATGATCAATAAAAAAACCAAAATTCTCTTGACAAAAATTTCTATATTCAATGGTATAGAGAATAAACGTATGCCACATCTCATCAATAATCAGTAGAGATCCATCAATAAATAAAGGAGTCACTTCTTTACCTGAATTTAAACCCCGTTGCTTATTTATAGCACGTAGCCATAACCACTTTTTAGTTTCCTCAAATATATCCATCGACGCTTCTAAGTCCAAATCAAAAAAGTCCATAAATCTATAAACTATATCCTCATTTTGATAAGTCAAAACTTCCGATAATGACTTAATTTCAATGGGTTTCTCAGTTTGCACAAAATCCATTTTATTTATTTAAAAGTTAATCAATTGATATGTCAATAAAAGTAAGAGGTGGAATAATAAAATTCCACCTCTTGTTTTGTTAAACACAGTTATCAAGTTGACCGAATGGTGGTGGATCAGATTGCCCACCTTTTGTGTTCTTCTTGATTAATGCATCAATTAATTGAGCTTTGCTCATTTTCTTTTTGAAATCTTGAATTTTTAATGAATTCTTTTTCATCTTTTAAAAATTTTAGTGTTTGTAAAATAGATACCAACTAAGGGATATATTAATTGAGTTTTATGAAGCAAAACTTCATAAAAAATTAATTAATCAATGCTTGATTGAACGATCCATTTTTGCCGAAAAAAATGAATATTCAAATCAAATTACTTGAAAAAATAAACTTAAAAAGGGTGTATTGGGGTGTTGTCTCAAGCAATTGAGAACTTAGTTAATTGAGGTAATTTAAAAGAATAAAAATTGAAGATTTTCAGAGAATCTTCTGAGAAGAGAAATTGAATTTAGGTAAGAATGAAGGTGTTGTTTTGGATTCAATTCTTACTTCTTGAATGGCAAATCTAAATGGATTTATTAAAAAAAACAAATATTTATTATTTATTTTAATATAAAATTTTGACATTAATAATAAAGCATATACGATATATTATTTCAATACTAGAGTTTATTCTAAATAGAATTGTATCTGGAACCGTAAAGCGTTCAACGTCAAAAGAATAAACTCTACTAAATATAAATAAATGTTAAATCGTTGAATTTCAATTATCTAGCTTAAAATTTGCACTAAAAAAAAGTAAAAAATACCTTACTTAAAAAAAGACCTATTTTTACGAATTCAATTAAAGTTCATTTTATATTTTTAATTATATTTAGATATGAGAAAATCGATTTTTCTATTTTTATTTTCCTTTCTTTTTATTTCTAATTTATGGTCTCAGGATCGAGCAAATTTGCAAAAGCAGATTGAAAAAATTATCCACTACGATACTGAAATTAAATTGTCAGAAACACCTGGGTTTATCATTGGTGTAAAATATCAAGATTCTGTTTTCTACTTTGGTTATGGTTCGATTTCTAAAGAGGTTAAGCAAGTTCCAGATGAAAAAACAATTTTTGAAATCGGAGGGTTAACCAAAACTTTTACGAGCTCCTTGGTGAGTATTTTAGTGGAAGAAGGAAAAATGGATTTTGAAAAACCATTGAATGATTATTTTTCCGCCTCAGATAAAAATGAAGAAACTCAACTCATCACTATTGACCAATTGTTGACGCATACTTCCCGCTTGCCTCGAATGCCTTTAGAATTTGGGGTAAAAGAAATCGAGGAAAACAATCCATATGCACACTATACGAAGCAAGATTTAATGGATTTTTATAAAGAATATATTCCACTTGAACCTAAAAAGAAGAGAAAAGAAAAAAGGAAGAAAAAAAATAAAGACAACTATTCTTATTCACATCTAAACTATGCCTTAGTGGAAATGGCGATTGAGTCTAGTCAAAAAGATAGCTTTGAAAAACTTTTGAATGACAAAATATTAACCCCAATCGAAATGAATGACACTCGAATTGAGCTGTCAGAAAATCAGAAAAAACGTTTGGCAACTGGTTATACTACAAGTGGTCAATCGACACCGCCTTGGACTTTTCAATCTTTTCAAGCATCTGAAGGTTTGAAATCTACTGCAAAAGATTTAGTTAAGTTTGCAGAGGCTCATATGGGTGAAAGTAATTCAAGATTGACCCAAGCCTTTTATGCAACACATGAAGGAAGGAAAGCAACCAATCGAAATAAAAAAGTAACATCCGCTCGTGGATGGCATATTATTTCTCCAAAAAATTATCACGATATTGTTCTTCATACTGGAAATACAAATGGTCATCGTTCCTATTTGGCCTTTGTCAAAGAAAGCGAAACGGCTGTGGTAATTTTAACAAATTCAGAGCACAATCTTTATAATTTAGGTTATTATATTTTAAGAATGTTGAATAATAATTGGATGAAATGATTTTTCTTTGCCGCAGATTGGATTGATTTAATCTAATATTAAATCAGTCCAATCTCCGGCAAAGAAAAATCATATACTAAAAACAAACATAACCACTTACCATGTCTAGCGAAATAAACCCCTCGCCTACTCTTCAAAAAAAACGAGTACGATTTATTGTAAATCCATTTTCTGGCATTAGTAAAAAAGGAAAATTGGCTCAACAAATCGAACAACATCTCGACTCCAATCTTTTCGATTTTGAAATAAAAAATACTCAATCTGCTGGTCATGCAACTGTACTTGCTAAAGAAGCAATGGAGGAAAATTTAGATATGGTCATTGCAGTTGGGGGCGATGGATCAGTCAATGAAGTAGCAGCAGCATTGATCGATTCAAAAACTATTTTAGGAATAATTCCCGCAGGTTCAGGAAATGGTTTTGCTCGACACTTAGGACTAAGTACCAATATTGTCGAAGCAATACAACAATTAAATCATGGAAAAATAATACGTATAGATACAGTCAAAATGAATGGACGACCATTCGTTAATTTGGCTGGATTAGGATTTGATGGATGGGTTTCTTATAAATTAAAACAAAGTACATTTCGAGGTTTTTGGGGTTATGGAAAAATCGTAACTCAAGAGTCTTTTAAGTTTAAGCCCCAAACTTATCAAATAAATATTGATGGGAAAATTCTGGAGGAGGAATGTCTTTGTTTGGAAATTGTAAACGCACCGATGTTTGGATATAATTTTGAAATTGCTCCTCACGCAAAATTCAATGATGGAATTTTAGAAGTAGTCGTAGTCAAAAAAATGACTCCTTGGAGATTTCCACAATTGGCTTGGCATTCATTTCACAAAACCATCAATGAAAGTGGTTTGACAAAATGCTATTCTGGAAAAAATATTAAGGTGAAAATTGTGGAAGAAACTCCCGTGCATATGGATGGGGAGGGAATGTTGGTGAATGAAGATTTAGAATTTTCTATTAATCCTTTATCTTTGTCGGTGTGGGTTCCGAAATAGTTTTTCCAAAAGAATTTAGACAAAAAAAGTAGACCTATTTTCTACGAATAAAAAAAGATGAACAAAGAAAACGATAACGATATTACCTCATGGATTTTTCAAAATATAAATCCTAGTGTCTCTGAAAATGTAGTTAAAAATGTCATCCCTGAAAAATTTGAAACGTACTTCAAACTTTATTTTCCTATCATTTTCGAAAACGAAGAAACTGGACAAAGTCGAAAAATTACCTACCTTGAAATTGCAAAACTAGGTGGTCTTACTTTTGAAAAAAACTTTAGTACGAAAAGTTTTCCAGATTATATTTCCCCATTTATTACTGCTTCGGATAAGGATGAATATGAAATGTTGGAAAATTTGCAAACTGTTTTGGAGGAAGATCAACCAATTATTTTTTACGGATTAGGAGGAGAAAATCTACCAGAAAAATTTACAAATCCTTGGGCTTCAATTGGACCAATAAATAGTTTGACCAATATTGTAAAAGCAATGAATGAATTTGCAAAAATGGAAATCGTTAATTTTCCGAGTTATATTTTTCCAAAAGATCAGAGTTGGTTGATTGGAAATATTATTTTGCAATCAGGAGTTTTAGTGTTGGGATGTGGGGAAGATTTAGCAAAAAAAATAAGGACGCAATCAGATATTGAATTTATAGAATTAGAGGCGAGTGATGAATATTTTGATTTTGGAGTTTAATGATGAATAATAAAAAATATGGATGACGATAAAAAGGTACTTGAGATAAAATCCTATTTTTTTAAATATTTTAAAGTCATAGCGCTGAACTTTATCGCTCCTCTTTGGGTAGTAATGATCATTAATGAAGGAATTGCAGTTTGGAAAATATTTTCATGGTTTCAAATGGATATTATCTTTTGGGAAAATAAATCATATCTAAGTGAGACTCTTATCATTTTCTTCGTCCCAATAATTTATATCTATTGGTTTTTCCAATTAACTCTTAAAAAAATATTATTTGCCATTCATCATGACCTTTTTAGAAAATGGAATAAAGAATTAGCGAAAGTGATTGGAGAATATCTGATAAAAAAATATACACATAAAGAGGGAATAAAAGATATTGCAGATTTGGATGGAATTATCATGTGGATGAACCAAAAAATTGCAAGTTTACCAAAATGGTTACAATGGGTTACTAAGAGATTATTTGATCAAATTCCCATTTTAGAATTTATCAGTAGTTACCAATTTTCTGATTTAGAAAATTTAGATGAAGAAAGAATTTCACTCAGTATGGAAAACAAAATCAATGAAATGCAATTATCTTTAATTGATGAAATTGTTCCTTGGTGGATGATTTTGATTATCCAAATTAATTTTCTTTTAATTTTGCACTATATTAATTTGTAAAAAAATACTCATGTCAAAAAATAAAAAATCCCGATCAGACTTCAATTTTGTATTTTCCACTAATCCTGATTTTCAACCTAGCAATGAGGATGATACACCAGAAGAAACACTTGCTCCCAACCAGC
The DNA here is from genome assembly GCA_045106765.1 of Saprospiraceae bacterium. Lineage (GTDB taxonomy): Bacteria > Bacteroidota > Bacteroidia > Chitinophagales > Saprospiraceae > CAJQQY01. Next base: position 46,454 of record JBGCFD010000004.1, on the reverse strand, counting down.
AAAAACTTCGGGTGATGATTGATCGAAAAAAACGAAAAGGTAAAGAAGTGACTTTAGTTGTAGGTTTTGAAGGGAACGAGGACGACTTAAAAGATTTGGGAAAATACTTAAAATCTAAATGTGGTGTTGGAGGAAGTGTAAAAGATTACGAAATTATGGTTCAAGGAAACCAAAAAGAAAAAGTTGTAAAACTATTGTTAGAAAAAGGATATTCCCAGACAAAAGGTGCGGGTGGTAATTAGTTAATCAGACGAGCGGATTTCCAAATTATGGTTTCACCTCACGCCTGATTAACTGATTAACTAAAAATTATCGACTAATTTCTAAGTAGCCCTGAAAGACTCTCTGATCATCAGGATCATTTAGTTCTAAAATATAGTAATATGTTCCGTCAGGCACTTCTCGTTTTCCTTTGTATGTGCCATCCCAATCATTTTTATAACCTATTGTTTCATAAATTTTATTCCCCCAACGATTGTAAATTTTCAAATCACTATTTGGATAATCCGTAATGCCCGCAATATAGAATACATCGTTAGCTTGGTCTCCATTTGGTGAAACTGCATTAAAAATAACAATATCTGTACAATTTAGGAAGATACAAACATTAGCCGTATCACATCCATTTGGATTACAAACAACATAGGAAAAACTATCAACTCTTTCACAATAAATATCACCAGCATTGTAAGTTACAGAGCCATCTAAATTCAAAGTTGCTGTTCCGTAAAACGGTTGTTCCAAAATATACATCGTATCAATTCCTCCGTAGATAATATCATTTTGTTTTACATTAACTACGACCGGCAACCCAATGTCAACTGAATCTTTATCATCTACCAACATCGGTAGTCCATCATATTCCACCACACTTATACACATATAAGTAGTATCACAAAATCCTAAATCATCACAAAATTCAATGCAAGCAGAATCTTGACCAATCGTTAGACCAGTATATTCAATTCCTAACATTCCAAAATCTTCAAAAAATTCTACTTCTGTTCCACTTTCATCAGGGCAAAAATTTTGTAAAGAAATAATATTTCCAGGAAGTTGAGAGCTTTCTAAAAACATCGTATCTGTTTGTCCAATAAATATAGTATCACAAAATAAATTGGGTGCTATTTCATCACATGGCATTACTAGAATGGAATAACTAGCTTCACAACCTAGACTATCCGTAATAATGACATCATATAAACCAACTTCCAAATTTACTCGATCTTGAGTATCTAAAGAGTCTGACAAATCTGCCCAATCAAAATTATATGGTGCTGTTCCTCCCTGAATTTCTGAGGTAATTGATCCACCTAAATCACAATCCGGATTGACCGTAAAATTAATTTCCAAAGTTTCGGTAGATTCTATGGTAAAGCAACCTTGACCTGCCACACATCCGCTTGAATCGGAAATGATTAAACAGTAATCACCCGCTGAAAGGTTTCCATTTTCGAAATTTTGAAAGCCACTTGTTATAATGGTATCTGCTGGAGCATTAAAGTTGGGGTCGAAATTAACGGTAAAAATTACTGCACCATCTTCTGCACCTACACATGACGTTCCCACTATCTCTGTAATCAAGATATCAGCACCGGGAACATTATCTGTCAAAACAAACTCATACACCAACTCACACATCGTAGAATCCAGATCTGTAATAGTTACAGAATAAAAACCTGATGATAAATTTATTTCAGTATCTGTTCCACTTGCCCAACTGTAGGAATAATTTCCACTTCCGCCGGTTACATTTATCGTTGCTGAACCATTTGCTGCTCCACAATCAGGAGCTTGATTGACCATCAATGATGCTGCCAAAGGATTTTGTTCTTCGATAATTACTTCAATAACATTTGGACAACTTGAATTGGCAGGATCAGTAATTGTTACAAAATGAACGCCTACTGTTAAATCATTTCTCACAGAATCCGTGGAGTTATTTTCCCATAAAAAATTCAACGTATCTGGCATTAAAGTAGCAGAGCCATTTGGCAACAAACAAGTTGCTGGTGTCGTGGTCACAGTTGCAGTAGGCCCATCTGAATTTTGAATAATTAAATAAACAGTATCGGTACAAGTAGTTGAATTATTATTTTGAATCGCAATTTCATATCCCCCAAATGGTAGATCCATTCGTACATTTCCCACTCCAATTGGTGATCCAAGGTCAGGACTCCAAGTGAAAGAATAATTATTTGGATCATCCACTAAATTGATAGTTGCCTCTCCTATTTCATTTCCACAAGTTGATTCGACAGTAATAATACTACTGATCTCAATATCTTCGCATGGACAAAGTATCACATCCATAACGACATCAGCGGTATCTCGACAGCCTACTAAATTTTCAACTACTAGACTATAAATAGCTCCCACAACTGGAGTTACCGTAATGCTATCACCTGTTCCAAGTGAAGCTCCATTTTCCAACCATTCATATAAAATTCCATTTCCACCAACTAAAAGAACTGATTCTCCTTCACAAGCAATTGCTGGATTGACTAACACTTCTGCATCGGCTCCTTCGTTAACACTTAGTGTAATTTGCTCCGTTGAAAAACAACCACTTGTGGTATCCGTTCCAGTAACTTGGTAAGTCGTTTCGACAAAAGGCATTACAATAATTGTAGAACCATTTCCAATAGGTGTGCTCGTAGTAACATTTTCCCAAGCATAAATATCTGCCCCACTTCCAGTCAAAGCTACTTCGTCACCTTCACAAATAAATGTGGTAGAGCTAGATGTAATTTCAACATCAGGCGATGGAAAAACTTGGATTACCACATCAGCTGTATCATAAACCCCAGGAAACACATTATCTTCTACTATCACTTGATAATTATAGGTATTCGCTGGAAGTCCATTGGAGAAAATTGGATTTGGAATATTGTAAGCACTTAAATTTCCAGTTGAAGCATTTCCTGCATCCTCCACCCAAACATAATCTGTTCCTCCTGAAGCAGTAAATTGAATGGTCTCTTCTGCACAAATCATAGTATCATAAGGTTCAACTGAAATCGTAACCGCACTTCCTATTTGCACTTCCACAATTGCCTCGTCTGTACATCCTGATGCACTCGTTATCGTAACTGAATAATCAGTATCAACAGTTGGAGAAGCAATCGGATTAGAACTTGTTCCATCATCTAAAGTTGCTGTTGGAGACCAAGCATAAGTATAAGGTGCAAATCCTCCAGTTACCGTTGGTGATAAAGTAGTGCTTCCTCCTGACTGAACAAAAACTATCGGACCACCATCAGCGGTAATTCCTAAAGCTCGAATGACACTAATCGTATCTCGATTTATTCCTCCGCAACTTGGTCGAGTTGTTTCCAAAATATATTGCAACGTATCTTGAACAGTTGCATTATGATTGACTGTCAAAACTGGATTTGGAATATCTGTTGCACTCAAATTTGTTGTTGAAGCTGGAGAAATAGCTAACCAATTATAAGTGTAATTGGAGAGTGATCCACAAGTTGGATCCCCGAGGTTCGCTGTAATTGTCGTCGCAGTTATTTCGCAAAATATTTGGTCATTTCCAGCATTTAAAAGTTGAGGTTCGCCAAGCGGCACTTCTGCTATTTCACAAATCCCCAAACCTGTTGAATCAATTCTAACAATAATATTACAAACTTGATCGTCACTCACCGGAATAGAATGTGAAATAAGTAAACCTGAATTTGCTGCTATCGGGCCAGTCTCCGTTATCGTTGCAACTAGTTGATCTCCCACATTTACATTCCCAGATCCATCTTGATCAAAATAATATTCCACATCAATTGGGATGGCTGGAAAAGCAGTTCCATTATTGGATATTGCTCCCTCAAATTGAATGGTTTCTTCATCAACTCCTGAGCATGAACTGGTCACACTTGAGAAAACAAAACTTAAAGTATTCTGGGTAACTGGCAAATCTGTCAATGTTCCATTATTGATAGAAGTAATCGCATCTACATCACAATTTGTCCCTGAAACCGCACAGGTCAATTCTTTTCTTTGAATAGTATTTAGCCCTGCAGATAAACTATCAATAGCACAATCCACATCTGGCGAAATTACATTAAAAGTAAAAACGGCTGAATCTCCTTGTAATAATCCTATTGGTAGATGCCAATATAATAGTTGGAAATTTCCATCAATTTCAATTTCTGGTTCTGACAATATCCATCCTCCAGGCTCAATCGTTGCTGTCGTATTTGGATCATAAGTCACTCCTTCTGGCAAAAGAAGGGAGACCAGATCTGAAGAATCAGTTGCAGTTGTAGTTAAGTTTGTCGCAGTTATTTCAAGCGGTGCGCTTGCATTTGGAATCAATGAACTTGAATTGGAAAAATGAATTTCAAAAATTTTATCCAACCCAGCAGCAGCACCATTTATATCTATTGGTAAAGTTTCTCCAGTTTCATAATTTGTAGAATCACCACAATTTTTTATTCCTTGAAATGCATAATAAGAAATCGAACCACTCATAAAATCGCAATCAGTAACAAATTTATATCGGATTCTATACTCATTTGAATCAGTTGGATTCAATGGATCAAAACCTGATAATCCATTTTGATCTAAGAAAGTATGTAAGTTAGAAAAATCAGAATATTCGTAAATATCTCCTCTACTCGTCGTCGTCGTATAGACTGGATCAATCGCAACTGATTGATAAGCAGTTCCTGATGGATAAGCAATTTCTATACTCCCCGGAACCAATGTTGCTCCTTGCATTGGTAAAATAATTTGAGAACGAATATCATAAGCACTTCCCAAATTCGTATTCCTTACTAAAATCGCAATTGTATTCGTATCGCAAATATCTGGATCGACCAATGGCTGCTCTACAATGTTGGCATCCAAAGATGGATCAAGCGTCGTTACACTTAAATTTAAAAGTACATCTTCACATGGAGGATATAATTCTGGATTCCAATTTGGTTCAGAATAAGCGATACAATTCCATCCAATGCGGGCATTAAAATTAGTTGTTCCACATTCATTCACCAATGCTTTTACTCTAATCACATTACAAATATCATCAAAAGTGGAAGTTGCATTTCCAATTTCTAAAGCATTCGTTAATGCAAAATAATTACTTCCTGACGAACCATATTGAGTCACCGATAAATTGGTTGTGGCCATTGGGTCAGTAATATCTTCCATCGAAACTACTTCAATTGCTCCCGAAGCATCCTCCAATGAAAACCAAGTCAAGCCAGCTCGACCAACAAATGAAGCATTACACAATTGCAAATCCCAATAAGCGGTATCACCTGCTAAATTAAAATTCGGGTTGGAAGCAGTCACCAAAGTCAACTCTGGCGGATCTGTATAAAAAATATCATTATCCTGTGATTCTACTTTCTGTTCAGAACAACTTCCATCACCAATATCAGTTGCATAATACCTATCTCGATAAAAAATCTCTGGATCAAAATTATATTGATTATTTCCATTACTACTTCCCATTTCAGACTGGCAATTGGGGTTAACTCTTATTCTAAAACTAAAGGAATAACTCAACACATTATTCAAAGCAGGGACGAATTGCAACGTATCAAATACTCCAACATATCGCCAATTATCTGAAGCATCAAATCCTTGAACTAAGTAATAACTATTTCCATAAATTGGATGTCCAGGAATAGAAATCTGGGTTTCGAAAGTTCCAAATGATTCCAAAATCGCAGGATCATAATCAATCACTATCGAATCAATACCAATGGCTTGTCGATATTCTACACCAAACCAATCTGTAAATCCATTATTAACTGTTATCAAATTATAGCTTAAATATTTTTCCTCACACCCCTCTGGAAAGGCACTACTTGATGGGAAGTTGACCACCGTCTGATTTTTTGCAATTGTAAAAACATCTCCAAAATGATCGCATGCTTCATCTACTCCATCAATAGTTCCATACCCAAAAGCTCTCAATTCTGGAACTGTTGTAAATTTGGTAGGATAAGGGCCATCAGGATTCAAACTAAAATTCCCAACAAATTCAAAAGTATCATTCGGCTGTAAAACTATTCCTAGACCTGTCAAACAATTATTCAAATCAAAAGTCATCACTTGTGTACTATCCACAATGGTTACTTCCAAAATTGAAGTATCGATATTACAAAAATATTCATTTCCCAAATTCGTAAATCGAACTACTCCTGTATCAAATAAAAATGTTGCAGTACTATCTGAGGTTTCATCTGCATTTTCATAAGAAATCACTATTCCCACACTATCGTTAATCATTTGATCTCCCACTACATTTAACACACGCATCTCGATACTATCACATGAAATAGCTACTTTTTTATTCGCTGAATTTGGGTCAAATGGAGTAGAATAAGTCGCATCTGTATATCCAAATGTTGTTCGATTTACATCGAAGGATTTTGTGGCAACTCCGACTGGACAAACAAAAGTTAGTGGAGGACAAGGAGGCATTTCAGCATGCAACTTTGGTCCTTGCAAAGTATCACAATGCCAAACATGTCGGCAATCACAAGGTGGACAATAGTAGGCAAATTCATAGGGGAAATCTACAAATCCCAATTCCGCACTACAGTCCGCTTCAAATCCTAAAACCACTTCATACTCTCCTGTTATAAAAGGTGTAAACGATGCATCAAAAACTAAAAACAAAGTATCATTACTAATCACATTACTCAATAATGGAATCGGAACAGTCCCTCCATTTCTAATTAATTGAATGGTAGGAATCACAGGTGTAACTCCCGCTGGCAATTTCAAATTAACTTGATACTGTTCGCCACCTGAACAATTTTTTTCAAAACGACTAGTCGAACGATCCACAATTTGACGAATATAAAAAGTATCCTGTTCTACAAATGCATCTACATCTGAATCAGTAAAAGCATCAGAAAGTCTATTATTTGGGCGAAAATAATTTCCTCGTAATCTCACCACTCTCTCCTCACAAGAATTATCATAATCTACCCTTGCACTAAAACTAGTTCCAAAATCATTAGCACAATCTCCATTTGTCCCTGGAACTTGAGCATTAGAACAATCAATATCATATACCGCAATTATTTCAAATCCTTCTCCTATTCCTAAATCATCAAAAAACCCATCACCATCCAAATCTTCCAAACCTACTCCTAAACCATCAGGATCAGTAGAAAATAATGGATTATTATCAATCATATTCATGGCAGAGGACAAAGGAACAAGTACTCCTGCAATCGTCATTTGAGAAATAGAAAAACCTCCATCAGCAATATTAAACCCATTTCCCATTCCAATTCCTACTTCCAAATTTAACATCGCTCCAAAACCAAGATCTACTTCTGCTCCGTTATTGGTAAAAGTAACCGTTGATGTTCCAGTTTGACAATAACCTGAAAATACATTCGGAACAGTCCCCGAATCTTCTACTTGTACATTGGCATTCCCTTGACCTATATTGATGAAATCTGAAGTAGTTATCGTATTACAAAATCGACCATCACAACCCCAAGAAATTTCATATTGAGAAGATCTTGAATCATCACAATTTAATACACATATATTTTCAGTAATCGTCACCGTTTCATTTGGGTCAAAAAAACCATCATTATCTCCCGATCCACCTCCAATTGTATTTCCAAAAAAATAAGTTCCATCAATCGCAGCTTCAATCAAAGTATCACCTGTCACTAACATAGTTTTTGTTATAGGAATAACTGTTCCGTTCACTTCTATACTCTCTACATAAATTCCAGCACCTTGCGTATTCGAATAAACAAGATGATCTACAAATCCATCTAAACCCGAATTCGTCACAACAATATCCCTAGAAAAACATTCTCCTGATCTAGCAGGCCCATGGGTATTATTTACCACACCTGTAAATTGAGGAACTGCAAAGGCATCTCGATATTCTGTATTAACATCACTTTCTGAAAAAGGATTTCCACTAATCGTATAATCAAAATTCCAAGTATTCTGAACTTGAATCGCATTGTTCAATGTAAGTGTATCAATGTATTCACATTTCGCAGCAAGGGTAAAAGTAATATTGACGAAGGTTGTTCCAGATGGATCTAAATCCGGCAAACCAAAAATCGGAGTATTTGGATTTGTATTATTATTTAAAGTGACACCTGCAGAAGATTGGGCAGGAATGAATTCTGATAATTCAACTCCTTTGAACAAATCCAAGGTCGCTAAAATATTTTGTCGGGCATCAGGAGAAAGACCATTCAAACTAACAGTTACTGTCGCCGTATCTGCATCCCCACAAATATTTAAAAAGCCTGGAACGGAAGTAGGACTTTCGAACTCAACTTTTAAATTATCTTGAGCCAATAAAATTTGACTGGGTAAAACTGCGAAAAGTAAGATTACAAAAATGAGATTAAACTTCTGATTCATCTAGGTGATATTTTATCTTGGAAATATTCAAATTCTTTTGATTAAGAATTTTGTTTGAATACCTCATTAGAGATTATAACTTTTTCGTTCTTTGGTAAATCTCGTGGTCAAGTTAAAATTGGAATCAAAAACGACCAACGGAAGTGTTGATTTCAATTATAGCTTGACTTAAAACACGAGATTTGCCAAAGAACAGTTTTAAGAATAAAAAAAATCTAAACCAACTGCGAGTAAAGCCAATGAACATTAGGTTATTCAATGACTGACTGTTAAGGTTGGTTTAGATTCTCTTTCCGTTACCGTCTTTTTGTCCAAAATCGTACCAAAATGAAAGGTTTTATCTACACTTTACACTTTATAATTTATTAATATGTTTTAAAATATACATCTATACTTATACTGTAAATCAATTACTTATAAATTTAATTATTTTTTATTTGAAATAAACAGCGACTTAGTTGTTTCATACATAAATATTTAATTTCATTATGTAAAAAAAATAGGAGTGTCACATTTTTTGAAAAAGAACTAAATAGGCTAGAATTTTGAAATTTTTTATCAGAAAAATATATCAGAATTTTAAGTTTAAAAGAGAAATACGTTGTCGTGACCTCATCGAAATCTTGCTTAACCTAGCATTTAACTTGACTCTGCCAACTGTTGATTTTTAAGATTCTTTAACATATTGTCAACTCAAGCTAAAAGCATTGTTGAATGCTTGGCACGACTTCATAAAGTGGAAAACCATACTGTGAGCGAGGATGATCTTTGATAAAAAAAAATCAAAATTTATTTCAACAAAATATTACATCGCCAAACAAAAACTTTTAGAGGATTACTCTCATCCCACGAATAATATCATCTCAGTATTTATTTAAACAAGCACCTATCTTACAACTTTGAGCACGAGAACTAAATAAAAAATACACAGAAAACTACTCTTTTTTTTTGCAAAAAAATAAGGGCTTGACATTTCTGCCAAACCCTTATTTTTTTTTACAAATCTAAATTTTAAAAACCTATTCTACCACCATCTTCAACACCCTCACCCCAAATTCACTTTTCACTTTTACAAAAAATACTCCCGCACTCCATTCGCTTTTTTCGATTGGGAAAAAAGAAATACCACTCGTACTTCTAGTTTGCCACTCTCCGACTCTTCTTCCTTGCACATCAAAAATTTGAATAGCTAAATCACGTGCGACCTCGTCTTCAATTTTCAAATTAAAAACTCCATCGTTAGGATTTGGAACGATTTGTAATTGCAATTGATTGGTAATATTTTCCACATCAGTCACCATTACATTCAAGGTTTCACTTTCCTCATCAACATCACAAATATTCCCTACCGTCAATTTCACCGTATAAGTTCCTTGTTGGGCATAAGTTTTAAAAGGATTCTCTTCGGTGCTATTGGTATTATCTCCAAAGTCCCAAAAGTAAGTATCTCCATCTTCGGATTCATTAGTAAATTGATACCCCAAACCATTTTGATTCACACTAAAATCAACAGTTGGCACATCCAATACATTGATTGTTTGATAAAAAGTATCTGTTCCTAAATCATTGCTAACCACTAATCTAACTTCTTTTTCTCCTGAAATAAAGTAGAAAATAGAATCAGGATTTGGGCCAATAAATACGGAAGAAGAAGCTCCTTGTCCAAACACCCAAGTGTAACTCGAAAGTGCAGCCGTCGATGTATTTTCAAAAAACATATTTTCACCAACACATAACTCTGTTACATTTGTAACAAACTCGGCAGTCGGTGCTTCAAAATTTAGAATATTAATATTATCAATCAGCAGGTTATTACAGTTCCCTGTCGCATTGATAAATTTTATTTGAATAATTTCTCCAACATAATCAAGAAGTGAAATGGCTTCTTGTCTCCAATCTGATTGATTATTTGGAAACCAATTGAAACCAGCTGTCCCGCCAGTTATTAATTCTGATCCAAATTTTTTGTAAATTTCTTCTTGGAAAACTAGTCCGCATTCTGAATAAATTTCTACGATTAATGTGTCCGAACAAATATTATCAAATCTCGCATACGCCAGATCAAAACTCAACGTTGGATTATCTACATTAGTCAAATCATATGGAATAGTAAATAATTCATCTCGCTGTCCATCGTCTTCATAAACCCGATTAGGCAACAAGGCTGCATTATCAAATTGATTAGTTGCTCCAATCACTCCATTTGCTCTTACCCAGCCAATTGCTCCATCTGGATTAGAACTAAACCAGTTAGTTGGAGGAAATACCTCCTCATCAAATCCTTGAACAATCGTTACATCTGGCACATCAGTATTTCCAATACTCACTTCAATCGTTCGACTCAACGTATCATTAAACCCGATTTCATCATTTGGAATACTGCTCCAAGTTTTTAATTCGTAAGTACCTGAAGTAGTAAAAATCGCAGGCATTGCAAAAGTATAATCAGCAAATTCCCCAACCGTAAGTGTATTGTTATAATTTTCTGTCACCACAGGTTGATTATCAATTTGATAGCTCAAGGTGAGTTCCGTTTGATCAGTTGAACTTGTATTTTCCACCTCAATAGAAATGATTTGATCGAATGCATCACATAGAGCATAAGCGGTAGAAGATGGTGATAATAATTGAGTCGTCGCTACATCATTGACTAAGTTACAATTCAATAATGCACCTTCGTACTTTACGGCTATCGCTCTCTTTCCACGCAAACCATTATCTCCTTTTGCTCGAACTGAAAACCAATGATCAGACAAAGGATCAGTTATCGGAAGATCAAATGTTGTCAAGTTGGTCGTTCCTACTGAGTCCATAAATTTTTCTCCCAAATAAAATAAATCGTAACCTGTTGCTCCATCTACCGCGTTCCAAGTCACCTCCATAAAATCATCGGAACAAAATGCCACCACTTCTAAACCATCTGGAATTCTACACATCGAAAATGACTCATCACTCTCATCTGAAAATCCGCCACGACTCACTCTGACCTTTACAGAACCATGAATTTCATTAGGCAAATCCCATAAATACATTCTAACATCGCCCGCTAGAGTAGTGATATTTTGCCAAGAATTTCCCCCATCAGTTGTATAATCCACAGAAAAATCTCCCGCATCACCATAAGCATCCCAACGAATTCTTTCTTGTGTTAATGGCTCAAATCCTTCCCCCCCAATTGGGTAAGTAACTGTAATCTCATCTGTAATTACCTCATAAACTAAATAGTATTCTTGTGGTCCAAGTGGAACCTCAAAACCACTTACATCAATTGTATATTCTCCCGCTTGTGGATTATCAAATACAATTTGTTCTACATTATTTAAATGATCTTCTCCATTGGTAGCTGGCAAATCCAATAAACTAGGATCTGGTGTATGATCTAATACCCATGGCATTTTTGTTGAACCATCAGGAGCAGTTACCACCATATCTAAATCATTCACCAAAGCCTTTCCAGTACCCAACATAGCTGATTGCTCATTCCAATAAACCATCACTCGCACTTCCACCGCACCAGCAGGAACAGTCAACGTGTGCATATTGTTATCACCTTGTGAAATTTGTGAAGACTCATATCTTTCATCTTTCAACAATTGATAAGCTCGATTCGCATTCAAATGTCCCCAACCAAATTTAAAATCTGGGCCAACATTCCCTAGATCATTTGCAGTATTCATAATAGTTGCTTTAATCAAGGCAGCTGTCGCAGTCTCTCCCCCATTCAAATCTCGATATCCTTGATGTAGTTGTGCTGAAACTCCAGCTACTCCTGGCGCAGCACCTGACGTTCCTCCAAAAGGAGCATAGGTATCAAATGGATCAGTTGAATTTTGATTTTGCCCATTGGCAGTAATGTCTGGTTTGATTCGACCATCATGCGCAGGGCCTCGACTACTAGAACCAACCAGCTCTGCATTTTCAAATACATTAGCAGTTGCCAATACATTTTTCCCTTGCTTATGCCCTCCAGTAATATTTCCCCATTGATCTCCTGCACCATAGCCACAATCTTGGTTATTTGAATTCCCTGCGGAAAAGACATGAAGAAAAGTTGGATTCTCAAAAATATGTCGATCTACTATTTCTGTGATGGCAGTATATCCTGCATTGCAGCCATTACTATATGATGAATTGACCACCAAGACTCCTTCATTTTGATGCATATCAAGTGAAATTAAATTCTCTTCAAAATCATCAAAATAGGCTATCACGTGCATATCAGAACCAGAAGCCATCCCCTTCATATCAGGATCCAAATTACCTGCTCCAGCAAAAATCCCAGCTACTCCATCAGAGTGATTGGACGGGCCATCAACTGATAGGTCGTGAAAATTTCTACCTTTAAAGTCAATATGTGGTCCAACTATTCCATCATCTCTAACCATCACTCCTACTCCAGTTCCATCAATATTTAATCCTCCGTTGTATTCTGGACTCAACATATTGGCTCGATGTAGACTTCGTCCTCTTCGATCTTCTGGCTCACCCAACTCTGGTGCGATTATCAAAAATGAAACATAAGGTAAATTGGCAAAATCATCTATTTCATCAATCGCAATTTGAATTTTAATCGAATGAGAACTTGGCATTTGCTTTAAAACACTCGCATTCGTTTTACGAATTTTTTCTTCGGCTAATTGAATTGGAATATTTTTATAAAATCGTAACAATACATTTACATTCTCACCTTGAACAGAAGAATGAGCTAAATCTAAATCAACTAATGACTTATCTTTTTTCATTGATCCATCCATTCGAATGATCGAACGAATATTTTTATTTTTTAAATCCGACTTATTAATTGAAATTGGAATTGCTGCGATATAAGCTTTGTTGGGAAAATAATCTAAAAATTCGATTCCTAGATTTTCTAAATCTGCTTTTTCTCGATCAGTAGGAATTTGAAAAAATTGTAAAATGCGATGATATTTCCCTACAAAAACTTCGTCCATTTGGACATCACCATTTTTTAAGAAATCATCAAAATTTTCAGGAATCCAACGTTGTTCATTTTGTAAAATCAACCGATAATCAGTTGTTGTACTTTGAGCAAAAACATTGGAAGTAAAAAATTGTAAAAGTAATGTTAGAAAAAATGTGGAGAGTAATAGATTATTTTTCATATTAGACAGTTTGGTTTAATTTTTTAGTTTCAGTCAAAAAATTTGATTCGACTCGAAAACCAAAAATTTTAGGAAATATATTTTTTCACAAAATAAACAAACCTGCCTTTTATTTATATAAATATTACATAATTGTCGCAGATGTATTATTTTTCAGCTTTTGCTAATCCTTCTTTAAAAACTCGTAAACATCTTTCCCTCGCTTCTTTATGGTCAACAATTCGTTCTGGATAATCAGGTGTTCCATATTCAGGTACCCATTTCTTGATATATTTCATTTCTTTATCAAACTTAACTTGTTGACTATCAGGGTTAAAGATACGAAAATAAGGCGCAGCATCTGTTCCACAACCTGCTGCCCATTGCCAACCACCATTATTACTTGCGAGATCAAAGTCCAATAATTTTTTGGCAAAATAAGCTTCTCCCCATCGCCAGTCAGTCAATAAGTGTTTCGTCAAAAAACTAGCAACAATCATCCGAACTCGGTTATGCATGTGTCCAGTTTCGTTTAATTCTCGCATTCCTGCATCTACGATATGATATCCGGTTTTCCCTTCACACCATTTTTGAAAATGATCTTCATTATTAACCCATTCAATTAAATCGTATTTCGCTCGAAAAGGATTATCCATCACATGAGGAAAATTCGCCATAATCATAGCATAGAAATCTCTCCAAATTAATTCATTCAAAAATGTCCCATTGAGTTTTTGTGCAGCTCTTGCTTTTTCTCGAATACTGATCGTTCCAAATCGAAAGTGAATTCCCAATCTTGAAGTACCATCTATGGCTGGAAAATTTCTAGTTTCATCATACGTTCTAATCAATCCTCGATTGACCGAGTCGCTAGGAATTTCAATACCAGACTTTTCAAAACCCATTAATTTTAAAGAAGGAATTTCAACCGGAGAAATATTGTAAAAATTATCAAAATACTTTTCGGTAGGATATGATTTTAAAAAATAGGAAATAGCATCTCCTTCTTTCGTCGTTGACATTTGAGAAGCCAACTTCGCTTTCCACACTCGACTGTAAGGAGTAAAAACGGTATAAGGCAATCCATCCTTTTTGACTACTTCTTTTTTCTCAAAAATGACTTGATCTTTAAACGTATGAAAAGAAACATTTTCTTTCTCCAACAATGCTTTTACATTTTCGTCTCGTTCTAAAGCGTAAGGTTCATAATCATGATTGGTAAAAACATTTTCTACTTTATATTCCTTCAAAATGGTTTTCCAAATTTCCTCAGGTGTTCCATATTTCACCAAAAGAGTACTTCCCATTTCTTCCAACTTCGATTTCATTTCCTGTAAGGTCTCATGGATAAATTGGACACGAGCATCCTTCTTATCTTCTAAATCATCCAAGATGTTTTTGTCAAAAATAAAAATAGGTAGGACGGGTTCATTACTCTTTAATGCATGATACAATCCTGCATTATCTTTTAATCGAAGGTCTCGACGAAACCAAAAAATATTGATCATTTCGTTTTGAAATTTAAAGGTCATTTTTTTCACCACATAGGCACATAGAAAACATAGACTATCTTCATAATGGACTAAATCTTCTATGTGCCTATGTGGTGAAAAAATATTATATTGAAATTACAAACAACAGAATCAAAACTATGTTTAAAATTATTGATCATTCCAACGAAACTTCAATTGGATTCTCTGCTTCCGTAATTTTTGCATCATTAATCATCACCACCTCCCCTTCATCATTTTTGGAACTCCATACTTCAATTCCTTTCCATTTCTTGCCACAATCATTTTCAAGAGTTGCACCGATAAGCGTTAATTTTGCTTGAGGCTTAACTACAATCTTTCCACTAGGAGGAATTGAAATTCGGCATCGAATAGTCAAAGATCCACCATCTTCCACAATAATATCTCCTTCCAAATCCTTGGCACTATTCCACGTAATATTTTCTCCTTTTTTAATTCTAATCGTTTTAGAGGAATCATATTGACACCAAGTTCTTTTTAAAAGCGAACGAACTCGGTACTTTTTATTGGATAAATTATAGTGCACCGTAGCAATTTGACATGGTGTCCAAGCTCCTGCATGAGCATTATAATCCATAATATTATTAGAAACTAGAGAATCACACGCCGAACCATTTTTGGTATAATTCCAGCAATTAGAATGTTCAGGTGTATCACCACATCCATCATTTCTTCCCCAACTATGTCGCAATCCAAGACAATGCCCTAACTCATGATTCAGTAGCCGCTGCGAATTCCAATGGTCAATAAATGGAATTTCTTCCGCCGTTTTCCATTTCGTTGCATCCATAAAATAATACCATGAAGCGATCTTAGTCCATTTGCCAAAAGCAACTCCATTAGAGGACATTTTATATGTTTTGGAAGCTACACTATCCGCATGAAATCCCATCATAAAGATATTCATCACAGAATCTTTTTGTATACCATATTTTTTATAAACATCCTGTGTATAAATATTGGAATTCGCTCCATAGTTAGTCATATGATATAATTCATCATCATCATGAAAATAAATTCCATCGTCATTTGGAATACTATCATCAGGTGTCAATTCAAATTGATAACAAATTGGAAGATTCGGAGTATCGTTTTTGAGGGGCAAAAACATTTTAGCATTTTGCTGTAATTTTTGGTTAGTCGATTGTAGTATTTTTTTGACATAAATACGTCCTTGATTTTCATCTGGAAAATTTCCACCGCCATTTCCATTTCTCATGATATGAAAATTCACCCGTATAGTTTTCAATGGCGTATAATCCAGGTGTTCAGGATCAGGAACATAATTCATTTTGGTTTTGCAGGCTGATTTTTGATTTGGGCGATTAGGAAGTTGAGCAATCGTCGCATCATCATACTCTGCTGGAATGGGAGTGATTTTTTCTAAAAAAACCTTTTCTATTTTTCGGTCACAGGAAAAAAATAACAATACATTTACAATTGAAAGAATTAATAAAAATAAATATTTGGTCATGTTTTTTTATTTGATATTTGATTTGGAATTGTTGGACGTTGGACGTTGAACAATCTCCTTTGTTTGTTTCTTTAAGAGTATTTTTTTGGGGAAATATATTTTTTCTTGGAATTTTGATTAAAATCTTATTTTTGTAAAAAATTAAAACTTTAAATATGAAAAAAATTATTCCTTTTTTAATTATGACTTTCTTTTGGAGTTGTAGTAACGGTGATATGACCGCCAAAATTGCAGAATTGGAAAAAGCACACGCTGAAACTCCTACCACAGAAATCAAAAAAGAATTACTGGCAAGTTATACAACTTATCTGAACGAATTAAAAGATGATGCAAATTCTTACTCACAATTTGCCCATAAAAAAGCAATGTTGGAAATGGATTTAAATCAATATGATAATGCAAATCTTACTCTGACAACTGCCATCCAAAATCATCCAACAGGAACAAGTTCAAATGAAAATATCGGACTGCTCAGTAGTGTTTTGGTAAATCATGTCCATGCTTCAAAATTTGAAAGTGCAATTGAGGATTTTAAAAAATTGTACCCTGATCCAGCAACTGTAAAAAACACCTTTTCTCCCATCATCAAAAGCTTAGGCGAAACGATGTTCGATACAAAGACAGGAAATAGGGATCGAATAAAAGTGAGGAACTTTATCAGCTTAGCAAGAATTCAAGCAGGAATAGTAAAGAATGATGATGAGGTACAGAAGTCTCTTTTCTCTGCCGCTGAAATGTCTAATTCAATAAAAAATTATAAACAAACCTTAGCAATTTATGATTACATCATCGCACATCCTAACAACTTTTCAAAAGCTCCAACTGCTTTATTTTTAAAAGGTTTTACCTATGATGAACATCTGAAAAATTTAGAAGAGGCAAAAAAACATTATACTGAATATTTGGAAAAACATCCAGAAGGTGGATATGCAGAAAGTGCGCAGGCTTCTTTGAGAAATTTAGGAAAATCTGCGGAGGAAATTATTCAGTCGTTTGGGAAATAGATAAGAATATCGAATATCCAGCAAATTTCGAAGTTAGTAAAAATCTACATTTGCAGTTCCTTCGAAATTCATTATTCCTTGTTGGATATTCGATATTTAACTAGTTAACTTAAAGTTAGTGGAGCTTCCACAAACGGATCCAACGCCACTCCTTCCACCTTTGCCGTTCCCTCTACCCGATAAGTTGAACTCACTCCACTTGCCCATTTTGCTGCTTTGACTAGACCTGCAGCAAAAATATTTTTATCTTCCATTTCATCCATTTCTGATTTCACAATTTTAAAAGGAATCGAGAAATCAATCTCTACAAATTCATTAGCAGGAATCACAAATGAATCCGTTAATTCAATTTCACCTATCGTATATTCATCGACTAACTTACTCTTCCGACGTCCACGACTATATTTTTCAATTAATTTCAAATTAATGCTTATTACTTTTTGTTCATTCATACTTCGAAATCGAACTTTACCTGTAATACTTTCCGCAGACTCAAAAATCTCTTCGGGTAAAATCAATTCCATTTTTGCTCCTTCAATTCCAAGCCATTTTTTTACTTTTCCAAACATAATATTTCTATAATTTAATGTTTCGAGAAAATAGTGTTTTTGATTTTGGTATTTTTTTTTTTCTATAAAAATTCACTTTTCAAATACGAGATTGGTTAAACGGGTAATCATTTGATTGGGTACTCAGGCAAACGAGTTTCCTGATAACCCAATCAAATGATTATCGAATAAATTAAATCAAACCATCCTCGCATGCCAACTATCTTTCAATGGAACAACCCATTCCTTTTCAAACTCATCCTTCGTTTTAACCAAATTATTAAAGACTAAAGTGGAGTCATTAATTTCTCCATTTTGAAATAGTTGGGCAAACACATCTCGATGAGCTGTTTTTAATTCACCATCAACTTTAAAGGCAAAATTCATTCGGTCAAAAAAATCTACGCCATGATGATGGCCCATAGCCTTGATAAAATGAACAGATTTATCAATGGAACAACCACTCGCACCAGCTTGACTTTCATCTACCATCAAAACAATGAATCGATTATTCAACACGTCGCCATAAGATTTCAAAGCATTATTATGGCTCACCCAATTGGTCGCAAAATTTTTCACCTGCTCTTTAATTTCAGGAACTTCTTCCTCTGTAAATGGAAGATTACTTTGGTAAATCCAAACTCTTGATGCTCCAGGCATTAATTCATATGAAGTCATAATATCTTTTTTCTTTTTTAATAAATTATAATAAATACCCAATCTAAACCTTAAACTCATTTTCTAATTTCAAATGTACTTATTAATATAAATCTTTTTATAAAAAAAATGTTCATCTCCTTCCTATTGTTTTTCATCTCTAAAAAATAGAATATTCTCTCTAATTATGTGACCTTGTTTAATTCATCCCGTCAACAATACGTACCATTCATCGAATCCCATCAACCAACATTCAACGGTAAAATCAAATTACACTTTACTTTTATGTGTTTTAAAAACACCAATACAATTATTATATTTGCTTAAGTCTCAAAAAAGACTTTTATAATATATACCTTATATATAATTTTCAAAACATACTTAAACCTTAAACATACACTTATGAACTTTAAAGCCCTTCTGATAGGTCTTCTTTCCATTCTTTATTTTCTTGGAGCTAACTGGTATTATTCTAACGAACATCCAGAAGATTGTTGCCCAACAGTAAAAGAAGCAACAGTCGCTCCGACAGTCATCAAGAAAGAACGAGATCCTCTTATGTTCAATTGGTCTAGCAACAAGACCCTTATTTCAGACACTAAATTTCCTGGTTTTAAATCTAACATCCTTGCTGATAACAAAGAAGGAAGAATTTTAGAAATTACTGGTCGATACTTTGAAGGAGAAACTGCTCCTGAAAATTATGCAGACATGGGAAGAGCACGTGCAGAAGCAATTTGGAAAGAACGCTTTCCTGAAATTCCCGCAACTCGAGTAAAATTCAAATCCGAAAAAATACCAATGCGAGATGGTGTCAAAACAGAAGAGTTTGCTGCAGCTACTTTCAATTGGATAGATGCTCCTACCGAGGCTCCAAAAGTTATTGAAACAGCTAACACCGCACTCATCTATTTTAACTTTAATGGAACAAAAGGAAAACTCAACCAAGAAGTAACTGATTACTTACAAAAAGTAGCCGCTCGACTTAAAGCTGGAACTGAGAAAGTTAACATCACAGGTCATACCGATGATATTGGGGAAGAGGCTTCTAACAATGACTTAGGTATGAGAAGAGCAAGAAGGGTTAAAAGTATTCTCATAAAGAATGGAGTTGATGCGAGTAGAATCTCAATCTTTTCCAAAGGAGAAACAGATTCAGTAGAATCCAATGAAACAGAAACGGGAAGAGCTTTGAATCGAAGAGCCTTTGTCGAAATCATAAAATAATTTTATCTAAATCAAACAATAACAAATGGAAGTGAAATCACTTATCCTATTTCACTTCCACTTTAACTAAACTAAAAAAACAGATAACTATGTTACTTACCTTATTATCCTTTTTGGGCTTTTGTTGGAGTTGGCCTTTCCTTCTTTTGCTCTTGGGGTCATTTCTCTTAGGCTATCTCTTTTGGAGATTGTGGAATCAGCCAAAATATGACGATCAAATTAATACATTAAAATCTGATAACTCAGGTTTACAAAATAGAGTTACTGATTTAGACGGTAGCTTAAGTTCAAAAATTTCTGCTTTAGCAAGTCTTGAAAATGACTACTCTGGTTTAAATTCTAAATATGGAGATTTGGATTTAAAATTCAAATCAGAAAATGAAACTAGAATTAATGTAGAAAACGAATTAGCAGATTGGAAAAATAAATACGCTACAATAGAAGGCAACTGGAACGCTGAAAAAGAAGCTAAAGTAAAAGTTGAAAAAACTTACGCTAATCTTCAAACTCAATTTGCAGGTTTGGAAAAAGACTTATCCGCAGAAAGAGATGTCAAAATAAAAATTGAAAAAGATTATAAAGCAGCTAGCCAAAAAGCAACTAAATGGGAAACTGATTGGAATGGCTTGAATCTTAATTTCGGAAATCTTCAAACTGAAAAATCTGTAGCCGACGAAAAAATTGCAGAATGGGAAGGAAAATGGAATACATTAAATGGAGATTATGGAAAATTACAAGAGGAGAAAAAAGCAGCAGATGAATTAGCCGCTAAATGGGAAATGGACTGGAAAGGTTTAGATGAAAATTACAAAAATCTTCAAGCTGATAAAATTGCAGCCGATGAAAAAGCAACTAAGTGGGAAGGTGACTGGAATCTTTTGAATGGCAACTACGGAAAATCTCAAGACGATTTAAAAGCAGCAAATGACAAAGCGGCGAAGTGGGAAGCTGACTGGAATACTTTGAATGGCAACTACGGAAAATCTCAAGAGGACTTAAAAGCAGCAAATGACAAAGCGGCGAAATGGGAAGCTGACTGGAACACTTTGAATGGCAATTATGGAAAATCTCAAGAGGACTTAAAAGCAGCAAATGACAAAGCGGCAAAATGGGAAGCTGACTGGAACACTTTGAATGGCAATTATGGGAAATCTCAAGAGGACTTAAAAGCGGCAAATGCAAAAGCAGCAAAATGGGAAGCTGATTGGAATGGTTTGAATATTAATTTTGGAAAATTACAAGGGGAGAAAAAAGCAGCAGCAGACCAAGCGGCGAAATGGGAATTTGACTTTGGTAATTTAAGAACCAATTTCGCTAAACTTGAAAGTGAAGCAAAAGAAACTGGCATTGGTAAAATTGAAGCGGAAAAGAAATACCTCGAACTCTCTAATCGATACAGTCAATTAGAAAAAGATTTAAAAACAGCGAGCGACCAAGCTACAAAATGGGAACTTGACTTCGGAAATTTAAGAACCAATTACGCTAAACTTGAAAGTGTAGCAAAAGAAGCTGGCATCGGTAAAGTTGAAGCGGAAAAGAAATACCTCGAACTTTCTAATCAATACAGTCAATTAGAAAAGAACTTAAAAGGTGCAAATGACAAAGCAGCAAAATGGGAATTTGATTGGAAAAGCTTAAACACTCGATTCGGTCAATTGGAATCAGATGCAAAAGCGACAAAAGCTGCTGCTGCAAGTGCTGACGCAAACTACCAAAGTCTTAACTTGAGATTCGTCAATTTAGGAAAAGAATTAGATGCTGCTAAAAACTCAGCTGCTTCTTATCAAAATGAGATAGGAAAATACAAAACTAGAATTGGTGATTTAGACAGAGACTTAAATGCCGCAGGTACTAACTACAAAGGTCTTGAGAAAAATTATGATACGCTATTTTCTTCTTTTGAAAAATTGAAAGCAAACCAAGCAGAATATAAAACTCAAATCAATGATTGGAGTGTAAAATATACTGCGCTTGAAAAACGAAATAATGAATTCTGTTTTGAAATCGCAAAAGAGTATTTCGGTAAAAAAGTGAAAAAAGACGACTTAACTGTTGTTGAAGGAATTGGCCCAAAAATTCAAGGTTTACTCCACGACGCAAATATCAACACTTGGTATGAATTATGGAAAACACCAGAAGCTAAATTAAAAGAAATTTTAACTAATGCCGGTCCTCGTTACCAAATGCATAATCCGAAATCTTGGCCAGAGCAAGCAAAACTTTGCTACTACTGCCAATGGGCTAGATTGAAAAGATTGCAAGATGAATTGGACGGTGGTGTAGAAGTATCTGAAAAACCTGCACCAACACCCGTAAAAGCTGCTCCTAAAAAAGTAGGACTTTCTGCTGATGAAAAAAATAAAATGTTGGCTGGAGCTAAAGATTACTTCGGCCGATTAAAATGGGATGACTTAAAAATAGTAGAAGGAATCGGGCCAAAAATTGAAGGACTCTGCCATGCAATTGGAATAAAAACTTGGAAACAATTATGCGACTCAGATTATAATACATTGAAAAAAATGTTGTCAGATGCTGGTCCTCGTTACCAAATGCATGATCCTAAGACTTGGCCAAAACAAGCTTGTTTTGCTGCAAACGGTAAATGGGCAAAATTAAAAAAATGGCAAGATGAATTAGACGGAGGAAAAGGTGCATCTAAAAAAGCGAAAGCTGCTCCAAAAGCAACTGGCTGGAGTGATGAGCAAAAAGCAAAATCTTTAGCTGACGCAAAAAGAGTTTATGGTAAAAAAATCAAGTGGGATGATTTGAAAGTCGTAGAAGGAATTGGGCCAAAAATTGAAGGATTGTTCCATGCTATCGGAATCAAAACTTGGAGAAAATTATCCGAAACTAAATACGATGTAATGAAAAAGATGTTGAACGACGCAGGTCCTCGATATCAAATGCATGATCCGAAATCTTGGCCACTTCAAGCTGGAATGGCTGCAGATGGAAAATGGGAAAAACTCAACAAATGGCAAGATGAGCATTCTCATGGAAGAATGTAAACATCAATAATTGTTCTTTCAAAAATCTTTCATTTTAAGAACATGAAATTGAGTAAGATACAAAGCCCGATCAAATTATTTTGATCGGGTTTTTTTTATTCTCTCATTCACCTCTCCATATTTCGCTCATTTCCCAAAAAGCTTTTCCACCGCTTCAAATCGATACTCAAAAATCTCATCGATTTTCTTATTTACGAATAACCAATTAGCCAAATTCCCAATCGGGCCAAAAGGAATGGCATAATGTAAAAGATCTTTCATATAAACACCTCCATCTTTTTCCTCGAAATGATGTTCATGATGCCACATAGCATAAGGACCAAATCGTTGCTCATCAACAAAATATTTCCCCGGTTTAATTCTTTGAATTTCAGTAGTCCAACGCATTTTAATACCTAATAAAGGAGTGACTTTATAATTGATAATCATTCCTTCATACATAGGTTTGTTGGCAATATCACTTAAAATTTCAAAATTCATTTCCTTAGGAGTAACCTTATTTAGATTTTCAGGTCTTGAAAAAAGATCCCAAACTTCATCCAACGGTCTAGGAATAAATTGAATCCATTCTTTTTTATAAACTTTCATTTCTTAAAAACAATAATATTTCGTTTTAGTTGAAAATGAATTTATTTTATTAACATTGTTTAAGAATATCTGCTGAAATCCAACTGGAAGACTTGTGGATATTGACGAAGCTCTTTTAAATTTTTATAGTCTTAGCTATAGCTATGGGGGTTAAAAAAGTTGAAGGGCAAGATTCGCAATGCTTTACTCGGAACTTCCTACCATTATTTGTAGTTTAACTTAATTATGAAATTAACAATTACAGGTTTTTCAACAGCACTTTTCTCAACTTGGTATTTTATCGAAGAACTCGGTTTACTCTTTGATTGTGGTGACGGAGCATCCTCAGGACTTTTGCAAAAAGCTCGAAAGGTCAAGCATATCTTCATTTCTCATGCCGACCGAGATCATCTCACAGGGCTTTTACAATTCAACCAACTGAATGCTCGTCAAGATTTCCCAAAAATATATTTTCCTCGGGACTCTGGTTCTTTTCCTTTTTTACAAAAATTCTCCACTCACTTTGATCCTCATGTCAGCGGTGCGGAATGGATAAAAATGGAAGAGGGAAATTCATTTGAAATCAAAAAAAATATCTTTGTCGAACCTTTCCGAAATGAACATGTTCTTGTTGGAAAAGGATTAGTCAAAAGTTTAAGTTTTCATGTATTCGAAACTAAGCGAAAACTAAAAGAAGAGTATCTCCATCTCTCTGGAAAAGAAATTGCAGCACTCCGAAACGAATTGGGCGAAGAAAACATAACAATACAATTACGTAAAAATATCTTAAGTTACTCAGGAGACACTCCTATTGAAAATGACGGTCGTTGGAATAACACAAAAATTTTAATCCATGAAGCTACTTTTCTCAGAAAAGGTGATGTAGACCTAGATGATCGTCGCCAAGGCAAACATAGTTACCTCGAAGAAGTTATCGAAATGGTCGCTCAAACAAATATTGAAAAATTAATTCTAGGACACTTTTCCTCTAGATATTCTGCTACAGAAATTGATGAAGCAATAGATTTCTTTTGTAAAAAATTCAAATTGGAAATTCCAGTTTTTAGAATTTTACCTGGGGAAATAATTAGAGATATTTTAAGTTAAATTAAAAACAAAAAATGAATAAAGTAATTTATGCTGATCACGACAAGGAAGGAGTTTATGTTTATCAAGCTTTCAAACCTAAGATTGTCGCCGTCGCCGTTGAGTTAAATAAATTTGGAAAAGGTTTTGGAGTCGATCGAATTAGTTGGATCAAACCTTCTTTGGGTTGGATGTTACGACGCTCAAAATATGCCACCAAGCATCGAATGGAAGCCATTGCTAGAATAAAACTAAGTCATGAAAGTTGGTTAGAAATTCTTAACCAAAGTATTCCTACTCACTTCGATGCAAAAAGATATTCCAATGAAAACGAATGGCAAAGTGCCTTAAAAAAATCAGACGTCATTCATCAATGGGATCCAGAAAGAAGTCTACAAGGCGAACGCTTAAATCGGCAAGCCATTCAAATTGGACTACGTGGAGATGTTCTAAAAAAATATAAAGATGAGTATGTTATAGGCGTTGAAGACATCACCGACTTAGCTAAATCAATTGGATTTTCTGCTAAAAAACGACAACCTTTTCCTGCTAATATTCCTGAGGAAAAAGAATATTTAATTAACGAAAATTTAAAATTCACCTTGGGATATTAAAATTCTGTTAATCCAATATTTCACGTCGATCTATTAATCTTGTTTTTCTACATTTGAAAAAAATTAATAGTTATGACTAAAACAATCCTTTCCATAACTCTCTTTTTATTTGCCCAAATCATCTTTGCACAAGATTCTATCCAATGGAAAATCGATTATGATTTCGAAGCAAGCGCACTCCACCTCAATCCTGGAATTACCTCTGAGGAAATTCTAATTGATCCCGTCATCTACCGCAAAAGAAGAGCTAATAATATTTTTAGACCACGTAGAGAATTTGTTTCTGATAATCCAAATTTTCACACCGCAAGTTACATTGGAGTAAAACTTAGAACTAGTTTTAAAAATAAATACCACTTCCAAAGTAATCTTTATTTTGAACATCGAGGCGCATCTTATGGATCAAATGATCGTGATAATATTGTTTGGTTTCCACATTTTACTTTTTCCTCCATCGACACCTTCCGTGTTTTAAAAAAGAAAATAATCATAGAAACCCAAGCTGGAAATTTTGTTCAAGCACAAATTAATAATGGTTTGAAAGTTTATAATCAAGATTATCAGGGCATCAATATTAAGATTTCTCATCAAAATCTTTTTTTTGAATATCATCAAGTTGGTGACCTTGCTAATCAAATTGGATTGAACTTGGAAGAATATATTCATCTCTCTCTAGGATTTGAGAATGAAAAAATCCGATTAATCTATTCTCAAAATTTAAATTGGACAGGCAATTCATTTGCGTTTGAAGATTATTGGGATTCAGATATTTCCTTAAATTATTTTCTTAAAAAAAATAATGAATTATATTTTCAATATGGACACAGGAACAATGGTGCATTTGACCTTGCTAAAAATGGTGCATTTGTACTTGGAGCAAAATTTTCGCTGATTGATACGGATCAAATTAATTGGAAAATAAATCCTTCGTTGCGCTACTATTCTGCAAATTATAATGAGGGACATTACAATCCTAATTTTACTTATCGAGATCCTACCAAAGGTCTTTACTCCAATACCGCAGGTCGTTTTTTATATCCTTTACGAAACTATTATTATGACTTTGATCGCTGGGGAGTGCATACTGAATATCAAGATGAAAATATTTTTAGCATCGCTTTAAAAACGGAATTCGATCTAAAAATTTGGAATAAATTCCATATCAAAACAAATCTAGAAACGCTTTCCATTCATCGTGAAGAAGAATTTTACACTAATTATTTTTATGTAATTGATTTTTACTACAACATCAGAAAAGGCCTTCAATTAGGATTTATCATGGCGAATAAAACGTATAATTTAGATGCTTCCTTTCCTACATTTTATACGATGAAAAAACCAATGTTCGGAGTTCATTTAAAACTTGATTCGATTAAATAAAAATAAGTTCTAAAAAAAAACCTCCTCTGCGTGCGTTTCAACTTTCCAATTCGTCTATATTATAATTGAAGTTGTTTTAAATCATTCTTAGACAAATTTAACTTGACACGAATTTTGTCTAAGAATCAAAAAAATATGAACTCAAAAAAACATTTTCCAAATCAAGATTCAGAATCAGACGAAGCATTATATATCGCTTGGTGTGAAGGAAATCGTGATGCCGCAAATGTATTGTTACAAAAATATCAATCACAGGTTTTAATGATGGCATTTCACTATTGTAAAAATCGAGAAGTGGCCAAAGATATTACACAAAATGTCTGGATTGAGATTTGTAAAAAAGCAAAATTCAATCATAAAATCAGGTCTTTTAAATCATTTATTTTCGTGGTTTGTCGAAATAAGTTTTTAGATCATTTCAGGAAAAATAAAAATTCAAAAGAATCCTCTTCCCCTCCAAATGAATTACCAGATGAACGATCTTTTAGTCTGGAAAAACAAATTGATCAAAAGGAAAAAGTGCAACTTTCAAAGCAATTTATTCTTGGGTTGCCGCCTTTACAAAAGGAATGCTTTACGCTTTATGTTTTGGAAGAAATGAGCATGGAAGAAATTGCGATTCAACTTAATATTTCAGTCAATCAAGTGCGAGGAAGAATTGATCGAGCAAAAAAGCGAATGAAAAATTTAAAGAAAAAAATTCAATGAAAAATAATTTTGACATCACTTATTTAAAAAAATACGTCGAAAATAAATTAACGGCAGAGGAAGATTTTGAGATTGGAATTGCGATGCAAACAGATCCAAATCTGCAAATGATTGTGGAAGGAATTGAACAATATTTGGAAACGGAAACCGCTCTCCCACTCGAAGATTTTGTTAAAAACTCTAACACCCAATTAAATCAAAACTTATCTTCTTACTTAAATTGGAGCACCGACCAAACCGAAACTTTAGCACCAAGTGAAAAATCATTTAAACATTGGTTAACCGAAAATAATCTTTTTTCTAAAGTTCCATTAGCAATTGTAATTACATTGTTAAGTTCTGTATTCATTACGTTTTTCATTTCAAAACCTTTGCAAATCGAAATTGAAAATCCAATAAAATCTATCAGTTATTTATTTCAAGTCTTCTTGTTAATTTCAGTTTGGGCATTTTACTTAAAATCAAATGCACCTAAAGTTCCTTTCAATAGTAACTACTTCCGAGCTTTTTTAGGACGACGACAATTATGGGAAATTTTAGAAAAACTAGCAGCTGCTTGGAGTGTACTTTACCTTGCGTTATTTATTTTTTCTTTGACTAATTTAAGCAAAGATTTAGGAGTGCCCTTGCTAAATTTTTTCAACAATGCTACCATCATTTATATTTACCTCTGCTACTTTTCACTCAATTCAAATTCCTTGAATTTGACTTATGAAAATGATTTAAGAAAAATCACCAAAGAACCCATTCGTAAAATTGAAATGCGGGGATGGCTAGCAGTAGCAATTATTTTAGGCATCGAAATTATTTTGTTGCAAAATTATTCGAGTACCACTCCTATTGGTCAAAGTTTTCAATTATTATTTGGTTTAGGTTCAGGTTTGGCTGCGATGGCTTTTACTACCAACTTAGTCCGAAGATTGGGAAGTAAGGATTTTAGCTTAGAAGATTTGACAATTACTTTGCTACTTTTTTATGCAGGGATTCAACCGCTTTTACCATTTATTTTTCCCGAATCAGAAAGTACAATCAGTTCACTATTTCCAGATAAAAATGTAGGAAATATATTTTCCATTTTACTAGTTTTTTGTGCACTTTTCGGAAAACTATTATTGCTTGCTTTTATCTTTTGGGGAATCAAAACTAATCGAATTATTCATTATTTGAAAAATGTACATCAACGAAATATTAATCATCCGAGAGTAATTCAAGCTACTCTTGAAGAGTTGAAAGAAGAGGAAAACGAGCAACCATTTTCACCAAGTAATTAATAAAATAATCACTTGGTGAACTTTTTCAATATGAAAATTGTATTGAAATTATCTTACCTTTTATCCAAAATTTTATCTTCCAGAAACAAACATGCTTTGTCCCTGCAAGACAAAATTCTGGAAAATCATATCTTACCACATACATATTAAAATAAATATAAAGTTAATTTTTTCATAAGGTGTATCTTTCACCTTGATTTACGTTATATAAATACTTTGTTTTATATGAAATTTTGTAAAATAAAGTGTGAATCGAAAAATATCCAATCAAAGACTTGCTCTTCAAAACGGATCAACTTCTCCTAATCAATTCATAATCAACACTTTATTTTTTATTAACTTGAAAGATCAAGTTTACAACTTAATTGAAAATTTTATTCAAAGCATTTTGATTGTTTTGGATTCAATCATATTGATGTAAAAAACTACATCAGCTAAAAACAATTTTGTTTAACCTTTTAAATTTTTCCTTTATGGACAATTTGAAAATTCATGTGGTAACAACCACAAACGAAAAGCCAATTTCAACGGAACCTCCAGGTACTAGCGAAGGGCAATTTGCCAATTTATTTGGGATAAGGTTAGCGCATGCAGCTAATTTTTTGCGCCAATTTATTTGGTATGATTTACAACGAATTTATGATTCCGAACTAAAACTACACTTGGTACGAAAGTATCAATTAGAATGACCTACAATTACATCCGTCTCCAATGACGTAAAAAATTGCGTATTTGTAGGTTATTCTTTTTTTACAAATACCATTTAAGTAAACAAAAAAGAATCATCAATTTCTTTCGAAAAATCAATCCCCTTCTTAGATAACTTCCAATAGGTTTCTTTTTCTATTCTTGCTTTTTCAATGTATCCCCACTTTTCCATTTCGTCAAGCGACTGGAATATAAATTTTCGCTTTTTTATTTTAGAACGATCGTAGATTTCTTTCATTCTTAAACCATTGACTTGATCTTCAGTAATCCCTTTCAAAATACTGACTACACAAATTTTTGCAAGCGACAAATCCAACACATTTTTAAATTGAATTTCATCTTGGGCAATAGCATTCTCCAATTGTTTGATATTTTTTTTCATTTCATTTTTAAGTGAAATATCTTTTGGTTTTTGGACGACCGCAGTTTCAATTTTTTGAATTTCTTTTTCAAATACATTTTTCAATGTAATTTTAATTCGCTTTCCAACATGAACTAAAAAACCTGCGAATTCAGCATCATCCATTTCTACCAATGGATTATTTTCTGCATTTAAAGTTTGAAAAATGGAAAGCGGATGCTCATCAAACATACAATGATTGACAAAAATAGATCGAACAATTACTCCTTCATGTTTGGAGAGTTCGAGCAATTGCTTCCATTCTTTTTCAACTAATTTAGAACCTAAATAAGGAGCGCTTAACAATACAAATACAATTTTGGTAGATTGTAAGATATTAGATTTTGCTGCTTCAATATCGGCACCAGCTTCGATTTGAGAATTGTCCCAAATATGAAATCCTAGTTCATCTTGCCGTTGTCGGAGATGAAGTTTTATTAAATCAGCCCATTTTTGATCGGTTAGTTCATAGCTGAGATAGATGTCTTTTCTCATTAAATTTAGTTTAGGTTGTTTTATTTTTTCAAAACAAAATACAACGCGTAATAGTTTTAAAACAATTATAAATCATTGATAATTAATGACTTACGTTATAAAATAATAAAATCAAAAATAGTAAACATTTTGGGTTTAAAAATATTTCTCAAAAAAACTTCAAAAATAATTTGACTCTCCCCCAACGTCATCCCCTATCTTTGTATCTCAAAGAATAATTATGCATAAATATTCCGTCCAACAATTATCAAAATTAGCAGGTGTAAGTGTTCGAACATTACACTACTACGATCGCATTAATTTACTAAAACCGGCTAAGCGTTCTGAGAAGAATTATCGCTTTTATGGTAAAGCAGAATTATTAAAATTACAGCAGATTTTATTTTATAAAAATTTAGATTTTTCATTAAAAAAAATCGCAGAAATTTTAAATGATCCAGATTTTGATTTTCTCAAAGCTTTGGAATTTCATCAAGTGGAATTACTTCGCAAGGCTGATCAAATGCAACAACTTTTGATAACGGTAGACAAAACTATTCATTCATTAAAAAACAAAAAAAATATGATGACAGATAAAGAATTATACAAAGGGTTCTCGCAAGAAGAAATTGATTCCATGCGCAACGAAGTTAAAAAACGTTGGGGCGCAAAAGAGCTTTTAGATGTTGAAGAGCGAATTCGAAAAATGGGAAAAGATGGTTGGGAAGATCACAAAGCTAAAGGAGAAGAAATCAATCAATTACTTGCTGAATTAATGGATTTACATCCTTCCGAAGAACAAGTCCAACAAGCTGTTGCTATACATTTTAAACACTTGAATTTTTACTATGAAGTATCCAAAGAACGATATGAAGGTTTGGGGAAAATGTATGTTGAGGATGAAAGATTTAAAGCGCATTATGAAAAGTATAGAGATGGGCTAGCGATGTTTTTGAGAGATGCAATTTTTGTTTTTTGTCAAAATGGATTGGAAGTGTTGGAGTGACTTTTTACCGCAGAATTAAAAAGGAGTTTACCGCAGAATTATAGTCTCAACTCTACGTTAAACTCCTTTCTAACTCTGCCGTAAAAAAACTACTTTTGCAAAAAAAAATCATGTACTTCAATATTCCTGGTCTCCGGAATTCGGGCGACGATCATTGGCAAACACTTTGGGAAAAACAATATCCCAACAATTTTATCCGAATCAAACAAGATAATTGGGAGCAGCCAAATTGTGAAGATTGGGTTAATCGAGTAGAAGAAATTTTAAGTCAGCATGATTTAGAAAATACTATTTTGATTGGACATTCTGTGGGCTGTGCAACGATCGTCAATTGGTATAGAAAATTCCAACATAAAATAAAAGGCGCTCTTCTTGTTGCGCCAAGTGATGTCGAACGGGGTGATTACCCAACTTACATTACTGGTTTTATTCCTTTACATTTGGAACAACTTCCATTTCCAACCATAGTTGTGGCAAGTACGAATGACCACGTGGTTGACTTCGAAAGAGCAGAATTTTTTGCGGATATTTGGGGAAGTGAATTGGTAACTATTGAAGATGGTGGACACCTCGAAAAAGGAATAGGAACTAACAATTGGGAATCCGGAATTACATTGTTACAAAAATTAAAAAATCATGCAACGTCCTAATGTTGGCATCGGAATCATCATTCAAAATGCGAAAGGAGAAATTCTAGTAGGTAAACGAAAAGGAAGTCACTCTCCATTTTATTCTATTCCAGGAGGACATTTAGAGATGGGCGAATCTTTCGAAGAAGGCATCAAAAAAGAAGTTTTGGAAGAAACTGGATTAATCATCAAAAACCCCGTGGTTATTGGCATAACAAACAATTTACGGACTTTCGAAACAACTGGAATCCATCATGTTTCTGTTAATCTATTTACTGATAAATTTGAAGGAACTCCCAAAGTGATGGAACCTGAGAAATGTGAGAAATGGTTTTGGGTAAAACCAGAAAACTTGCCTCAACCACATTTTGATGCAAGCGAATTTGCGGTGGAATGTTATTTGAAAAAACAATTTTATCTTCCTAATCAAAAATAATTTTTAAACATTTATCGCCTCTTCCACTAATATTGGCATTGAGAAAAAGAAGGTTGTCCCCTGCCCTACTTCTGACTCAATCCAAATTTCGCCACCTTGTTTTTGAACGATTTTTTTGCATGTTGCTAATCCAATTCCAGTTCCTTCGTATTCGTCTTTAGAGTGCAATCGTTTAAACATTTCAAATACTTTCTTTTGATTATCTGGTGAGATTCCAATTCCATTATCTTTGACGGAAAAAATATATTCCCCAGATTCTTTTTTGCAATCAATAACAACCACGGGGTCTTTCTCTCCTTTGAATTTCAAACCATTGCTAACCAAGTTTTGAAATAACTGGGTCATTCTTGAAAGGTTAGATTTCACAACTGGGAATTTTTCTTTATCATAAATCAACGTCCCATTTTGCTCTTCTAAGACATTGGTCAAATTGGAATTTACAATTAATAATACATCTTGAGTATCAACAGCAGTATCTTTTCCTCCTGTGGAATCTACTCTAGAATAGTCCAATAGATCATTGAGCATAACTTCCATTCGTTGCACCGCATCGGTTACATAAAACATAAATTCTTGACCTGTTTCATCAAACAGGTCATTATATCTTCTTTTTAAAAGTGAGGTATAAGAATGAATCATCCGAAGTGGTTCTTTCAAATCATGTGAGGCAACGTAGGCAAAATTTTGTAAATCCTCATTTGAGTTTTTAAGTTGATCATTCTTAATATTAATTTCATTATTTTTTTCCTCCAATAATTTATTATTATTCTCTAATAAAACATTGAACTCCAGTAATTGACTACGAGAAATTTTCAAAGCATCATTCTGAATTTGAATTTTTTCTTTTTGTTGTTCTAGGATCAAATTAGTTTGCTGTTGCTTTTGTAATCTCTTTTTATTCATGCCAATATAAATCAGTAAGATGAAAAAGATACTCAAAAACATTCCTCCTTGAAGTCGTTGAATTTTCTTTTTATATTCTAAGTTTTCATTTTTAGTTCTTAATAAAGCTATTTCATTTTCCTTTTTTTCCAACTCAAATCTACGCTTTGTCTGCCCCATTTCTTGAACCGTTTTTTCGTTCAAGATGGAGTCTTTGAGCATGGAATGTTTTTTCAAATAAAAATAAGATTTAGGGAAATCATTTAAAGCTTTGTAGACTTTTTCATATTCCTGATAAGTTTCTAATTCTCTCGTTTTGCTTTTAATTTTTTTAGATAATTCTAAAGCAGTTTTCAAATGCGGAATCGCTTTCTCAGGCATTTTACAAACTAATGTAGCTCGAAC
Source organism: Saprospiraceae bacterium (assembly GCA_045106765.1). Classification (GTDB taxonomy): domain Bacteria; phylum Bacteroidota; class Bacteroidia; order Chitinophagales; family Saprospiraceae; genus CAJQQY01. The sequence continues at coordinate 12,963 of JBGCFD010000004.1, read as the reverse complement.
TATTCCTAAATGTCCTCCAATAATTGCCCAAGGATCATTCAATTCTTTTTTTAATTTAAGTGCTTCCATCAACATTTCTTTTGCCTCCTTTTCCTTATTTTGAAGAAGTTTTACCTGAGCCACATTTCCTAAAGAATAAGCAATTCCCGTTTTATAATTTAATGTTCTTGCAAGGTTTAATGCTCGTTCTCCATAATCCGAACTTTCAGTTAGATTCCCTAATTTCTGGTGAGCACTTCCCATTGCGGCAAGGCTTGAATATATTAATTTTTCATGTTTAATTTGAGTAAAATAATCATAGGCTTTTGCATAGTATTCTATTGCTTGTTCAAATCTTTCTTGATAAAATAGGATACTTCCAATTTCATAATATCCTCGCCCAATACCATTTTTATTTTTTTCTAACTCATGAAAATGTATTGCATTTAATTGCTCTTGGTATGCTTTCTCATATTCTCCTAATGATTTATAAATCGAACCAAGATGATTATGGGTGTTAGCTAAAATTTTATTAGTAGGTTGAATTTTTTTTGAATCAATAATTTTTGAAAAATGCTCTAAGGAATTTTCATACTTATTAAGTCTCTTCTCAGCCTTGCCCAATCCCAAAAGAAGATCAAAGTAAGTTGCTTTATCTTTTTCTAAATCAATCACTTTAAGACCTAAGGAAAAATTAACTGCAGCTTCTTCAAAAGAATCAGAATAATATAATTCTTCTCCTATTTGAAAATAAAGAATGGCAAGCTCGGAAGTTTGATTATGTGAATTAAGATAGGAAACCCTAGACAACAAACTGTCAAGGGTATTAGCGAAAATAGGATTACAGATACCTATTGTCAATGCAACTATAAAGGTAATTTTCCTATTAAAATTCATAGGTTAGAATTGGAAAAATTGTTGATATTTTGGGATTAAAAAACAAGCAAGATTTTTATATTTTTTAATATAAAAATCTTGCTTATTTAAAATAAAAGATTTCTATAAGAACTTATCTTTAATTTCTTTTTTCCCTTCATCTACAGGTGGTGGACATTTCTTTCCATCCATTCTCATCATATTACCCATCCCCTTTCCTTTTATGGAAATTTGTTCTTGCGGTGATAATAAATTTGTTGATAATAATTGTTGCAATTGAATTAAATTGGTCATGTTATTTATATTTAAATTGAAAAAATATTTCAGTAATGGAAAAACTAAATTTAGGTAGGAGGAAGTAGGAGGATAAATTCTAGTGATTAGTTAGATTGGACTGAAAGGAATATTTCAAATTTTATGCCAATGAGTTTGAATCAAAAAAATTTAAAAATATGAATATACGTCAAGAAACACTTCAAGATATTTAAACAGTTTACGAAATAAATCACCTTGCTTTTGAGCACGAAGGAGAGAGTCAATTGATTAAAAAAATTAGAAAGGGAGAAATTTTTATTCCCAAATTATCATTTGTTGCTGAAGATAATGGAAAGGTTATCGGGCATATTCTTTTTTTCAAAATAAAAATTATTGAAAAAGAATCAATCTTTTGGTTTTACTCGAAGTAGAAAACATTTATTTGGATCGTTAATAAATTTCTTTATTCAAAAAAGGAATCAACGCCAAAACCGTCGCTTCCACATAAAATTGAGTTCGATCAATTATGTTATTTGTTAAAATTCCAACTGCACCATTCTTTTGTTTTGAATTTGAATGACCAAAAACAATATCGTCAGCTTCACCCAATTCTTTGCCTTGATTAATCAGTTGGACAACTTTGTGAGGAAGGAAGAAAGTTCCTGTTCTCGCCTTTCCCGTTTTTTCATTTGATAAAATTACGATCCATGCGAAAGCCATCATCTCTTCTCCCACTTTTTCAATTCCTCCTTCGATGCCTATCCAATATTTGGCATTAGGAAAATCAATTTTAGCATGAGTTGCTCGATTGGTTGCTCCTTGCAAAGTTTCCTGATTGGTCATTGGTTGGTCACTCACATCTGAAGGAACAGCAACTCCTTCGAATTCAAAAACCTTCTTTTCAAAAACCTTCTGAAAGCCTAACTTAGTTGCATTAATTTTGATAGGATTTTTGGAAGCAACAATAATTTTTGATTTCATTATTTTGGCGTTTTCGTGGTGCTAATTCCATAAAAAAACAAGTAGATTCCAAAGATGGCTTGAGCCCCCATCATCAATACTTTTAACTTGCTCGTCTCGGGTGTCCAGCCTTCCAACATAAACCAATAAACTGCTGGTACAGCCAATAATGTTCCTGCAAGAAAAAACATTTTTTTATCTTTTTGATTTTTATTTTCCATCTTAGTTTAGTTTAGAATCAACTGCCATATTGATTAGCATTGATCACAGGATTCGCATACATTCTTAACAAATATTGAAGTCCTTCTTCTTGTTCCTCCTCCGCTAGTTGATCAATTTGAGATTGAAAAAATTGAATATATTTTGTCTTTTCCTCAACGGAATATTTGTTTTCAAAATCAGTCGAATCATGAAGGTAATCATAAGCAACATAATTGATTGGATTCAATTGATAATTAGTATGAATAGATTGATCAATAATATTCGTCAAAAACTCCAATTGTTGTTTTCCATTTTTTGCAGTATCGAGCACTTCCAATTCTTCATTCAATGGTTTTCCAAAATCAAAATGAACTTTTCCTTTTTCTCCTCGGATACCCAAAAGCATATTATTGAGATCCTCTTTAAATGATTTTTTAAAATCAGGGTCTCTTTTTTTATTTAAAAATTCTTGCGTCTTGAGCAAACCTGTCGGATCAAATTCATAAGAGATTGCGACTGGCACCACCTTCAAATTTTGAAAATGTTCCTTCATCATTTTTCCTCCACTCAAACTGATCATTTTCAAAAGTCCAGGTTGAGTTCGATCATTTCCATCTTTGGCTCGACCTTCTCGTTGTGCTATCCAGATTGAGTCAACTTTTTCCGAAATCATTCTTTGAATATATTTTGAAAGTTCAACTGAATGTGCGTATAATTCTCTTGGTGTGCCTTCTCGCTTGACGACAAAACTTTTATTAATTCGAAACAAAATTTCCGAAGCGCGGTTTTTCATCAAGTTATCACCGATGGCAATTTGGCTAGTTGAAATCTGATTTTCAAACAACAATAAATTCAAATAAGCTGAGTCCAAAACGATGTCTCGATGATTGGAAATAAATAAATATTTATCTTCCTTAGATAAATTTTCCAAACCACTCACCGTCAAATCAGAAATACTAATTTGTTGAATCGCTTTTAAAAATGGTCTTGTGATATTAGCTTGAAAATCATAAATAGATTGGACATTATCTTTGGCTTTGATAATGTGTTCGTATAATTTCCCAGGCAAAAAAGCCTTCATGCCTGCTACAAATTTTTCTTGTTGAAAAATTTCTTGTATCCCTTGTTGCACTTCCTCATTGGTATAGAGATCGAGGCTAATTTTATTTTCTTGCATATTATGTGATTGTTTTCTTTTGATCCATACGCACACTAAAAAATGCGAATCAAATAGATTCAGAATTTTTGCATTCTTAAGTGCAAATATCACATTTTTTCTGAGTTTGGTGGAAGATTTGATTCGAAGTATTTAAAAAATATCATTCAATGCCTATTTACTTTCTTTTAGATTTTTCCATATAAAATAAAATCGAATAAAATATGAAAATTCACATCGCATGCACGCTCCTCTTTTTTCTACTTTTCAGTTCTTCTTGCGCCCAAACAGAATTAATTGATTATGTAGAATTAGAAATTCCTGAAGAATTAAAAGATAATCCAAAAGCAGTCGCTTACTTAAAAAATGATGCTAAACAATTAAATAAATTACTCAATGCGGTAGATCAATTGGCTACTGAAGTTGAAAAGATCGCGGCCATCGTAAGTGAAGTTGATACCAATGATATTGTTCAGAAAGAAGCTGTTCGAAAAAAAGTAGAAAAACAAATTATGGATTTAAGTACCAGTTTTGTTTCGGTCAATTTTCGTTTGATGTGGTATTTAGGAAAAGATATTTTGGCAGAAAAAGAGGCGACTCAAGGGATCATCGAAAGATTAGAAACTGACGAAGGTATAGCTTTTAAAAAATCATTGAAACACATCAAATTAAAAAAGGAGCTCCTGGAAAAACGTGCAAATGATTTCACAAAAAAAATGGAAGAATTAGAATTTGATTGAACTACTCCGCAGCAAGCTGATGGAGAATAAAAAAAACAGTTTCATAGATATCAATATAGAATTTCACCACATAGACACATAGAAAACTTAGAATTTCAACTATGTTTTCTATGTGCCTATATGGTGAAAAAAAATTGGTCGTGGAGGTTTTTTTTCACTTATGAGATATCATTGCTACTGTTGCACCCGATGCAAGCATCGAGGAATTCTTTAGATTAAAAATTCAGGCTATAAAAATCTATTCTAATAAAGCTCTCGTAGGTATGTTGAATTTTAATTTTAAGAAAAACTAAAAAAATATTCAACATGAGAATTTTATTGCTTTCCATTCTTTTCAGCCTAGGCTTAATGTCAAATATGAGTGCCCAACAATCGGTACAACTTACCTTAAAAAATCCAACCGCAAAATCAATCTCTCTTTGGATTCCAACGGTGATGAATCCGAATTTATCTCCTTTCTCCACAAGTGGAGTAAGATTGAGAGTTGGACAAAAAATATACTTTAAACATAAAATGAGAAAAAAAATATTACTTGAAGTAACCAAAGACTATGATGAGAAATCACTAAATATAGCTAAGCTAATTCGTGAACGAAAAAAAGAACTTAAACTAAAAAGTTAACTATATTGATCTAGCAATACCTATTTCCCCTAAAAGTAAACCCCATGAATAACAATACATTCACGGGGTTTACTTTTTTATAAAAAATTAAAAATTCACCAGTCGACTAATCTACTTTTCCACATCTTTCATATTATACAACTTCAATCCATCCTCATAATATTTATCTCCTTCCTTCCAAAAAACTGATTCATTTGTATTAGCAATCAGTCGGCAAGCGTAAACATATGATTTGAAAAACTTAGTCAAATAATTATAATCCAACGTTTCTGGATTGTCTTGAGGTTGGTGATAATATTTATTAACTTCATCATCCATTTTAGTAATTCCCATTCCAAAGGTTGGTGCAGGAACTCCTTTTTTTGCAAAATTCACGTTATCCGATCGATCAAATAATCCTTGCTCAGGCATATTGTCCTGAATGGCAGTCAACCCAAAAGCAGTACATGCTTTTTCAATGAGCGGACGAGCCAATGTTCTTTCCAAACCAATAATCATCGCCTTGGTGGTATCATTATATCCTGCATTATCACTATTGAAACAATACGTCATTTTCTCCAAAGGAATCGCTGGATTGTCTGCATAATAAGATGATCCTAACAAACCTTTCTCCTCTCCTGTAAAAAAGATAAAAACAGCAGAACGTTTTGTTGGATACTTCGCTAAATTTTCAGCAGCCGATAAAACAGTTACGCTTCCTACCGCATTATCTCGTGAACCATTATAAATGGAGTCACCTTCAACTGCTCTTCCAATTCCAACATGATCATAATGTGCTGAATAAATGATGTATTCATCTTTTAATTTAGGGTCAGATCCTTCGAGCACTCCCACAATATTTTGCGTTTTGATTTTCTCATTTTTCATTCCTTCAATCTTCAAATTTGCTTTCAAACCACTAGCTGATCTTAACTTGGCAACTGCTTCCGCATTCGAACCATTTACCCAAACATGTGGAAATGGACTTGCATTATCATCCCCAGAATCATCTACTTTCATTTGTGGCGAATTCAAAAATCGAATTAAAAAATTGTACGGTAACTGAGCATTATTATAAATTTCAACCAATGCTTTTGCTCCAGCAGCTTTAATGGCATTTCGTTTTTCTCGACCAGCAAAAAACCAAGATTGTGGACTATCATCTCCATCAAATCCACACATGACCACGACAATTTTTCCTTTTATATCTAATCCTTTTAAGTCTTCCTCTGTTCCTCTATTAGCAAAAATCATTTCAGATTCTACATCCATATTTTCGCCTCTCATCATCAAAAATCCATCAGGCAATTGTAAGTCAAAATCATCGAATTTCAATGAGCCACCTGTTGGCGGCATCACATTAATTAAAGGAACATCTTGATAATATCCTTGAACTCCTTCGCCATAAGCTGGCTTGATTCCATATCTCATTAAGCTAGTTGCCAAGTATTTTGCAGCAATATTCAAACCTTCGGATGGCGTATCCCTTCCTTTTGATTCATCGGAAGCCAAGTAAAAAATATGGCTTTTGATGTTGTTGACATTCACGGTAGATGCAGCAATTGTTTTGTCTGTCATCTCCCCCAAAATGGTCATTGGTTTTTTCGTTTTGCAGGAAAGCAATAAAAGTGCGAATCCAAAAAATAGAGCAATTTTATTCATAATTATATTTAATATTTTTTTTGAAAAAATAAATTGGTTTTAAAATTGAGCACAAAGATAAAATTTTGGCGATAGTGTTTTTTATTTTTTTAATTATTTATATAAATGACAATTAGTTTTGTTAAACGTGACAAACTAACAAAAATCCACATTTGGTTAAAATATTCTTAAAACTAAGTTATCTACCCAGCCCTTTTGAAAAAATGGAAGTCTTCCTTTTTAAATCTATTAACCTAATTTCATTCACTAAAAAAAAATTATTATGAAAAATTTATTGTTGCTTTTGACCTTTACTAGTATTTTAATTTTTAATACCAGTTGTAAAAAAGATGAAGGAGATTGTGTTTGCATAGAAATTTATGAACCAGTATGTGGAGATGATGGAAAAACATATTCCAATGATTGCTATGCAGAATGTGCAGGAGTTACTTTCTCTGAAGGAGCTTGTGCCATCGAAACCAATGCTAAGATTTTAGACCTCGGAGATCCAGCATTAGATGGCTGCGGTTGGGTAGTTCAATTTGAGGTAGATGGAAACTTAGAAAACCATCGAGCAGATACATTACCTGCTAATTTTCAACAAAATGATTTGGAAGTAACCATTGAATACCACACTACTACAGAAAAATCAGTTTGTGGAATGATAGACATGATTCCAGTTATTGAATTAGTCAACATTGAAGTTCAATAAATTAATATTTAAAAAATGAAGCATTTTCCGTAACCATTTTAACTTTGAAATTGTTTAATAATTGTAGTTTTGCAAAAAAGTAAAAACCAAAAATATTATGATTTCAAAAAAAATGACTAAGGCATTAAATCAACAAATCGTCTTAGAAGGATATGCTTCATTTTTATATTTATCTATGGCTACATGGTGTGGCAATGAAGGATTAGATGGTTGTGAAAATTTTATGCATCGCCAATCTGAAGAGGAAAGAATGCACATGTTGAAAATTTTCGAATACATGAGCGAAGTCGATGCAGTAGCTTTGACACCTGCTATTGCGCAAGTTCCACATCAATTTGGAACACCTCAAAAAATGTTTGATATGGTGTACAAACATGAGCAAAAAGTAACTAAGTCAATTCATGATTTATTAAAAATTGCTAAAGCTGAAAATGATTATACAACTGAAAATTTCCTTCAATGGTATATCGCTGAGCAACGAGAGGAAGAAAATTTGATGCGATCTATTTTAGATAAAATTAAATTGATTGGAAAAAGTCCGATGGCACTTTATTATATCGACAAAGAAGTTGATGCTGTAAATACGGCTGAAGAGAAAGCGGAAGGTGATGCCTAATCTTTGTTCAAAAATAAAAAAAAGAGGATAGTCGATTAATTTCTACTATCCTCTTTTTTTATTTTTGATTGATTGAAAAGTTATTCCCAAATCATATTTTTTCCTTTTTTAATATACTTTTTTACATTTAGCCAGAAGGCAACAAATAAGTAAATAATGATGGGAGACCCCATCGAAATAAAAGAAGTATAAATAAAATAAAGACGAACTCTACTCGAAGCTATCCCCATTTTTCTACCAAGGTAACTACAAACTCCAAAGGCAGATTTTTCCATTAAGTCTTTAAATTTATTCATGACAATATCTTTTGATTAAAAAACTAACTTTCCAAAAATACTAAAAATCTCAAAAATAAATATAAAAATCTCGAAAAATCAATTATTGCTCAAATGCATATTGAATAATATTTGCCCCCATCCGTAGAGCTAATCTCCGAGTCTCCGCTGGATCTTTGTGTACATCTTGATCTTCCCAACCGTCTCCTAAGTCAGATTCAAATGAATAGAAAGTAACTAAACGCCCCTCATGAACTAATCCAAATCCTTGCGAAGGTTTGTCATCATGTTTATGAATTTTGGGTAAGCCATTTTTGAATTCAAATTTTTGATGATAAATCGGATGCTCAAAAGGTAACTCCACAAATTCTAATTCTGGAAAAACTTTTTTCATTGCAGTTCGCACATAAGGATCCATTCCATAATTATCATCGATATGCAAAAATCCTCCCGCCAATAAATAGTTACGCATATTGTCCGCTTCTGCATCTGAAAAAACAACATTTCCATGTCCTGTCATATGCAAAAAAGCATAGTTAAAAAGCTCGGCACTTCCTACTTCTACCGTTCCATAATCTTTATCGAAATTGGTTTTTAATTCTCGATTGCAAAATTCTGCCAAGTTGGGTAAAGCAGTTGGGTTCGAATACCAATCTCCTCCCCCGTTGTATTTTAGTAATCCCATTTTTAGACTAGGTTTTTCAACATTTGTCGTAAAGGCAAAACAAAAAATAATCGGTACGAGTAATAATATTTTTTTCATGTTTTATTTATTTTTAGAACATCGCTGTTCAATTTCTTTTTCTATTAATGTTTTCATTTTTGTTATTTCGTTTTCTTTGAATCCATTTAAAATAGTCATCTTTGACTCTTTAGTCTTTAAAGTAAGTTGTCCCATCTTCCACCAAATTGATATGGTTAAACTCTCTTTTCCCCTTCTAGATAAAAATGCAGAAAAAATATTATGAGAATCTTTATTTTTTATTTCTATCAAGTCTATCTCATTGACATTAATTCTCTTTTTTATAGAAAAAATTTGATTTGATCTAATTATTTCAAGTCGACTATTCGTGAATATTAATTTTTCATATCCATAATTAAACCACATCGCTAAGTTTAAAAAAATTGGAAAAACTAATAACAACATAAAAGCCCAAATTGGAAAATAAAGTTGATCGTCTAATATTCCTTTATAAAGAACTAAAATCAAATTTATTGCGATTAAGATTGTCAACACTCCATGAAAAATCATTGATGACCAATACTTTCGAATTGGCACTTCAATCTCAAAACTTTCAGGAGTATCTAGAATTTCCACTTTGTTGTTTTCATAAAAAATCAAATCACTTCAATCTCCCCATTCTTCGAAACCAAGTATTCAATCAATCCTTCTTTATCTGCTGGTGCAATTGACAAAGATGAACCTAGTTGGTAAATGATGTCAATTTTGTCAGAAGACCAAGTTCCATGATTAATCATACTTGTCGATTTTCTCTTAATCTTTTTGATTTTATCAACTGGTACTTTCCATTTTATCGGACCACATTGATGTGTCAAAAGATTATTTTCAACTAAAGTAAATGTATTCATATACATCCAAAAAATTAATCCAAAAGAAGCAGCCAAAATGATATGAACAATAAATGGAATTTCTTTTTCAGATGGAACCAAATAAACCAAAGCTACTACAACTGCCAAAGTTCCAGCTAAAAAATAAACAACCCAACTATCTTTTTTTGATTCAAATCTTTTCATTCTTATTCATCGATGGCTAAATTAATAATATGACAAGCTGCAATTCCTGCCGTCTCTGTTCGCAATCGACTTGCTCCCAGGCTGATTCCTTGGTAACCATTTTCAAAAGCTAACTTAATTTCTTTTGGAGAAAAATCTCCTTCGGGACCAATCAAAATAGTAACGTTTTTTGTCGAAGAATATTCTTTTTTTAAATGATTCAACGCATCATCATTACAGTAAGCAATATATTTTATATCCTCATTGTTTTGCTTGATAAAGTCGTGATAATCAGTTAGTTCATTCAATTTTGGCAAATATGCTTTGATCGATTGTTTCATTGCAGACATCGTAATTTTTTCCAAACGATCTGTTCTAATCCTTTTCCTTTCTGAGCGATCACATAAAATTGGAGTGATTTCATCAATACCAATTTCCGTCGCTTTTTCCAAAAACCATTCGAGTCGAGCGATGTTTTTGGTCGGTGCAATGGCGATGTGCAATTTCACTTTTCGTTCATTATACGAAGGGTTATGTTCAAGGATACTTAGCAAACATTGTTTTTTATGTATCTCAATAATTTCTCCTTTATACATTCCCCCATCTCCATCAACGAAGTGCAAAACATCTCCTATTTTTTTCCGTAAAACTTGAACATGTCGTGCCTCTTCTGCTTCAAAAGTGGCGATATTTCCTGCGATATTCTTTGTAAAAAAAAGCTGCATATATTTCTTTAACCACCACTTAAAATTGGTGAAATTATTTAAAAATCAACTCGTATAATAAACTTTGAAACTCCTAATGTAAATAGTACTTTTGCACTCGTTTTAAAACATATTTCCCAAAGGATATGTTTAATAATGTAAATCTAAGCAGACTGATAAGATTAATAGAATACTTTAATCAGAAATTTTTTAAAAAATAAAAAAATATAGATGGGTACATTGGTAATGGTAGGACAACTGATATTAAGTTTGTCCATTTTAATTGTGCTTCACGAAGGCGGGCATTTCGTACCAGCAAAATTATTTGGAACAAGAGTAGAGAAATTCTATCTCTTTTTTGATCCTTATTTTTCTCTTTTCAAATTTACCAAAGGTGAAACGGAGTATGGAATTGGCTGGTTGCCATTCGGTGGTTATGTAAAAATTTCGGGGATGATCGACGAGAGTTTTGATACAGAACAAATGGAACAAGAACCTCAGCCCTGGGAGTTTCGAAGTAAAACGGCGGTGCAAAGATTGATTATCATGCTAGGTGGCGTAACCGTCAATTTCGTTTTAGGTCTGATTATTTTTGTTGGAATTCTTTACACTTGGGGCGAAGAATATATTCCTAGAGAAAATGTAACCTATGGAATTCATGCAGATACGATTGGTCTTTCACTAGGATTACTGGATGGAGATAAAATTATGAAAATTGGGGAAGTTCCATTTGAAAAAGTAAACCCAGGACTTTTTAGAAAAGAAATTATCATCAATCAAGCGAAGACTTTGGAAGTAGAAAGAAACGGTTCGCTTCAAACAATTCAACTCCCTGAAGATGTATCTGGTACTCTTGGAAATAAAGCGAATCGTAAATATAGAGTTTTTGAAGTAAGAACTCCTTTTATCGTTGTGGAAGCAACCAAAGGTAGACCTGCTGAAAAAGCTGGAATCCTTCCTGACGATCAGGTCATAGGAGTTAATGGTAAAAAGACTCCCTATTCTCATCAAATAAAAAATGAACTAGAAAATTTAAAAGGGCAACAAATTACCCTTTCTATTCTTCGGAAAAATGAGACGAAAGAAATAAGTTTAGCAACAAATGAAAATGGACAAATAGGGGTTGCCTATAAAAATCCATTCGATGCACTTGGCACTAAAAAAATAGAATATGGTTTTGCAGAATCTATTCCTTTGGGAATCAAAAATGGCTGGGGTGCATTAACCGATCAAGCAAAAGCAATTGGTCAAATGATCTCAGGAAAATTGGCTGCCAAAGATAATTTAGGAAGTGTATTTTCCATTGCTCAAGCTTACGGACCAATTTGGGATTGGAAAAAATTCTGGACTTTGACCGGAACGCTTTCTTTAATTTTAGCCTTTATGAATTTATTGCCGATTCCAGCTTTGGATGGAGGTCACGTGATGTTTTTGTTATACGAAGTGATCAGCGGTCGGAAGCCAAATGATAAATTTATGGAATACGCCACGATTGCAGGATTTATCTTTTTAGTCATTTTGATGATTTCGATTTTAGGATTGGATATTTGGAATGTATTTATTCGTTAAAATTATTTTGAGAAATGAACTACTTTGAATTTTTCGAAATACCGATCAGTTTTAAATTAGACGAAGCAGCTTTGAAAAAAGCCTTCTACGCCAATAGTAAAAAGTATCATCCTGATTTTTTCACCTTGGAATCTGAGGAGAAACAAATGGAAGTGCTAGAACTTTCGACGCTCAACAATAATGCGTACAAAATACTTTCGGATTTTGATAAAAGGATGAAATACATTCTTGATTTAAAGGAGGTATTAGATGAGGAAGGGAAAAATAAAATTCCACAAGAATTTCTCATGGAGATGATGGACATCAATGAAAACCTGATGGAGTTGGAATTTGATTTTGACCAAAATAATTTTGATAACGTGCAAAATGATTTAAAATCATTGGAAAATAATCTCCTAGAGGAAGCGAATCCTTTTATTGAAAATTACAATGATGCTTTTCCAAAAGAAGAGGAATTAAATGCGATCAAAAATTATTTTTTGAAAAAGCGTTATTTATTGCGAATTAAAGAAAATTTGAATAAATTTGCGTCGCTTTAAGAAAAAAGTAACTTTTTTCAGTCTACAATAAAGCGATTTGTACTCTTGCCCTTGTGGCGGAACTGGTAGACGCGCTGGATTCAAAATCCAGTTCCTTCGGGAGTGGGGGTTCGATTCCCCCCGGGGGTACAAAAGAATAAAGGTCTGATAATCAATAGATTACAGACCTTTTTCTTTTTTATATAACTAATTAAATTTTGTTTGGGTACAACATAGGTACAACATAGGTACAACATAGGTACAACATTTTAAAGTTTCCTATTCTTTTAAAATCTACTCCTTCTCTGTTAATTCTTGAATAGCCAAGCTTAGAAAGTAATCTTTCAAAGTTTTTTCTTCTTCAATTACTTTCTTTCGGATTTCCACATAAAGTGAAAATGGAATATCAATAGTTACCCTTCTGGTT
>JBGCFD010000039.1:0-3137 GCA_045106765.1 Saprospiraceae bacterium | reverse complement strand
CTACTACTGCTGTAGAAACAGTACCCTTTTTCACACCACCAGGAGAAGCTTCTTTAACCGTAACAACGATTTTGTCTCCAATAGATGCGTAGCGACGACCAGAACCTCCCAATACTCCGATACACAAAACTTCTTTTGCACCACTATTGTCAGCCACTTTTAATCTAGACTCTTGTTGAATCATTTTACTATTATTTAAGTTTTACCGAATTTAACTTCGGTAATATTCTAATTTTTTTTGCCAAAAATTGAAAAGAATGAAATAGAGGTTCTAAAAACTTCCACAACCCATCTTTCAAAAGAATAGCTCCAACTAATTGGAGTTTAACATCTTACTTAGCTCTTTCAATAACCTCAACCAATCTCCATCTCTTTTTCGCACTCAATGGGCGAGACTCCATAATCTTTACAGTATCTCCGATGTTACAGTCATTCTTTTCGTCATGTGCCATAAACTTCTTAGTCTTCTTTACGTATTTCCCATAAATTGGGTGACGCAATCGACGCTCAACTTGAACTGTAATGGTTTTCTCCATTTTATTACTAGACACAACACCAATTCGTGTCTTTTTGGATGGTTTTTTTGCAATTTCAGTCATGATATTATTTATTCTTTCTTCTTGCACGAATTTTTGATCTTTTTGCTAATTGTTCGGGAGTAAATGCTGCTACCTCTCTTCTTCTAATCTCAGTTTTCAACCGAGCTACATCTCTTCGCAAATCTCTTAACTCCAAAGGATTATCTAACCCTCTGATCGCATGATCAAATGTTAATTTTTGATAAGCAGTCTCTGTTTCTGTCAACGTTTCTTTCAAATCGTTGTCATTAATCTCCTGCAGTTCTTGATACTTCTTAGTTGCCATTATCGAGCAATTTTTTTTATTAAAATTTATCCAACGTAATCTCTACGCTTGACGATTTTTGTCATTACAGGTAATTTCTGAGCTGCTAATCTTAATGCTTCATTAGCTGTTTCTTCAGTAACTCCGTCTAACTCAAACATAATCCGTCCTGGTTGTACTTGCGCAACGTAATGATCTAATGCTCCCTTACCCTTACCCATCCGTACCTCAGCAGGTTTAGATGTAATTGGCTTATCTGGAAACACACGAATCCATACATTACCCTCTCTTTTCATATGACGAGTCATTGCAATACGAGCAGATTCAATCTGACGATTAGTAAGACGACCAGCGTCAAGTGACTTCAAACCAAAAGTTCCGAATGAAATAGTACTTCCTCTGTAAGCAAGTCCTTTATTTCTCCCCTTCTGTTGCTTTCGATATTTTGTTCTTTTCGGTTGTAACATTGTGAATACATTTTTTTGCTAAAACCACCACAAATCTGTGGCTAAATGGTCTAAAAATCTGTCATTTTGAAACTGCTTCCTGAAAAGCTGTGCAAAGGTACAAGATTTTTTCTTTTTTCCTACTAAAAGGAAAATGAAATTTAGATATTTTTTAAAAAATATCTTTTTTATGAAACTCTTAGAGAACCAGACCGTAAAATCTGGCTTTCTAAGGAAATTTTTATCTATTATCGTTGCCTCTTCCTCGACCACCGCCGCCTCTTCGATCACCACCTCGACCACCGCCTCTTCGATCACCACCTCGACCACCGCCGCCTCTTCTTCGATCACCACCTCGGCCTCCGCCTTTCTCATTACTTGCTCCTGCATTTGGAGATAAGTCTGGTTTTCCAAGAATTTCTCCATTACAGATCCAAACTTTTACACCAATTTTGCCATAGACAGTCAAAGCTTCTTTTAAAGAGTAATCAATATCAGCTCGGAAGGTATGCAAAGGAGTTCGTCCTTGTTTAAATTCTTCAGAACGTGCCATCTCTGCTCCATTCAATCTACCTGATACTCTAATCTTAATACCTTGAGCACCTCCTCGCATTGCAGCTTGGATAGACATTTTAGATGCTCTTCGATAATTAATCCGAGCTTCTAATTGTTTAGCAATACTTTCAGCAACAACGGCAGCATTAGTTTCTGGTCGACGAATTTCGATAATGTTGATTTGAACATCTTTAGATGTCAATTTTTTCAACTCTTCTCTCACTCGATCAACTTCTGAACCACCTTTTCCGATTACGATACCAGGACGCGAAGTGTGAATTGTTACACTAATTCGTTTTAGAGAACGTTCAATAACGATTTTAGCGATCCCGCCTTTTCTGATACGTGCGTTAAGATAGTTTCTGATTTTTTCATCTTCAACTACTTTATCACCAAAGTTCTTCCCACCATACCAGCTAGATTCCCATCCTTTGATGATTCCTAAACGATTACCTATTGGATTTGTCTTTTGACCCATATTTAGAAATTAGTGATGAATGATAAATGAAAAACATTCGTCGTCCATCGTTTAAAAATTTTATTCTTCTTCGTCGTTAGCCGTAGTATTTCCAGCTTCTTGATCTTTAGCTGTAGGGATACGGTTTTCAACAATAATTGTAACGTGGTTTGTTCTTTTACGAATTCTATGAGCTCGTCCGTGAGGAGCTGGCCGAAAACGCTTTAACATAGTTCCACCATCAACAAATGCTGTCTTGATAAACAATTTGTGGTCATCTGCATCTGCAGCACCATCATGCTTGTTTTCCCAATTAGAAATTGCAGATACAACTACTTTTTCTAACCAAGTTGCAGCTTCTTTTTTGGTGAACTTTAAAATATTTAAAGCATCTTCCACATTTTTACCACGAATGTTATCCACCACTAATCGCATCTTGCGAGGAGACATTGGACAATTTTTGAGTTTAGCTACTGCTTCCATTATTATAATGATTTTGAATCTTGAATCTTGAATCTTGATTTTTTCAAAATTCAGCGTTCATATTCAGAATTAAAAATGCTTATTTCTCTTATTTTCTACCTGCGTGACCTCTGAAGTTACGCGTTGGAGAAAATTCACCTAATTTATGACCCACCATGTTTTCTGTTACAAAAACGGGAACAAAAGTTTTCCCATTGTGAACAGCGATGGTTTCACCTACCATAGTAGGGATAATCATAGAAGAACGTGACCATGTTTTGATAACAGTCTTCTTTTTGGTTTCCTTTGCTTTCGCTAATTTGACCAAAAGTTTGTGAAAAACGTATGGTCCTTTTCTAAGTGATCTAGCCATT
>JBGCFD010000038.1:0-64153 GCA_045106765.1 Saprospiraceae bacterium | reverse complement strand
AGGTCGAAAGACTTGTGAATACTCTTTCGATAATGGTTAAGAACTTGATTTAAACTCAAGTCTTTGTCACGGCTCATTGTGTAGAGCATCTGCATAACTTTAATGCGGATATTTCTTCTACTCAGCATAAGAAATTATAGTATTTATACTTTTCTATAAGGTACAAAGAAAGTTCTTTTTTTAAAAAAATAATAAGTTTTTGCAGTTTAAATTATTCAGAATATTATATAAGCTATATGATCTTATTTTCTTATTCATCAAGTATTGATTAAAACTTATAATAAACCTTAAAAAAAATAATTAATTCGGCTCTCTTTAATCTTTCCATTTGGTCTTTTTTCAATGGACTTTTTAAAAAGGCAACAAGTCTAATAAGCCCTCTATTTAGAAATTGTATTGCACCTGACATACGTCCATTCCTTGTATATAAAACCAAGGGTAAAATATTACTTTTGGTGTCCTTAAAGTATCAGTATCCCCTCTTGTTAATTCCTAAGGCTATAAAAATTAATTCTAAAAAAACCTTATCTAAAATGAATTTCATTTTTAGAATTTGTTTTTGAAAAATTTATCAAACTTAAATATTTTTATGAAAAAATTAATACTCTTAACTGCCTTATGTTTTTTGTTTTTTAACATGTCAGCTCAACTTAATGTTTCATTTGTTGGCGACTTACCTTACTCTGAAGAATTGAGTGATATTTGGGGATATGCAGCTCCTGATGGAACAGAATATGCACTAGTTGGTGTTCGTAACGGAACTTCGCTTGTTTCTTTAGCTGACCCTGCTAATCCAACTCAAGTTGGTTTTATTCCAGGTACTAATTCTACATGGAGAGACATCAAAACATTTGGAGATTTTGCCTTTGTGACTACAGATGTAGGTGCTGATGGCTTGTTGGTAATTGATATGACTAATTTGCCTACTTCTTTTGAATCTTATTATTGGAAACCAGAATTACTCAACGAAGGTACTTTGGAAAAATGCCATAACCTTTATATTGATGAAGATGGTTGGATGTACTTAGCAGGTTGCAATTTGAATAATGGAGCGGTGATGATTTTTGATGTTTTTACAGATTCTTATAATCCTGTTTTTGTAAATAATGTTCAAGGAAGTTATGCGCATGATGTTTTCACCAAAGGAAACAATATGTACTCATCAAACTTAACCAATGGATTACAAATTTTTGATGTAAGTGATAAAATGAATATTCAATTAGGGGGAGTTCAAACTACTGCCTTTAATTTTACTCATAATGCTTGGTCAACTGATGATAATAATTTTGTTTTCACAACAGATGAATTAGCAAACGCACCTGTTGGAGCATATGATGTTTCTAATTTAAATGACATTCAAGAGTTAGATTTATTTCGTCCAACTACTACGCTTGGTGAAGGAGTGATTCCTCACAATGCCCATGTTTGGAACAACTTTGTTATTGTATCTTATTATTCTGATGGTTGTATTATTTTGGATGCAACACATCCTGACAACTTAATTGAAGTAGGGAATTTCGATACATTTATTCCAACAAGTACTGGCTTTAGTGGAGCTTGGGGGGCATATCCATATTTACCCTCAGGACTTATTTTAGTGTCAGATATTGAAAGCGGATTATTTGTATTACAACCAAATTATGTACAGGGTTGCTACCTTGAAGGTCAAGTAACTGACGCCAATACTAATGCATCAATTAGTGGTGTAGAAATTACTATTGATGCACCTGCGCCGAATATTGATTATTCCGATAATGTTGGAGAATATAAAACTGGTCAAGCAATTCCAGGAACTTTTGAAGTTACCTTTACTAAGTTTGGGTATTTTCCATTGACAACTTCTGCTGTTTTCGAAAATGGAGAGATCACTATTCTCGATGTTCAAATGATTCCAATAGCAACCATTGATATGATTGGAAATACTTTGAAAGCGGCTGATGGTAGTTCTCTTGCTGATGTAGCAGTAGTAGCTCAATCTAGCGATGGAGCAATCTATTCTACTACTTCAAATGGTGATGGTACTTTTACATTAAATAATATTTTCGAAGGTGATTATCAATTCTTTGCTGGAAAGTGGGGGTATTTCCATACGGTAGAAGTACTTTCCATTGATCCAAATAATAACTCTGTAACACTTAGCTTGAGTGAAGGATATCAAGATGATTTCTTTTTTGATTTTAATTGGGAAATTAATAATTCTGCTCAAACAGGAATATGGGAGTTAGGCGAACCTATTGGAACAAGTACTCAAGGCAACCAAAGTAATCCTGAAATGGATGTAGAAGGAGATCTTGGAATTGAATGTTACGTAACTGGAAACGGCGGAGGAGGAGCAGGAGATGATGATATTGATGGTGGAATTACTCAACTTATTTCTCCTGTTATGGATTTATCTAATTATAATGAGCCTATCGTAAAGTACCGAACTTGGTTTTTTAATGCTGGTGGAAACGGAAATCCAAATGATGATTATGTCATTTCAGTTTCCAATGGATCTGATGAAGTTATATTGGAAATAATTACTGAATCAAATTCTGAGTGGAGACCAGAATCCTCTTTTATTCTTTCAGATGTGATTGATATTACTGATAATATGACGATGATTTATACTGCTCAAGATCAACCTGGAGGGCACCTGGTAGAAGCAGCATTAGATGCATTTATCGTGGAAGAAGGAATGCCGTCGTCAACTGCTGACTTAGAGGCTAAAGGAATTGATTTCGAAATTTATCCAAATCCATTTGATGAAAAAACTTTTGTAGAGTTAGATTTTGACAATGATTTTGATCAGGCACAGGTAAGCGTATTTAATGTTTTAGGACAGTTAGTTCAATCTATTAACATTGAAGATAACATTAACAGAATCGAGGTAGGAAAAAATTGGAACGCTGGAATTTACATGATTACTCTTGAAGTAGAAGGAAAAATTTTACAGACTTTGAAGCTAGTAAAACAGTAACCTATTGATTTAAAAATGAGAAGAGGTGTTAGTCCGTATGAACTAACACCTCTTTTTTTATTTTCAAAATCTCAATGTGTTAACATGAGAAAAACAAAAGGTATCTGATACCTAATTTCTATTTTTAATTAGCCGAACCATTCACATCTCCAACTTTGATCGCTACAAAATTTTGATCCTGCATATTTGTCAAAATTGGTGTGTAAAAAATACTTTCTGGGAATGGAGTAGAAAATGGATCAGATGGATTCGGAAAGTTAAAGGCTGTTGGTACAAATCTCCAAGAGTTATTATTTGGAAAAGTTGGATCCAATAACAAAATAACTTTTTGTACCAAAACCATATCAAAAATATTTACCATCCCATCATTATTTACATCTGCTGCAATGATTTGATAAGGTGTAAGTGGAGTACCCAACCCTAAAATATGTTGTCTCATCAATACTAAATCAAAAACATTTACTCCATTTCGATGATCGTCATTTCTATATGGTGTAATCGTAAAATCATCTCCATTAGTCAAGTCAAACGCTTCATAACTTCCATCTCCTTGATTATTAAAAGTAAGTGAGGAAGAACCTGTTACTTGAATTTCTACGTTTTGAATAGAAGTTCCGTTTTCCTTTTGAATAATTCCAAAGACAGTCGAGCTATTGCCTAATGCTGGATTATCAATTCCAGCCAACTGTGTAAAACCAGTATCGAATGGATCTAACCATTCTTTTAATCTTGTAGTTGAATCCGCTCCATCATCCCACGAAACTGAAAATTTTCCATCATAAGTAATTAAGTTATCGCATACGATGGTCGGCCCTCCATGTAATTGACCTACGATATATCCGTTTTGATTAAATAAAGGCGATCCTGAAGAACCTCCCTCAATCGTTCCATGATCAAAAGTAGATCTCCAATGTGAATGTGGCGGAGTAATAACTCCACCTCCCCAGTTGGTCATGTGTTGATAGCTAGTTAATGCGTTCGTATCAACAGCTATTTTCATAACATCTCCAAATGGATGATGAATTTGTTTAGAACTTTGAGGTGGAGAGTTTAATCTATTCCATCCATTAAAATGAGCATTGTAGGAAGAAGGAACATTGGCAAAAAGTTTTACTAATAAAAAATCTGATACCGTTGATCCTGAAACAACTTCTCCTCCTAAGATGGATTGAAAAGGAGGTTCATCCGTTTCATTAGCACAAGTAGGAAAAGCATAATTAAAATCATATCGCCAAAGTGTAAAGTCTGCAATATTATTACCTAAAAATCCGCAATGATTTGCAGTCAAAACATAAGGTGTACCATCATTATTGGTATTATTAATCATTGATCCTGAGCACCAACCCACTCCTGTATTATAAACGGTCAAGATTCTAACTACTCCTCTTTTTTGATCTGGCACATCATCTCCTAAAGGGCAATTGATATTAATATTGCAAGCCAAAGATTCTCCAAATCCAGTATAGTTTTGAAAAGGATTGTCGGATACAAATTTTTCTCGATCATAAGCTTGCATGATTCGATTGATTTCAAATCTACCTTGACCTTTGGCGTACCAAGGTTCGTAATATTCGATGATCGCAGTTTCCCCATCAATCATTCCAGTCATAAATTTTTCAGAATCAGAATTATTAAGGTTAGAATAACCACCTAAAATTTGTTTTTGATTTTCATCGTAAACAAATAATCGTGCGCCATTAGGTAAGTAGAAATTTTTATAAAAAATAAATAGACCAAGTGCATTATCTGCCTTGATTTTTAATTTCCAAACTCGACCTCCATCATCTAAATCTACCCATTGACCAGAATTAGTCAAAGTGTAATTAACATCTACTGGAGCAGCAAATCGATTGGAACTATTAGCTTTATCTTCTTTTTTTAACCGAGCCATATTTAAGGCTGGTACTTTTACTGCTTTATTTTCTTTCGAAAAAACAGATTGATTTTTTGATGAAAAACTAACAGGAGTGCCACCAACAGACCGTTGAGCAACAACTATAGAAAAATTAGATAAAAGAAATAAAAATACGAAGAGGGTAGAGTAACGTATTGTGAAATGACGTTTCAAGTTCATGGGTTAGCGAGATTTGTTCGTAAAGGATTATTAATAGATCGGCTTGGGAAATTCTTTGTAAAGTTAAACTCTTTGATTCAATATAACAAATGTCTAATATTTAAAATACAGAGAATACCCTTTTTTGGGTAAATCAAATTTGTCAAACCCTCAAATCATTCAAATTTTAACTATTTTCGCAGCGAATATGAAAAAATGTATTAAATGTAACACCTCCATTTTAAATGATGCTCGCTTTTGCCACAATTGCGGAACTCAAGTTGTTGCAACAACTGTTACTTGTCCTGATTGCCATATTTCCAATCCTCACAAGGCTGCTTTTTGTAAATCGTGTGGTTATTTTTTTTCCAAAAAAAATACCTCAAGGGAATCTTATGATGCACTTTATCCACTTAACTTTAAAGAAACTAATTCCATCGCACCGGATTTAAAAGAATATTTTTTCAATGATTTTCGAGGACATATTCAAGAAGAACAAGACCTGAGAAAGTATAGCCAATATTTAGAACGATTTCATGATTCTGATTTTGGAAAAAACTTTGAAGTTCGACTCAATCAGTTGGCAGAAGAGGCTTACTCTATTCATGCGAGGCAAGATGGAAATGTGCAGCGAAAAGTTGATCAAATGATTTCGTCTAATTTTAATAATTTATTAGATCACTTCATTATTCTTTTTTGCCATGATTTAAATTCCACTCAATTATCAGAGGAAATTTTAGCCTATCATGATGCAAAAAAAGAAACAGTAGATTTACAATTATTGATTTTAGATTATTTGCATTTGGAAAATGAGAAAGAAGATTTCTTCATCGACTTTATCACGATGCCTGTGAAGAAATTACGAAATGCTAGCCTTGCTTTTTTATTTCCAGAAAAGGATGAAAAAATAATGTTGATTGCTGATCAAACTATTTTTGGTTCTTGTAAGGAAGGATTTTCATTGACTGAAAAAGGAATCTATTGGAAGGCACATTTCGAAAAAGCTAAAAAAGTTCTTTTCCACGAGCTCACTTCTATCAAAAAAGAGAAAGATTGGATTACTATTAATGGTCATTTTTTTAATGTAAGTCCTTCAGTAAATATTAAAATGATGAAGTTGTTGCGGAAGTTGAAAAGGATGAATTGAACATTCCTTATTGAGTGTTAGATATTCATAAAAAAAAACGCCACCCAGCGTAGGAGAATACATTTCTAGGTGACGGATGTGTTCAAAATGGGATAAATATCTTGAAGGAGTGAACTCCTGAAAGTACAATTATGATAAATAAATGGAATATTTTTTACCATACAAAAGGTATGGAAATCGGATTTTGGATTAGGTGATATGTTAAAGTGTGGGAATGTATAATTTGAGAATTTAGGAATTTCTCTATTTACGGATTGCAAATCTAAAATAATTTCTTAAAATATAAAAAAAACCTCCATATAAAATCTAACCTTTTTTTTAAGTTCAACTTGTTTTATAAAACCGCTAAATCTACCGATATTTCAAATTGACTATCCAATATAGGAATAATCAATTCTAAATAATTGCCTTTAATTACCTCTCTTTTAATATTCAAATTCTTGTCTTCCAGAAAAAGCGGTTCAACAATTCTGAAAGGGTTCTTAGATTCAAAAAAAGACTTCTTATGAATATTGTTAGGGAAAGGAGCATTCATATCTACCACTTCCGAGATGAATAGATACTCTTCTTTTGGCCCCATTTTCCATCGTTGCATTCCTGATTCATTCCGCAAATATAACTTGGGACATTCTCCAATAATCAAAAAATCAATGCCACAAAAAATATCTTGCGCTTCCTCTGGTTTTAAATTTTTATCACTTTTATTTATCCAATCTCGCACATAGTATTCTTTTCGAATTTCTGCATTTACCTTACCTTTTTTGTTTATTAATTCAATTTTTTCATTATAAAAACTGTCTCGAAACCAAATCGTTTGCACAGAGAATTCAAATCCTTTTTTGATAAAAAACTCCATATAAAAATCCATCAAAGGTTGAATGTTTTTTCCATAAATTCTAACTCGACCATTCCCATTCATTGGATTTGATTGCATTAAATTTTTCACTTTTAAGTCAAAAAAATCTGCTTTCCATTTTTCCAACTGACTGGACCATTCGGTTTTATATTCTTGCAATTCCATGCAGGCTAAAGAAAAATTTGTTTCTAATTTTTCAATAGCTATTTGTTGAATTTCTACTTCTGATTTTAAATTCAGCAGGATGGAATACTTTTCAGCTCTACTTTTTTCTTCCCAAAAATTTTCTCCTAGTTTATTTTTTTCTCGAATTAAAATCTCTAAATCACTCATCAGTTGAGTAAACAAAAATCCAGATTGAAATTGTTGCATTTGTCTTCGATACTCTCCTGTCAAATCGGTATAATCAAATTTTTCAATTTCTTCAAAAAGTAAATCTAATCCCAATGGGTCTGCATCGACTGAAATTTCAATACTTTTATTTTTCATAGAAACATTGACAATCAATTGATCATCCAAATCAAAGACATTGACTTTTTTGGAAAGTGGAATAATTAATTCTTGCCGCAAAGCTCGTTGCAAATACCGAGCACCATATCGACTGTCGTAGCCTTCTTTTGACAAATAGTCTAATACCTCGTCCTCAATGGTCAAGTCTATTTTTCGAAAACGAATACCTTCTCTTTTTTTGAGTGCTTCGATTTCTCTTTCAACGACGAAGCGAACGGTGTCTTGAGAAAGTGGTTCGAAAGGAATCACCTGATCAATTCGATTATAAATTTCAGGTTTAAAATAATCTTGAACAGCTCGTAAGTATCGTTGCGAAATTTCTTTATTATGATTCTTATTTTCAGGGCCGATGCTTCTTCTTTGCATTGCAGCGGCTCCAATATTAGAAGTCATGATAATTATGGTGCTACAAAAATTGACCAATTTTCTTCGGCTATCTGTCAATCTTCCTTCACTCAATAGTTGCAATAATAGATCATAAAAATCAGGATGTGCTTTTTCAATTTCATCAAAAAGCAAGACACAAAAGGGTTCTCGTTGAACAGTCGAAGTCAATAATCCATCTGAATAAAATCCAGCACCTAACAACTTGCTCACGGCATTATAACTTGAATATTCACTCATGTCAAACCGAATCATTCGGTCTCTACTACCAAACATAAATTCCGAAAGCACTTTTGCTAATTCCGTTTTTCCAACTCCAGTTGGCCCGACAAAGAGAAAAGAAGCGATGGGTTTTCCCGTTTTGGAAAGACCCGTTTTGACGGTGCTCAACATATTGACGACACTTTCTACTGCAGCTTCTTGACCAAAAACAGAGTTATTAAATTGAGCCTTAATTTGATTTAGGTGCATCGGAATAACAGGGTCAACCATAAATGCAGGCATTCCAGTTTCTTCGCAAAAATGACTGATGACTTCTGATCTTGAAATTTCAATAATTGATTTTCTTTCTTTGGCAGAAACTTGATTGAGTAAAATACTTTCTAAAAATCGAATCGGTTTGCCTGGAAAACCAGAGTAAGGAGTGAAGCGTTTATTCAATCGAATTGTTTCTTCGATGGCTTCATTTTCAATTTTGATTTTATTTTTAACAGAAAGATCTTTTACTTTTTTCAAAATAATATCTTCCAAATCATCCTTAGGGGCTTCCATAGCAATGATCTCAAAATTGGAAAGAAAATTAGAACTTCGTAATTCGATGATTCCCTTTTCCTCATTGGTACATTCCGAAATGATCGTCAATTCTCCTCGACTAATGTAGGGCAATAAATATTCAGCAATACTGATACTATTGCCTTTATATTTTCCAACTTCGAATAATTCCAATAAATTTCGAACAAAAAGAATATCTCCTTTGATCGTCAATTCTTTTACCAAAGGAATTATATTATCCTGCCAACCAGTATCTTTAGTTAACTCTTTGATTAAAACAGAAGCACTCGTTTCCCAAATTCTTCCTCGGAAATTTTCCTCTTTTCTTCGGCGTTCCACTTCCCAAACCAAAGCCGTTTTTCCAACTCCAGAAGCACCGACTAATAAAATATTCCGTAAAGAATTTCCTTTCATTGCTCGAATAAAACGATTCAGTTCGGATTCTCTGCCATAAGTAATTCTTTCATTTATTTCGAGTTGAGTAGCTACATTCGGTAACCATTCTTCATTTTTTAACTCTTGAATATTGTCTAATTCCGTAGGTGTAGGAAACTTTATTTCAATATCATGTCGCAATAATTCAATTTCATTATACCATATAGCATCAACAATTCCACTTACAGAATTCAACCTCCCAGTTCTTCTGAATTCAAGTAAAACAGCACTAATCAAAATACTTTCAATTTCATTTTCGGACGCTGCCATTGCTTCCAACTTTAGAGCTGGAATAACGCACCAATATCCTTTCTGATTTTTTTGATAAAAAAAATCAAACTCTAATTCAATATTTGGATAAGAGAATCCATCTCTAGATTTTGAAATTGGAATTAAAACTTTTGATTTGATAAAATCACCATTTTGCCAATAACTCAAAACATCTCTTAATTTACCTTTATTGATAACATGTTTTTGATATTCGGAGGCAAAAGATTTTGCTACTTTTTCAAGAGATTGAGAAAAACGCATTAGTCCCATATCATGTACTGGTGTCAGTCCTGGAGAGCCAGTAGTGTAATGCAACTTAAAAGCAAAAAATGGAATGGTTACGGTATAAGGCATTTGATAAAATGGAAATAGTTTTCTTTAAAAATTGAGTTGCACAAGATAGTATTTTTAATGGTGAATGGTTAAGACCATTAACAGTTAACCATTCATCATTAAAAAAAGGTACAACCTTTTTCAAGATTATACCTTCCTTTTATTTTGTCAAAAAAATATTTTCTAATTAGATAACCAGTCTAATGAATAATTAATACTATGGGAAAAACCATAATGGTATTAAACACTAACAGTTGACCATTCGCCATTAGTTATGCAGCATCTGTGTATCCCCAAGAAAATTGAGTTTCATATTTTTTCAATGCTCCCCTTTTTAAAATTTTTCTAGCCTCAGGATCAAAATATAACATTCTCAAAACATCTGAAAATTCGATTACGTTTTCTTGAAAGTTATCATATTCGATCATCATTCCACAGGAAGGATCTATCGTATCGTCTAATTGTTCTGATTCGTAACATACAACGGGTAAACCAAATGAAAATGCTTCAGCGATAAGTCGAGTAATATTTTCAGTAGACGGCAATAGCATTACCGAAGCATTTTTATAACACTCTTCAATCTCTTCCTGTTCGCTCCACGATATAATTTCAATGACTTTATTAATACCTAGTTTATTGGCTCTTTCATAAATATAATCTTGTAAGGTTCCTTTGGTTACCATAATTAATTTCATTTGCTTTTGATGTTTCGAAGTGACATCATAGTATAAATCTGCAAATGATTCTAGGGCAACATCAATTCCTTCTTTGTGAATAAATTCACCGAGTGATAGTACGTTAAATTTGGACATTCTCTTTAATTTTTTCTATTAGATCATTCTGATTCTTAGGGAGAATCAAAACACTAATATTTCATGGTTATAAAAAATAGTAATAAAAAGAGATGTTCGAATAGTGTGTGTTTTGGAAAAAAAAACTAGAAAGGAAGGTTTTATTTACATCTTACTGATATGCAAATCATTTGCCTAAAAAGCGTTGTTTTATGAAATTGTACCAATCAGTAGGACAAATAATGTGACTCTTTTTTTATTTATAAAAATCAAAAATAAATTTGGTATAAAATATCAATTTAAGTGATAAATAATTTATAATTATAAATCACTAGTAAGAAATGATTTACACTTGTTGAAAAACAATAAATTAATATTTATTTATATTTTATATTTAAGAAGTGATCTGAATCTGTGACTAATTTAATGTTCTAATTTCGATTAATAATCATAAGATATTTGTTTTCAGAGATAAAGAAGACTTTCAGTTAGTAGTTAATTTGGAATAGATTATTATCCGTTATTCTCATTTTATTCCCTTAAATTTGTAGTTTCCTATCTAGTGAAAATTTCCTAATTAAAATATTACAAACCAATATCTCAGTTACTATCCAAGGTGAAACAGGAAAAGAAGTAGTAGCTTCTGTATCATCTTCTTTTTATCTCAAATGAGTAACCTTGACCAAAATTATTTTTTTTGTAAAAAAAAACCTTCCAATGATTGATTTAGACTTGCTTCGATTTAAGCCTTTTTTAAAATCCAAAAGAGAAAAAGGAAAGCAACTAATATTTTGTCCGATTCGAAAAAAATTCCTCGTCTTACAACCCGAAGAATTAGTTCGTCAATTATTATTAGTTTATTTGATAGAAGAAAAAAAATATCCGAAATCAAAAATTGCAGTAGAGAAGTCATTGAAAATCAATGAGTTAGAACATCGTTTTGATATTTTAATCTATGATGAAAACAACCAACCATTTTTGCTAGTTGAATGCAAAGCACCTGAAATTAATATTGAAAAAAGTTTCTCTTGGATGAATATTTTAACAGATTCAACCACCGCAAAAAACGAAATAAAAATTAATCGGAATCCATTTGAGCAAGCAGCCCAATATAATTTTCAACTTCAAGTTCCTTATCTTTTAATCACTAACGGTATTTCTACTTTTTTATCCAAAATGAATTATGAAAATCAATCCTCAGAATTTTTAATGGAGATACCTTCTGCCCAATGAATAGAATCAATGTAATTCAATTACCAAAAACGCCACTTTTCTTTTCTAACAAAAGGAAAATATCTATTTTGTGGGCAGAACATTGAACTTTATTTTCATACATACTACCTAACCAAAATATACCTTAATGAGAAAAGACAAAATTCTCGTCATTGGTGCTAACGGTCAAATTGGAACAGTTTTGACTCAAGCCCTTCGAGAAAATTATGGCATTGACAATGTCTTAGCCACAGATATTAGAACTTCTGAAATCCTTAATTCCCCGTTTGAAATATTAGATATTTTAGATAAAGAAGGTCTTTCCAATATTGTCAAAAAATATAATATCACTCAAGTTTATCACCTTGCCGCAATCCTTTCTGCCAACGGAGAAAAAAATCCAAGACGTACATGGGATATTAATATGAGTGGTTTGTTTAATGTATTAGAAATTGCCAAAGAACATTCCTTAGATAAAGTTTTTTTTCCAAGTTCGATTGCTGTTTTTGGGACACATACTCCAAAAGAAAAAACACCTCAATTTACATTTTTAGATCCTGCCACAGTTTATGGAATTAGCAAAGCAGCTGGCGAAAATTGGTGTCAATATTATTTTGATAAATATAAATTGGACGTCCGTTCCATTCGCTATCCTGGTGTGATTAGCTATCAATCTATGCCCGGAGGAGGAACGACAGATTATGCAGTTGACATTTTTCACAAAGCAGTTCAAGGAATGGACTTCGATTGTTTTTTATCAGAAGAAACTCGACTACCTATGATTTATATGCCTGATGCCATTCGTGCTACGTTGGAACTAATGGAAGCACCTCGTGAAAAAATAAAAGTTCGTTCGAGTTATAATTTAGCTGCGATGACTTTTTCTCCTGCGGAAATTGCAAAAGCAATTCAGCAACATTTTCCAAATTTTAAAATTAATTACAATCCTGATTTTCGACAAGGAATTGCAGACTCTTGGCCTGCTTCTATTGATGATTCAGGAGCTAGAAATGATTGGAATTGGAAGGAAGAATACGATATTCATGCAATGACAAAAGACATGATTTTAGAATTATCAAAAAAATATAATTTGGTCCCGTAAATTTTCGATCGCTTCGCTGACAGAGGACAGACCGTTCGCTATGCTTACTGTCAGCGAAACGAGCGATCTCAAAAAACTGAAAAATTGGATATAAGAGAAGCACTACTGCAAGAACATTCTAGAAATCAAGCGCTAAAAATTGCGAGTTATATTGGAACTTCGCAAAAACGTTTTGACGAATTGATGAAATATTTTTTTGATGATAATTGGCGATTAAATCAGCGTGCAGCTTATTCAATGAATTTTACTGTAGAAAGAAATCCACAACTTTTTAAAAAGCACCTGAAGAAAGCTGTGTTGAATTTGAGAACACCAAAACATGATGCAGTTAAAAGGAACACACTTCGAATTTTAGAGAACTATACTATTCCTGAAAAACTGTTGGGAACAGTCGTAGATATTTGCTTTGAATTTTTAGCTTCGCCAAAAGAACCTATTGCAGTAAAGTATTTCTCTATGGGAATTTTATTTAGAGAAGCAAAAAAAGAACCTGGTTTATTTCATGAAATAAAAGTATTGATTGATGATCAGATGCCATTGGGTTCTCCTGGTTTTAGAAATAAGGGACAAAAGATATTAAACTACATTGATAAATATACAGACATTGAATAATAACTAGACTGCTATCAGCGAAGCAGTCAAAAAAAAATAACAATATGTTTACAAAAGTAAGAACAGCTCTACAAAACGAATTAAATGACATCAAAGAAGCTGGTTTATACAAAGAAGAAAGAACTATCACCACACCTCAATCTGCTTTAATTAATACGATCGAAGGAGGAGAAGTTTTAAATTTTTGTGCTAATAATTATTTAGGATTGTCTTCTCATTCGGATGTAATCGAATCAGCAAAAGCAACTATCGATACACATGGTTTTGGTATGAGTTCGGTTCGGTTTATCTGTGGGACACAGGACATTCACAAAGAGTTGGAAAGAAAAATTGCTGATTTTTTAGGCATGGAAGAAGCTATATTATATGCTGCTGCCTTTGATGCAAATGGTGGATTATTTGAACCAATTTTGACAAAGGAAGATGCCATTATTTCTGATTCATTAAATCATGCTTCGATCATCGACGGAATCCGATTGTGCAAAGCAGCACGCTATCGGTACAATACGAATGATATGGCTGATCTTGAAACCAAATTGCAAGAAGCCCAAGGAGCTCGACGAAGATTGATTGCAACTGATGGCGTCTTTTCTATGGATGGAACGATAGCTCAAATTGATAAAATTTGTGATCTGGCAGATAAATATGATGCTATGGTAATGGTCGATGAATGCCACTCGACAGGTTTTGTTGGAAAAACTGGAAGAGGAACTCACGAGTATTGCAATGCCATGGGAAGAGTTGATATTATTACCGGAACTTTTGGAAAAGCAATGGGTGGAGCAAGTGGTGGATTCACCGCTGCACGAAAAGAAATTGTTGATATGTTGCGACAACGAAGTCGTCCTTATCTGTTTTCTAATACTTTAGCTCCATCAATTGTTGGCGCTTCAATTAAGGTTATTGACTTGTTGAGTAGCTCGACTGACTTGCGGGATAAGCTAGAAAAAAATGCACTTTATTTTAGAGAAGAAATGACGAAAGTTGGATTTGATATTATTCCAGGAGTACATCCAATTGTACCAATTATGTTGTACGATGCAAAACTATCACAAGAGTTTGCGAGTAAATTATTGGAGGAAGGAATCTATGTTATCGGATTTTATTATCCAGTAGTTCCAAAGGAAAAAGCAAGAATTAGAGTTCAAATTTCGGCAGGTCATGAGATGGAACATTTGGAAAAAGCGGTAGCTGCATTTACTAAAGTGGGCAAAGAATTGGGAGTGATTTAATTTTTTTCCAAAAAAAATCAGTTGGCAGTATGCACATTACAATAATGTAATATGTATACTGCTAACTGAAAAACTGTCTACATATTCTCCTTCCGACTCGCTACATAATTTTTCCACCGAGTCATAGCATTTTGAAAATCATCAGGAATAGGTTCTTCGAAAAACATTTTCTCTCCAGTCCTTGGATGAATAAAACCTAAACTTTGAGCATGCAAAGCATGTCGAGGGATTACTGCAAAAGTATTGTTGACAAACTGTTTGAACTTTGTAAAAACTGTTCCTTTGACAATTCTATCACCTCCATATTTTTTATCATTAAATAAAGGATGACCAAGGTGTTTCATGTGAACTCTAATTTGATGTGTTCTTCCCGTTTCTAATTGGCATCGAATCAAAGTAACATAATAAAATCTTTCCAATACTTCGTAATGAGTGATCGCATGTTTCCCTTCACTTCCATCTGCAAAAACAGTACGCATCATTCGATGGTGTGGATGCCTACCAATATGTCCTTCGATTGTTCCTTTTTCCTCTTCTAAATCACCCCAAACCAAAGCCAGATATTTTCGTTCGATCGTATGATTATAAAATTGTTTACCCAAGTGAGTCATTGCTTCTTCCGTTTTTGCAATCACCAAAAGTCCGGAAGTATCTTTATCAATTCGATGAACTAATCCTGGTCTTTCATTTGTATTTCCTTCTTTGACAGGAAGTTCTTTTTTCCCTTTCATGTAAAATGCCAAAGCATTAACTAAAGTCCCCGTCCAATTTCCAATACCAGGATGAACGACCATCCCAGCAGGTTTGTTGACGACCATCAGATCATCATCTTCGTAAATAATACTTAACGGAATATCTTCAGGTTCGACATTTTCAGAATGACCTCGGGCTTTATAAAAGAATACAGTCACCAAATCATAAGGTTTGATTTTTTCATTAGGCTTACAATCACTATGATTAATTTTGACCATACCAGCTTTGACTGCTTCTTGAATTTTAGTTCGAGACATACCTTCCATCTTCGACATCAAAAATTTATCGACTCGCATCGGAATTTGATTTCCATCAATTAAAAATTCATGGTGCTCAAAATGGCGATCTTTGCCTTCATTCTTTTTTTCTTTGTCCATTGCTATTGTCGGGTTTTCTAAAAAGTAAGTTTAAAATGATTTTGGGAAATATGCTCCAAGTTTTTGCAAAAAAAAATTACAAAGGAGACTGTTAAACGTCAAACGTTCAACGTCAATCGAATAGTTTTTTTTACAAATTTAATATTCTTCGTCATCATAGCTATCATTCTCCTCATAATATTCTTCATTATTTTTATTTCCAAATCCAATCAGAAATTTCACCCCAATTTGAGGAACCAATAAATCAGTTATGGAATTTTTTATTTCAAAAACATCTATCGGTTCGACATAAACTGAATCATCTTCTTTTCTAACATAATATTCGCCAGAAACTCCCTTTAAATACGCACAGCGAACATCAAGAAATAAATGATTTTTAGAAAGTGGAATTTCAAAACCAATCGCTCCTCCAAGACTCAAAGCAAAATCACTATTTTCAAATTGACTATTTATCTGATCATTTGCTCCATCTGTTTTGTCTGTCAAAATAGTTCGGGTCAATAAACTTTTTACTCCAAACATTCCTTCAACATAAGGATGAAGAAAAAATTTAGTCTCGGGGTAAAATCGAATTTGAACGTGACTTAAGACTATACTATTTTTCGTTTTAGTTTGATATTCTTCCAAATCAAAGGTGACTTCAGAGATGGCTTGGAAATCATAATTTTGAAAACTAAAATCTATGCCTGCATAAATCGGAACATCTTTTTTAAATTTCCACATCACATTTCCACCAAATCCCCAACCGGTGTAATTGATATTTTCTCCAAATTTTCCTTGAGGAAGACCTAGTTGAAAATTTGTACCAATGAAAAGACTTTTCTCAAAATTATATTCCTCTTCCATTTCTTCCTCATAGTTTTCATCCTCCACTTCTGCAACTTGCGCAAATGAATAATTGAAAACGAAGAAAACTAGCATTAAAAAAATATATTTTTTCCTCATGTTGAGTTTGAATTATTTTTAAAGTTACTTTTAGGGGAAATTCTGTTTAGCAAATTTACAATCATTTAATATAAGAAAAAATGAAAAAAGATTTACAATTTGGTTCCCTTTGTGTTCACGATTTTACAAAAAAAATAAATAATCATCCTCATCAATTACCAATTTATGCTACGTCATCTTTTGCTTTTGAAAATTTAGAGCAAGGCATTGATATTTTTTCTGGAAAAAAAGAAGGGCATCTTTATTCGCGCTATGGAAATCCGACTATTGAAACTGTGGCGGACAAGATTGCCAATTTAGAAACATTTGGATTAGGCATGGAAGCTAAATGTTTTTTATTTAGTTCGGGAATGGCTGCTATTTCTTCTCTGTTGATGGCAAGCGTAAAATCAGGAGATCAAATTTTGACTCAAAATAACCTTTATGGAGGTACAACTTATTTTTTTCAACAAATATTAGAACCACTTGGAGTGGAAACTATCTTTGCTGATTTTTCTAATTTAGAAAATGTAAAAGCATTGTTGGAGAAAAATAAAAATATAAAAATGATTTATCTCGAATCACCAGCCAACCCAACCTTGGCATGTGTTGATTTAGAAAAAATTTCAACACTTGCTCAATCTTTTGGAGTAAAAACTGCCATTGATAATACTTTCCTTACGCCATATTTGCAACAACCATTTAAGTTTGGAATTGACTTTGTTATTCATTCAACTACCAAATTTTTGAATGGACACGGCAATTCAATTTCGGGAGCGGTGATTGGAAAAGATGTTGATTTTATGATAAAAAAAGTATGGAAGGTCATGAAGTTAGTTGGCACTAATTCTAATGCCTTCGATGCATGGATGCTCAATAATGGAATGAAAACGTTAGAATTACGCATGGATCGTCATTGCAAAAATGCAGATGCTTTAGCTCATTTTTTGCAAAAAAATAAAAATGTAGCGCAGGTCAATTACCCGTCATTAGAATCTCATCCTGATTTCGAATTAGCAAGAAAACAAATGCGAGCCTCAGGTGGAATGCTAAGTTTTGAATTGGTAGGAGGTTTTGACTCGGCAGTAAAATTCATGGAAAAATTGGAATTTTGTACCATCGCACCAACACTTGGAGATGTGGATACTTTGATTGTTCACCCTGCATCGATGTCGCATATGGATATTCCAAAAGCAGAGCGAGAAGCAGTCGGAATTACTGATGGATTGATTCGAGTGTCAGTTGGAATTGAGAACGTGGAAGATATATTAAGAGATGTTAGTCAGAGTATTGAGTAATAAAAACGGTTCTTAGACAAATGTTGCGATAGCCCTGAAGTGGACGAAATACTTTAGCCTATAGTGAAGCCATAGGTCATTAATTAAAGCAGATTCGTCGAGCACCAAAGGTGCGAAATATTATTAATTGCGAAGATATTACGCACCTTTGGCGCTTAAAATATTATTTATTTTTAATCCTATGGCTTCACCATAGGCTACAGTATTTCGCCCACTTCGGGGCTATCACAGGATTTGTTTAAGAACCATAAAAACTAAAGGTGACACCTAAAAAAGAAACGAATCAAACTTTTAAATAGACTGTTTAAAACTCTGATTAATATGAACAAACTATTTACCTTCGCAAAAAAAAATCAATTATGAAGTACGAAAATATTTTAGTGAAAAATGTTCGAGGAATTGTAACCTTAACCATCAATCGAGAGAAGGCATTGAATGCTTTAAACAAACATGTATTTAACGAGTTGGAACATTTCTTTGCCGTATCAGCACCTAAGAAAAAAAACTTAAAAGGAGTTATCATCACAGGGGCAGGGGAGAAG
Organism: Saprospiraceae bacterium; assembly: GCA_045106765.1. Lineage (GTDB taxonomy): Bacteria > Bacteroidota > Bacteroidia > Chitinophagales > Saprospiraceae > CAJQQY01. The sequence goes on along the minus strand of JBGCFD010000038.1, from coordinate 45,592 downwards.
GCATTTGTAGCAGGAGCAGACATCAAGGAGTTTTTAGATTTTAAAGGTGATGATGCAATGGATGTATCTGCGAGAGGTCAAGGTATTTTTGATTTGATAGAAAAATTTTCTAAACCAGTTATCGCAGCCGTCAATGGTTTTGCTTTGGGTGGAGGATGCGAATTAGCCATGGCTTGCCATATGAGAATTGCGAGTGATCGAGCAAGATTTGGGCAACCAGAAGTTAATCTTGGAATAATTCCTGGCTACGGTGGAACTCAACGGTTGCCACAATTAATTGGTAGAGGTCGAGCATTAGAATATTTGATGACTGGTGATATGATTGGAGCAGAGGAAGCATATCGAATAGGGTTGGCAAATCATGTAGTGCCTCACGGAGAGGAAGTAAAAAAGGCAAAAGAGATCATATTGAAGATTGCTTCGAAAGCACCAATTGCTGTTACCAAAATTATCGAATGTGTGGATGATGCATATAATGGAGTGTTGGATGGATTTGATTCAGAAGTTAGATCATTTGGTGCAGTTGCTCATTCTGAAGATTTTAAAGAAGGAGCGAGTGCATTTGTAGAAAGAAGAAAAGCAGAATTTAAAGGAAAATAATTTTCCTTTGTAAACCTTAGAAATTCTCACCTATTAAAAAAGGGCTGTTGGTGCTTGAAGTGCTAACAACCCTTTTTTAATAAAAATTTAGAAATAATTTGCATTTCAATTACATTATCGTAATTTTACGATTAAATGATTCAAAATGGCAGTTGCAAAGAAAAAATTATTTACAAAAGAGGAGAATAGAATTGCAGATTTGGCAAAAGCTATCTCTCACCCTGCACGCGTATCTATATTGTTATATTTAATAAAAAAGAATAGTTGTGTGTGTGGAGATATTGTGAATGAATTGCCTCTTTCTCAGTCAACTGTTTCCCAACACTTAAAAGAATTGAAGCGAGTAGGAATTTTGCAAGGTGAGATAGAAGGAACGAAAACGTGCTATTGTATCAATCCAAAAGTATGGATGGAAATGGGAAACTTGTTCCAAGGATTGACGAAAAAGTTTAAGGGGTGTTGTTAAAATAAAAAGATTTTTTTGACTTTAATTATCGTTTTTATACGATTAATTTTTTTATAAAATTAAATTTTATCAATTATGAATACAGGGGAATTTCTTGAATTACTCAATCAAAATGAAGGCAAAGAATTGGTGTTTGAATACAAACAAAATGAATTTGTCCCAGCAGCCTATCACATCACAGAGATAAAAAGTAAACACATTGATTCAGTAGATTGTGGCGGTATTGCTCATTCTTATGATGAGACAGTTGTTCAACTTTGGATTAGTGGAGAAGAGGAAAAAGATAGAGCAATGGAAACTGAAAAAGCACTCAAAATTTTCAATATTGTTGATGCTAAAACTGCACTCAAACGAGATACACCAATTTATTTCGAATGGGGACATGGGGACTTGTTAACTTCTGTCTACGAAGTGAAAGCGTTAGAAAATGCAGATGAAAAAATTGTAGTTAAGCTGTTTGTTCCAGCGACAGCTTGTAAACCAAGAGTTGCTTTGGAATTAGCGCAAGGAAATAGCGAAGGATGTTGTGGAAGTCCATCGACTGGGATGGTTGAATTAGAGCAAGCTGCACGAAAATGTTGTTAGGAAAATTCGATATTCAAAAAACAAATCCCTTTCGTCATGAAAATTCGTTCACTCCAACCAGAAGATTGGCCATCCGTTCGAAGAATTTATCAAGAAGGAATCGAAACAGGATTTGCCACATTCGAAACCGAAGTTCCCGATTGGGATACTTGGAATACTAAATTTTTATCCACTTGTAGATTAGTTGTAGAACATGATAATAAAATTTTAGGATGGGCAGTTTTATCTCCTGTTTCAAAAAGATTGGTGTATCGTGGAGTAGCTGAGGTGACTATTTATCGAGATTTAAAATGTACTCAGAAAGGCATCGGCTCCATCTTAATGTCAGCATTAATTGAATGTTCTGAGAAAGAAAATTTTTGGACTTTACAATCCAGTATTTTTTTAGAAAATAAACCAAGTTTCTATCTACATGAAAAATTTGGTTTCAGAGTCGTCGGAAAAAGAGAGCGAATCGCTCAACGGAATGGAAAATGGAAAGATACTATTCTTATGGAACGTAGAAGTTTTATTGTTGGTTGATAATCAATGACTTACACAACTTATTTTTACTTTTATGAAAAAAATAGTACTTTTGCAATCGAAAAAATTAAACATATTAGATTCCCATCTCCCCAGAAGGAAATAGAGGGAAACCGTAAAATTTTAAAACATGGCATACGACGTAGCTTCTAGTATAAATGAGTTGCTATTTGAAAAGAACTCAGTTATTGTACCTGGCTTTGGTGGGTTTGAACTTCAACAACAACCTGCGAATATTGACCATATCAAGTCGACAATTTCTCCTCCAAATAAAGTTCCTTCTTTCAATAAAAATTTGACAATCAATGATGGTGTTTTGGTTGATTATATTCAAAACCAAAATAACTGTACGCTTGAGCAAGCCAATAAAATTGTAGCAGATTTTGTGGCAGAGGTCGAGGGTAAAATTGAGAAAAAAGAAATTGTTGAATTTCCAAAAGTGGGAAGAATTTATAAAGATTATAATAAGTCACTTCAGTTTTTGCCTTATGACACTAATTTTAATGTAGATGCATTTGGGTTGCCAACTATTGAGATACATCCTTTTTCAAGAAGTGAATCTGTCAAAAAAGAAACAGCTACAGTTGCTGCGGCTTCTCTTGATTTGACCAATGTAGCAGCAGAACCTAAAAAAGAGAGAACTCCAATTATTCCACCACCAACTCCTGAGCCAAAACCAATTAGGGAAGAAATTAGAGTAGGAGGAATTCCTGTTGGAGAAGATAAAGGTTTTAATTGGACACAGTTCACGATGCCATTATTAGTTTTGGCTTCAGTTGTTTTGATTGCATTAAGTTATTTTTTGCTTAGAGATGATAAACCCCAAACTGCAGATGGAAATAATACTGCCGCTTCAATGCCAGTCAATGAAGATGATGATAAAAAAATAAATACAGCTCCTTCAATCGAAGATGCTGAGATTACTACTTTGCCAGATGATTCTAATTCAGAAAATGATCAAAGATTAGAGGATGATATTGCTGCTGGAAATTCAAATTCAAATTCAATTGATACAGAAGATGATACAAAATCAAATTCCGTTACTTCTAATAATTCTGCTGGTGAAAATGAATGTATCATTATTGTTGGCCAATTTGGAAGTGAAGGTAATGTCAAAAAAATGATTAGAAAACTGGAAGGCGATGGCTATGAATCATATGAAGGGTGGAGTGAAGAGAAAAAATTAAAAAATGTTGGGATAAGATTTACCTACTCAAGTGATAGTAAAAAAGAAAACATGCTTCGTAAAATTAGATCTAAATATGACCCTGATGCTTGGATTTATAGCGAGTAAAGAAGTTGGGGAAATTACTTTTCCTAAACATCGATTTTAAAGCGCGTAGCGAAACTTTTGTTTTGTTACGCCTTTTTTTTAGATCATTGTGCTGACAGAAGATAGATCGTATACTTCATCTATTGTTAGCGAAGGGATCTTAATTATCATAAGTTTTTATAAAAATCCTGAGAACATATTTCTTTTTTTCCATTTCTTTGGCGAGTAACTTTTACTTGTTTTCCATTTTCTTTTTTTTCAATAAGAAATTCCAAATCACATTTTTCAATAGATTGTCTAGCGCAGAGGTAAATTAAAATTTCCTCTTCCAAAACTTCAAATTGAAACGAAATCGGAAAATCAAAACTATTCAAAAATCTCAAATCTTTGTGCCCAAAAACAACAGTCGCATCGGAACCAATAGGAGTATATCGACTGGCTTCTGTATAGATATCCAAGCTATGCGCATGCCTTTCTAAAATGTCTAAACCGGCTTCCAAAACCAAATAATACATAATTCCACTCAATTGACAAAGTCCACCTCCAAAATCTAAATCCAATTTATTTCCAACTAAATTGCGACCTTTCTTAAATCCATTTTGAGGAGTTGGCGAAGGAATTAAATGCCAATAGGAAAAAATTTGTTGAGGTAAAATTTCTATATTTTCAATTTGTTGAATAGCTAATCGCAAATTGTGTTTTTTATTTTCTGAAAAATCATTTTTGCGAATGGGCTGACTCATTGATAATTGCCGAGGGAGGGAAATATGCTTAGCATTTCTTTTTGCAAAAGAAAAATAGTGAGTAGAGAGTACATCTTTTACAAAAGTAAAAAGTACTCGAAGCCGAAGCCGAAACTGGGGAGGGATAAGTTTTTTTACGAACAAGGTTATCTTAGTATTGTAAAATATTTTTACCATGTAGGTGCTTAGAAAACATAGGTTTTACAGAAAATAGAAATCTATGTTTTCTATGTGGTAATTAAAATTATTTTTTCTTTAAAAATACAAAATGATACGAAGCCCATTTTTTCAAAAAAGATTTACACAACCAAGAATCTAGTGTTCTAAAAAATGAACGGAACATAACCGGCACTCGATGAATTGGAAGCATCAAAACACCCTCATATCCTTCCATCTCAAATAATTTATCAGTCAACTGCTGAATAGAATTGACATCCAAAGCAGTATTGCCGTGCCAACCTTCTTTTTGATAATTAATCAAATCTCTTCGAGCTTTTGATGGAAAATCAAAAATCAAAATTCCATTTGGCTTTAAAATCCGATGTGCTTCTCGAATCGTTTTTTGAATGGTCTCCAAATCCAAATGCATAAAAACATGTAAACTATAAATCGCTTCGAACGATTCTTTTTCAAACGGCATCTTCGAAATATCACTTACGGTCAAATGATGATTGGGAAATTTCGCTTTTGCTTCTCCAAGCATTCCTTCGCTAAAGTCAACGCCATTTTCCGCAAAATCCAAAAAACGCCCAGTCCCACAACCCATATCCAAAATTGTTTTTTTTGAAAAATGACCCAACCTCCGCACTAAAATCTGTCGTTCCTGAAAGTGAAGGTATTGTCCATAAGAGTTATTAAAACGGTCGTCATCATATTCTGAAGCCAATTGATTGTAGTAATTTTTTATAGCTGTTTTTTCTTCCATTTTTACTAAAAAAATTGAATTTGGTAAGAGAATTTAAAACCGAAAATATATTTTTTTAAATTCGAGTCCATTGAATTATAGTTTGTTTAATTAGGAAAATAAAAATTTAATTCTGTTTAAAGTGACCGTTAAGTTTTAATTTGGAATTTTATTTTGTAAAAATGCTTTTTTTAGCGAACTATTCATTCTACATTTGTGTTATAATTACAAAATATATAAATCTAAATCTGAAAAGCATAAAGTTGCTTTTTTTTATAAAAATGAGAAAATTCTAGGTCTTGAAATTTTTGTAAATCCAAATTTTTAAGAACCCAGAAGTGATAGTAGGTTTGTAATGTTTATGAAAACATAAAATGGTCTTATTCTCGCAAGGGCGTAAAGGTTTATTGAAAAAAATCAATCGAATTTTACACTTTACAACTTGGCGTTTTTGCGAGAATAAAATTTTTCTTTCAAAAAACACATTTCAAAAATAACATATATTTTCTTTTAAACGAACTATTGTTTTTTTTGAAAGGTGAAACTTAAAACACGAAATATTGATTTTGAAAAATCTGAATTCGTAGTTCACTTATTTTAATTTTCTTAATTACAAATCTAACAAGCAATGTTAAACCAAGTACCAAAAATTAAGTATTTAGATCGAAATCATTTTTTTTTAATAGCTGGTCCTTGTGCGATTGAAAGCCGAGAAATGGCATTTGAAATAGCAGAGAAAGTAAGTGGGATTTGTGATCGATTAGAAATTCCATACATATTCAAAGGATCCTATCGAAAAGCGAATCGATCAAGATTGGATTCTTTTACAGGTATAGGAGATGAGAAAGCGTTAAATATTTTGAAAGAAATAGGGGAAAAACTCCATTTACCTGTCACGACTGATATACATACAGACCAAGAAGCGGCAACGGCTGCTCAATATGTTGACATCCTTCAAATTCCTGCTTTTTTATGTCGGCAGACTAATTTATTGGTGGCGGCTGCAAAAACTGGAAAAATTGTTAATATCAAAAAAGGACAATTTGTAAGTGCTGATGCCATGAAATTTGCCATGGATAAAGTGGTTCAATCTGGCAATGAAAAAGTTTGGTTGACAGAGCGAGGAACAACATTTGGATATCAAGATTTGGTCGTTGATTTTCGAGGAATTCCTCAAATGCAAAGTTTTGGAGCGCCGGTAGTTTTGGATTGTACACATTCTTTGCAGCAACCAAACCAAGCAAGCGGAGTAACAGGTGGAAAACCTGCCTTGATTGAAACAATTGCAAAAGCCGGAATAGCTGTAGGAGCGGATGGATTATTTATCGAAACTCATCCACAACCTGCTGAAGCTCAGTCAGATGGAGCAAATATGTTACCACTTGACCGTTTGGAGGAAACGTTAGAACGATTATTGAAAATTAGGCAATCTTTAAATTTTTAAGAATTAAATTTTGCCAAAATTTGACATTGCATAATATTAAGCTTAAATTAAAATTAAATCATCAAAACACGTTTATTATGAAAACACTAAGAATTTTTACCACAGTATTGTTAGCAATAATGATTGCAAACACAGCAGTAGCACAGCAAGCAGAAAAAATTTTAGTAAAATCATTTAACCTAAAAGGCAATTCAATTGTGTTGATGGATGTATCTGGAAATGTGGAAGTAAAAGAACACAATAATGACTTCATCCGAGTTCAAATGTCTATCGAATTGACTAATGGCACCTCTTCTATTTTGGGTTCCTTAATTAAAGCAAAAAGATATAATTTGATTGGAACTGTAGTTGATGATCAATTAGTCTTGAATATGCCAAGTTTAGAGAAGCAAGTTAAAGTAGGTGGAAAAGAACTAACTGAAAAAATCTCATATACCGTTTTTGCACCAGAAGATGTCATGGTAAAATTATCAAATGAATCTTCAGCTAGTAAAACGGATGATAAAAATTCGTCTGAATTATAACAACATCGTTTAATCTTCGTTTTTAGAAGGGTATGACATTTAGTTAAATAAGTGTTATACCCTTTTTCTTTTGTTACAATTAGACTAATTTGGAGTCAAATTTGTAAAAACGTACCTAGATAACTAACAATATTATGAAATATTTTTTCGCTTTTTTGATCACTTCAATTGCATTTTTGGGCAATGCTCAAGTTAAAAAAACACTTCATCAAACATTTGAACTACCTGATGAAAATACAGAGGTATCTTTGGATATTTATGATGAATTTGAGGTAGAAAAATGGTCAAGTAATAATATTATGATCGTCACTACCGCAACATTGGAAAGTGGAATACAGCATATTTTAGATTTTTATATTCGAGAAGGTAGATATGGTGTTGAAAAATCAGGAGAAAAAACTTCATTGACGTTGACATCAAAAGATAAAGTGAGAAAAGGAATGAAATATAAAGATGTTATGATTTACGAAATAGTGAAAATGAAATTATTCATTCCAGAAGATTATGAACTACAAGGTAAAAACCGATTAGTAAAAAAAGCAGAGGAAACTGCTTCTACGAATAATCAATGATTAGAATAAATTTTACAAAAAAAGGCATTTTACGAGTTGTTCGTAAGATGCTTTTTTTGTTATTTTGAACTATTGGTTCTGGATGAATTCTCTTAGAATCAAAATATTAACCAACCTTAAAATTTTATGAAAGCTATTTTATTTTATTGCTGTGTTTTTAGTTTTATCGCATTATTTGAAAGTTGTCTAGGGACTACTCCTTCGGAGGAATTTACCCAGCAATCTACAGATAATTATTATGAAGAAACTCCAAAGGGAACATTGATGTATGACTTTTCAGATAATGAAACCTTTGAATCGTTTATTGAAAAATTTTCATTAGATAGTTTGTTTCAAGAGAGTAGAGTAGTGTTTCCATTGAAGAAAAAATATTTGAAGAAAAACTTAATGGAAGCAGAAGAATTAGTGGAAGCAAAAAATTGGTGGAGAGTAATTTTAGAAGCAACGGACAAGTATTCTATGCGATATTTTGAAAATAAAAAAGTGAATCAAGGTGTTGTAGAATTTAGAGGAATGGAAAATAGAATTAGTCTTACGTATATTTTTGAGTTAAAAGATGGAGAATGGTTTTTAGTTGAGATGGAAGATTTATCGACCGAAGGTATTTTATAAAGTGTTGAAAATCAGATTGATATAATAGATCTTATTCGATGTACGTTGAACGTTAGATGTTTTACGGCTCACCATGCGATTTCATTTAGATTACTCTAATCTAATTTTTAAGAAAATAAATGAACTACCAAATACCTTCTAGCAACTTCCTCGGAAAACCTTTTGATGCAAAACGAACCTACACTATTGTAGGGGCAGGAATCAGCGGTTTATTGCTTGGATATCAATTAAAAAAGGCAAAAGTTCCTTTCAAAATAGTAGAACAAAATGACTTTGGAGGTGGTATATTACAAAGTGTCCAAACTGATTTTGGACTAGTAGAAAAGGCAGCCAATGGATTTATTTGGTGCAAAGAAATTCAAGCGATTTGTGATGATCTAAAATTGGAAATCCTATCTCCCAAGTCTACTTCTAAAGCAAGATATATTGTTAAAAATAAACAACTCCGTCGAATTCCACTTTCCTTTTTTGATGCAATAAGGTTGATCAGAACATTTACCAAAAAACAAGCTGGAACTTTTGAAACACTCGAAGATTTTGGGCACTATTTTTTAGGAAAAAAATTGACGGCTCAAGTTTTAGAACCTGCCTTTCAAGGAATATATGGTGCTCCTGCTGCTCAATTAAGTTTTCCAGGAGCGATGACTCAGCTCGCCAATGCCTTCAATGAAGTTAATTATTTGCGACCTGCATTTAAAAAAATGAGAGGTAATACAACTGCTGCAGACAGAAAAAAACGCTCTGCTGGAACACATGGATTTGAAAATGGAATGGGAGAATTCACACAAAGACTCACCGAATATTTACAAAAAGAAATAGAGTGGAATGTTGACGGGCAAACTTTAATTGATGAAAAAGAAAATTTGATTTTGACCACGCCAGCTTATATTTCAAAACATTTTTTCGAAAATAAGAATGACAAGATGTTTCAGCAGCTAGATTCAGTCAAATATAATTCCATGATTTCAGCCACTTTATTTTTTCCAAAAACAGCTTTTAAAAAATTCAAAGAAGGGTTTGGTTGCTTGATTCCCCAAAAGGAAAAACTCAATATTTTAGGTGTTTTATTCAATTCTTGCATTTTTGATCATCGAGTGAAAAACGAAAATTTGATTAGTTTGACTTGTCTTTTGAGAGATGATTCTGAGAATAAAGAATGGTTAAAACAGGATGATATTCAGCTTAAAAGTCTGATAGTCAATGATTTAAATATATTGTTTGATGTAAATGAAGATCCATTAGAAGTGGTAATTACCAAGTGGGAAAATGGAATTCCACTTTACAGTCCAACACTTTATCAGAGTTGGTTTTCTATGGATGAAATATTAAAAAGCCAGTTTCCCAATCGAAATTTATTTGGAAATTACACAGGAGAAATTTCTGTGCGAGCTTTGGCACAATCTTCACATAATACCATAATTAGGAAATAAACTACTTGTACGTATTTACTTTTTGCCGAAAAGAAACTATCTTAAATAGATAAAAGTAATCTCTCCTTTCGTCCAATTCCTCCCTTCAAGTTAACTCCGTGATTTCCTTTTCATTTACGAACCTTCCCCTCGAAATGAACCTACTACTATGCAATTTCCAAAACTTAAATTAGCACTTGTTGCATTTTTTCTTTTCTTTTCTTTTTTTCAATCTAACGGTCAATCGACTGGTTGGGATTTACTTCGTGAAAATCAATTATTAAAAGCTAAATCAGAATTTGTAAATGTATTGTTACATAATCCTCAAGATCAGGATGCATTATGCGGAATGTTGTTTGTTTCGGAAGTTTTACAAGATCAATTAAATTATAAAAAATATGCTAATCAATTAATTGAAGCAACTTGGAGTAATGAAAATTTTGCACTATTCAAACATTTATATCAAGGTTCACCTAACCAAATATTAGCCAACGATCTGGATCCATCATTTCAACTCAAGGCAATTTTAGCCAAGGCTGAGTCTCAATTTGAAAATAGAAATTTTGAAAAAAGTCTAGCGACGATTCAATCGGTGACCCAAGATTTTAATTGGAGTGTGATTGGAGCTTTTGAAAATGTTTCTGGGAGTGGACATATTGAACAACAACCATTAGAAATTGAAAGTTTTAAACCTAACAAAATTTATAAAAATGAAAACGGTTTAGAAATGAAATGGGTGCAACGAAAACAACGAGCACCAAATGGAGAAATTAACTTTAATGAAAATTTAGCCTACCAAAGGCATGGAACTTATTATGCCAATACTTTTTTGACTTTGCAAAAAGAAGAAACCATTCAACTCAGAATTGCTCGAACAACTCCTATGAAAGTTTGGTTGGACGATGATTTAATTTTTGATAAAAAAGATAATTTAAAATATTGGAGAGACGGAGAAATCATTGAATTGAATTTGGAAAAAGGAATGCATAGGATACTAGTGAAAGCCTCGCCTTATGTAGAAGATGGAAGTAAAAGTAAATTATATTTAAGTTTTAATGATCAATATGATGAAGGTGAAATCAATTCCAATTTTGATGAAAACTTTCATACAAATTCTTTGAAAAATAAAATGTATAAAAGTCGAGGAAATCAAATTGCCAAGTTTGCTTTACGAGTAACAAATACAGATGGAAAGTTGATGGAAAATATCTCAAGTGATTTTTTAGGGAAAAATAAAACTCGAAAATACAAATCAAAATTGATTGAGAAACAATGGATAAAATCGCTTCAAAATAAAATTGAAAAAGATTCAACTGATTGGAAAAACTATTATTTATTGTCGAAAATGTATTTATTGATGGAGTTGAGCGAAGAAGGAGAGGAGTGGTTTTCTTCCAAGATAAAAACTCAAAAAAGTGGATTTTATTTTAAATTTTTATTCGCAAAAATATTAGCTGCCAATGATAAAGGTGAATTAGCAGAAGCAATGTTGAGTGATATTGATTTGAAAAAAACTCCTGTAATTGCTAGTCTAATAAGCCAATTAGAAAAAGTAGATCGCAAAAATGATGTCGCTAATTATCATTCCAGAGTAAAACAAATTTTACATTTTTCACCAACTCACAAAGATGCTTTAATGGCGTATTTGAATTGGTTAGGCGAGCATGGAAAAGAGGGAGAACAAAAAGATTTCGTCAGAAAATTTTTAGCAGATTATCCTGAATCTGATTACCGAGATTTATTTTTAAAATATTTGACCGCCAGTAAAAATGAAGAGATAGATTATGAAGGGGAAACAAAAAAGCAAATTGAAAAAAATGGAATTGTTGCTATAGAAAAGATGAAGTTTCAATTTAAAGAGTTTGATTATTTGAATGCAATTGCTTTTTACAAAGAAAAAAAGAATGACAAAAAAGTATTTAAATTATATGATGACCTGATTGAATTATTACCATATCGATCGTATTATTTGAGAGAAAAAGCAGAATTTTTAATCGAACAAAAACGATGGGATGAAGCGGTTACTTTGTTTGAAAAAGTGTTGAGATTAAATCCATTTCATTCTCGAACAATGGAAAAAATGGGAGATATATATTTGGAAAAAAAGAAGGAAGAAATAGCTTTAAAATATTTCCAATCTGCCAAAAGAATAGATTTAGCTACTCAAAAAGGAAATTATATTCTCAATAGATTACGGAAAAAAATAGATAAAATTAGAGGTTTGGAATTGTCTAAAAAATATTTCCAAGAATTTAAAACAGTACAATTACAAAAAAATAAAGATTGGAAAAACAAATATCAAAATGCAGAATCTTTGATTTTGATGTATAATGTACAAGCTACATTGAATGAAGAAAATCGCTTAAATTATCATCAAAAATTATGGATAAAAATATTGAATCCAGCAGGAGTCAATTATTGGACAGAGGCTGATTTTAGTTTTTTAGGAGAAATTGGAAAGGTGAAAGTAATTAAAGAAGATGGTACTGAAGTGACGCCTTCTCGCAATTGGAATTTAGTTGTTTTTCAGAATTTGCAACCTGGAGATTTGATAGAGATTGAAGGTTTTTCGAATGGAGATATGACTCGGGAGATTCCTAACGAAATGTATCATATGGCCTGGTTGTCGATGGAAATTCCAATCTATAAAAGTGTTTTTGAAATCGTTTTACCGAAGGAAAAAACACTTAATTATATTTGTAATAAAGTGAGTTGTAATCCTGAAATTCGAGAAGAAGGAGAAGTGAAAATTTACACTTGGGAAAATAATAATACGCCTAAAAATGAACATGAAGAAGCTGTTTTGGACAAAATGGATAAGTTCGCTTGGTTGATGCTGAGCACTCAACCTGATTGGAAAAAAGTGGTGAAATGGTATGAACGAAAAACTTATCGCAGACTTGAAGCAAACTATGAAGTGAAAAATCAGTTAGCAAAAATCGTTAATGATAGTATGACCGATGAAGAGAAAGTCAGAGCGATTTATAATTATTTGACAACTGGGATTACCTATTCTCATGTTTCTTTTTTGAACTCAAATTATGTTCCGAAAAAACCTTCCAAAACTATTTGTGGAGGAATTGGAGATTGTAAAGATGTAGCATCTTTGATGATTTCAATGTTACGAGAAGTAGATATTGAGGCTTATTATACATTGGTTCGTACGAGTGATTTTACACAAAAGGAATCTCGACCTTCGGTATTGGCATTTGATCATGTGGTAGTTGGTTACCGCCTGAAAGGAAAGGAGATGAGATACGTGGATTTGACAACAGATTATTTTTCTAACAATGTACTTCCAAGATTTGATAATGACCAATGGGCACTTCTAATTAAGCCAAATGAAAGTAAATTATTTCGCTTGCCGAATGATCAATTAAATGCTTTTAAAAATTTTGTAAAAATAAAAACTATTGCTCGAATTGAAGATGAGCGTAATCTTGAATTGCAAGTGAAGATGGAAACCAAAGGTGTCGTTGCAGGTGAATGGCGAGAGATACTCAACAATAAAACTACTCAAAATGATCACCAATTATTTTTGACCGAAAACCTAGCTTCGGCTGAATTTGATCATTTAAAGATTAAAGATTTTTCTTTTGATTATTTGAAAGATATTGATTCAAGTTTGATGGCTTCCATAGAATTGAAGGCATTCCATCATTTGGAAAAAGTGAGTAATTTTCAAATTTTACAAATCCCAATTCTACATCCAATCACGACTCGGACAGCTTTATTTGGAGAAATTCGACGGAATAATTTAGCGTTGAGTGAATTGTTTAATTTAGCGCCGAGTGAACAAGTCATTGATTTACAAATTCCAAATGGATACGAGTTACTTGAAATTCCGAGAGATATTATTTTAGAAAATGAGTTTGGTCGGTACGAATTAATTTTTAAAAAGCAGCAATCAGGTGTTCAGGTTTTGCGAAAATTGCTTTTTAAGCAACACTTCGTTTCGAGTGAAGCTTATGCTGATTTTAAAATATTTTATTTAAAATTACTAGATGGAGATCGAACGAAGTTAGCAATTCGGAAACGGACAAATTTAGTGCGACAGTAATTTTCTGAGATCTCAAAAAAAAATCATAAACCTTTTCTCTCTCCAAATGTTCCATTCATAGTTTTTTAAAATAAGATAAAATTATCAAAACTATGTTTGGATTATTCAAAAAAGACCCAATTAAAAAATTAGAAAAAGAGTACTTAGTACTCATGGAAAAAGCGATGGAAGTCCAACGCTCAGGTGATCTCAAACACTATGCTCGCCTCATCCAAGAATCAGAAACTATTCAAATGAAAATTCAAGAGTTAAAGAATGGAAAATAAAAATTACCTAATCGTCGGAGGTAGTTACGGTATAGGTTTGGAAGTTGTGAAAACGTTGGCAGAACAAAATGCCAATGTTCATGTCCTTGCTCGGACGAATGAAAATCTCCCTGTTGCCTCTAATATTCACTTTCAGGAATATGATGTTTTAAGTGATGAAAAAATAGAATTGCCTGATGCGTTGCATGGTGTAGTTTATTGTCCCGGAAGTATCAACTTAAAACCTTTTAGATCTTTAAAGCCAGAGGCATTTCGTTCTGATTTTGAAATTAATGTAGTTGGAGCTGTAAAAGTTTTGCAAGCAACACAGCGACTTTTACAAAAAACAGAACATTCCAGCGTAGTACTTTTTAGTACAGTTGCAGTTGGTCAAGGGATGCCTTATCATGCTTCGGTAGCAGCTTCAAAAGGAGCGGTTGAAGGTTTGACAAAAACACTTGCTGCAGAATGGGCGCCGAAAGTAAGAGTGAATGGCGTGGCTCCTTCATTGACTGATACGCCACTTGCTGCTAGATTATTATCTTCCGATGAGAGAAGAGAAGCCTCTGCTCAAAGGCATCCGCTCAAACGAGTTGGGACAGTTTCTGATGTTGCGGAGGCAGTTTGTTTTTTACTTTCTGAAAAAAGTGGATGGATGACAGGACAAGTTTTAGGAGTCGATGGAGGGATTTCTACTCTGAAAGTATAACTGAAATTGTTTTAAAATGTCTAGCTGACCTACGCAAAAAGCATTGTGGTTATTGGACTTTAGCTTTTTTTCGTCCCAACTCAAAGGGGTTGAAACTCAAAAAGAGCTTCGCCAATAACCACAAGCCTTTCCGCTCGGTTTCAGCAGACATTTTAAAACAACTTCACTAAAAAAAAACTTACAGTCTCTAATGAGCTGTAAGTTTTTTTCTGTTTTTTAGACTTCTTCAATGGTTTTATTTTTATAATAATAGTAAGTTGAAGTCTGTGAGCGAACAGGCATTTCTGAGTTTCCTTTACTAAATAGATTTTGATTTGACCGATCAATAATTCTTGCTTTTACATTGTCTTGCAATTGAATAGCAAGGATTGATTTTATTTCTTTTTTAATTTCATTATCATAAATCGGGAAAACCGTTTCGATTCGTTTACTCAAATTTCGATACATCCAATCGGCAGAAGAAACGTAAACTTTTTCATCTCCACCATTGTGAAAAATAAAAACTCGACTGTGTTCTAAAAACCGATCTACAATACTGATTACCTCAATATTTTCGCTTAGTCCTTTGATTCCAGGAGTTAAACAACATAATCCACGAATAATCATTTTTATTTTTACACCTGCTTGGCTTGCTTCATAGAGTTTGATAATCATTTCTTTATCCTCCAAACTATTCATTTTCAAAATCATCCGAGCCGTTTTTCCTGCTTTAGCATTTGCTATTTCTTTGTTAATCATTTTTTTAAGATCGGGTCTTAAATTAAATTGTCCGACCAACAAATGTTGAAAGTTTTTTGGGCGGTGATCAACTGATTCTAAAATAGAAAATACTTCATTGACTTCTCTTGTTATTTTTTTATCTGCTGTGAAAAATCCTAAATCAGTATAAATTTTTGCGGTGTCTTCATGAAAGTTTCCAGAACTTAAATAAGTGTAAATTCTAGTTTTTTCATTTTCAATTCTTTTGACCAAAGCTAATTTGGAATGAACTTTTAGCCCAGGAAAACTATAATGAACTTTCACGCCTGCTTTCTCCAAACTTTCTCCCCAATTCAAATTGGCTTCTTCATCAAACCTCGCTTTGATCTCAATAAAAGCAAAAACTTTTTTTCCAGACCTTGCTGCTTTCATCAAGGCTTGCATGATTCTAGATTTTTTTGCTACTCGATATTGTACGATTCTTATTTCAGAAACATTTGGATCATTCGCTGCATCTTCAAAAAATCTAATTACTGGTTCGTAAGTATGATATGGAAAATGAACTAGGTGATCCTTCTTTTTTATCTCCTCAAAAATACTTGACTCAGGAGTGAGTGCTGGGTAAGGAAGTGGAGGAAGTGGAGTATTTTTCATATGATCATTTCCAAAACTTGGGAATTTGAAAAAGTCAAAATTATTATGATATCTTCCTTCTGGCAGCAAATCATATTTGTCCAACTCAAAAGATTCAATCAAGAAATCTAATAATTGATCAGGCATATTAGCATCATAAACTAATCGAGAAGCAGGACCAACATTTCGTTTTTTTAAACTGTTTTTTATTTTTAATAAAAGATCTCCTGAAAATTCATCATCAATATATAATTCAGCATCACGAGTCAATTTTATAGAATAAGAATCAACAATGTGGTAGCCAGGAAACATCCAGGTGACTGCACGACGAACTATATCATCCAACATAATAATGTCATGTCGACCATCCGAATTTGGTAGCTCAATAAACCTTGGCAGATATTCAGATGGAATTTTGAGAATAGCATAGTGTTCATTCACTTCTGCCAATCCTGTACTTTTATCTTTTAATAAAATAGCTAAATACAATTCCGAATTATTTAAAAACGGACGTATTTTATTTTTTACCAAAAGAACTGGTTGGATATGCGGTTGTAAGTCATCTTGAATATAATTATTGACAAATTCTTTTTGCTCTTCCCCTAAATCATCGTAGCGTAATAAATGAATATTATTATTGCGAAGTTGAGGAATGATTTGTTCATTAAAGATTTCAGAAAATCTTACTTGTTGTTCATTGACGATTTTCAAAACTCGCTTTATTATCTCTTTTGGATCATAATCTAATTTTCGTTTTGTCTTTTTTCCAACACGAACTAAGTTTCGCAAATTCGCTACTCTCACTCGAAAAAATTCCCCCAAATTGTTGGAATAAATGGCCAAGAATTTAATTTTTTCAAACAAAGGCATTTCCAAATCTTCTGCCTCCTGAAGCACTCTTTCATTAAAATACAACCAACTTACATCTCGATGAATATAAGGATATGATTTTTTATCTTCAGTAATATCTTTCGTCATGTCTAAGTATTAATTTTTTTGTACTAACGTGAAACGTTCAACGCAAATCGTTCAACGTCTTATGTTTTTGCATTATCAATAGCTGATTCACTCCAAGCAGGAGCATTTTTCATTGCCTCAATTAAGTCTTCCAATTGAGTAACTTCCGTCCAAATATCTCGATGTTGTTTTCCCATAAAATTCTCCTCTACGCAAGTTTCCAACATTTCAATAATTGGATTATAAAATCCTTGAAAATTATAAATGATGATTGGTTTGGTAAAAAGTCCCAATCTTTTTGCACTTAATACTTCAAATAATTCTTCAAATGTTCCCACTCCTCCAGGCAATGCAATCACCGCATCGGTTCCTTCGATGAGTATTTTTTTTCGCTCTGCCATGTCCTCGGTTTCAATCAGCAAGCTGACTCCTTTGTGATCCCACTCGACTGCTTTCATAAATCGAGGAATGACCCCAATAACTTTTCCATCATTTTCCAAAGCACTATCTGCCAATGTTCCCATCAGTCCTGATGAACCACCTCCATAGATGATCGTAATATTTTCCTTGGCTAAGAGTTGTCCAATTCTTTTGGTTTCCCTATAATATTTTGGAGGAAGTGAATTACTGGAAGAGCAGTAAATAGTTACTTTATTTATCATTGTCAGATTCTGATTGTATTAGATTTTTAAAAAAGAGACATTTGCTTCCCATCATCTTCATCATAAAATTTTGGTCCTCTGGTGATGACTTCAAAATTTTTTTGAAGCTCATCAGCCAAATATAGAGATAAATCAGGAGCTAAAATATTATCAGGTTCATGCGGGAAAAAATAAATTTCCCGAAGTCCTTTTGCCGACCAATACTTCAACTTTTGCACCCATTCATCAATTCTTTGATAATCAGTTGGATGTAAATCGTTTCCGACAAATCGAATCATCGCAATATCGGTCGTCAATTGTAAATGTAAAACATCTCTCCGTCCTGCCACATCTGTATTTACCCAAGCAATATTATACTTTTTTAATAAATCAGCGACCTCTTGTTGGTTTTTTTTATTAGAAAAAATGCTTTCATGCCGCAATTCAATTGCCAATCGAATTTCTTTAGGAAACCTTTTAAGAAAATACTCTAAGATAGCCAAACGATCTATCCCAAAATAAGGAGGTAATTGCATAAAACAACAACCTAATTTTTCTTCTAACAAAAGAATGTTTTTGCAAAAATTATCCAAAGCATTATTATTTGCACCTAAGTCTGAACTATGGCTAATGACTTGTGGAATTTTTGGACAAAAACGAAAATCGGCGGTGGATTCAGTTTTCCATTTTTCAATATTAGCAACACTTGGAATTCGATAATGAGTGGTGTTGAATTCAATCGTATTGAATTGTTTGGCGTAGTGTTTTAAATAATCTTTTGCTGGAGTTTTGGGTGGATATACTTTTCCAACCCATTCTTTCATACTCCAACCGGTGCATCCGATATAGATTTTTGGAGGTGTATTTTGTTTGGGAAAAGAGGAAAGGGTATTTGAATTTTCCTCAGGTTCATTGGGAAGTGAAAAATTGACATTTGAGATGTCTGGTAGTTTTCCAAATTTCATTTCTCTTTATTTTTAAAGGAACGCAGATTGGGTGGTTCGAGCTGAATTGAAGATTACCATCTGCCGGAGAAAATCCGCATTCCGCCGCAATAAGTTATTTTAAATAAACCGCTTTTTCCCCTCGTCCTTTTATCTGCACATCAATATCATCTTGAATTGTCGTAAACAAAGAAACTCCAACATAATCCACTTTGATTGGAAATGACTTATGTTCTCGATCAACCAAAACGGCCACTTGAATTTTTTTAGGCAAAACCTCCAACAAAGGTTTGATTGCATAAAAAATAGTTCTTCCTGTATTCGCCACATCATCGACGATTATGATGACTTTATTATTCAAATCTTTTTCAGGAATATTAATAGTTACCTCTGATTCTAAAGGATTTGCAGGACTAAGGTTGATGGAAGTCAGGGTGATTTTATTCTCAGTCAATTGCACTATTTCTTTTTCCAACATTTTAGCGAAGCCCAAACCATTATTATTTATTCCTGCTAGAATAATTTCTTTCTCTCCGAAATTTTGTTCTAGAATTTCGATAGCCAATCTTTTTATTTTTTGCTTAATTTGTCTTGCGTCAAGTAATTTCATAAAGGCAATTTAGTTAAAATGGCACTAATTAAGAATCATTTTTAATTAAAAAAAAATCAATTTTATTATATCTATTTAATTTCAAAACGTATAATTACCAGTAAATTCGGTTTTTTAGATTTTTCAAAACTCAAAACTTTTAAAAGGATATTTCTTTTAATATGTTTTTAAGTAAATTTGGAAAAAACAAACTTCAACTTTTTAATAGATGATTCAACAAATTATTTTTGCAATAGTCACTTTTGCATCATTTGGTTTTGCCGCCAAACAATTTTTAAAAATCCGTCGAAATATCCTTTTAGGAAAAGACAAAGATATTTCTGACCAATCAGGCGAACGTTGGAAAAATGTTTTGCTCATTGCATTTGGTCAAAAGAAAATGTTCAAACGATGGATTCCTGCTGTTTTACACCTATTTATATATGTGGCATTTCTGTTTACCCAAATTGAATTAATTGAGATTTTGGTAGATGGATTTTTTGGGACACATCGGTTTTTTGCGGAACCTTTGGGGGCACTTTATACCGTTGCGATTAGCAGTATTGAGTTACTTTCAGTTGCAGCATTTGTGGCGACTTTAATCTTTTTGATAAGGAGAAATTTGCTTGCGATTCCTCGATTTCAAATGGATGAGATGACTGGTTTTCCAAAATTTGATGGAAACATGATTTTGGTTTTGGAGATCATTTTGTTGATTGGGGTTTTCAGTATGAATGGAGCAGACAAAGTTTTGCAAAGCATGGGAGCTGATCATTATCATATGACTGGAAATTTTGCGGTTAGTACTTGGCTAGGGCCAGCTTTGTTTGGAGGGATGTCAGAAGCGAGTTTGATTGGAGTGGAAAGATTCGGTTGGTGGTTGCACATTTTGACGGTTTTTGCCTTTTTAAATTACTTACCGATTTCGAAGCACTTGCATATTATGTTGGCTTTTCCAAATACCTATTTTGCGAAATTACAACCAAAAGGAGAAATGGAAAATATGCCCGAAATTATGAATGAGGTAAAATCTATGATGGGGCTAATTGAAACTGATCCTGATGCACCGATGGATGATTTACCAGAATTTGGATCGAACGATGTGATGAGTTTGGATTGGAAAAATGTCTTGGGAGCATATACATGTACAGAGTGTGGAAGATGTACTTCGGTTTGTCCAGCAAATATTACAGGCAAAAAATTATCTCCTCGAAAAGTCATGATGGATGTGCGAGATCGAGCAACAGAGATCGGTAAAAAGTTAGATAGCGGAGATATGCAATGGGTAAAAGAAGAACTCAGAGCAGAGGCAACTACTTTGACTAAAGAAAATTTTGATGATGGAAAATCATTATTCGATTATATTTCCAATGAAGAATTACATGCTTGTACTACTTGTAATGCTTGCGTGGAAGCTTGTCCAGTTTTAATTAATCCATTGGATATTATTATGAAAATGCGTCGATATGAAATATTGACTTTGTCAGCTGGCCCAGGTGATTGGTTGCCAATGTTTACGAGTATGGAAAATTCAGGATCGGTTTGGCAGTTGCCAGATGCGAGGGATAAATGGGCAGAGGAAGCGGTTGCTAAGAATTAAATTTAAAAGTGAAAAATTAAAAAAGAAAGATGTCAAAAGAATATAAAATACCAACAATGGCAGAAATGGCTGCCGCAGAAAAAACACCAGAAGTTTTATTTTGGGTAGGCTGTGCAGGAAGTTTTGATTCGAGAGCACAAAAAGTATCGGTTGCTTTTACCAAAATATTAAATGAAGCAGGAGTAGAGTTTGCGATTTTGGGAAAAGAAGAAAGTTGCACGGGTGATCCAGCACGACGAGCAGGAAATGAATTTGTTTTTCAAATGGTCGCTTTGCAAAATATCGAAACCTTGAATTTATACAAGGTGAAAAAAATTGTGGCAACCTGTCCGCATTGTTTTAATGTTTTGAAAAATGAATATCCAGCTTTGGGTGGAAATTATGAAGTGATGCATCACACGCAGTTTTTGCAATCATTGATTAATGAAGGTCGGATCAAATTGAAAGACGGAGGTACTTTCGATGGCAAAAAAATCACCTATCATGACTCTTGTTATTTGGGAAGAGCGAATGGCGTATATGAAGCACCTCGATCTGTTTTGCAAAATTTGGATAATGAATTGGTGGAGATGCAGCGAAGCAAAACGACAGGTCTTTGTTGCGGTGCAGGTGGTGCCCAAATGTTTAAAGAAAATGAGCCCGGAAAGAAAAGAATCAATATTGAACGAACAGAAGAAGCTTTGGAAACTGGAGCAGAAATCGTAGCGGTGAATTGCCCATTTTGTTTGACGATGATGACAGATGGAATTAAAGAAAAGGAAAAACAAGAATCAGTAATGGTTTATGATTTAGCGGAATTGATTCTTGGAAAGATGTAAAATTTATTTTTAGTTTAAACAAAAAAAACTTACCTCGATTAATTATCGAAGTAAGTTTTTTTTTGAGTTTTTTTGAAAAAATCTATTGCATTAAAAATTTATAATTGTAGAAGTTCCTGCGACATTATCTGAAAATTTGATTTCATTATCGCAAGTTCCTTCATTGATTGCATTAGGATAAGAAAAATTTAAATCACCAAAAGTACCTTCATTTGGATTACTTGGATCACCAAAAGTACCATCAGTATTTAAACTATCTATAGCTAAAAATCCATCAAAAGGAGCTCCACAAGAAAGATCATAATTAATATCAGCATTGGAAATATTACAGGAACGAAGGGTTTGTCCACTTGGACTATCTACTTGGAAACAACCAGAATAAGACAAAGTATCATTGATGATGTCCAAAGGATTTCCAGGGTCACCTACGGTATTTTCTTTTATAAAAAATCCGCCAATCAAATCAGGATCTCCAGGCTGAATGTCGGGTAAACTAATCGTAGTGATATTAGAATTTTGGAGATTAGTATTTTGCAGATCCAAATTGATTATTTTATAAGTATCTGTTCCATTTACATTATCAAATTCTAAAGAAATAATTCCATCCAAATCGTTGGTTGAATTGATGACAAAATCTTGACTTAATTCGATACTCACAACTGTTCCAAGAGTATTTAATTCGCCTTCAATAGTTACAGTTGCAGTTCCTTGATAATCTGTACTTCCGATTGAAGTACATCCTGTTCCGTAATCTAAGGTGATCGTATGAATAGCAGGACTTCCACTATTATCACTTACCAGACTACTCGAAGGACAACCTGTACGAGTGGTAGCTGCTGAATTATTAAGTCCATAAACTTGTGGATAAAAAGCAGTTTGTAAGAGTGATCCAAAGGTTAAATTTCGGATAGCACTTTCAACTTCTAGAATCAATTGATGTTCTGGAATATCGTCTACAGTTATGATGCCTGTACCTATATCTGGTATTGCTTTAACCGTTTGAATATCAGGATTTTCATCAGGAAGATAGGTTGGATTGCTTGGTGTATTTGGTGTGGTGATTTCTTGAAAATTATTTAAATTTTCTTTTTTACATGAGAATAAGGCTAGGACGAAAAGTAGTGTTAGTTGCATAAATTTAGTTTTCTTGCAACTCATAAGATTTAAATTTTGGTTAAATGGTTAATTTAATGGTTAAAAAATATTGTTATTGGATTTTACAATATTCAAATAGTTTGCCAAAAGAAGGAGAGGAGATTTGAAATTTCTAATTTAAAAATGGTTCAATATCAATTTTATAGATAAATTGAGGAAGACCTCCAGTTTCAGATTCATGCGAAAAATAAATGTCTTTATTCTTTCCAAAACAGATGGCTTCCATTTGAGTTTTTATTTCAATATCTAGTTTTTTAGTTTTTCCATCAAAGATTTTATCATTCTCAAAATCATACAAAAGCCAAATAAAAGGATCAAAATTTTCGACTTGATTGATTACTTCTTTATGGTATCCTAACAATGTAATTACATTGTTATCTTTGCTAATTGTTGCGCCCGTAATTAATCCATCTGACTCAAATTCTTGCAATAAATTAGCGGTATGATTTCCTGCGTTTTTAGAAAGCGAATACAATTTTGTTTTTTGATCTAAATGGTTTTTGGAAAAAAGAAATAACTCATTTTCAAAACTAATAACTGCTTCGCAATCAAAATTGTGGTCTGATGTGGGAGAAAAATTTATTTGATCAGGATATTCAAATTCAATAATTTCAGCAGCTACAGAATCAAACATTTCTAATTCGATTTTTGAAATTTTATAAAGTTTTAAATCAGTTCTTTGTCCTAAATTATTACCTGAATCAGCTACATAAATATAATCTTCATCTTGTGCCATATCCTCCCAATCGAGATTATTAGTATTGTAAATTTTAATACTCCTATTGATTTTTTTTTCTTCTAAATTGACCTCGTGAATCCATGCGCCTTGTCCTCCATCATTATGCGCAAAAAGGCTCGTTTCATTTTGGAAAATCATTCCAGAAATTTCATTTAGAGTCGCAGGAAGTTCAACTAATTGTTGTGGTGTAATTTCAGAAGGGATAGGAAGTGTTTTATCATTTTTGCAAGCAGAAAAAATGATAAATTGAAAGATGAAGAAAAAGATTGTTTTTGAATTAAAATTCAAGAGGAATGATTTTTTTAATTAAAAGTAAATTAATGAATCAATTTTATAGATTGGATATGATCTTCCGTTTGTAAAGATATTATATAAATTCCTTTATTTAAATCTCTGATTTCCAAGCTAGTAGATTGAGTTCCTGCATTTTTTGTTTCTTTTGGAAAAGATTGAATTAATCGTCCTAAACTATCATAAAGATGAATTTCAACCGTAGAAATTTTTTCTAAAGTAAATTCTATTTCAATGTTATTTTGAAATGGATTAGGAGATGCTGTTAAATTTAAACCGGTAAATTCAGTATTAAAGTAAGCGGTTATTTCATCATCCTTTTCAAAATTATAACTAATCGTTTCGTTAATGTCTTGATCTAAGATGGTATGAATTGATTCCCATTTTTCAAATGTAAAACCATTGTTAGGAATGATCGTTAAAGTCACAGGAGCACCGTTATAATAATGTCCATTCCAGGGTAAAACTTCCGGTGTGATCGTATTGATTTTTACTAATCCAGCACCTGCGGGATATGTATTGATTTGAAGTTCAACCTCATTTTCCAACTCAAAATATTGACGAATAAATTCTCGTTGATTTTCAGGACGTTCTTCAATAAAAGTGAATAATCCAGGAATCCGTTCTTCTTGCCAAACATCATACCCTGGCCATGTCCATTGAGCAAAATGCCGCTTCATTTCTTCATCAATTTCAGCAATGGTATTTTCTGTTTCTTTCGCAAAATTTTCTGGTTTAAAAATAGTATTCATCAAATCGGCATAACGATTAATGAAGTAGTTGCGATAATCTTTATTTTCAAAATAAGCTTTAATGATATTGATAAATTTATTGCTGTCGGCATTTTCTAATCGCCAATTAAAGTTGTCAAAATGTGCTACTGTCCAACCATATCTTCCCATCCCAACATCCATATCGAAAAGAATATATCGCCATTTACCACCTTCTTTTTTTTGTTGCCAATATTTGATATTATTATTAGGGAAGTCAGTATTGTTCACATAAGTTTGGACAATAAAATAATCAGCCAAGTTGTTCAGGTCAAAATATTTTTCAGCAATTTCAAAATTAGATTGGATACTTAAATCATTGTTAATTAAAAAATCGTAGTTAGCTAAATACTCATCTTTCGAACCTTCAATGACCACTAAATCTTCTTCCAATAAATCAATGCTATCTTTTTCCAATCCATAATTTTCTTTGAGATAATACTGATCGATTTTTTCCCTCAAATTCATTACTCCCCAATAAGTTCCATTGATATAAAGAACGATTGGTTGGTGTGCTAAAACATCTAGATCCAAGTTTTCATTGATAAAATATCGATGCAAATAAGCATCTCGAAAATGGGTATAATTAAAATCACCACTTGCATTTCTAATGATCAATCTTCTGAAATTATTGATGTTTTTATTTTCGAAAAAAGAATAACTCATTCCTTCTGATTCAAAGTTTTTATCAGTCAGCAACCGTAGTGCTTTTGCTGGTTTACTTCTGGCAGCTTTCCCTCCATGGATTTTTGTGCCTACATCAAATTTGGCAACTAATTCTTGGTTTTTAAAAAATTCCATGTGCACAGGAATTTCAATATCCTTCCAAAAGTTAGCTCCAAAATGAGGATAAACGGGATCACCATTTGGGCCTAAAATAAATATGCCATTTTCCCATTCCCAAAAATTATCAGGCTCACTTGTCAATGTTAAAATCGGCAACGTGTGCATAGTGTTACAAAAAAACGTTTGAGTGCTCGTTGAGGAAGGGTAGAGGTCGTTGGCAAACGTAATCGCACGAATAGAAGTGGTGGTATCTATCTGAAAAGGAGATGAATATAATTCTGAATTTTCATCAGGAATACTTCCATCTCTCGTAAATCTAATCGTGCAATTTGGCTCATCGCAAGATAGTTCTATGATAGAATTATTATTTTCGTAAAAGTATTGTTGAGCCAAGAATTTAGGAGGTTTCGCAAATTGATAATTGGAATTATTATCATTTGAAAACTCAGGAGTAGGTATTTCAAAAAATAGAAAATCACCATTTCCATTGGGCCATCTTCCAAAGGAATGATCTTCTGTCAAGGAAGGAATTTCAACTCGATCAATTTCGATTCCAACTGCGTCAGAAAGAATTAAAGTTTCTCCCGAATTCGATAATTTAAAATTGGTGTGACAATAAGTTTGAACTAAATCATTGTCTGAAGCGAAGATCAAAAGATAAGATTGAGCAGGAATAATTTTGTTGGGGAAAACCCATTTTTGAGGATTATCTTCTGTGTCAGATAAAAAATACCCATCTAAATTTATATCTGTAAATGTATTGTTATATAATTCAACCCAATCAGAAGTTTCTCCAAATTCATCTTCGATAATTGAAGTGTTTTTAGAGCATACCTCATTGATGACTAATTGCGCATTAGTTGAAATAGTTAAAAAAAGAAAAATAAAATTTAATGATATTTTTGTAAGAGTTCTCATCCTGTAACTTTAAAATTTAGCTGCAAGATAGCTGTTTTCAGAATAGAAAAATGTTAGCTAGAAAACAAAATGTGGCGTACTATTGACTGACATCGAGTCAATCGATAGTTTTCTTCAAAACGATTTTTTAAAACTATCGGCTGGCTCGAAGCCAGTCGATAGTACGCAAAAAACTAATCGTCTTTGCTAAATCCATGTAAATTCTGCTGAACAAAATCCTTAGGGAATTTCTCCATTCCAGGAAAGCCTAATTTAATAGTTCCGCTATCTTCAGGCACATAACTTGTTCCAAAAATATAGTCCCACACACTTAATGAAATACCAAAATTTACTCCTTTTCGACGATCTTCAGGTAAGTCATAAGAGTGATGCCAAAGGTGCATAACTGGATTGTTAAATAGATATTTCAACGGGCCATAAGTCAATTTAATATTTGCATGATTCAAGTGTCCGATAGCAATAGAAAGGTAATAAACAATGAATGCACTAGCTGGTTCAAAACCAAAAAATAACATGACTACAATATATTTCATGGGCGTATAAAACACATTTTCCATCCAATGATATCGAAGATGTGCAGCGAATCCCATCTCTTCGACAGAGTGATGAACTTTGTGAAAGCGCCAGAGAAATTCATATTTATGTAACTGGACATGAGTAAACCATTGGATAAAATCTGTCACTACAAAAAAGACTAATAATTGAATCCAAAGTGCAGATCCACTCATATTGAAAATGGCAAAATCTTTAAATTCACCTCCAAGAACATTCAAAAAGAATTGAGAAGTTACATTCGAAAACGCCATAAAAATGATCAATTTGAAAATGTAAAAATTGAAGAACATGTAAAATGTATCCAACCAAAAATCTTTTCGAAATACCGATTGATTTTTTCTCCAAGGAAAAAGTACTTCCAATGCCCAAACAAAAAGAGACAACGCAATCAACCAATAAAAATAATTGACATACCATGGTGAAACTTGAAAAGTAATTTCATTCCAGATGTAACCTCCGAAATCTTTGTAGGATTGAACGAATAAATCTAAGTAACTCATGTTTTATTTTTTTGTAAAAATAGTTGATTTTTGGGAGATAGAAAGTGATAAGAATCACATTTAGTTAAACATCAAAAAAATGAGAAAGTTGGATAATAAGTCTAATAAAAAAAGCCTTGCAAAGTAATCATTTGCAAGGCTTCTTGTTTCGAGTCGGATTTGGAAATTCAACTTATTACTGCGAACTCATAATATAATACAACGCTTTTCGAAATCTCAACTTTCCATCTTCATTCAATACATCTTGCAACGGTCCAATCGAAATCACTTTACTCGCTAAAGTATTAGTTGATTTATCAAAATACCAATGTTGTAAAATTCGAAAATATTCGAAGTCTTTATATTTTATTTTTGAATTTTTTACAATTTGAATTTCTTCTTTATAAGTTTCAGGGTCGAAGGTAATGATGGTATCAACAGTTGCCGATAGGCTTTTTTCTACTTCTTCTTTTTCTATCAAATCGGCACAGTAAGGATACCAACTATCATTTTCAACGATTCTTCCTTTTCCATTTTTTGGGTCTTTATAAGTTAGATTTTTTAAAGCTTTTTTGGAACGACCTTTTTTCTTTTTTACTTTTTTAAATGACAGAGTAGAAAGTGTCTCTTTTGCCCAAATTATAGATCTGTCGTTATAATCATATTCCTTTTTTGCATCTTGTTTCATCTCAATCCAAAACAACACTTTTTGAGAAATAGAACCATCTTTTTTTTCATTTTGTAAAATAGGAGCGATCGCTTGAACCATTGAACCGAGACTTTCTTTCTCCTTATCATAATACCACCATTGTCTAATTTTAAATGCTTTGATTTGGTAAATTGGATCTGTTTTTACGATAGTTTTGGTCTCTTTATAGGTGATCGGATCGTAGGTGGTTATCGTATCAGAAAAAGAATTTCCAAAGGTTTTTTTGATTTCAGAAAGTGTCAAAGGGTCGCCATCCAATGAAAAAACTTTTCGACGATTTTCTAAAACTTCCCCAACGATGAAATCAGTAAAGTAAGTTTCATTTCCGACTTCGCAAGTAGCATAAGGATCAATTTTTATCGTTCGAGTTTCCTTTTGCATTTCATCGGAAGGCTCAAAATTGAGACGGTCAAAGTGTTCCAAATAATAAGTGAATTCAGTTTCACCCACCCAAGTAATTGCCTTGTTTTTGTGGTAAAAAGGTTTTTGGGAATATATTGTTATAAAACTGGAAAATAGAAAAGTGAAAAGCAATAGGAATTTTTTCATATTTAATTTTTCAAAATTATTGACTCAAAAGGCTCTAGTTCAATCTGTTGTTTTTTAACCAAAAAGGAAGTCTTTTTATTGCTTAAATTGCAAGCTGCCACGAATCGCTTTCCATTTTGATTAAAAGAAATTAGATACCTGTCATCGGTCAAATTTTGTACCTCTTTTATTTCGCTATTTTGGAGTTGATAAATTAACTCAAATTCGCTCCATTGTTCTGTCGAATATTCACCTGTAAAATCAGAAGTAAAAACTAAATTGCCGCATAAGGTATTGATTATGAGTAATGTATATTGTTGGTTTGGAGTTAATTTGTTTTTTTCTTTTCTTAAAATAAAAGCATCAGGATCATTGTGGAAAACTCGATTATTCAGTTGCCAACGACCCAAAGTAGAGCGCAAAGAAAGTAATGTAGAAGTACGTTCTCGATTGCCATTGAATCGTTGCAGATTGTCTTCCCATTGTAGATGTACATCTGCCCCAATACGGCAAAAATCTACTTTTCCAAAAGCACTTCCTAAGGGCACACCACAACCTAAAATCATTTTGTCACCAGCCTGTATTTTTAAAAATTCCATGGCATCGTGCATGATTTGTCCACGTGTTTTATTTTTTGTTGGGAGTATGCACACCGCATAAAGGAAGTCTAATTTAAGGAAATCAAAACCCCATTTTTTAGTAAAAGTTCCAATGACTTGGATCAAATAATCTTGCACTTCCTTTTGATAAAAATCTAATACATAAAAATTTCCACCCCAGAATTTGATATTGCCAGCGACGAATGGTTTTCCATTTTTATCTTTGACTAACCAATGCTTTTTTTGTTTAAAAATTTCAGAATTAGCATCACAAATAAATGGAGCGAGCCAAATTCCTGCTTTGTAATTAGCTTGTTTTATTTTTTGAGCAACGTGCGCCATTCCATTTGGAAAAGAAGATTTTATGCTCAACCAATCACCGACTTGAGTTTGATAACCATCATCAATTTGGATGTAATCGAGTGGAGTTTTATTTTCTGAAAATGCATTTAGATTTTTTAAAATAATTTCTTCTGAGATGTTCGTATAGTAATTATACCAACTTGTCCAACCTGTGCTTGGCTGTGCTCTGAGTGGAGGAAAATCCATTTCGTTTTTCCATTGATCAAAGACGGATTGTTCTTTTCCTTGACCAACCAATAAATCTAAAATAGGGAAGGAATGACTCAATTCTAAACCACTACAATCTTTCTCCACGATGAGTTGCTGAGCAGCCACATCATGAACAAAATAAGTGAAAGCAGCATTTTCTTTGAGCGATCCTAAAAATATAATATTATTGTTGTTTTTAATGTAGGTGTAACTCCAAGAGTGGAATTTATTTTTACCTCGTGGAATTTCTTTGATATGTTCATCCCCAAAATATTGCTGACTTTTTGCCCAGAATTTAAGAGATGGAATTTTTTCGCCTAATTGATATTCCCGACTTTCTGACCAAGATTGATAACCATTGCAAAAGATCCGAGGATCTTCACCCGATAAATAAGTATGATTAAAGACCAACGATAATTTTTTGATTTGAATGGTTTGCTTTGGATGGATGGTGAGGTGGTAAGTTTGATGATTTCCTTTATTGACTTGTTTGAAATCGACATAAAGTTCATCGAAAAAAGTCATTTTATTAAAAGGAAACTCTACCGTTTGGTCGTCGTATTGAAGTATGGCTTTTGCGAATTGCATGTTGTTTAGTTGATCGGTTAAATAGGTAATCGGTTAATTAGAAAATTAGTAGATCGGATCGGCGAACTGATTACCTAATTCCTAATCAATCAACTACATTTAAAGAAGCTGCAATTTTATCATATTTTTTCAAACGTAATAACTCTTTGGTAATAAATTTATTCCATTTGATTTGAGCTGCTTTCTCTTGAGAGTGGTGAGTTTCTTCATCGTAACGTTCTTGTTCTTTGGTGTATTCCTCAAAATTTTTGTTGAACATCTCCCCAACATCCTTGCTAAAGGAATCATAATCGTACGATTTTTTAGCTTCTAATTTTTTTATTAATTTTCTTCGGTAGACTTCGCAAAGGTCAAAATGCTTTCTTTCATGAGACAATAAATGATCTGTTTTTTCTCCAGATTTCACCCAACTTTTATTTTTTTCAAAATATCCAAAAACACCCATATCGACTTTTCCATCTTTTTGACCAATCACTTCAAGAGAAATTCCTAACATGGTGTAGGCATCAAGCGAACTTGTATTGTTCGCACGACCTTTGAAATCACTCCATTCAATTTGCTTATTTTTTTCCCAAGCAATTCGGTTAGAATCGTTGGTTTCTACAGGTAAATTTTCTGAGGATGAAAAAAGAAGAATAGAAATAGTAATAAAATATTTAAAATATAGCATGTTTGGTATTTCTTAAAAACTAAAAATTGATGTTCAAAGATAATCAGTTGATCTGAATTCAGTTAATTAGTCAATCAGGAAATTAAATTACTGATTAACTAATTTTTTATTCAGCTGATTTTCTAAAAATTATTCCCTTAAAAAAATCAATTCTTCCTTCTCCGAAAATTTAGCAATCACAGAAGGTTGACTTAATTTCTTTTCTCCTTGTTTCCATTTTACGACATAATCCACACCAGTAATTACGTCAGAACTAATTCCTCCAAAATTCGCAGGAAATGGTTTGTCGCTAATATTAGCAGAAGAAGCGATCAACGGTTTTCCAAATTGACCAATCAATTCCTTGCAAAAAGAATCTTGCACGACACGAATCGCAACACTACCACTTTTATCTTGAGAAATAGAAGGTAGATTTTTAGCTCGATCATAAATCATTGTGAGCGGTTGCACATGGTGCATTAGTAAAGTTTCAATTCTTGGATGAACATGCTCGACATAATTTTTGAGCATTTCGATGGAGTTGACAAGGAGGACAAATGGTTTGTCGTAAGGTCTTTTTTTAAGGTCAAAAATTCGTTGGACAGCACCTTCATTAGTAGCGTCGCAACCAATTCCCCAAATAGTGTCAGTTGGATAAAGAATCAATCCACTATTTTCTAAAGTTGTAGTAATAGTTTCCAAATTGTCTTTTCCAAACATTAATTGTTGTAGGTCAGTTTGCATCATTGTTAAGTAGATTAAGGTCTATAATCAGGTTTTTTTATAAAATTTAGGAAATAGGGAATTCAAAAAATTACAAAAATGGTTTTGAGGGAATTGTTTTAATTTTATATCTATAACGGAAAGGAAGCTTTTAAAAAGTATTTTTTTTGTCAAAACTTAATCAATTAGTCAGCTAGGCGCAATATATTAATTTTTTAAAGTGTTAATTATTCAAATTACCCAACTGTTATTATATTACTTTCGCGTCTTAAGTTATAATTAACGTTTACTCTGAGTATAATGTTATTTTTTATTGAAAAAATAAATATTTATTTTCATCTTACTATTTCAATAAAAAATGGCTTTATGAATTATTGATTTTTGAAAAGTAAAATTAATGACAAAGTATTCGTTTCTTTAACTATTGAAGCAACTTAAATCATGGAAAATGATTCTAGTTTATAGAAAATTGAATTATTATTCAAATTGAAATTATCAAATAATAGCTATTTTCCTCATTCAACTAAAACTTAACTTTGAAAGTATTGAAAAAGTTAACCATTATCATCATCTCATTTTTAGCGTTATTTAGCGCAGAAGCTGCTCACATTATTGGAGGAGAAATTACTTATGTTTGCTTAGGTGGTAATCAGTATGAATTTACAATGAAGATTTATAGAGATTGTGGAAGCACAGGGGCTTTATTTGATTCTGCTCCCGGAAGTACCACTATAGGAACAGTAACGGTTTATGAAGATGGGAGTACTGTGGAATATGATTTAGATCCTACGATACCTGGAACTTCAGGGGTTGTTCAACTCAATCCTCCTACTATCACGAATATCCCTCCAGATGTATCTAATCCATGTTTGATTATTCCCGATGATGTTTGTGTGGAAGAAGGCATTTATCAATTCACTTTAACATTGCCAACCAATCCAAAAAGTTACCATATTGTTTATCAGAGATGTTGTAGAAATAATTCTATTAATAATATTATTTTACCAGGAGATACCGGGGCAACTTATTCAATAGAATTAACTCCAGAAGCACAGCAAACTTCAACTGGGTGCGTTAATAATAGTCCAACATTTAATAATTTTCCTCCGATAATTATTTGCGCTAATGAGCCAATTAATTTTGATCATTCAGCATCTGATAGCGATGGAGATCAATTAGTTTATAAATTTTGTAGTCCTAAAACAGGTGGGGGAACTGATGGTGTAATGGGAGGAGATGCAAATGCTTTTACAGGAGTGGCACCAAATCCAGATGCTCCACCACCATACCAAAATATTACTTTCGTTAGCGGAACTTACGGCCCACTTAATCCGATGGGAGGAAATCCACAAGTTAGTATTGACGCAGCAACAGGTTTGATTACAGGAATTCCAAATACTTTGGGACAATTCGTAGTGGGAGTTTGTGTGGAAGAATATCGAAACGGAGTTTTATTAAGTGTGGTCAAACGAGATTTTCAATTTAATGTAGAAAATTGTGAGCCGACCGTTTTTGCTCAAATTCAAAATGATGAAGTAGTCAATGGAAATGAATTTGTAATAAACTCTTGTGGAAATAATTCGATCACTTTTATCGATCAAAGTTTCGATCAAGCATTTATCAATACATATAATTGGAGTTTTGATTTGAATAATGGTGATACTGTGACTTCCACTACTCAAAATACGAGTGTTACTTTTCCTGGATTAGGAACTTATCAAGGTCAATTAATTTTGAATCAAGGATCTCCTTGTGACGATACGGCAACCATCTTTGTTAATATTTATCCTGAAATAAATGCAGATTTTACCTATGCTTATGACACTTGTGTTGCTGGGCCAGTAAGTTTTAATAACCTTTCTGCCTCTGGTGCTGGTGCGATTACTGGTAACCTATGGGAGTATGGAGATGGAAATTCGGGCAACGATGTTAGTCCTGACTATCTCTATTCTGCTCCTGGAAATATTCCAGTTACGCTGACGGTGGAAGATATGAATGGTTGTGTGGATGATACAACTCAAATAATTGAATGGTATCCTGCGCCTCCGATTTTGATTATTGAACCGAGTATTTATAAAGGATGTATTCCTCAAAATGTATTTTTCAATAATCTTTCTACTCCGATTGATGATACTTATGATATCGTTTGGGATTTTGGAGATGGAAATACAAGTGGTGAAATTAGTCCAACTTATGTTTATGAGACACCTGGAGTATTTGATGTTTCACTTTCTGTCACGTCGCCGATTGGTTGTTCGATAAGTGATTTTTTTCCAAGTTTGATCACCGTGGAACCATCCCCTGTGGCAAATTTTACATTTACTCCAAATCCTCCAACCAATTTTCAACCTGATGTAGAATTTACAGATTTATCAATTGACGCGGTACAATGGTTTTGGAATTTTGATGATGTAGATAATTCATTTGACCAAAATCCAACTTATACTTTTCCAGATACTGGTTTGCAAAAAGTAACTTTGATAGTGACTCACGAATCGGGTTGTCAAGATACTTTAACCCAATGTATTGATGTCGTTCCAAAAGTTGCTTACTTTTTACCGAATGCTTTTACACCTAATTTCGATTCAGTTAATGATGAATTTTTTGGTAAAGGTTTTTTTGTCGGAATGGAGAATTTTAATATGAAGATTTGGAATCGTTGGGGGGAAATGGTTTTTGAAACAGGTGATCCTTTTGAAGGCTGGAATGGAAAAAAACTAAACACTGGGAAGGATTCGCCCCAAGGGGTTTATGTTGTGGTTGTAACCTATACCGGCCCGAGAGGAGGAAATGTAGAGTTGAAGGGGTTTGCGACGATTGTGAAATGATGAGAATAACCAATATCCAACTTCTCTCAGAAATAGATTTTTCTTAAAGTTGGATATTGATTATTCTTTGTTGAGTATCTAATATTCCCTTGAACCTGCCGCCATTTGTACTTAAATTTTAATAATTTTTTATTTCAAAACAAAAAAGGTGAATTTTTTGTTAAAAATGCCGAAATTACACAAGTAATAATAACCAATCTATTGAAATAATCAATTCCCGAACTTTTCTATTGTTTTAAAAATAATCAACAGCAGGATTTTTGTATAAAATCCAATAAAAAACAAGTGATGAAAATAAACCTACAAACACTTTTCTTCTTTCTTTTTCTTTTTTCATTCGGCAACCTTCAAGCAGCTCACGTTATTGGTGGAGAGTTAACCTATGTTTGCTTAGGTAATGGTGACTATGAAATCACCATGAAAATTTATCGAGATTGCCAAGGTAATGGTGCAGGATTTGATGGCCCAGGAAATGGTCGAATGTCTATTTATAATGGTGGCGATTTGGTCAATGAGTTTGACAAAATAGTCATGCCTGATCCTGTCATCACAGATATTCAGATAGATCAAGGAATTAATAATCCCTGTTTGATTTTACCATCCAATGTTTGTGTTGAAGAAGGGGTATATGTTTTTAATTTAAGTGATAATAATGTTGGGAATATCAATTTGCCATTAAGCGCAGAGAGCTATTATATTATTTATCAGAGATGTTGCAGGAATAATTCTATTAATAATATTATTGCTCCAGGCGAGACAGGTGCAACCTTTTATGTAGAAATTACTACTGAAGCACAAGCATTATGTAATAATACTCCAACCTTTAATGAATTACCACCAATTGTAATTTGTGTCAATGAGCAATTAACTTTTGATCATTCGGCAACTGATATAGATGGTGATTTATTAGTATATGAATTATGTAGTCCATTGAAAGGTGGAGGAACTGCAGGTTGGCAAACGCCAGGAAATGCTGCAGATTTTGATGGTACTAATCCAAATCCAGATGCACCACCACCATACGATAATGTAACGTTTGAAGCACCTACTTATGGTCCCCTTGATCCGATAGGTGGAGATCCAGCATTGAGTATTAATCCTTCAACTGGAGTTTTGTCAGGAATGCCAAATGCGGAAGGACAATATGTAGTTGGAATTTGTGTAAAAGAATATCGAAATGGAGTTTTGTTGAGTACGATTCAGCGAGATTTTCAATTTAATGTAACCTTTTGTGAGCCTACTGTAGTTGCTACAGTTGGTGGAAATGATCTTATTCAGAGTGATACTATTTTTCGATTTTATAATTGTAATGGAGATTCGACTTTTAATTTTGAAGCCCCCTCTTCTCAATTTATTACTGAATATTTATGGGAGTTTGATCTTGGCGGATTAAATCCACTTTCGCTCAATCAACAAAATATCGATGTAACATTCCCAGGATATGGAGTCTATGAAGGATTATTGATTCTTAACCCCGGAACAGACTGTGGAGATACTGCTATTATTGCAGTTGAGATTTTTGAACCACCCATGGTAGATTTTACTTTTGATTATGATACTTGTGTAGCTGGACCAGTTGTTTATACCGATATGTCTGCAGGAATCACATCTGATATTACAGAATGGAATTGGGACTTTGGAGATGGAGGAACATCTGATAGTCAGAATCCAATATTTAATTATACCGATCCAGGAGTCTACTATGTAACTTTAACGGTAACAGATGAGAATGGATGTTCGAATGAGATTGTCCAAGAAGCGACTTGGTTGCCTGTTCCACCATTGATTGTGATTGAACCAAGTTCATTTACAGGATGTGCTCCGTTGGATATTTTCTTTAATAATTTATCCACACCGATTGATGATACTTATGAGATTGTTTGGGATTTTGGAGATGGAGGAATAGGTACTGCTATCAGTCCATCTTATACTTATGAGGAACCAGGAGCATATACTATTAATGTAGGAATTACTTCTCCTATAGGATGTTATACAGAAAGAACCTTTCCTAGTTTGATAAAAGTAGATTCATTTCCAGAGGCAGATTTTTATTTTGGACCTGATCGAATTACCAATTTTATGCCTGAGGTAAACTTCTTTGATAACTCTCTCAGAGATTATAAATGGCAATGGGATTTTGCAGGACAAGGTTTTTCATATGAAGAAAATCCATCGTTTTCATTTCCAGATACAGGACATCAAATTGTAGAATTGATAGTTACAACTGAAGCTGGTTGTCAAGATACTATTCAAAAAATAGTTGATGTGATTCCAGAAGTTAGATACTTTTTACCCAATGCATTTACACCAAATGATGATACAGTCAATGATGAGTTTAAAGGAGTAGGTTATTATAGAGGCATGCGAGATTATTCTTTCCAAGTTTGGAATCGTTATGGTGAACTGGTTTTTGAAACGCAAGATCCTGATGAAGGATGGAATGGACGAAAATATAATGGAGGAGGGAAAATGCCTCTTGGAGTTTACGTTTGTCAGGTGAGTTATAAGAGTCCGCGGGGAATACCTAAAGAGGTTCAAGGGTTTATTACTTTGATAAAATAAATGTTTTAAAGATTCAGGCGTTTCTTGTTTTTCATGCTTACTATTTTGCGTAAGCTCTAAGGGAGGACAGGACAACAACTAAAAAAAATGCTTACTGGTTCTTGATTGAATTAGTGGGCATTTTTTTTAATTTTTCTGTACTGCATACTTTTGTTTTTTGACACAAATTCACACTAATTAATACTACTATTCGAAATTATTTCAACAAATTGAAATATCCGAAATTTCACCAATTTTGCTTTTTGTGAATATTCGAATGAATCTGACTTATCAGATTTTAGTGCGAGTTCTGAATCCTATCGTCAAAAATTCGAATAATTTGTGAGAATATGTGGCAAACAACAAAACTGTACAATAAAGAATTAAATTTTAATAATTTTTTTTCAAAACAAAAAATGCAAATTTTCTATAAAAAATGACGAAATTAGATCGTGTAAAGTTGACTAAACTGTTAAAAGATAATTTCCCAGATTTTTCTTTTTTATAAAAAATAATCCGCAGTAGGATTTATCAACAAAATCCTCTTAAAAAAAACAAGTGATGAAAATAAAACTACGAACAATTCTCTTCTTATCTTTTCTATTTTTCTTAAGCCATATTCAAGCTGCTCATATTATTGGAGGAGAATTGACCTACCGCTGTTTAGGAAATGGAGATTACAGAATTTACTTAAAAGTTTATCGGGATTGCCAAGCATCAAATGCAGCAGATTTTGATGGTACCCTTAATGGAAGGATGTCTATTTATAATGGATCAGATTTATCGACTGAGTTTGATCAGATAATAATGCCTAATCCTGAAATAAGTATGATTAACCCTAATGTTAATAATCCATGTTTGATTTTACCGTCAAATGTATGTGTAGAATTAGGTGAGTATCAATTCAATTTGAGTGCTTTAAATGTTGGTGCAATAAATTTACCATTGAGTACGGAGAGTTATTATATCATTTATCAACGATGTTGTAGAAATAACTCTATTTCTAATCTTATTGATCCAGGTGGAACAGGAGCTACATTTTATATAGAGATAACGCCTGAAGCCCAATCGTTGTGTAATAATGCACCTGCTTTTAATAGTTTTCCTCCCATAGTTGTCTGTGTTAATGAAGAGCTAGTTTTTGATCATTCTGCAACAGATGCAGATGGTGATTTATTGGTATATGAATTATGCAGTCCAATTACTGGAGGGAGTAGTAATTTGCCTAATCCAAATCCAGATGCACCACCGCCTTATACTAACGTTACGTTTGTTGCGCCAACTTATGGGCCGCTTGATCCGATTGGAGGAGATCCTTCACTAAGTATTAATCCAACAACTGGCGTATTGACAGGAATACCAGATACCGAAGGACAATTTGTAGTTGGAATCTGTGTCAAAGAATATCGTAATGGAATTTTGTTAAGCACGATTCAAAGAGATTTTCAATTCAACGTAGCATTCTGTGAGCCAACTGTAGTTGCTACGGTTGATGGAGATTATTTTGTTCAGAGTGATTCAGTATTTCAGTTTAATAATTGTGCTGGAGACACGACTTTAAATTTTACAGGACCTATTTCCTCAATGATTACTGACTATCTATGGGAATTTGATTTAGGAGGATTGAATCCACTATCCTTAAATCAGCAAAGTGTTGATGTGACATTTCCAGGCTATGGAATCTATGAAGGATTATTGATTTTAAATCCAGGAACTGAATGC
This sequence comes from Saprospiraceae bacterium, assembly GCA_045106765.1. Lineage (GTDB taxonomy): Bacteria > Bacteroidota > Bacteroidia > Chitinophagales > Saprospiraceae > CAJQQY01. The sequence continues at coordinate 6,911 of JBGCFD010000038.1, read as the reverse complement.
GGAGATACTGCCAATATAATTGTGGAGATTTCTGTGCCACCAATAGTTGATTACTCATTTGACTATGATACTTGTGTTGCAGGCCCAGTTACTTATGCTGATTTGTCGGCAGGAGTAGATTCAGATATTGCTGAATGGTCTTGGGATTTTGGTGATAATGGAACATCGACTGAAGCCAATCCAATTTACAGTTATACCGATCCTGGTATTTATTCAGTTTCTTTAATGGTGACTGATGAAAATGGTTGTTCCAATGAATTGGTTCAAGAAGTCACTTGGTTGCCAGTACCACCATTAATTGTTATTGAGCCGAGCTCATTTAAAGGATGTCAGCCGTTGGATGTTTTCTTTAATAATTTATCTACTCCTATTGATGATACTTATGATATTGTTTGGGATTTTGGAGATGGAGGAATAGGAACAGATATTAGTCCATCGTATACTTATTATGTACCTGGTGAATATACGATTCATGTGGAAATTACTTCTCCGATTGGCTGCTATACTGATAGAGTTTTTCCTGACTTGATAAAAGTAGATTCATTCCCAGAAGCAGATTTTTATTTTGGGCCTGATCGAATTACGAACTTTATGCCTGAAGTAAATTTCTTTGATAACTCTGTCAGAGATTACAAATGGGAATGGGATTTTGCAGGACAAGGTTTTTCATATGAAGAAAATCCAACATTTTCATTTCCAGATACTGGACATCAAATAGTAGAATTAATCGTGACAACAGAAGATGGGTGTCGAGATACTATTCAAAAAATAGTTGATGTAATTCCGGAGGTTCGATACTTTTTGCCAAATGCATTTACACCAAACGATGATACGGTCAATGATGAATTTAAAGGAGTAGGTTATTATCGAGGTATGCGAGATTATACTTTCCAAGTCTGGAATCGTTATGGTGAATTAATTTTTGAAACGAATGATCCTGATGAAGGATGGAATGGACGAAAATATAATGGAGGCGGAAAAATGCCTCTTGGTGTATACGTTTGTCAAGTAAGTTATAAGAGTCCAAGAGGAGTCCCAAAAGAGGTGCAAGGATTTATTACTTTGATAAAGTAAAACAGAATTCTAATTAAAATTAACGCCCAACGATTTCATTGTGAATCGTTGGGCGTTTGTTGAATAATTACATAATTTCTAAGAAAGAATTATGTTTTTATCGGTGGATGATCTTTTAAAAAATTTAAAATATCTTTCGGTTCATCTGATAAATATAACATTTCATGATATTTTTTTCCAAATGATAGTTGCTTCAAAAGAGGGAAAATCATCGTGTCAATTTCGTATCGTTTTTTCCCTAAAAAAATCATTGGACTATAATAATTAAAAGTGCCATAATGATTTTGCGTAGCGTCCATAAAAATTTCTTGTGTCGTTCCTGCACTTCCAGGAGAACAAATAATTCCATACAAACTGATTGCCAATAAAGTATCTTCTCGAATACTATTCGAAAAATATTTGGCAATATGTGAAGCAAATAAATTGCTCGGCTCGTGCCCGTAAAACCAAGTTGGAATTGCTAAACTTTTCCCTCCTTTCGGATATTTTTCTAAAACTTTTATAGATTGTGTATGGAAGTTTTTATCTGAAAAATGTGGTGCTTTTTGTAATATTGAAATCGCATCTAATAATTTCTTATTAGATTTTTTGGCAAAATAAGCACCTAAGTTTGTCGCTTCCATAATTCCTGGACCTCCTCCTGAAACAACAAAGTAGCCAGCCTCTGCTAACAACTTAGCAGTCAAAGCAGTCTTTGTATAAAACTCATCTGTTCGCAAAGTGCTATGTCCACCCATGAATCCAACACATTTTTTTTCAGTCATGCCATCATGCCTAGGTTCAATCAAATCTCGCAAAGCATCATCCATTGCGTGGTCATGAATTCTTTGCCACAATGCTTCGTTGATGTTAGGGTTAAATTTGGATTTGGAAAAATGCCGATAGATGTGGTAGTCAACACTATCATCTTTTTTTGGTGAAAACCCTTTCATTAATTCTTCCCACTTGTATAATGATTTTCGGAAAGGAGAGTAGGGGAGTTTAGGTGGACTTGGAAAAATGGTTGCGCCTTTTTTTTCTAAAATTATTTTATCGGTTGGGTTCAAAAGGCAACCTAGAAAAGTAGTATTGTTGATTTTAAAGGTCTTCCAATTGATATCTAAATCTCTAAAATCTAGACTTTGCAAAGTGCAATTTTTTAAAGAATTTCCTCCTTGAATAAATTGCTGGAAAGATTTAATTTCTTTTATAAAAACTTCTTGAGTGTCGAATTTTTTTAAGTGCATTTTATTGAAATTTAGATTTTAGCAAAGTTATTTCTTCAAAGTTCGAAGCAAGTGAAATAATTTCCCATCAGAAATTAAACTTCCCCATTGCATCATTTGAAAAATTTCTTGCAGTCGATCATCATCTTTGTATTTTTTATTGGCAGAGTACATTTGAAGTTTGGCGTCGGAAGATTGTAATTTTATCATCATCGCTTCAGGAGTAATATCTTGTGTGAAATCTAAATCTGATTCGCCCTCCACTTTCAAACCCATCAATTCTATATTTTCTTTATTACATTTGAAAATCTTTAAATCTTTAGGTGTTTTCATTTCTAGATATTCCACCTTCGAAATAGTTTTTTCAAAAACGATATCGCTAAAAATTTCAATTAGACCTTCCGCTCTTTCGGGATTTTCTTTTTTGATTTTTTCCCAATCATCTCCAGTTACAGTATTGGAAACTAAGAATCGAACAAATTCTGTTTCTAATTCGGCTAATTCCTCATTGGTTAATCTTCTGTATTTCATAAATGAAAATGAGTTTTTTTAAATCTTTTAAAACGTTTTATTATTTAAATGCAAAAGTATTGAATAAATTAGATTTTGATACTCAAAGATGACCTTTATCTTTCCTAAAAAACAAAACATGAAAAACTCAAATTCTATACTTTTCTTTTTTGTAATTATATTGTTATTATTTTTAACATCTAATATTTCATTGGCTCAATCTCTTAATAATAAAAATGCTATCTCTTTAAACATCGTTGGAGTGGAATATTATGGTTTACTAAAAAACGATTTTTCAGGAGGTGATTATGTTACGAATGGTCTAAAAATAGGTTATCATCGAAATTTAGGAAATGATCTTTTTAATCTGGAAATTCCTTTATTTTTCGGAGGTGCGAAAGTACCGATTGGGCCATTGCCAAATAACCCATTGGGAGATATTTCTGCAAAAACGCTAAAAGTTTCGATTGGTGGACTTTTACAACTTCAGGTATTTAAAGAAAATAATTTTGTGGTTCCTTATCTTTCAGGAGGCTTTGTGGTCACCAATATTTTAGATGCGGGAGGATGGCACGCAGAATTTCCGTTAGGAATTGGTTTTGATTTTAAATTATTCAAGAGAAGTTATTTTCAAATTAGACCTGAATATCGACTTGGGCTGATTGAGGAAAATCGAAATAACTTAAATTTAAATGTTGGGATTAAATTTTTATTAAACTCGGTGAAAAATAAGATCCCATCTATTGAAGAAGATCGAGATCAAGATGGTGTTTTGAATGAGGTAGATAAATGTCCAGATATTCCAGGTTTGGTTTATTTACGAGGCTGCCCAGATTCTGATAGTGATGGAATAATTGATGAAGATGATTTGTGTCCAACGATTTTAGGTTTAGCGAAGTTTGGTGGTTGTCCAGATTCTGATAACGACGGTATTCCCGATCCAAACGATAAGTGTCCTAACGAAGCTGGCCCAATTCCAAATGGTGGTTGTCCAAATATAGATTTAGATTCTGATGGTGATGGTGTTTTGGACAAAGTGGATGAATGTAAAAATGCACCTGGATTACCAAAATTTAATGGCTGTCCTGATACTGATGGTGATGGAATTTCAGATAATGAAGATGGTTGTCCGAATAAAAAAGGCCCTGCGATTTTTGGTGGCTGTCCTGATTCAGATAAAGATGGGATCGTTGATAAAAATGATAATTGTCCAAATGAGGCTGGGCCAAAATCAAATAAAGGTTGTCCAGAAGTGGTGAAGGAAGTGCAAGAGGCAGTTAATTTAGCAGCGAATAATATTCAATTTGAAAATAATAGTTCTCAGATCAAGACAATTTCGTACACAGATCTAGATGATTTAGCGAGCATTTTGCAGCAATATCCTGAGTATAATGTTTCGATTGGAGGGCATACAGATAGTGTTGGAAATGAAGAGTATAACAAAAAATTATCTGATCGAAGAGCAAAAGCATGCTTGAATTATTTGATCAAAAAAGGAATTAGTGCGAACCGAATGAGTTCGACTGGCTATGGTGAGGCGCAACCAATTTCGGACAATGCGACAAATGAAGGAAGAGAAATAAATCGACGAGTTGAATTTGTTTTGTTTAAAAGATAAGTATGTTGAAAAATGTGAATATATTGTTAAGTCCCAAGATCATTAGGTTTTTGGACTTTTCTATTTTTAAGTCTGCTATTTTTTTTGATTAAAAATAGAAAATAATCCTACAAAACTACCAACGCCATAACTTAAATGTAAAGTAAAAAATGAGATAATAAAATATGGGAATGCTTTGAGATTTTTTTCTTCCAAACTCAACTTCAGAGAGAAAAAGGAAATGATCAAAAGATAAATAATGATTGGGAAAATGAAAATTCCCCAAATCGAATTTCCACCAAGTAGGAAAATTTTGATAAAAGATAAAATTGATAACAATAGATTTACAAAAAATGCTAACGGTACAAAATGTCGAATTGAAAGCGAGTCAAAAGTACCTGTAAACCATGAAGTTAAAATCACCCACTTGCCATTTGCATAGTTATTTTTCCAAAGTGCACTAAAAGTATCACGTGCAAAATAAGTGCATTCCACATCAGGGACTAAAAATATTTTCCCTCCTTTCCGTTTAATCCTTTTATTGAGTTCAATGTCTTGATTTCGTTTAAGACGAATATCATAATTACCATATTTTTCAAATACAGCTTTTGGATAGCACCCAAACGGAACGGTATCAACTTCTTGTGGTTTCGAAATTCCCATTCGGTAAAGTGCATTGCCAACTCCAATAGGATGGGAGAGTGTGCGAGCAATAGATTTTGCTTTGGTAGAATTGGAGCGAGGTTGAATGTTCCAAATGCCTCCCACATTTTCTGCGGGTAATTTTTTTAACCAAAAAATTAATTTGGAAATGTATTGTTTTGGATAGGCTGCGTGAGCGTCGAGTCGGATGATGATTTCACCTTGAGCTAGGTTAATTCCAAGGTTCATTGCCTGTGGAACAAATTTTTCTGGATTTGAAATTAGTTTTATAAATGGTTGATTTTGAGCGTATTGTGAAATTATTTCAGCGGTTTTGTCCGTACTCATTCCATCAAGAAAAAGGACTTCCATTTCTTTTTGAGGGAAGTCTTGTTCCAAAATATTTTGGATGACTGCTTCAATGAAAGGTTCTTCATTGAAGCAAGGGATGATAACAGAGACAGTTGGTTTTTCCAAAATTATTTTAAAATTTGCTGATAAAGCTTGATTAATTTTTCTTCTTCCTGTTTCCAATTAAAAACTTCTTGAACTGCTTTTTGTCCATTTTTTCCCATTTGGATAGATTGCTCTTCGTTTTCTAACAATACATTTACAGCTTGAGCTATTTCTTTTGGTGCAAGTGGATTGGCACAAACTCCTGCGTTGTATTTTGTGACAATACTTTTCCAAAGTGGGAAATTTGAAGTTACGATTGGCAAACTTGCTGCCATGTATTCAAAAATTTTATTCGGTTGAGCATTGATATGATTTGGTTCCGGATGAAAAGTTACAATGCCCATTTTACTTTGTGATAAAATCTCAGCGACTTCTGTTCGATTTCGTTTGCCTAGAAAATTTACTTTTTTCCAAGTAGGTAAATTTTTGATAAATGCTTCTTCTTCCTTCGATTGAAATTCTCCAATTAAGGTCATTTTCGCTTTGGTAAATTCCAACATCCTGACCATCTCTTCGATACCTCGAATTTTACTCATCAAACCAACATAGCAAATATCGTGAATTTTTTCTTTCTGAATTTCAATATTGAATTTTTCAAAAATTGGATAATTATTAACATCAACGGTGATTGGATTTATTTTTAAAAAGCGATCTCGAATAAATGGAGTGGCAGTAATTACTGCATCCATTTTTGCGGCAATCCTATTTTCATAAATCTCAAAAATCTTAGCAATAATTGGTCGGACAATAGAAGGGAGATAATATTTTGATAGAATCTGACGAGGCACATCTTCATGTGTATCGTAGATTACTTTTTTGCCTAATTTTTTTAATTTTAAACCAACTGGTAATAATTCTGGATCATGGAAATGATAAATATCTGCATCAATTTCCATAGCCTTTTCCAATGCGATTTGAGTCGTTTTTCGCATTCTTTGTATTCTTCCAGAAGTTGTAGATATAATGTTATGAATCTGCACACCTTGGTTGGTTTCGCTTTCCTGATTGGCAACGATCAAATGAGTATCAAATCCATGCTTCGCCAAAGACACACATTCTTTTTGGAAAATACGAGTATCCTTTGCGTTGTGAACGGTAGTAATATGGCAAATTTTATTTTTCATATAAACCTTCGTAAATGTCTAAAAGAGTTTTTTCTTGATTCTCCCAATTGTATTTTTTAGCAGCAATTTCAAGTGCTGCTAAATATTTTTCTTTGTCCAAGTTTTGAATTTCAATGGCTGCATTTTTAATCGCAAGTATATTGTTATGATCTTGGATGACGATACCCATATTGTTTTCCATAATTTGTTTGAAGCCTGGTAAATTAGAACAAAGGATAGGTAGCCGTGCTTGGATATACTCAAAGATTTTATTGCCTAAAGCATACTTATGATTTCGTGTGGATCCTTGATGTAAACAAAAGC
>JBGCFD010000037.1:0-10098 GCA_045106765.1 Saprospiraceae bacterium | reverse complement strand
ACTGGACAGACTTTAAAAGGATTTATCGTTGGGCTGGTTAGAGAACATTTTACCAGAAAAGAAGGGTAGTGGTTGATGACAAATATTTCAATAAATTTAACTCGAACTAATTAATTCCAATAATGGATTAAATATTCACAGGCCTTGCAGATTTTATAAATTTGCAAGGCCTTTTGATTTTGTTGAACTCAGGGAGTATTATTTAAATTTTTGGAAAACAATAAGTAATCCCAATTTTAAAGCGATTTAAGCCAACCTCATAGTTGTTTGTTAATGTTTTCCCTAGATCATCAGAAAACAAGCTAAAATCGCTTTAAAATCATTTTAAAAGCTTTCTTCATCTTCTTTTTTAATTTCAATGTTTGATTTTACTCCATGATCTCTCAATTCATGATATTTTCAACAAGAGGTCAAAAACAGCAATTTGCTGTAAAACTCATGCATATTTCATTTAAGTCACTTGGATTGAAGCAATATTACAGAAAAATACAGCAATATTAAATAATGCAGATTTTCAAGTAACCTTGGATTTGGGAAAATTAAACAAAACAAGGTGGTCAAATCCTAAAAACTCCCAAGGCTAAAGAATTGGCTAATACAACCCTTATGATTTGAATTTAGTCCAATTTCAATTGGACAATTTAGTCACAGCAAATTTTTTTACTTTTCAAAGAGGTTAGCTATCCAAAAGTGCTTTCCAAAAAATTGTACAGCAGAGAATTGCTGAATTGTTTAAGTCCAGAACTAAAAAACATCTTTTCCAAATTTTAACTAAACTCCCTATCAATATCATAAAAATCAGAAGCTTTAAGACCCAAGTACAGTATTTTGCATTAAATGCTCTGTACTTTGCTGTAATTTTCAGTAAATCTATTTTACTATGTAAAAAGTAAACTCAGAAATCTATTTCATTATCTTCCTTTTATTTAGTAAAAATTAGACATAGCAATTATTTTTTCTTTGCCACTCAAATATTCAAACCTCTTCTTAAATTTAACATCCAAATATTATTGTTTAGCTATTTCTATTTAAAATAAAAATAAGGGCGTAGGAAATTATTCTTACTTCCAAAAACAATTCTGCTGTAAAATGCTGTAAAAATACAGCATTTTACAGCAGAATTGTTTTTTGGATATCTACATCTCACTTAATTTAAAACACAGTTAATCTAAATAGCTCTAGGTTTGCAACCACTCTTTTTTGAAAGAATGAGAAGAGTTATTTTAAATTTAAAAAGACTTGACTAAACAAATTCACCTAGAACGAAATATTCCGAAACAGAAAATAAAATTTAAATCTCAAAAAAACGCCAATTAACTCTTTTAAAGCAAAAAAGGATCAATGCAAAAAGCAAACCGTCACTAACAAATAAAAATCCATTATATAGTCCAAAACCATTCTCACATTGAAAATATGATCGCTTGTTGAGTCGAAAAATTTATAATTAGTTTTTTTTATAATTAATAAAGAGATTTGTTAAAAAAAAGAAAATTGAAAAAGGTCTTAAGCTATCATTTAAGACTTTTAAAGTTTTTTTAATTCCTTTAATATTATTTGTAGAGATTAAAAAAACGACAGGAGATAATTCTATAACTCAATGATAACAAGCTTTTCAGCGTATAAAATGATATTTTTCTTTTTCTTAAAGAGGGACAAATTTAGGGATATTAAGGGGACAGAATTAGGGCGAAAAAAGGGACTTAATCAGTAAAAAGGGGGGACAGATTTAGGGATTTAAAAGGGACGTAAAAGGGGAGAAGAGTTTAAATGATGAAATATAACTTAAAAGGGGACAAAAAAAGGGTATGATTAAGCAATGTGATAGATATTTATATAAAAGTTATTTCTCATTCTTAAAAAGGGACTCATTCAGGGAAATAGTAACTAAGATTCTCTTTTTTTCACCAAAAAAGAGTTGAATAATAGGAAATAGGAAACTGATTAGAAATTAAAAAGGGACAAAAAAAGGGCCCAACTATTACTTGGACCAATTTAAGAATGAATATTGTCTAAACTATTTTTAAAAGGGGACAAAAAAGGGGATTAATTTGAAAAAATCTATTTATATCAGTTTGAAAAAGATACCATTTGGATGATTTTACAATACTTATTAAAAAAGGGACTTAATCAGGGCCCAAGTATTAGTTGAACATTGTGATTAAGCAAATTAATACAAATTTTAACTAAGAAAGGGACTTAGTCAGGGATCTAGAATAAATATAAAGCCCTTTTTTTAGAGGATTTGGTTGATATTTTAAAAAAGGACTAAAACAGGGTAATTGAAATCCTATTTATGTCCCTTTTTAAAATTTTGTAATACTCTTTTCAGATATTAACTAATATTATGCAGATTAGATTTTGATTTTAGTAGGGACATAATCAGGGAAATTAATAATACACATATATATAGTATGATTTTTCAATAATTAAAAGAAGAGAAAATATTTAGGGGGACAAAACTTTTACTAGTCCCCTTCATTCTTTATATTTGTTGAAATTTTAATATTCAATACTATGTTTCTGCTTGATCAAAAACTATGAAACAGAAAAAAGTTAAACAAATCGCTCGCATTGAAAACAGGTTTATTTTCAATGCGAGGTATCAACTAAGTGCTCGGGAGCAAAAGATAATTTTATATCTGATGTCCAACCTTGATCCATTAGCACAAAATGATTTTCATAAGCAAATAGTTTCGGTTAAAGAATTGGAGAACCTCCTAAAAGGGGAAGACAAAAAATGGGGTGGCTTGTACAAAGAAATGAATGATTTTAGTGCAAGAATTATTTCTAAATATATTTCTTTTGATTCTGACTTTTTGGTTGGAGGAAAACCATTACGAGGAGTCATCAGTTGGTTTCAATCGGTGATTCCAGTCGAAACTGAAAATGGGGAAGTGGCTTTAGAATTTATGTTTTCCGAAAGACTAAAACCATTTTTATTGCAATTGAGTGAATATGCCAAAATTCACCCGTTGGATGTTGCACCAATGAAAAGTGGTTTTGCGATTAGAATGTATCAAGTTTTTAAAGCGGAAAGAGATCGGATGCGAAAACATACTCAAACCAATGCGATGGTTTACACTTTGGATGAATTGAAAAAAATGTTAGGTATCGAAGGCAAGTATAAAGTATTGAAAGATTTTAGGAGAAGAGTACTTGATGTGGTGGAACGAGAAATTAATACTCATAGCCCTAGTGTACAAGTTAAATATGAATACATCAAAACTTCTCGTCGTGTGACTGGAGTCCGATTTTTGATTTTTGATAAACCAAAGGATAAGCCAAAAGCCAAAAATGAGAAAAGTGGCGAGGCAACTAATTATGCTCCATCAAAAGAAGAGTTGGAAGTGTTGTCTTATTCCCAAACTAAAGCATATAATATGTTGGTGAAATTTGGAGTGTATGAAGGTATCGCTTACAAACAGATGGTACCAGTAATTACAGGTGGTGAAATAGATGGATTTGAGGACTATTTTGTAAAACATGCTCTTTCACATTTTAAAAAATGGGCACGAGTTCAACCTAATAAAGCAATAAGTGCAGCAACTTTTGTGAATTGGTGGACGGAGATAAAAGTGTTCAACGCTGACAATGATGTGTTTTGGAAAATTCAGGAAAAGATAAATCGAGATAAAAAGAAATTGGATCAAGCTACTTTTGATAATAGAATGGAAGCGAAGAATATGACAAAGAAGGAATTTATTGAATGGTACAAAGGGACACAGTCGAAAATGATGTAATCAATCTTAAATTTCCAAATAGTGGTGTCCTTCAAGGAACACTACTCTCGGATAAATATTAAGTGCATCGAATTCGATGCACTTAATATCATAAATCTAATTCCGTCGAATTCGACGGAATTATGAAGTAGCAAAAATTGAAATACTATATTTAAAATGTCAAAACTCAAACCACAAATAATAACCGTTCAAGGTCAGGAAATCCGACTGAATCATAAATATGAAGATCCGTTTTTTTCGCTCACAGATATTGCAAAAAAATTCGGAGAACCTAGAATTATGATCCAGAACTGGTTAAGAACTCGAAATACCATTGAGTTTTTAGGTGTTTGGGAAGGTTTAAATAACCCTGATTTTAAAAGCATCGAATTCGATGCACTTAAAAACCAAGCAGGTAGTAATGCATTTACACTTTCTCCAAAAAAATGGATTGAAACTGTAAATGCAAAAGGAATGATTTCAAAGATGGGTAGATATGGAAGTGGAACTCAAGCACATTTTGATATTGCAGCAGAATTTTTATCATGGCTAAATCCAGCATTCAAACTCTTGGTGATCCAAGAATTCAAGCGATTATTTAGTGAGGAAGCAAAGCGCAAGAACCTCGAATGGGATATTCGAAGAATCATGTCCAAGGCAAATTTTCAAATACACACGGAAGCAGTAAAAAAACATTTGATACCGCCTAGAATTAAAAATACTAGAGCAGAAGGAATGGTTTACGCAAATGAATCAGATGTGCTCAACGTTTCACTTTTTGGAATGACAGCCAAACAATGGAGAATTGAAAATCCAAAGTTAAAAGGTAATATTCGAGATCATGCAACTGCGGAGCAATTATTGGTTTTGTCGAATTTGCAAAGTCTAAATTCCAAGTTGATGGAGTGGGGGAGTGATATGGATCAGCGAATAGAAATTTTAAATAAAACAGCCATCGACCAGATGGAAATTTTGACAATAAAATCAACACTCAACCAATTACCAAAAGGTAAAAACAACAACCAACTAAAAAACGGGAAATAAATTGATCAAACTATCAAAACAACAAATCAATAGTATTGCTCAAGATTTAGATATTGGTATGAATTGTTATATTCATAAAAAGACTGGAGAATCGATAACTGTTCCTCATAATCTTGATGAATTTGACGATACTGAAATATGGGAAGAAGAATTAAAGAAGGTCAATGATAATCGAGATCAATATATTTTGATTGAGAAAATAGAGAGCTACGATTCGTTTAAAATTTTGCGAAGATTTTTAGGAAAAGTGTCTGATCCTAAGCTAAGAGAAAAATTAATGATAGCTATTTCTCAAAATAAACCATTTCAGAGATTTCGAAATATATTAGATTACAATGGAGATGTTTTGAAGGATTGGTATCAATTCAAACAAGAAGAAATAGAAAAATATATCATTAGACATTTAAAGAATCATTTTGAAGAAGAGGAGTAAAATAAAGGTTCCAAGATTTCACGAGCCTTGGAACTTTTTTCAATTCGCAATAGTTCTTTTCCCATCACAAACCATTTCAATAAAAAGACAATGTAATTTTCAGTCCACTTCATTTTGAAAAATCGTCGCTACCTTCTAGCGACTTATCTTTTTATTTTAGAAAATATTCAAATAATGGATTCACGAAAGTACGGTCGTACTTTCCATTATCCTTTTTCGCCAGGAACAACAAGTGATGATAGGATTAATCATGATTATTGGTCAGATATGAAATCTATCAAGCAAATTGTCCACACCGAAAAATTGGATGGAGAAAATACGTGCCTCAATCAATATGGCGTTTTTGCCAGATCCCATGCTGCTCCAACTCGGCATCCTTGGGCTAATTACTTGAAAGAGAGATGGCATTTAATTAAAAATGAATTAGGTGATTTAGAGATTTTTGGAGAGAATATTTATGCGATTCACTCGATAAAATATTTAAAAATTGAACATCATTTTTATGTTTTTGCCGTCAGACATTTGGACAGATGGCTTTCTTGGGAAGAAGTGAAATTTTATGCAGCATTGCTTGATTTTCCGATTGTTCCTGAGTTAAAAATGCATCAACCAAACGATCAGAAAATGTTGGAAAAAACAGTTTTAAATTTTGTCAATCAACCGAGCTGTTTTCAACCTGTAGATATTCATACGGGCGAAGAATGTACGATGGAAGGAATAGTTTCTAGGAATGTCGATGAATATTTAGTTGAAAATTTCAAGAAAAATGTGTTTAAATATGTCCGAAAAAATCATGTCAAAACTGATGCACATTGGACTCGAAATTGGAAACGTGCTCCGTTAAAATGGGAAATATCATGAATAATAAAATTTGGAAAATAATAGAAAATAAGGACTGGCAGAATGTGAGAAATTCATTTTCATGGATTCAAGACATGGAAAAAGTACCACAAGATAAAATCCATCACGCTGAAGGTGATGTGGCTACTCATACTAAAATGGTGGTTGAAGCATTATTAAATTTAACAGAATTTCAAAAGTTAGAGGAGCAAGAAAAAGAGGTTCTTTTTGCTGCTGCACTTTTGCATGATGTTGAAAAGCGATCAACTACTGTTCACGAGTCTGATGGAAGAATTACTTCAAAAGGACATGCTCGAAAAGGAGAATTTACTGCTCGAACGATTTTGTATAAAGATATTCCATCACCTTTTGGAATTAGAGAAGCAGTAACAAAATTAGTACGAAATCATGGTTTACCGATCTGGATTTTTGAAAAAGAAAACCCGAAGAAGACTCTTTTGCAAACTAGTTTGGAAGTAAATTTAGCACACTTAGCCATTTTAGCAAAAGCAGATATGTTGGGTAGAATTTGCCAAGATCAATCAGAAATGTTATATCAAATTCAATTGTTCGAAGAGTTTTGCAAGGAGCAAGGTTGTTTTGGAAAAAAGAAAAAATTTGGTTCTGATTTAGGGCGATATCAATTCTTCCAAAAAGAAAAAGAAAGCCCTGATTATGTCCCTTTTGAAAAAAATACTTTTGAAGTAATTATGCTCTCTGCATTGCCTGGAACTGGGAAGGATTTTTTTATCAAAGAAAATTATAAAAATGTTCCAGTAATTTCTTTGGATGCCATTCGAAGAGAAAATAAAATTAGTCCAACCGACAAAAAAAGAAATGGGCAAGTAATCCAAATAGCCAAGGAACAAGCAAGAGTTTTTTTAAGAAAAAAGGAAACTTTTATTTGGAACGCAACGAATATTACTAGAAATCTACGAACACCTTTGATTAGTCTTTTTCAAAGTTACGGAGCAAAAACGAAGTTAATTTATCTCGAAGTGCCTTATCAAAAATTGATGCAACAAAATCGGAATCGAGATTTTCCAGTTCCTCAAAAAGTTTTGGAAAAGATGATTTCGAAATTAGAAATTCCATCAATTTGGGAAGCGCCAACTTTAGAAATATTTGCAGGTTGATAAAAAAACGCCCCGACTGAATTTCAGTCGGGGCAATACTTGGTTAGAATGGTTAGAACTGGGAAGTGCCAAACTTCCCATTAATTAATAGTTCAATAGTTCTTCTATTTTAATTTTAACTTTTACAGCTGAAGGCAAATATGTTTTTTCCAATTCACTATTCAATGGAATAGCTGGCGTATTTTCAGCTCCCAGAGTCATCACCGGAGCATCCAAATATCTAAAACATTTTTGCTGGATTCGTCCTGTCAAACTTTGAGCAAAAGAACAATTCACAGCCTCTTCAGTCAAAACTAAACATTTGCTATTTTTCTCAACAGAGGAAAATATGGTGGTTTCATCCAAAGGTGAAATAGTTCGTAAATCAATAATTTCAATTTTTCCATCAAAATCTTTTGCAGCATTTAAGGCCCAATGTACCCCCATTCCATAGGTGATGATGGAAAGAGAATCTCCATTTTTAACATTGGCTTCTGTAGGCTCTAAAACAATATTTGCTTTTCCAAAAGGAAGAATATAATCTTCTGCAGGTTCGATAGTTCGAGCAGCATTCGTACCTGGAACTTTGGACCAATACAATCCTTTATGTTCAAAAATCACTACTGGATTTGGATCATGATATGCAGCTTTCATCAAACCTTTAAGGTCTGCTCCATTACTTGGATAAGCGATTTTCACCCCTCGAATATTGGCAATAATGGATTCGACACTCGACGAATGATATGGTCCACCACTTCCATAAGCTCCAATTGGAACCCTCAAAATCATGCTAACTGGATATTTTCCATTACTCAAATAGCACGACCGGCTCACTTCAGTAAATAACTGATTGATACCTGGAAAAATATAATCTGCAAACTGAACTTCCACTATTGGTTTCAATCCAACGGCTGACATTCCAACCGTCGAACCCACAATAAATGCTTCTTGAATTGGGGTATTAAATACTCGTTCGTCTCCAAATTTTTGCGCTAAAGTTGCTGCTTCACGAAAAACACCTCCTAATCTTGCTCCAACATCTTGACCATACAAAAGACATTCTTTATCTATTCGCATTAATTCTTCTACGGCATGCAAAGCACAATCTACCATCACAACTTCAGTTCCATTTTCAGGTGATCGAGTTCCAGTTTCTTCGGTGATTGGAGTTGGAGCAAAATCGTGGTCATAAATAGAAGAAGGATCTGGATCTTCTGCTTGAAGCGCAATTTCAAAATCGGCTTTCACCGTTTTCAGAGCATCTGCTTCTATTTTTTCTATTTGTTTTTGAGAAAAACCATTTTCCAATAATTGGTTTTTAAAAATAGGGTAGGGGTCATTTAATTTCGCTTCTTCCAAATCATCTCGATACCATTCCATTCTGACACCCGAAGTATGGTGATTGAGCAAAGGCACTTTGGCATGTACCAAAAATGGACGACGCTCTTTTCTAATTGTGTCAATTACTCGATTTAGGGTTGCATAACTTTCCAAAAAATCACTTCCATCAATGGTCACCGCTTCCAAACCTTTAAATCCAGCTGCATATTCAAAAGCATCTTGTGCTCGAATTTCATCTGCACTTGCTGAAATATCCCACTCATTATCTTGCACCAAATACAAAATTGGATATTGTTTTAAAGCTGCCATTTGGAAAGCTTCTGCAATCTCACCTTCTGTCACACTTGCATCTCCAAGAGAACAAACGACAATCGGTTTTTTAGTATTTTTTCCATTAATTTTTAAAGCTTCTCGATATTGAATTCCCATCCCTACACCTGTGGCAGGAATCGCTTGCATTCCAGTTGCAGAAGATTGATGAGGAATTTTTGGTTTATCATCATCCTTTAAACTTGGGTGCGAATAATAACTTCGACCTCCTGAAAAGGGATCATCTTTTTTCGCCAATAATTGCAACATCAAATCATAAGGACGCATTCCAATGGACAACAACATGGCATCATCTCGATAATATGGAAAAGCAAAATCTTGCGGCAATAGTTGCAAACCACAAGCAATTTGAATGGCTTCATGACCACGTGAAGTTGCATGAACATATTTGGAAACTAACTTAAAATTGTTTTCGTACAACTCTGTCATATGTTTCGCCATACACATTTTTTCAAATGCTTTGGCTAATACTTTCTTCTGAATTTTTTGATTTGATTTCACCATATTGTTTAAATTCATTTGTGCTACGAATTTAGCGAAATTTGATGAATTGTTTTTATTTTGAAATTAAATAAGGATATTGTTATTCTTTTTGATGAAAAACAGTTGGTTTGTCACCTGTTGGTTTTGTTTTTTGTCATGAAAAAGAATAATGTTTTTTGACACTTCCCACGTGGTGGTCTGCTTTAACAGACCTAAAAAAAGTCACTATGTTCTTTTTTTCAAGCCTGCTAAAGCAGACTACTACGTGGGAAGTGCAAACTATTAAATTTAAAATAAAAATGATAAAACTTGATGAGCTCGATATTAAAATACTTTCTTTCCTCCAAGAAGATTCTAGAATGACAATTAGAGATATTGCGAAAGAGTTAAACATCTCGACTACACCAATTTTCAATAGAATCAAAAGACTAGAAAAAGAAAAAGTCATCGATAGATATGTTGCAATCGTTAATGCAGATCAAGTGGGGAAGATGCTCTTCGCTTTCGTTTTTCTGAACTTAAAGGATCATTCAAAAAAGGCGATTGAAAAAATGGAAAAACAAGTGACAAGTTTCCCTGAAGTTTTGGAATGTCATTATGTTACAGGCGGGGCGGATTTTTTTCTAAAAGTAATTGTAAAAGACATTAAAGGGTATAATTCGTTTGTTTCGGAAAAGTTATTTTCAGTTCCGAATATTGGAAAGATTGAATCATTGTTAAGTTTGTCGATGGCGAAAAGTACGAATGTGATTCCGCTGTAAGTCGAATTTCTAAATTCGATTAAAAACAAATA
>JBGCFD010000036.1:0-5736 GCA_045106765.1 Saprospiraceae bacterium | reverse complement strand
ACCATAAGAATGGTCTTTCATGTTTGGTCTAATTCCCTCACTCAAGTTCGGTTGAGCAATAACGTCAATGGCATAGACTCTAAAGTTTTTTTCCAAGTCCAACATCGCTTCTAAAGCAATTGGAGCACATCCATTCGAACCATGAATTAAGACCAAAGGAGGATTGTTTTTTTCTCCAGTTAAAATGATATTGGTATCGCCAAAACTCGTTTCAATTTTTTGAAATTTATAATTGATAGGCAGTTCATCCAATTTGTTGTTATACATTTCTAATATTGTATTTTTGGCTAAAGGACTACTGAAAAATGATTTCATAGGTTGATGTGATTTTTTTGTTTAAAAATTAATTTAATGCTCCTTCCATTTAAGACTTGCCATTATTTTTTAAGGTTTAGAAAAGGCATAGAAAACTACCTCCATTAAATGCTACTAGCATTTTTGAAAATTTGCTATCCCGTATTTTTTTTATTGAAAAAAATAGAACAGATTTTATAACCTTTTCATAATTCAAAGATAGGATGTCAAGAAAGAGAAATCGTACGCATTTATAAATCCGTACTTATGTGTTTTTTTTCCTTCTCAAAATTTTTACAATTCGACCATATACAATTTCTGCTGTATTCCAATCGTATCCATTAAAGTTCGTGGTATTATTAAATTGAATGACCACCGCATCGATGTCTTTGTGATATTTTGCAATACTCTGATAGCCAATGACCAGACCTGTATGTTCGTAAACATAAATCTTGGAATAGATTTCCTGTTCCCCTTCATTAAATACTGAACCATCGTTTAATGCTCTCAAGAAAATACCCACATCTTCTGCTGTTGCTAACATTCCCTGTTCCTCGTTTTTAAAATCTTCCTCCTCTCCAACATAATAGCCACTCATCACATCGTCCATATTGACTTCACTCAGCGAACCGAAAGTGTTGTTGAGTTCGAGTGGTATCAAAATTTCTTTCTTGATATATTGGTGATTATCATAGCCCACAACTTTATCAATGAGTTGGCGGAGCAATAAATAATTGGTGTTTGAATATTCATAAGCCGCATCTGGTTCAAAACTAGCGGGCAAATCAATTGCAAATTCAAGTGCTGTCCTATTCGTATCCAGTCGATTTTTCCAAAAATCAGGATGGTCTATAAAGTTGGGAATTCCACTCCGATGTTGTACCATCATGCTCAAGGTTATTTTTTCTGCATGTTCAATTTTTCCCACCAATTCAGGAAAATAATCAGCGAGCGTTTTATCTAAAGATAAACTTTTGTCATTCACTAATTTTGCGATAGCAACAGCAACATATAATTTGCCGATACTCGCAATCTTGAATAAGGCTTTTGGGTGAGTAGGTATGTTATTTTTTCGATCATGCCAACCTGCGGTATAAAATGCTGGGGGCGCGCCGGCTTTGTCCACATAAACAATCATTCCATCAAAGCCATGGTCAATGGCTTCATTTACTTGTTCTTGAACGTTGTCTGGTAGCGGTAATATCCAAGCCTTTACCAAAATCCATGGTACGAAAAACATGGAGGTGATGGTTCCAACAAGTAATACAATTCTGAATATTCGGGTGGTTTGTTTCTTTGTCATATTTTCATTTGTTATACTTCAAAGATAAAGGGGAAAGAAAATGGAATCGTTCGGATTTGTAAATCAGAACTTTTTATTTTGCTTTTGTAAAATTTTAATACCGAGCATGAACAGCGTAATAATCAATGCTACAAAATAGATTGTAGTTGCCATACTTTTTACAATTGAAAAAATATTTGTAGCATTGATTAATATTTGCGAAAAATTGGGGTAATTGTTCAACATAGTGATAATTCCAAAATTCTCTAAATAATCAGCTACTCCAGCAATTAATGGAAGGAAGCATAAGTAGAAAAAAGCAGAATTGAATTTGTTTAATTTTTTCAAAAAATACGAAATCAATAAGCAATAACTGATACCAAAGAGAAATGGATAAATCATATCAACCGGTATTTGGTTATACAGATAAACGGCTCGTCCATTTTCTCCTAAAACCTTAAAGAGAGCGTTTACATATTCTGAATCGTATCCTGTAGGCATCATATCCAATAATTTCATTCCGTTTGAAAAGGTCATTGTTTTTGGAATAGTTACCAACAGCATAATAGCGTAAATAAAATTTGTAAGAACAAAAAGTAATAGAATCTTTTTGCCACTCAAATTCTTATTTATAATTTCTCTTATTTTTATCATTTGTTTATTTTTTAAAACAACTTCAATGGTTCTGTACAAAGTTTTAACTATTCTTGTACACTTCCATTAACAAATGATAAAATCGAATTACCGAGCTAAATCCCCTCTTATCCGACTTAGAGAAATATTCGTAATACCCAGATAGGAAGCAATAATAGGGTGAGGAATTAAGTTTTCAAGCAATGGATATTGCGCTCTGAATTTCAAAAGCCTTTCTTTGGCAGTTAGAGAAACCAAGCCTATTTCTTTGTCAACTTTCCTTGCTAATTCATTTTGCATAACCGTATTTCCAAATCTTCTAATTTCAAGTTTATCCACCATCAGTTGCTCAAATTTCAAGGCATCCATAGCCGCAAATTTGACAGTTGTTAGTGCCTGAAAATTTAATACGGAGGTTTCGTTTATTGTTCTTATTGAGTGAGGAGATAATACCGAATTGGAAGTAAAAAAGGAGATAGTAATTTCTTCTCCTTGTGGGTTGGTTAAATAACTGCGACAAATACCTTCAAGTATGAAATACTCTTTCTTATTTCTTTTATTTTTTTTGATAAAAGTTTCTCCTTTTTTTACAATTTTATATTCCAATAAACTCTCAATTTCTTTAAGCGAATTGATTGATATTGGATGAATTGAATTTATAAGTTCCTTTATCATTTTTTGTTTTTTTTATGTAAAATATGTATACCACTACTTTTAAATGCTGTATAATTACTTCACTACTTCTTTCCAATATGCTTTTGGTGTTTTTCCCATTGCCTTTTTAAAAAAAGTATTAAAAACCGTTTTAGAATTAAAACCACTTTCATAAGCCAAACCAAGAATAGTTAAATGTTGAAGAGAAGGGTCAGCGACTTTTGATTTGAAAGTTTCCAAACGGTAAGAATTGATATATTCTGAAAAATTTTTATCAAAACCTTCATTGAGTAATTGCGATAAATGATTGGGAGGTATTTCCATCATTTCAGCCAAAACACGAAGGGTCAATTCAGAATTGAGGTAAGGTTCTTTTTCCGATATCAAGGTTTTGAGTTGCTGTTTATATTGGTCAATCAATTTCCTATCAAGTAATGATTTTTTATATTTCTTTTTGGATAAACCGAAAGTAGTTTCTTTCCCAAAAATCGGATTCATTAATTCTTGAAAACGAGGATGCGAACGAAGTGGCTTCATGAGTGGTTCGGTGTACAAAAGTAAAACCAATGGCAACTTATAATCAATAGCTTGCTTTAGCATTTCTAAAGCTTCTTCCTGTTTTCCCATCCTAGTTTTAACAAGAATTAAAAAATGCATCGCACTTCCAACGGAATCTGTTTTTAACATAGCTTCTAGTTTGATGATGTACTCTTCTGTTTTCGGTATATCACCTAAGGCTGCATAAGCTAATGTCGTACCTCCTAATTTTGTTAAACCTCCTCCTTTATTATCTGGAAGATTTTTAAAATAAGTCAATGCGTCAGAAGGATTTCCCTGAAGCAATAAAATCTCTCCAAAATATAAAATTGGAAAAGGCATATCGGGTTGTATAGAGAGGCTCTTTTTAAAGTATGGAATAGCTTTTTCGTATTGCTCTTGGAGATAAAGATTGAACCCTTTGAAATGAATAAGTATGGCTGAAAAAGGGTCGAGTTGAAGGGCTTTATCAATGTAGTTTGACGATGCATCGAATTTACCTTCTACTGCAAGTAGGTTCGCCATGGATAAATAATTGATTTCGGTTGGACGCAATTCAATTGCTTTGACAATATGACGATAAGCACCTTCAAAATCCCAGTTTTGCCAACCACAAATCCATGAAAGATTGCGTTGAGATTCAGGCAGATTTTCGTCCAACTCCAATGCTTTATCAAGGAAAGGTTTTGCTTTGATAAACGCTTCTTTGGCTGGCAAAATTCCCATAGTTCCAAGATACGAGTATCCTTGATTGATATCTAAATAGGCTAAAGGAAAATCAGGTTGGGCGGCAATGACTTCTTCAAAAATCGTAATGGCTTTTAGGGTACTTTCCTTTGTCAATTTCGCTAAATAATATCTTCCTTTTAGAAAGAGCTGATAAGTTGCAACTGGAATGTCAGGAACATCGACTAAGTTATTTCCTATTTCAAAATGCCCAAGATGCTCTCGCAATTTATCGGCAATCAACATACTGATTTCATCTTGAACAGCAAAGATATCATCCATCGACCGATTGAAGGTTTCTGACCAAAAATGAAAATCATCTGCCACGTCAATGAGCTGTGCAGTTATCCGCATTTTATTTCCAGACAAGCGAATACTTCCTTCCAGAATTGTAGAAACATTTAACTCTTGACCAATCTGTGGAATAGGTATATTTTTATTTTTAAAAAAGAAAGAAGAAGTTCGGGAAGTAACTTTTAGTTCTTTTATTTTAGCTAAAGCATTGATGATTTCTTCGGTCATTCCATCACTAAAATATTCATTGTCTTCGCTTGAACTCATGTTGACAAAAGGGAGAACCGCAATGGATTTATTTGGTGATGATATGGGCAGAGGAATGCTCATTTTCTACTATAATTTATCAGTGTTTTACGGACTGACATTGAATTTTCAATGATTTTTCCTTTAATTGATTGCTACTCAAATATAGGTGTCAGTTTGTATCAAAGATAAAACTATTATCTTACTTGTGAAGTAAGTGCTTGGACAGCACATAAGTATAGTTTTGGATCCGGGGATTTTTCTCAAATCAATCCTACATATGCGCAGAAAATACGAGACGACTTACCAATGGTTCAAGACGTTATCTTGAGCGTCGGAGCATCCCTTTATACTAACCGTCATATGCAATTAGAATGAATAATGAAATTTGGTATACCGCAAGAGATACTTATGGTCCTGACCACAAAGAAAAAATCGGTTGGAATAAGTATAAAGAATGGTCGAAATTGACGCATTTATCGGAATTGGTATCCCTAGACGGAATATTAAACGGGTTGGCATTCGAGCTAGACTTTGACTCAAAGGAAGATTAGAAATACATTATTACCAAAGAACAAATGATCACTCAGTTCTTCAACTCTTTTGATTATGTCGTCCAAAAAAAGAAGGACTTAGAAAATTTCAATTTCTTAGCGGTTGTCAGAGAACCCAGCGAAACAAAACGTGAATTGGATACTGAGTTTGACGAATCTTTTTTGCCGAAAGATTTAAATAAATTCGGATTAGTAACCGCTTAAGGGCTAGGGCGGGTGGAGCAAAATAATATCGATTTTTGACACAAATGTGTCAGATTAAAAACAGATAAAGATCCCATCTTTGTAGGGTAACTTACAATCACTTAATGCGGGGGAGTCAAATATATTTTCGATTACAGTAATCATACTTGTTTTCTCTAGTGCCTTCCATAATAAATTTTATTACCCAATAAAAGTACCAATCAATAAAGATAAATTAACACTTAAACAAATAGTAATCCCAATAGTCACCCTAGCCATTATTTGTTTCATGTACTTTGGGCCCATCGCCAGAACACCTTTTGAAAATATAAT
>JBGCFD010000035.1:0-66100 GCA_045106765.1 Saprospiraceae bacterium | reverse complement strand
ACTCAATAACTGCCTCAATCTGCGAAGGTTCAACTTACGAAGTTGGCGATTCGACTTATACGGCAAGTGGAATTTATACAACTATATTGACAACCACAGCAGGATGTGATAGTACGGTTACTTTAGATTTAACGGTAAATGAAAATATAGAAGAAACCGTTCCAGTTATAATTTGTATGGGCGAAAGTTATTTTGCCGCAGGCGCAAATCAAATTTCTACAGGGATTTATTATGATACATTGCATACAACATTTGGATGTGATAGTATCATTATAACTGACCTAACAGTTTTGCCAAATACAACAAATACAATTAACGTAGAAATTTGCGAAGGTGATGAATATTTCGCAGGAGGAGCAATGCAATCAGCAAATGGAATATTCCAGGACACCTTAGTCTCCTCTGTTGGTTGCGATAGTATCTTGACTACGACCTTGACTATCGTAAATAGTTTTGAAATAGATATTACTGCTTCGATTTGCGAAGGAGATTCAATCTTGTTGGGCGGAAATTATCAAATCTTGGCTGGCGAATACATTGATTCATTAATTAGTAATTCAGGCTGTGATAGTATCATTACAACAATTTTAACTGTAGGAACTGATTTTGAAATTGAAAATTTAGTTTCGATTTGTGAAGGTGATTCGATTTTATTGGCAGGTGAGTATCAAATGATTGGAGGTGTTTTCCAAGATTCATTACAATCAATTTCAGGATGTGATAGCATTGTTACGACAACATTGATAGTCAATTCAAACGAGGAAACAAATATCCCGATTACAATTTGTGAAGGGGAAAGTTATTTTGCCGCAGGTGCAAATCAAATGACCACAGGAATTTATCTCGATACTCTAAATACCATTTTTGGATGTGATAGTATTGTCATAATTGACTTGACAATTTTGCCAAACTCAACAACTAATTTACAAGAAGAAATTTGCGAAAATGATTTCTACAATTTTGCAGAAATTCAATTGACAGAAAGTGGAATTTATACCGATACACTTACTGCTACCAACGGATGTGATAGCATAATTATCTTAGAGTTAAATGTTTTATCAGAGTTGGTTGAAAATATACAAGCTACCATTTGTGAAGGAGCAGGGTATGAATTCGGAAATGAAACCTATTTCGAGACAGGCATCTACGAAGAAATTTTTACTGCATCATCTGGTTGTGATAGTTTAGTTACTTTAGCATTAACGGTAGCGGATAAGATCATTGAAGACGAAACTGCGACTATTTGTTCCTACGAATCATATGAATTTGGAAATGAAATTTTGACAGAGTCAGGACTATATACTGATACTTTGACTTCGGTTGGAGGATGTGATAGTATTGTTAATTTAGATCTGATAGTTCTATTCCCAGCGGATGAAATTATCACTACCACGATTTGTACTGGAGATTCATATATACTTGGAGATTCAATTTATCAAACTCCTGGGATTTACGAACAAAACTTTATCGCTACTTCAGGTTGTGATAGTTTGGTAACTTTAAATCTTTCAGTTGTACCTAATTTCCAATTACCAATTTCTGCAACGCTTTGCGCCAATGATTTTTTCCAAGTAGGAGATTCCTTGTACAATCAATCAGGATTTTATATTGATACCTTATCATCTATTACAGGATGTGATAGTATCATTATGTTGAATTTGAATATACTTCCATTTGAAGAAGAGACGATTGAAGCGACAATTTGTGCAGGTGAAATATATCAAATTGGTAACAATGCTTATAACACTTCTGGAATTTATTCCGATACACTTACTTCGATGAATGGATGTGATAGTATCACAAATTTAGTCCTTGAAGTTTCAGATGTACAACCAACTGTTCTTTATCAAGATCTTTGTGAGGGAGATAGTATAGTTTTAGCAGGAGCTTATCAAACGACAGGAGGAATTTTTACAGATGTTTTACAATCTGCTAATGGATGTGATAGTTTGATTCATACTTATGTGACGTTATTAGATAATGCGACTACTTATATGCAAGAGGTAATTTGTGAAGGAGATAGTATTTTTATTTCAGGGGCATATCAATTTGAGGCAGGAGAATTTATCGAAATTCTAAATACAATAGAAGGTTGTGATAGTATCATCATTACAGAGTTAATGATTGATCCGCCGACTGATATATATGTCGAAGGGTTAGAAATATGTTTAGGTGAAGAAGGACAATTATTTGTTGAAGGAGCAGATGTCGTTACATGGTCTCCAACGGTAGGATTGAGTTGTGATGATTGTCCTAATCCGATTGTTTCACCTTCATCGACTACTACTTATACTGTAAGTGCAGCAGGTTGCTTAGGAACAACCGTCGAAGCAAGTGTTACTGTTTATGTAAATACTCCACCTGAGTTGGTAGTAT
This sequence comes from Saprospiraceae bacterium, assembly GCA_045106765.1. Taxonomy (GTDB): domain Bacteria; phylum Bacteroidota; class Bacteroidia; order Chitinophagales; family Saprospiraceae; genus CAJQQY01. The sequence goes on along the minus strand of JBGCFD010000035.1, from coordinate 63,724 downwards.
CTGATGATGAAACTATTTTACTTGGTGAATCTGCATTCTTGATGGCATCAACTGATGATATGCAAGACGTAATTATTTGGTCAGATGGGATTCGAACAATTTGCGATAACTGCAGAGAAATTACAGTAGAACCTGAAGAGACAACTACTTATTATATTTCGGTTGTTGACGAATTTGGTTGTGTGGCGATGGAAGAAATTACGATAAATGTAAATGAAGCGTGTCAATATTCGAAGTTGCAAATTCCAAATATGATTTCTCCAAATGGAGATGGATACAATGATCGATTTGAAATAAGACATGAAGGGTTTGGTCAAATATCTTTACTCAAAGTCTTTAATCGATGGGGAGAAGTTATTTATGAAACGAATGATATTGATCAATCTTGGGATGGAACATTTAAAGGAGTCGTACTTAATCCAGGAGTTTATGTTTATTATTTAGAAGGCTTCTGTCTGAATGATGAGACATTTATTAGAACTGGAAATGTTACTATAATCAAATAGATATTAAAAATAGGTTATGCAAAAATTGCTGATCATCAGTTGATAGAGAGCATTAATCTAAGTTCAATAAAGAGTTAAGAACCTAATTTTTAGCCAAAAGGCATTTGCATCCCAGCGAATGCCTTTTCTTTTTTTGGAAAATATTTAATTTTAGCAGAGACAAAGCATGCCTTGTCTCCACTCGCTGCCTATCAAATATGTATTAAAAAGAAAACATATTCATCTAAAACTGCTGTCACACTCTCTTTCAATTTTTAAAAATAAAAGTCCCCTTGGCATAAAAATTGACTTTTTAATAGTAGGATTTCATTTGAAAAAAAACGTTTTTCCCACCAAGACTATTTTCCCTTCTTTCATTTTTTCCTACTAAAGTATTCTTATCATTTATTTTCCTAACCAAAAAATAAATGATAGGCATCCTGATACATAACACACGATACTAACCATTTTAATACATTACCATGAAAAAACTTTACACAGTAGTAATGCTGTTAATGACGCTTGGGCTTCATGCTCAAGATGTTCACTTTTCTCACATCCATGCTTCACCTACCATCATGAATCCAGCGATGACGGGACTATTCGATGGTGATCTAAGACTGATTTTAAATTACCGATCTCAATGGAATAACTTCACTAATGGTTACAAAACTTTTGCGGCTTCAGCAGATACAAAATTGATCAAAATTGGAAAAGACGATTTTATTGGAGCAGGTATGCAATTGTACAAAGATGTTGCTGGTGATTTAGCTTTTACTACAAGCTATGGAGGGTTGTCTTTTTCTCTGCTAAAATCTATAGGTGGACAGGGGAATAATTATATCTCGTTTGGATTACAAAGTTCATATATGAGTAATAGTGTTAATTATGCTAATATCATTGCTCATGACAATGAACCATTAATTGAAGGTGGGGCTCCAGATCAAATTAATTTTTGGGATATCTCAGCTGGTCTAGGTTGGTTCTATGCATTTGATAATAAAAATATGATATATACAGGATTATCTCTTTCTCATATCAATGAACCACGAGTTTCATTTTTTGAAGATGGAACTGGCAGTACAGATATTTTAAAATATAGAAATCTGACCATTCATGGAGGAGCAGATATTCGATTAAATGATGATATGTCTTTAAAACCAAATTTTGTTTTTAAAGATCAAGGACCACATAGAGAAATACTGATAGGAAGTTTTTGGAAGTATAAAAAATTGAGAAGTAAGTTACGGCAACCAGCTTCACTATATTTTGGAGGGTGGGTCAGATGGTATTTGGATCAGAAGCAAGATGTAAGAGGAACAGATGCTTTTATTTTTGCGATCCGATTTGATTATAAAAAAATGTTTATCACTTTTTCTTTTGATGCAAATGTATCTTCACTTAGAAGTGTAAGTGCTGGAAATGGAGGTCCGGAACTTTCAATAATCAAGCTCTTTGCTTACGAAAAGAAACGAAGAAGAAGTCAAAAAGTGATCTGTCCTGCATTTAGATATTAATGGAAATAAATTTAATCTTAATAATTTCTTGAGACTTCCTTAGGTCGTAAAAGAAATAAAAACAGATAGCTTCAACTTAAAAAGTTGGAGCTATCTGTTTTTTTAGAACCCACATCAGTTCTCTATGAGGTAGTTTAATTTTAGAATCTTAGTTAAGGTTGAAAAATATAATCAATTGATTGTTAAGTGTTAAGAGACTCTGGGAGTTCTTTAGTGGTATAAAATTTGAATTATATATAATAGAGTAAACACGATCCTTTGACTTTATTATAATTTAAAAAAAAACTAAAAAAACTAATAAGTAAAATGGTCATTAAAAATTATCATAAAACCCTCTCTACAATTTTATTTTGTCTCCTCACCTTAGCGATACAGGCACAATTAAATTATGAAAACTTTGTTTACAATGGTTCTGGAGGTGGAGCATTAATGGATCAAGCGAGTGCAGTTGCAGTTAGTCCCGATGGCGACTACGTGTATGTAACAAGTTCAGGGTCTAATGCCATTAATGTTTTTAACAAAAGCATCTCTAGTCCTGACGGACAATTAACATTTGTGGAAGTAATTAAGACTGGATTGGATGGCGTTCAAGGATTGACTGCTGCTCAATCTGTAGCAGTTAGTCCTGATGGAAATAATGTTTATGCAGTTGGGAATTTCGACGATGCCTTGGTCACTTTTGATCGAAGTCATGTCAATGGAACGTTGACTTATCTCGGTATGCACAAAGATGGACTGGGGGGCGTTGATGGATTAGATGCACCATTTATGGTAAAAGTTAGTCCTGATGGAAAACACGTTTATGTGACAGCGACTGATGATAAAGCAATTTCAATTTTTGAAAGAAATGAGACAACTGGTCTTTTAACTTTTAAATCAAAGATGACTGATCCTTCCTTAAATGTAGTTTTAGGGTTCGATATTAGTTCAGATGGAAATCATATTTATGCAGCTGGACATGCTGATGGAAAGGTGGTAGTTTTTTCTCGAAATGCATCAACTGGATTATTGACTTACGTTGAAGCAATTCAAGATAATGTAAATTTTGTGGATGGGTTGTCAGGAGCATTTTCAGTTTTTGTTAGTCCCGATGGAATAAATGTTTATGTAACTGGAGTGTATGATAATGCCGTTGCGATCTTTGCAAGAGATACTGATGATGGAACTTTGACCTTCATGGAAATTCAACAAGATGGTCAAAATGGAGTAGACTTTATGGCGTTTCCATTTAATGTTTCTGGAAGCGCAGATGGTAATTATATTTATGCTTTAGGTGCAAATGATAATGCGATTAATGTTTTCGAAAGAAATCCGACGAATGGAATTTTGACTTTTAAATCAGCGCAAGTGGAAGGGAATGTAGGTGTCAATGGATTGAATTATCCAGTCCACATTGCAGTAAGTCCTGATGGTAACCAAGTGTATACGGCTGCCAATGGAAGTGGTGCAGCTGTCGTTTTTAAAAAACAAAATGATGGAAGTTTAAGCTTTACCGAAAGTCAAGAGAATGGCACAAATGGTGTTGCTGGTTTGGGAAAACCATATTCGCTTACCGTTAGTCCTGATGGAAAAAATGTTTATGCTGCGGCATATGATGATAATTCTGTAGTGATGTTTTCGAGATCAGAAGCGACGGGTAATTTAACTTATATTGACATGCTTCAGGATGGTGAAGATGGAGTAGATGGATTATATAGAGCATATTCAATCACAGTTAGTCCTGATGGAAAGCATGCATACGCAACTGGAAACAATGATGATGCTTTGGTTATTTTTAATCGAGATGAGACAACAGGAGCGTTAACTTTTGTGGAGAAAATAAAAGATGGCGTGAATGGGGTAGATGGATTGAATGGAGCTAGATTTGTGACAGTAAGTGACGATGGAAATTTCGTTTATGTTGCTGCATATTATGATGATGCGATTTCAGTTTTTCAAAGGAATGCTTCGACAGGAGGACTGACTTATATTCAAATAGTAGAAGATGGTGAGAATGGGGTAGACGGATTGAATGGAGCTAATTCATTTGCTATTTCTGCTGATGGAAATTTTGCCTATGCTACAGGTTATGCAGATGATGCGATAGTTTCTTTTTCAAGAGATCCAGCTGATGGTACTTTGGTTTTTATTGAGGAATATAAAAATGGATTTGCCAATGTAAATGGATTGAATGGTGCACACTCAGCTGTATTAAGTTCTGATGGGAAAAGTTTTTATGTATGTGGATATAATGATAATTCAGTTTCTGCATTTAGTAGGAATACTACGACAGGTAAATTGACATTTGTAGAAATGTACAAAGATGGCGTGAACGGAATAGATGGATTAACAGGGGCAAGAGCAGTTGCTTTGAATCCTGATGGGACTCATTTTTACGCAGTAAGTGGTGGAGAAAATGCTATCGTTTTATTTGAAAGAAATGAAAATACGAGTGAGTTAACTTATCAGTTTAAACATGAAGATGGGATCGATAATGTCAATGGATTATCTGGTTCTAGATTTGTTACACTTGATCCTTTTGGTAGACACATTTATGTTGCAGGTGCTGATGATGATGCGATTGCTGTTTTCAGTTGTACTTATTTTGAAACAATGACAGAGGAAATTTGTCAAGGAGGAAGTGTTACGATTGGAAATAATGTTTATACCGAAACAGGAGTTTACGATGATGTTTTATCAGATACTTATGGTTGTATAAGTCAAGTTACATTGGATTTGACTGTCTTATCAACTTCTGAAAGTTTAACAGAAACTATTTGTTTTGGTGAAACTTATGAATTAGGAAATCAAACTTTGACTGAAAGTGGTACTTATCAAAATACTGTAACCAATGGTTTAGGTTGTGAAGTGAATACCACTTTAAACTTGACCATAGCTACTGAAAATACGATATCTACAGCCGCTGAAATTTGTCAAGGCGATACTTATAATGTAGGTGCAAATTCATTTTTTGAAACTGGTGTTTATGAAAACATATTGACTGCAAGTTCAGGATGCGATAGTGTTGTATTTTTAGAATTGACTGTCAACCCAACTTCATTTAATGATAATGTTTCAATTTGTTTTGGAGACCAATATACGTTAGGAAATCAAACTTTAAATTCAAGTGGAACTTACCAAGAGACTTTTACTTCTAATAATGGATGTGATAGTGTAGTGACTTTGCAACTTGCTGTAGTAAGTTCATTTTCAGAAAACCTTAATCAAACTATTTGTGAAGGGGGGAGTTACAACATTGGAGATTCAACATATACAGAAGCTGGAACTTATACGAATACGTTGAATTCGGCAAGTGGATGTGATAGTGTGGTGACTTTAAATTTATCAGTTGAACAAGATATTTCAGTTCTGGTCAATGAAACTATTTGCGAAGGAGAAGAGTATTTTTTTAATGGAACGAATTTAATAGAAACTGGGCTTTATTCAGAAACACTTACTACGGTAGGGGGATGTGATAGTACCGTTTCGGTTAATTTAACCGTTCTTCCAGGAGTACCACCAACTTTGAATGAAGTCATTTGCGAAGGGGAATCTTATAATTTTGGAAATAATATTTATACCGAAAGTGGTGTGTACACAAGTACTTTTAGTAGTCCAAATGGTTGTGAAACTTTAGTTACTTTAACCTTGAATGTCCAGGCATCGCAAGAAGTTTTGATTGGCGAAACGATTTGTGAAGGAGAACAATACCCATTTGGTTCTCAGTTGTTGACTGATGCAGGAACCTATGTCGGAAACTTCAATACGTTGAGTGGATGTGATAGTACAGTTACTTTAACCTTGAATGTAAATCCAGTTCAAGAATATGAATTATTTGAAACGATTTGTAAAGATGATATTTACATTGTTGGAAATGAGACATATACAAGTACAGGAACTTATACGATTGAATTAAATTCAGCAGTTACGGGATGTGATAGTATAGTTACGTTGAATTTGACAGTAGTCGATATTAATGGCGGAGCACTTATTACTAATGATGATGGAACAGGAATTGGTGCGGTTAATTTAACCGTTAGTAATGGAACACCACCTTATGTTTTTGAGTGGAGTAACGGTGCTGATACGGAAGATGTAAATGGATTGACTGATGGAACTTATGAAGTTGTAGTGAGTGATGCTAACGGATGTAGTGAAACATTCTCATTCACAGTTGATAATTCAACAGGTATTTTTAGTCCTGCATCAGAAGTTACTTTTGTAGCAACGGTTCATCCAAATCCTGCACCAACTAATGGAGAATTAAATATTCAAATTTCGAACAACCAAGATCAAATTTTCGAATTTAGATTGTTTGACTCCGTTGGAAAAATAATTGAAAATGAAAAAGTACAAATGAATACAGGCGAGCAAGTGCAAAGATTTACTGCACCTCAAAACGCTGGATTGTACTACTTACAGATAATCAATGAGAATCAAGAAACGAAGAGTTTAAAAATAATTATTCACTAGTGTTTTGATTTTCTGAAAAATAAAAAAGGCGACTTGAATTCATTTTCAAGTCGCCTTTTTTTGTGAAAAAAGAGAGGTTTGTTGTATTTTAGGATAATAGGGATTACATTTAAGCTGTTATTATTTAAAATAAAAGAATCTATTTTTATGGAAATTGTTTTGGTAATTAAATTATGATAAAAAAAGCAAGTTTTGAATTTTTAATAAGAGGGACTCGCGATGAGCAACTAATAACACCTTATCATTTGGATATAGATGAAGTAATTCAGTTATTATCTAATGCTAAAGATTTATTATTTGTTGATGAAAAAGGTAAGAGACCAAACATTTCTACTAAAATGGAAGAAGGTAGTATAAGGTTAATTTTAACTACTGCTGCCACGATTGTAATTCAAACTCATGCTCTCTTAGAAGAAGTTAAATTATCAAATAACCTAAGTGTTCTGCATCCAAAACAGCAAAGTGCAATCCAGTACTTTGAAAAAATTGCTCAAAAGGATCGAGTAACCATTCAAATAGGAAATTCCAAAGAATTAAACAAAGGACTTTTTATTGACCATAATTCATCATTAGAAAATTCAGAATCAGTTTGGATACCTGTTGAACTATATGTTACAGGAGAAGTTGTCAATATTGGAGGAAAATCTAAATCAAATATTCATTTAGATACAAAGGAATTTGGAATGTTAATTATAAAGGCATCAAAAGAAATGTTGCTTAATGATGATCAAAATCGAGTATATAAAACACAAGAAGTTCGAATAAAAGTAAAGCAAAATATTGATAGTGGGGAATATGATATAAAATCAGCTAAAATTATTGAATTCATAGATAATGATTTAAAAGGTGAAAAACCTGATGAATATTTAGACCGCTTAATTCAAAAGGCATCAAGTGATTGGAAAAATATAGAAAATACTGAAAACTGGCTAAAAAAAGTGAGAGGTTATGAAGATTAAAAACATTGGAAATGTGTTCCTTGATACTAGTTTTATGATAAGGCTTTTGAATTCTAATGATTCTGATCATAAAAATGCATTACAATACTTTAAACGTTTTAGAGACAATGACTCAAAAATATATTTTTCGACAATAGCTGTTGCTGAATATAGTGTAGGAGCAAATCCCGAAACATTACCATATCCATTTTTGACATTAATTCCATTCAATTTTGATCATGCTAAGTTAACAGCTATTTTTGCTAAAGCTACTTTTGATGCAAAAAAGAGAGGTTCAATTGAATTAGAGCACAGAGTTATTATTCCAAATGATACTAAGTTGATGGCTCAAGCAGAAGTATTAAAAATAGATTTATTCATAGCAAGAGATAAAAATTGTATAACGGTCTATAATTTTCTTAAGGAAGAAGGATTAACATCGTTTGAATATTTAGATTTAAGGAAACCTCCAAATGAGTTTTTTGAAGAATTGTTTCCAGAAATGTAATCAATAAAAAAGGCGACTTGAATTCATTTTCAAGTCGCCTTTTTTTGTAAAAGGATCATGGTCGATCTTCTTCTAAAATCACTAATTTCATTTTATCTTCCCGTACTATTTTTTTATAGAATTTTAATAAATCATCATACCGTTCTGCTGGGTAAGTATTTTTATTCAACTTCAAAGTCCGTACATATGTAACTTGATTTCCTTCCTTCGATATGGTGACAGCATATGATCCAAAGTCAGATTCAAAGCTCACCGATTCTGGTAAGTATTCCACGTCATAATAATTTGGCACTTCATAAATGATTTTGTCAGTATCAATAAAAGCCATATTAATGACCACTTCTGTTTTTCTATCTTTAACTTTAGGCGGTGTCTTTTTTCTTCGATTTAAAATATTAAATGGAATAAAAATTCGCTTCCCACTTACCGATGCATAATTTTTTATTTGTAAATCAATTTCTTCTGTTGCTTCTGGGATTCTATCTTTTACTTGAGAATACTTGAAGCTTTCGATTTCCATGTTAGGGATATCTAGATTTTCAAACAGTTCTTCTTTTTGTTCTTTTTCATTCCTCTTAAATTGATATTGGACATTTTCATATTGAAGTCCTTGGTATTTTGTAACAATGTTTGCACGTGCATTTCCTTTTGTATCAATTTTTACTTTTGCTACTCGATTTTGAGTATTCACTTCTTGTGGGTAACGAGTTGTTCGAACTATTTTTCCACCATCTTCTGTATATAAAAGTGCATTCCGATCATCGGTAAATGAACCCATAAAACCAAATGGACTATCTTGACTTGTACATTCTAACCAAATAGTATCATTTTCCAAAGGAACACAAAGTATTTGGTGATTAGCAAAACCCATTGATGGAAAATTAGGATCAAAAGAAGGATGTCCTCTACCTGCGCCGATGGAAGCATTGTATGATTTTATTCCAACAGCTTTAAGCATAGCGAGTGTATAATTGCTTAATGCTTTACAATCACCATAACCATTTTTGTCGACTTCTTCTGCTTTAAAAGGTTGCCAGCCACCAATGCCTAATTGAATACTAATATATCGAGTTTTGGATTGAAGGTACTCGTAAATAATTTTCACTTTTTCTTCATCATTTTCAACACCAACAACTAATTCATTTACTTTTTGGATCGTTTCTTTTTTCAATTCATCTCTTCCTTCTTCCAAACCTTTCAGCCATTTTCCAAAACTCTCCCATGTTTCCATATTTCCAGCGTAGCCGTCATATTCAAATTCATTTGGAGAGATATAAACCATAGGTAAAAATTTTCTGTAGTCAGGACTGTATGGTTCTGAATCAATTGCTTGGAAATTTTCCACGTTCCATGTATAAATTTTGGAATCACTTTCTGAAGTGATTTTGGGTTCATTTGAAAAATTTTTCACCAGGTATCGCATGCCTAATTTGTTTGGGACTTTTGCAATGTAAGTGGATTGTTCTACCGCCATTTTATAACCTCCAACAGGAATCCAACGTGGGTAGGAAAGCATTCCAGAAAATTCTTTTTTAAATTCAAACTCAATCGTAAATGGGTAATTGTTTTGAAGCACTTCAATATATTTCATTCGAGTATCTTCAATTAAAGATATATTAGAAACGGCACTTACGTCATTGATTTCTTTCTTTTTAATCTTCTTAATTACTTTTCCATTTTTATCATAAATAATTCCTTTGATAGATTTTATTTTGGTGAAATCATCATAGTATTCTCTGAATTGTGCATAGCTATCTGCATTATTATTTAGAATTGTAATCGCATATTTTCGAGTGACAGTTGCTTTCTTTTTCGATTTCAATTCGAAATAAGTATAATCCATTCTCACTACCGCATTCGCATTTTTCAATAACTCAAATGGAATTTTACGAATGGAATAATTAGTATCTCCAGTAGGGAGAGAACCATTTTTTGCTAAAATAGAAAAATGTAATAACAATATATTTACAAAAAGGAGGAAGACATGTTTTTTCATAACAAGAATATTTTTTATAACAAGAAACCTTGCTCTAAAAAGTAGAACAAGGAATTTTAGTTTACGATTTTTTCAAAACAATTTGCTCGCTATGTTTTTTTATAATCAAATTATAAAACTCTTTTAGCGCTTCGTATTCACTCTCCATAAATATCGTTTTAGTGATTTTGATTCGACTAATTACAGTAATCTTACCTCCTATTACTTTAGCACTATAAGAAAAAAAAGTAGCCTTTTCTGGCAATCCAATCGTGCTGCTTTCTGGCATAGATTCTACAATATACCCTTCTGGAACATCGAATTGAAACATATAAGTTTCTTCAATTGGGATAGCATAATCAACGGGGAATTGTCGTTTTTTCATTTTGAATGGATTCTCAGAATAGGCACTATTCAGCATCGGATTTAAATAAATAAGATCGCCAGCCATTTCAATTTTATCATCAAGAGAAACCACATATTCCTCTTTGATTGGCTTGTAGGAATCAATTACATTTTCAACTGTATAACTTTTGATAGTCAATCCTTCTTGCTTATTTTGAAGACTTTCAACAAATGCTTCTTCATTATCTGCTCGATCATATGCTTTTCTAAAGTTGATGGCTTGATAGCCCGATTTAGTTTTTTTCATGATTCCTTCCAAAGTTCCATCAGGGGTCATGGTTAATTTATTTTGAGTAACAGATTTATATTGAGCAAGAGGTTTTAAATTTTTAGTAAGTACTGCTTGTTCTTTTTTCAAAACTACCGCATTACCATTGAAGCATCTTAAAGGTAAAATTCCTGCTGGATAATAATCATCTGTTGCATCTAAGTAAATCGTTTTTCCTTCCAATTGAACCGCAGCAATTACATAATTCAAATTATCAATAGAAGGGTGAGTTAATGGAAGCATCCCGTTGTCACGTGTACTCAAAACGACAGGATCCACTTTGAAGCCTGCTTTCCTCAAGGTGGCAATCAGGGCTAGATTAATATCTCCAGAATTTCCACTTTCTTCTTTTAAGATTTTGGCAATTCCTGTTCGGCTAAATTTATTTTTTCGCCCATTCCACTTCATGCTTTTTTTAATATGCTCATAGATGCCAATCATTCTTTCTTGATCACTTCCGCTTTCATATTGCTCAACAATATCAGTCATTTTTGAACTTCGAACTCTCTTCAAAGCACCACCGAAATATTTATTCTTCATTAAATCTCCTCTAATTTTCTCCCAAGATTGTGTGAAATATTCGACTCCTCTAAATGGTATTTGTATTGATTTTAATTCAAAATTTAGTTTTGAAATATAGTTTTTATAAGACCGCATATAATCTTCTTCTTCAAAAGCAGGTAAATCTGTCATTGCCCAACCTTCTGTAAAAACCCTAAAACCTTCCATGCTAGTTTCTTTTCTTTTTTTGATATGAGGAGAAAAATAACCAGCCATATTTTTATTAAAAGTAAAGAATTCTGGAACCTCAATATTGTATTCACTATATCTGGTTGGAACAGATCCTTGGAAATACCAAGGGTTCATGGAGGAATAATAATCAGAAGCAACATTATATCTTAATTCAATGATAGAACCTTTTTTTACATTAGGCATGGTGATCTTCTTTACATCAAGGTTATCATGAATTTCTTCTTTAATGATATCCTTTTTGGAAAATTTTACTCGATCAAATTTTCCATCTGTAAGGTTATAGGTGTACCCTTTGACACCTTCCAGTTTCTCTTTGTTTCTGGTATTGTGATATAGAGGTATTTCAAAAGTAGCCAAGTCAAATTTTGTATTGTCAAAAAATTGGATAGCAATATGTCTTTCCGTATTGAGTCGCAAACCTGCGTTTGGAAGGAAACGATAATAAGCAGTTCCATAATCAAACAAAACGACTGCATGTGCATCTGGGAATTTCTCGTCTACCGTTTTTTGTAACTGTTCAAGACTGATCTTTCCGAACTTTGGTTCTTTTTGAGTTTGAGAAAAAATAGGAGTAGAGCAAATAATAAAAAGGAAAAATAATTCTAATGTTTTGAGAGAAACTGATTTGTACATAGTTATTTTTTGTTTGTTGGATTTAAAAAAATGTTGTTTATTTTTAGGAAGCGAAATGACAGGATTTAAAAAGATCTTTAGTTTTCAAGAGACTAAAAGTAGTGAAAATGTTATTTTTCTAAAATTAAAATGACCATTTTCTTAAATATATATTTTAAAAATATTTCTAAAAAAAACAAGATGAACCAATTCAAAAAACAATTTTTTATTTTTTTTATTTGCTTAATGATACTGAATATTGGGTTTTCCCAAATGCCAACTAACATCAATACAGAAATTTCAAAAAAGGAATTAAAACAAAAAATTGACGCGCTTGCTAACCAAGTTGAACCTAAAGTAATTGAGTGGAGAAGACATCTTCATCAGAATCCAGAACTATCGAACCGAGAATTTAAAACTGCTGAAAAAGTAGCCAACCATCTTCGTGAATTAGGATTGGAGGTGAAAACAGGAATAGCCCATACGGGTGTTGTTGGAATTCTAAAAGGTGGAAAGCCTGGGCCAACTGTAGCTTTACGTGCAGACATGGATGCTCTTCCTGTAACCGAAAGAGTGGATATTCCTTTTGCATCAAAAGTGAAATCTACATACAATGATATTGAAGTAGGAGTGATGCATGCTTGCGGTCATGATACGCACGTGGCGATGTTGATGGGAGCTGCTGAAGTGTTGTCAAAAGTAAAAAAAGATATCAAAGGAACAGTTGTGTTTATTTTTCAGCCAGCTGAAGAAGGTGCACCTCAGGGGGAAGAAGGAGGAGCAGAATTGATGGTAAAAGAAGGTGTTCTGGAAAATCCAAAAGTGGATGTTATTTTCGGTTTACATATTAATTCCAAAACTGAAGTTGGGAAAATTAGCTATAAACCTGGCGGAACGATGGCTGCTGTTGATCGATTAGAAATCAAAGTCAAAGGAAAACAAACGCATGGTTCAACGCCATGGGCAGGAGTAGATCCAATCGTCGCTTCTTCTCAAATCATAAGTGGTTTGCAAACAATTATTAGTCGCCAAACTGAATTGACTAAAGAAGGTGCAGTAATTAGCATTGGGTTAATTCGTGGGGGAGTGCGTAGCAATATCATTCCAGAGGAAGTAGAATTGATTGGAACGATTCGAACATTAGATGTAGAAATGCAAAAAAAGATTCATGAAAAAATAAAATTAACAGCGACCAAAATTGCAGAAAGTTCAGGCGCGGTAGCAGAAGTAACAATTACAAGAGGTTATCCAATTACTTTCAACGATCTTGATTTGACGAGCCAAATGTTGCCAACTGTCCAAGAAGTAGCTGGCAAGGAAAATGTAAAATTAGTTGATGCTCGAACAGGAGCGGAGGATTTTTCATTTTATGCTCAAAAAGTACCAGGCCTATTTTTATTTTTAGGTGGAATGCCAAAAGGACAAGATCCAGCAGAAGCTGCTTCTCATCATACACCTGATTTTTTTATTGATGAAAGTTCGATGAAATTGGGCGTGCGGACACTTTGCAATTTGACTATTGATTATGTTATTAAGTAAGTCTGTTAATTAGTTAGTCAGGGAATTAGGAAATCAGGTGATTGAATTACCTGATCCTGATTATCTAATCATCGGATCTACTAATTTAATGGATTTTCTAAAAAAAAGAATTATGTCTAAAAAATACTCACCCTTCATCCTGCTGGAAAAAAAGGAACAAACATTTCTTTGAGTAAATATAATGTGATTAAAGATGCGATGCTTCAAATGATTCAACAAGAAGGAGAAATAACATATCAAGATTTGTCTGATCAATTGGAAATAAATTTACAACCAACCTTTGATGGAAGAGTAATTTGGTATGTCGTGACTGTAAAACTTGATTTAGAAGCCCGTGGAATCATTGAACGTATCCCCAAAACTAGTCCACATCAGGTGCGGATAAAAAGTAATTGAGTTTTCCAAAATAGTCTTTAAGATCAAAAACATCTATGATATAAAAAATACCACCAAGAGGGTATTTAAGCGTAGATTGTATAGATTACCTTTGTGGTAAGCATTTTACACCTACTCAATTTATCCTATTAGCCGAAAAAAATAACGGCCCAACTACCTTCACACGATTTTTAAAACCTAATGGTTTTTGCAAAATTCTTAACTCAAAAAACATATTTTTAATTATTTGAATCAGCAACGAAATTGAATAATCAATTTTGATAAAATATAGATTCGGTTGACTTCTTCATTTTTGAAAGAACAATCGATAAACAAGAATTTTTGGAACAGTTTAGTTGGGAAAAGCCTTTACATTTTTTTGTAGAGGCTTTCTTTTTTGATTCCAAAAGAAGAAATTTAATTTTTTATTAAAAAATTAGAAAAAAACTTGAAAAAAAAGTAAAAAAAATACAACTTGAAGGCAGCATACGATGTTTTAGTATCGTTATTAAGTTAGAAATTCGATAAATAGGTAACACTCGGTTCATCTTACGAAATTCTAAGTTGTCAAAATTTAATCCTATGTTAGTTAGGAAAAGTTAGAATCAGTTAGGCTGCTAGCGAAACCCAACTAAGTTGACAAAAAAACGCTAAAGCAGCTCACCAATCCGGATGAGCTGCTTTTTTGATTTTAAACTGCCTTGTTTTTCTTTTCCCAAAAGAAATTAATCCTCGTAATTTCCATTTTGGAAAACCAGCTTTATTCCATAATTTACAAATCCATCCTCGTAATCATTCAAATTTACTCCAGTATTTAAATCATTTTCTAAATTGGTTAAGTCAAAATTAGTCCAAGGAATTTGCACGTAAGGTTGTAAGGCGATCGTCAAATTTTCATTTCCATAAACATTAAGACTAACGAAGAATTGACTACTTGTACTCCTACTGCTAAATATTTCATGTCGATCGGTTCGCTCTGTATCTTCAGATCTAATTCTCATTTTATTCCAATCGTAACTAACTCCAAAAGAAAATTGTTGTATAAAAAACTCCACCCCCAATGAATAACTATCGAATCGATAGTAGAGCTTTCTAAAGTCATTCACATCAGTTGTAGGGTTGATGCCGTCGAATTCGATCACTTGAAATTTTGGAGTCCAATCTAAATTCAATCCCATATAACCTGCTCGGTACCGAGTGCCAAAATTGACTCCATGAAATGATTTTAAAGATTTCATTTTATTATAATTATCGAAGGAATTATTATTGGCATTTATTTGATCAATAATTTTATTGTGATTAGTTGGCTTGATCAATCCATATTGATATCCAATTTTGATATTGAATTGTGCCGAAAGAGTAGTGCTTAAAAATATTCCAAATAAGATGAATAAAATGAAACGCATGGTTTTTAGATTTTTTAGATTTTGAAATCGAATCACAAGGTCTAAACTTTTTGGAAATTATTTCATTTTTTTTGGAAATAGGAGTCAGACAGAAAGGGAATATCGAACAAAGAATATCCAATGTTGATATTCGAAGGAACTATTTCGTAACCGTCAAATCCCCTGAATACGAAATCACTTCCCCGTCCAAAAACTGAATTTCCGTCATCCAAATATAAACATCTGGATTGACCGTTTTTCCATTAAAAGTTCCATCCCAACCTTGTGTTTCTACACTCGATTCCAAATCATTTCCCTCAAAAACAACTGCGCCCCATCGATTAAAAACAGTAAGTTTTTTGATCAGTTCAACTTCTGGACCGCCGTATAAAGTGAAATAATCATTGTACCCATCGAAGTTAGGAGAGAATGCATTTGGTGCAAAAAACTGACGAAATTTATTGACAGTAATGGTAATCGAATCCGTCGCAGGACAATCATCTTCCGAGGAAACAAACAATGTATAATTTCCAGAATTCAAAGGCAAAAAAGTAGGATCCAAACAATCCTCACAGTCAAAACCATCGCTAGGTGTCCAAATGATTTCTTGCAAATTGACATTATTAAAAGCCGTTTGGAAAGTAAAAATTTCACCTAAATTGATAGTAACATTATCACCTAAATCTACAGTTGGGATTTGTGGTGCAACCAATGTTTCAGTTATGGAAAACATACAACCATTGGCATCCATCATTTCCAACTCATAAGTTCCTTCCGTCAGACCTTCAAAAAGTTGGTCAGTTGTGAAATTATTTCCATCTAAACTAAAAGAGTAAGGAGCAATTCCACCACTATTTTGAATCACATTTACAAAACCAGTACTTGGTCCATCACAAATTGGGTTGCTAAATTCAGCGACTAAATTCAAAGCAGGCGGTGCAATCATTTCAAAATTTCCAACAATCGAACATCCCGAATTATCAGTTACGGTTACAGTATAATTTCCCGCAGACAAATTGTTAATCAGGTCATTCGTTTGGTTCGAAGACCAAACATAAGTATAATCGGGAACTCCACCAGTTGGCAAGGCTTGCAAATTTCCATCTACACTATTCTCACAAGAAATATTTACTCCATTAAAATCTGATGCTATAAAATCCAAGCTGATTTCACTTGGTTCAGTTACCTCTGAAATAATGATATCGCTATTTCCAAAATTATCCAAAATGGTAATTAAGTAAGTTCCTTTCGGCAAATTATCAATTGTAACAATTTCTCCAGCGGAAGTAATATTTCCATTCCCTGAAAGTGTATTGTTGAGCTCCATCCAAGTATAGGTAAAAGGTGGCGTTCCATTCACGATATTAAAATCAATACTCCCGGAACTCTCTCCAAAACAAATCGGAGGTGTAAAAGAATCATCACTTGTAATATTACAAACGATGGTAAATAAATCTAAATTGATAATGCTATCACAACCAAAAACAGAACTTAAAACTTCTTGATAGATTCCAGTTTGGGTAAAAGGAGTAGATCCGATAAATAAGGTATCCCCATCGCAAATATCCACATCAATGTTCAGAACTGGCGTAACTATTTCCGTCAAATCAACGATCACCAAACTATCGCATCCTTCAAAATTTTCTAAATTAAATTGATAAAAGCCTCCTTCATAAATAACAGTATTTGCTACCAAAAAAGAATCTCCTTCACAAAGGAAATCTATAATTTCAGTATCAGGTACAGAGTTAACTTGCACAACGGTGCAAGTGGGAGGTCCTTCGTCACATGCATTTCGAGCAGTAACGCAAATCGTATAATTTCCATCATTTGGAAAAATATATTCAATCGAATCTGCTGTTGTATTAATTGCCGAGCCATTGACCGTCCAATCAAATTCAGTTGCGCCTGATGGAGCATTTACATTATAAATAAATGGGAGTTCAGGACAAACAGTTTCATCTCCTAAAATATTTCCAGAAGTAGTCAAAGGCGCAACTTGAGTCGAACCTGAGACGACCGTGAATTTCCAATCACAATTATCTCCAAATGCACCATCCATCACCAAGTAATAATATTGACCAATCACCAATGGAACGGTATTAGAAAAATTTTTACTTGTCCCTTGTGCCACCGCAGTCTGAGCACCCCAACATTGAGAAACCTGTTGGTAATTTTCACAATTAATCCCTTCATAAATTCCAATTTCTAAACCTGGACCTTGCACACAATTCGAGACAGCCAAGTTAATTTCTAAATCTACACTTCCTGCAATAAATCCTATCCATTGAATATTATGCTGGATAATCGTACAAAAATCACTTGGCCCTGATCCACTAATTGAACTTTCATGCCTTCCTTCAAAGCCATCAATATCACAAATAATACATGCATCTTCACAAAAGGAAGTCATGGTTGGAGGATCAATACATGGCTCAGGTTGTGCCAATATTTTTCCTAGAGGAAGAATGGTAAAAAGGAAGAGGAAAAGGAGTTGCCGATACATTGGGTTGAATTGTTTTGCGTAAAAATAATCATTTTAAAGAATGAGGACTAACTTAAATGGTGCATTTTTTTGTCATAGAGTTGCTTGAAACTAATTGATTTTTATTTTATTGAATGATGTCTAAGGAATGCGACAAGAATCTGAATTTATTTTTGATGCATTCCTTAGGAAACCTATCTTTGATTTTTTTGTAAAAACCTTTATAAATATTCATATTGCAAAAGTTTTTAATTCAATAATCTTATGGCAAAGAAAAAATCAGTTAAAAAGCAGCCCACTCCAGCTTCTAAGAAAGTTAAAAAATCGAATGTCCCAGACCTAATTATCGAAAATGGTTTTTGGAAAAAGAATGTGATCCCAGCGTTGATTCTATTTGTTCTTTCTATTGGGTTATACATACAAACTAGATCCTTTGATTTCGTTTTAGATGATAAAATCGTTTATCATGAAAATGCATTAGTCAAAAAAGGCTTTGATGGAATAGCTGAAATTTTTGGGACAGAAAGTATGGTTGGTTATTTTGGAGAACAAGTTAATCTTCTTCCTGGAAGTCGATATCGACCACTTTCGATTGCCACTTTCGCAGTAGAGCATGAGATTTTTGGTCAAAAAAATTATAAAATTGAAAACTATTGGACTAAAGAGTTTAAAAAAAATCCAGCCTTAGCAACTCGTATGGATAAAATAACTGCAGACGGAAATCTGTTTGAAGTTATTTTTCCAGATGAAGAAAGTTTTCTCAATGGACTGAATGCTCATTTTTCATCAGAAGAGATCAATCAAAACAAAGAGCAATTCCTTTTCCATGCAGCTTACTCTGATTCAGGAATTAGTCACCTGATCAATATCTTGTTGTATGGATTATTAGTTTTGTTGTTGTTTCGATTAATGTCTGTACTTTTCCCTGCCGTTCAATCTAAATGGTATTTGACCTTAGCGTTTGTTTCTACCTTACTTTTTGTTTTGCATCCGATTCATGTTGAGGCAGTTGCAAATGTAAAAGGGCGTGATGAAATTTTAGCATTGACAGGAGCACTTGCTGCCCTATTTTTTACTTTAAAATATATTGCTAGTGAAAAACCAATTCATTTAGTTTTGTCAGGCGTAATTTTTCTTTTCGGACTGTTGGCAAAAGAACACGTATTAACTTTTATCGCCTTGATTCCGTTGACCACTTATTTTTTTACCAATAGTTCTTTTAAGAAAAATGCGATTTCGATAGTGCCTTTGGCGGTGGCGAGTTTGATATTTTTATATATGAGAAATGAAGCGATCGGTGGAACCAATATGTTTAATTTGAGTGGGGGAGAAGCTTCGAGAGATTTGATGAATAACCCTTTTGTGGAAATGTCTGCTGCAGAAGCTCTGGCAACTAAATTTTACACTTTAGGACTTTATGTAAAACTATTGTTAGTTCCTCATCCTCTCACACATGATTATTATCCATATCATATTCCAATTATGACTTGGGGAAATATTAGTACAATCTTTTCCTTTTTATTGTATGCAGGAATGGGCATTTTTGCAGTTGTAGGTTTGCGCAAAAAAAGTATTCCGGCTTATGGAATTTTCTTTTTTCTGATTCCACTTTTTGCCGTTTCGAACTTGGTTGTTTCTGTTGGAACATTTATGAATGATCGATTTGTCTTTTTCTCATCGGTTGGATTTTGTATTATTTTAGGTTATTTGATTTCTCGAAAATTACCCTCGCCAGTCATTAATCTTGGACTGCTTGGTATTTTAGTTTTAGGTTATTTTGCTAAAACGATTACCCGAGTTCCAGATTGGGAAAATGGTTATACTTTAAATGTTTCCGCTATCCAAAATTCACCCAATAGTGCTCGGGCGAATCTCTACATGAGTACCGCTTTATTTAAAAAATATGTCCAACGAGAAACTGATAGAGAAAAGAAGAAAGTCGTTTTGCAAGAGGTAAAATCATATGTTGATCGATCTTTGGAAATTTATCCAAATTATAGTTCTGCCATAAAAATGCAAGTAAAAGTAGCTACCGATCTTTACAGGTTAGAAAGTAATATTGAACGACTTTTGGAAACTTTCGAGAGTGTTATTAAGGTTCAAAAAACGAATGAATCAGTTGACATCTATTTGAATCATTTTAAAAGTAACAATTCTTGGACGAGAGAATTAACGACCTTCAGTTATAAAATGGGATATGAGTATTTTCTCAAGCAATTAGGTGATCGAACGACTGCAGCTAAGTATATTAACTATGGTCTAAGCATTGCACCAAACGATCCTGATTTACAGCAAGCAGCAACTGAAATGCGTGGGCAATGATTAGGAAAGGGTGAATTTTTTAAGAAAAAATTAAAATCTCGAATCTTGAAAGAAAGATTCGAGATTTTTTTTTGGAAATTATTTTTTTCAAATAGAATTAATTAGAATGAGTAAATCGCTGATTATTAATTGATTAGATGATTTTAGAAATGATGGAGCGATATTGTTACGAGATTAAAAAACAACAAAAAGTTTAAAATAATTTAATTTTGTGTTGTTTTTAAAAACATTTTGTTTTAAATTTGATTTGTCAAAAAAAGAAACTTAGAATTTTTACTTAAAAGAAATAGTTATGCTCAGTCAATCCTCCCCTAAAAAAATAAAAAACCCATTTGGAATAAATTGGTTTACAATGGTGCTTTTTGTGGTATTAGCATTTGTATTTATTCGCAAAGATTTAAGCTTAAACTTTAATCTTAATGCACCTATGAAAGTAGAAAAAGAACGTCCTCAAAACTACCAGGCACCTACTCAGAAAATATCTTCCCCTCAGAAAAAAAAGAAAAGTAAATTAACAGAGAAAGTTCCTGTAAAAAAAGAAATCGCCAAGGAGGAAAAGAAAGGAACTTCGTTATTTAATTTTTTTGGTAATCCATTTAAGAAGAGAAAAGAGGGAACAGATTTTTTAGTGAAATTAGATGCAGTAGATCAATCGGTAAAAGAGGCATACTTAGAACGTTTTGCACATGTTGCAAAAAGTGAACAAGAAAAATTTCAAATTCCAGCGTCGATTATTTTAGCCAATGCGTTGTTGCATAGTCAAGGTGGTTATAGCAATTTATCAACAGATTACAATAATCATTTTTCGATCCCTTGCGGTGATAATTGGGATGGCGGAATGGGAAGTTCAAAAGGTGTTTGCTATCGGGTTTACGAATCTGCATGGATGAGTTTTCGAAATCATAGTCAATATATTACTTCTGGAGAATTTGCAGATTTAGTTGATTTAGGTACAACAGATTATCAAGGGTGGGCAAAAGGATTAGCTAAAAGAAAATTTTCAGGAGATAAAAATTTGGCAAAAAATTTAATCCGAATCATCGAGCAATATGGACTGAATGATCTCGACTCTTAGCAGAACTTTCCAAGTCCCATAAAATTCAAATTTGATAAGAATAATTCAAGACTTGGAAAGTCCTGATAGGGGAGGAAAAATGTTTAGATTTGTAAAAAAACAAATCATGAAATATTTTTTCCTAGCATTTCTTTTTCTCTTTTTGCAAAATTGCGATTCGCCAAAATCGGCCCAAGAACAAAGTGTTTCCAAAGATGAAATTTCAATTCCTTTGCCTTCCCCGAAGGTGATTTCTGATCGATACAATGTGGCATTCCTAATCATGGATGGTGTGTATAATACTGAATTGACCGCACCTTGGGATATTTTCCAACATACTATTTTTAGAAAAAATATCAAACCAATGAATGTGTTTTTGGTAGCAGATACATATGAACCTGTTTTGACTTTTGAAGGAATTCGTTTGTTGCCAGATTATAATTACTTGAAAGATGAAATGCCAAAATTTGATATTTTGGTAGTGCCAAGTGCAGAGCATCATTTGGATGCTGATTTGGAAAATAAGGCAATGATTGAATTTGTGAAAAGGGTAGGAGAAGAAGCACAATTTGTTACTTCACATTGTGATGGAGCATTTGTTTTGGCAAAAGCTGGTTTGTTGGACGAGGTGGCTTCGACGACTTTTCCAAGTGATATTCCAAAGTATAAAAAGATGTTTCCGCAATTAAAAGTCTATGATAAAGTTGATGGCAAAAAAGTTTTATTTGTGCATGATGGAAAATTTATCACTTCTGCTGGTGGTGCTAAATCTTTTGAAGCAGCACTTTATTTATGCGAACATTTGTATGGAAAAAAGATTGCAGAAAGTCTTGCGGGAGGTTTGGTGATTGATTGGAATTTGGAGGAGGTGACGCATGTAGTTGAGAAAAAAAACGAATAACGAATATCGAACAAGGATTTGAGATTTGAGAAGTTTGACGATGCTATTTGTTTTCTCTATGAATAATAAATATCGTCAAACTTCTCAAATCCTTGTTCGATATTCTTTTTAAGAATTCGCTGTCATAAACCTAAATCCAACCCCATGAATATTTTCAATTTTCAAGGTCTTATCTTCTTTTAAATATTTTCGCAAACGAGAAATAAAAACATCCAAACTCCTTCCTAAAAAATAATCATCTTCCCCCCAAAGCGTTTCCAGAATATCAGAACGCTTGAGTACTTCATTTTTATTTTCGATAAAATATTTGAGTAGGTCGGCTTCCTTTTGAGTGAGTTGACGTTTAATAGATTCATTTTTGAGTTGTAAATTTTTATGGTCAAAAGTGAAATTTCCAATTTGGAAAAGGTGCTCATCATCTTTAATTATGATTTGACTTCGTTTGAGAAAAATTTCAATTTTTAAAATCAATTCTTCAATGCTAAAAGGTTTGGTGATATAATCATCTGCCCCTAACCGCAAGCCACGGATTCGATCTTCTTTCAATGACTTTGCTGTCAAAAATAAAATAGGTACTTGTTTATTTCGCTTCCGAATCTCTTCTGCAATTGTAAATCCATCCACGTCAGGCAACATAACATCCAAGATACATAAATCAAAATCCTCTGTTTTTATAATATCAATTGCCTTCTGTCCATTCTCACAATAGGTGACTTGGTATCCTTCCAATTCTAGATTATCACGAGTTACAAAACTCAAACTTTCATCATCTTCGACATAAAATAAGTGTGCTTTCATTGTCATATTATTTTTGATTATGAGTCATGTTTTCTCATTGTTATTATAAATTCTGTTCCTTCTCTCTCTTCACTTTTTGCTTCAATCTTCCAGCCATGTGCTTGGCATATATTTTTTACATAAAATAAACCCAATCCAAAACCTTTAATATTGTGGACATTTCCTGTAGGAACTCGATAAAATTTTTGAAAAATTTGAGGCATAAATTCCTTCTTGATTCCGATACCTTGATCCGCAATTCTAAGTTCTATTTTGTTTTCAATATCTCTTGTTTCGATAGAAATTTTTGGAACCGTTTTACAATATTTAATTCCATTGTCGAGCAGGTTATGAATGATATTGGTAAGGTGTAATTTATCCGCCTCAACGATGGAATTCTTGCTTAGGAAGTTCATCGAAATATTTCCACCAAGTTGAGTGATTTTGATTTCTTCACTTTTGACGATGCTTTCTAACAATGTATTTACATTTATCTTTTCTTTTTTCAATTCAAAAGAGTCACCTTCTAGCCGAGCAATTTGCAATACTTTTTCTACTTGATTGTTAAGTCGATCATTTTGTACATTAATAATATTGGCGTATCGAAAAAGGCGCTCATCGTTTTTAATGACTTCATTTTTTAAAAAAACATTAGAAGAAATTTTGATCGTAGAAATTGGCGTTTTGAATTCATGCGTCATATTATTGATGAAATCTTTTTGCATCTGAGACAATCGTCTTTGTCTCAAAATAACCGTCAAAGCATAAATGAAAAACAAAATCGTAACCAACGAAAGTGCCGAAAATAAAATAGACAATTGCATCTCACCCATCAAATGACTTTCTCGATTGGGAAAAGTGACTCCAAAATAATAAGTGAATTTATCTACTTCAGGTAATCGTTCGGTTTTTTTTGTTGGTTCGGTATTTAGATTATCAAAGGCGCAATAATTACCATAAACCATTTCTTGACTTGAACAATCATAAATCCCATATTCGAAATCTTCATTGAGCGAAAGCACTTCCAATTCTTGTCGTAAGAAATGTTCTAAATTCCCTGAATTAATACTTGCTTCGGTATTGACGACATAATAATTAGATGAAATCTGAGTCACTAATTCTTTGGAAGGCAATTCGAATTGATCCGATTCGGCTAATTTTTCTGTGGCCTTCCGAAGGGCAATTCTGACACTTTGATTGAATTCTTTACTTTTAATATCCCATGTTTTGAGAACCCAATAACTTTGAATGCTGATGATTCCGATGATCGCCAACGCTCCTAAAGTGACTACTCCGATGATTATTTTGTTCGACATGAAATTTGTTTAAAAGAAATTACTTTCAAAGTAAAACGATTTATTTGAAAAGTAGTTGCTCGTCATTTTTCTATACTTTCCAATTTCTTGCTTATTTCTGGTAATGTAAAATGCTTAACAACACATTAACAAGAAAGTCGAATTAAAAAATAGAAAAAGGAAATTTCAAAAAAATCACAGAAAAAATTTCTCTACCGTACACTTTTTAAAGGTTGCCACAAATTCACACTAATCTCACGAAAGCCTCCAGAATCTTACTACTCAAAATTATTTCAACAAGTTAAAATATTCGGAATTTTACGAATTTTGCTTTTTGTGAGCATTCGAACGAATCTGACTTGTCAGATTTTAGTACTAGTTCTGAAATAGTATCATCAAAAAAATCGAGCAATTCGTGTGAATTTGTGGCAAAAACAAAAGAGCACGGTAAAGAAGAAAAAATTAACTCGTTCTTGGAGAAATTCTCTGAGCAGCTAAAACCTAAAAATAAAAACGATAGAAGGAATATAGTTTTCAACTTTTAGCAGACTTAAAACACGGGATTTATCAAAGAACCAATTAACTTTGCAGCTAATATGAATTTTATTAAAAAAATAAATATTGTGGGTGTGCTATTTCTGTTATTTTGGAGTAGCCAATTGATTGGTCAAGGTGGAACTAATCCTTTCGAACTGCAACATCGAGCAGATAAAAAAACACAAACAGTAGCCCCTAATGGAGATATTATTGAGGAATCAATAGAGGTGGAAGCTGTTAGCCAAAATCCATTCAATGTAATTCGGACGCCTGTAAAAACTAAACCTCCTATTATCTCGCCTAGCAAAAAAACTAATCCCAAGGAAAAATCAAATATAACAGAAGCAACAGATGATAAAAACTTTAGGTTTTCATTGACCTTGGCGATGTTAATTTCTTTGGCCTTGAGTTTGAGTGTTTATCGAGCACAAATCACCAAAGCATATCACGCATTTACTAATGAGAATGTGATGCGTATGCTGCATCGAGAGAAAGGAACAGTTGCTTATATTCCTTATTATATTTTATATGTTATATTTCTTTTCAACTTGGGAATATATATATATCTACTTTTAAGGTATTATAATTTTACTCCTGAGATTTCTAATATGTCATTATTGATGCTGACAACAGGAATTGCATCAGGTTTGGTTTTTCTCAAACATTTAGTGATTAATATTATTGGTTGGGTTTTTCCTATCCAAAAAGAAACAAGTATATATAGTATGACAATGACGGTTTTTGGAACAGTTTTAAGTATCATTTTATTTGTTGCGAATGTCATTATTGCTTATGCTCCACCCGAAATAATACCTATCGTAATTTATCTTTCCTTTATAATTATTGGAATTGTGTATTTTTTTCGCAGTATTCGAGGATTATCTATTGCTTCAAAGTTTCTAAATCGTAATAAATTTCATTTTTTTATTTACCTTTGTGCCGTCGAAATAGCCCCTGTCCTGATTTTGTGGAAAATAGCAACGAGTGGGACAGGAATTCAATAAGTTTTTAAAGGATTATGACACCTTCTTTTTTGAGAAAAAGAGGTTAATTTCTAAATGCAAAAACAATTTTGAATGTCATCAAATAGTAAAGCAAAGGGGGAGTCTTATCGTAAGATCAAAAGTATTTTGATTTCACAACCTAAACCTGAGCGATCGCCTTATTATGAACTGGAAGAAAAATTTGGCCTACAAATAGACTGGCGCCAATTTATCCAAGTTGAACCCGTTACTGAAAAAGAATTCCGAAAAACTCGAATCCGTCCGGACGAGTACACCGCAATTATTTTAACAGCAAAAGGAGCAGTTGATCATTTCTTTCGAATGTGTGAAGAGATGAGAATTAAGATGCCACAAGACACCAAGTATTTTTGTTTGTCTGAAGCCATTGCCAATTATTTGCAAAAATTTATTGTTTATAGAAAACGTAAGGTTTTTGCTGGTAAGCGATTAATTCAGGATTTGAAACCTTCATTTATGAAGCATAAGGATAAAGAAAAATTCCTTTTGCCTTGTAATAATTTAGGTGCAAAAAAAGTAGTTGATTTCTTAGAAGCTAACGAGATTAACTATCAAGATGCCATGATGTATCGAACGGTTAGTGCAGACTTATCTGATTTGGAAAATGTAACTTACGATGTATTGGTATTCTTTAGTCCGCTGGGAATCAATTCTTTGTATGAAAACTTTCCAGACTTCAAACAAAAAAATACTCGAATGGCAATCTACGGAAGTGCTACTCAAAAAGCAGTTGAAGAAAAAGGATTAACTATAAATATTCCTGCACCTGCACCTGATACACCTTCGATGACTATGGCATTGAAAAAATACTTAGAAATTTCGAATAAGAAATAAATTTTTAGCGGTTAATGCTTAACAATAAACTGTTAATTAAAAAGCGGTGATTTTCATTTTTGAAAATCACCGCTTTTCAGTTAGACTGTTCAACTGCTAACTGAAAATTAAACATCTGCCTACTAGTAATATCTAGGTGTCACGACCTTTCTACCTTTATCAATTTTAATTTCTTTATCCTTTGGGTAAGTGATAGAAAAACTAAACTCCACAGTTTTGGATTCACCTGGTTGAAGTTTGAAATCCCATTTTAATTTTCCCGTATTTTCGTAATATTTAGCGCCTGCAATATCTTTCACGTCGACATCAATTTCTTTTAATTTGGAAATAGGAATTTGATCGAGTAGTTCAAAATCAATTGCTCGGTTTCGATTATTTTTAACGGTAATTCTGTAGGCAGTCGTCATTTTCTTTTTGCCTTGCATAAATTGTTTTTTAGTCAATTCTTTGAGTTTTGTTCTTTTGACTAGAACTTTTGAATCACGACCCAGCGAAAGGTTCAAAGTATCACTTAGGCTTCGAGTGTCCAATTGCGCCATTCCAATAAAACTTTTATCATAATAAATATTCATCGGGCCAGGCATCAAATCCAAGTCTTCCCAACCTACGACTTGCCCTAGCAAGAAAGCATCTTTATCCATTTTCGGAACGCTGTAATGTCCATAATTCGCAGGTAATTCAGCTTCATTAACAATAATTGAATATGGTTTTCGGTCAGCAGGAATTGTGTAAGGAAGATCTATTTCAAAGTCAGAACTCAGCTCTGAGATTTCGATTTCTTCAAATCGAACATTGCCAGTCGAAGGACTTAGTTGAATTTGATTATCATATTGGTAGTTAGAATTATCCTTAGCTTTTTTCTCTTCCTGAATGTAGACGTTACTATTTTGAATATTATTAAAACGACCTTGGTTGATTGCATAAACCTGTGGAAGATTCTCTTTGATAAACCAAGGATTCAAAATTGGAAGCGTCGCACTCTGGTTTACATCAGCGGTTGATAAAACCACTTTTACATCATTCCAATCAATTCCAGTATCATTAAATGCAAGCGCACGATACTTAATATTAATAGGTTCATTTAAGTTTTTGACTGTCAAATCATAGATCGGAGACCAACCTGCATTCCCCACAATATAACGAACTCGAAGAGTAGTCGTGACATTTCGGTCACAATTTAATGCAAGATAAATTTCGGAAGTCGGTCGCCTTCCTGCATTAAATTCATTGAGTTGTTGTTGAATCTTTCTTTGTTCTTTTTGCCATTTAGCGCGTTCTTTTCTGATTTTAGAAAAATCTTTATTGATGGCTAAAAAACGCTCTCGATAAAATGCAGCGGTTGCTTTTAACTGTTCGAAATCTACTGCTTTCTCCTTACCAGAAAGTTGTCTGTTTTTTTCTAATAAATTTTTCTCTTGAGTAATCGCACCTTCTTCATCTGCCAAATTCTGCATTTTATCAGCAATCAAGATTAAAGAATCTTGCAAAATAACAATCGCAGGATTTGATTCTTTTTTCTCTTTTAAAAAATTAATTCGACTTGTGGTTGACAAAATATTGACATCGTCACTTTCTGTCGAAATTTGAATACTTGATTGATTGATCATCGGCGAAAGACCTGTAAAAATTAATTTGTGTTTTCCTTTTGGAAGCGTCACTTGATCGGTTCGAATAATTTCTGCGCCTTGCAGATGAATTCTTACTTCTTCGATAGAAGCATTTATTTCTTTTTCTGTTTCTTGTGAAAAAATAGAAAAGGGAAATAAAATTCCCACAAGAATTAAACAATAAAGTTTTTTAGTCAACATAATTTTAAATTTTTAGGTTAAATACACAACGACTTTTGAGTTGTTGTAAAACATAAATCTAAATGTCAGATAAAAAAATAATAAAAAGAATTTAGACTTGGTGAATGAGTCGTTTGACTTGGTGAAAGTAACTTTATACAGCTACAACTGTTAGCAAATTATAATGTGTCTGTTTGCTAAAGCAGATGGGCACGTAGTACCACAATAATTATGATAGATAATATTCGACAAAAATTAGCACAAACTCTTCCAGGCAGAACCGCCCAATTGGCAATGGCACCTGCCCTTCGGCAACATTATAAAGGTGCATCTGATGATGCCACCGTTGCTTGCGTTTTAGTTTTATTATTTCCCAAAAACGACCAATGGCATTTCACTTTAATTCAAAGAATGCCTCATGAAAAAGATCGCCACAGCGGGCAAATTAGTTTCCCTGGTGGAAGACTGGAAGAGGACGATGAATCACTTTTAGCAGGTGCATTGCGAGAGGCAGAGGAAGAAGTTGGAGTGCCAAGAGATGAAATAAATGTGCTGGGAAGGTTGACTGAATTATACATTCCTGTGAGTAATTTTTTAGTACATCCGTTTGTAGGTTTTTTGGAAAAACCGCCTGAGTTTGTTCCGCAACCTTCAGAGGTGGATAATATTTTAGAAATTCCAGTTGCCGAATTAAATAAAAATGAGAATAAAAAAATCAGAGATATTAAAGGTGGGAAAAATATTATCTTAAAAAATGTACCCTGTTTTGATTTTGAGGGAGCAATAGTTTGGGGAGCGACAGCTATGATGTTGAGTGAATTTGAGCAAGTAGTTTTTGGGTGAGGAGTGAATTTATTTTTTCCTGAAATTAAAAATCACAAGCAAAGCAGAAAGTAATAATAACCAAGATACCTTTGCTCCAAACCGATGAGCATTGACGACAAGAGATGCATTTAAAAAATTGCTAACCAAAATGGTCACCATCAAAAAACACACAAACCAATAGAAAACTTCCTTTTTGTTTTTATAAAAAATTAGAAATAGGCAGTTGATTAAAAATGATAAGAATGCGACGAAATAATGAACAGAATTAATGCTTGCAAAATAATCACGCATGATTTTATCTTCTGTTCGGTAAATAATTGAATTTTTATAATTTTCAAATTCTCTTGGGAAATATTTTTGAAATCGTTCAAACAAACTAGTTCCATCTCTGTAGGCTATATTTCCATCACCTGCTTCAAATAACAGCAGTTGTCTTTTAGTCGTTTCAAAAGATTCTTCGATGTGTAAAGTTAGATATTCCCAACTCGAAAAAGTCCCTTTTATTATTTCTACGTATTCAGGTTTGGAATCAACCCAACCTCCTGTATGATATACGGGACTATATTTTTCCCATAAAAAAGCATTAGCAGTTGTCGGTAGATTATCTTTAAAGGCACAAATTTTATAATCTTTTTTTTCACAATGCTCATCTAAATATTTTTTCAAAATTCCATTCTCAGAAAGTCGAGCCATAAAAAAAACATGCGTGGATTTTCCCAAAGCAGATCCCATTGACAGTACGCAACTGAAGGTGAGCAAAATAAAAATGATAGTTTTTTGGATTTCAAATTTATGGAAAAGTACTTTTGAAAATAAGGATAGGATAATAATCAAAATCATATTTATCCCTACATGAGACATATGCATAACGACGGAGAGAATATAAATACCAACGAGCCAATTTCTATTTGATTTTTTTAAAGTACGATTTAAGAACAAATGAAATAAACAAATAGCACCAATAGGAGAAAAAATGTCAGAAATTAATTGACTCGTTACAAACGAAAAACTAGAAAATAAAGAAAGTAAAAGGAATGTTATTAACGTTTTTTGTTTTGTCCAATTAGGGAAAAAATAATGAAAAGTTAGACGTAAAAGATAGAAAATAATAATTGCTTGACCTAGAATAACGAGCCAGACTGAAAGTCCATTCAAACTAGAAAGTAAAATAAAAATACCATATCCGATGGGACGATCTGCAGGAGTTTCCAATTCAAACCCAGAAGCTAGGTAGGTCGATGTGTCTGGATACCATAAGGGAAATCCATTAATTATTGCTGCTAAAATTATGATAAAAAGAGCAGATACATAGAATAATAGATGCCTACTACTTTTCAAAATTTTGTAATGATTTTAATTTATAAATATGGATCGATCCTTTTTTGGATATCGTTGAATCTATTAATTCTAAAATATCATTTGAAGAATTGACGATATCACTATCAGAGTAAAGATAAGTCGCCCCATCCAAAATATAGTGTTCTAAAATTCCTTTGGTTAAATTATCGTTTTTGAAAATCCAGCCTTTTTTATGAATATAATAACTTAAAATATGTCCTGATACATCATTCCCAATTACACAAAGTGCATCATCTGGGATAGCATTTTGTAAATCATTTTTATATGTCAAAAAATCTTTATTGAAACCAACATCATCTAAATTCCATCGACTGGCAATTCTCAAATGAGCAGTCAATGGAGCTATTAAAATTGCCACTAAAACTAAATTTTTTGCCCATTGTCGATTTGATTTCCAAAGTTGAAAACCTCCAAACCCAACCATCAAAAATAGCAAAGGCAAAAAAGGGAATAAATAATAATCATGAATCAAGCCAATCAAATTCATTTCAAATAAAAAGTACGCAATCAATCCTAACAATAGAATTCCAAAAACTGGAAATAGTTTTTTTTGATAAATTTTTAATTTGAAAAGCTGAAATATTCCAAAAAGAAAAAGAGGAACAGCCGCATAATTCAGGAGTAATTCTGGGAGGGTAGAAATTAAGTTTCCGGAAATAATGGCGAACAAATCAGAAAAAGATTCTTGGTTGATAAACATCCCTTTGGCAACTTCATTTCCTTTCCAAGTAGGAATAACCCAAACATACCAAGCTAAAGGTAAAAGTTGTAAAATGTAAATTGAGAAAAAAGCGAAGTGTGTGTTTTTACTATTTATTTTTTTTTGAAAAAGGAAGTGATAAACGAATGGAACACTTACAAATAGAATAAACGGTAACTTCGTCAAAGCAGCTAAACTCAGAAAAATACCACTCCAAATTAAATTTGATACACTTAATTTTTTTCCAAAAAGAAAAAAGAAAACTAATCCCCAAATCGCAAAACACATCGCGAGATTATCAGGCATAGGATTGACAGTATGATAAAAAAAAGAGGGGGAGAAATTAAAAAACCAAGCACTCAACAAACCAGCAATTTCACTTTTGAAAATTTCTTTACTCAAAAAATAAATCCCTAGAATAGAGAGGAATCCAATTAAAAGAGAAAGTAATCGGCTGATTATCAGGTGATTACCAAGTGTTTTGAAAAAACCTGCAAAAATCCATTGCATGATAGGGAATTCCATTCGGAGAATTCCATCGCTTGATCCTCGATTATTTCGTCGAGGATTAAGAAGGTTAAAATCTTCTTCGTAAAAACTTTGAATGGTGTTTTGAGTTTGTGTTTGTCTCCAAACATGAATACTCACTAAATCAAGATTTAAAACTTTCCAATGTAAAAAAACACTTACGATAGGAATCGCAAGTAACGTAAGGATTTTGATTTTGGAAATGGAAAGTTTCATAAATGTAAAAGTAGATTATCTTTTTTTAATAAATCATATTAAGATTGATAGTTTTACTTTTTATGATCATATCTAGTGTTTTTGAGTATTTTTTTGTTAAATAATTTTAGACAATCGGGAACTATTTCCGTGAATTTCTAAAGGAATCGAAAGCAAAAAAGTGTAATTTTGCCGCAACGTACATTTTGAACCAGAGTCCTTTTTTTACGTTAGATTAGAAAAGGATTAATAACCAAATATATTTATGGAAAAAATAACTCCGTACCAACCGAAGAATAAAATCCGAATTGTTACAGCAGGTTCTTTATTCGATGGACATGATGCTGCGATCAATATCATGCGTCGAATTTTGCAAAGTAGCGGCGCTGAAATTATTCACCTTGGACACAATCGATCTGTCCAAGAAATTGTCAATACTGCTATTCAAGAAGATGTGCAGGGAATTGCGTTGACATCTTACCAAGGTGGTCACAATGAATTTTTTAAATATATGTATGACTTGCTCAATGAGCGAGGTGCTGGTCATGTGAAAATTTATGGCGGTGGCGGTGGAACTATTTTGCCTTCAGAAATTGACATGTTACATGAGTATGGAGTGACTCGAATTTATTCACCTGACGATGGAAGAGAAATGGGATTGCAGGGAATGATTAACGATATGATGAAAGGATGTGATTTTCCAGTTGGAATAAATTTAAATGGTGAGGTAAAGAAGTTTGCAGAAAAAGACCCTCATGCAATTGCTCGAATGATTTCAGCTGTGGAGAATTTTCCAGAAGAAAATAAAGCGTGGTTAGATCAAATTAACAAAGAAAATGAAACGAAGAATATTCCGGTTTTAGGAATAACTGGAACTGGTGGAGCAGGGAAATCGAGTTTGGTGGATGAGTTGGTACGAAGGTATTTGATGGATTTTGAAGATAAATCAATTGCGATTGTTTCTGTTGATCCATCGAAAAGAAAAACCGGAGGAGCATTGTTAGGAGATCGGATTCGAATGAATGCTATTAATCAAGATCGAGTTTATATGCGTTCGTTGGCGACTCGTCAATCGAACTTGGCTTTGTCAAAACATGTACAGTCGGCAGTTGATATTTTGAAAGGGGCGAACTTTGATTTAATCATATTGGAGACTTCTGGAATTGGTCAATCAGATACGGAAATTGTCGATCATTCTGACGTGGCAATGTATGTGATGACTCCTGAATATGGCGCGGCCACTCAATTGGAAAAGATTGACATGTTGGATTTTGCCGACATTATTGCGATTAATAAATTTGATAAAAGAGGTGCACAAGATGCTTTGAGAGATGTGAAAAAACAATTTCAACGCAATCATCAAATGTGGGAAACTCCTCCGAGTGAAATGCCTTGCTTCGGAACAATCGCTTCTCAATTCAATGATCCAGGGACAAATGTTTTGTATAAAAAATTGATGGAGACAATTGTTGAAAAAACGAGTGCGAACTTAAAACCAAACATTTCTCTAGACGATGGAATGAGTGAGAAAATCTATATCATTCCGCCAAATCGAACAAGATACCTTTCTGAAATTTCTGAAAATAATCGACAATATGATCGTTGGGTAGAAAAACAATGTGAGGTAGCTCGACAATTATTTGGGATGAAAAATTCCATTTCAATTATTGAAAAACAAGAAGGAATTGAAAATAGAGCAGCTGTTTTAGAAGGTTTGAAAAAATCGTATGAAGAGTTAGAATTGGATTTGGATGGACGTTGCAAAAAAATCCTTGATGGTTGGGAAGCGAAAAAAGCAGCTTATGCAGCTGATGAATTTATGTACAAAGTTAGAAACAGAGAAATTCGAGTTCCGACGTTTACAACTTCACTTTCACACTTAAAAATACCAAGAGTTTCGTTGCCAAGATTTAAAGATTGGGGCGAAATTTTAAAATGGGTCTTGCAAGAAAATGTGCCTGGAGAATTTCCATTTACCTCGGGAGTTTTTCCATTTAAAAGAAAAGGAGAAGATCCAACTCGAATGTTTGCAGGCGAAGGTGGGCCGGAGAGAACGAATACTCGATTTCATTATTTGTCAGCGGACATGCCTGCCAATCGATTGTCAACAGCTTTTGATTCGGTAACACTTTATGGAGAAAATCCAGATCACCGACCTGATATTTATGGGAAAATTGGAAATTCTGGAGTAAGTGTTTGTTGCTTGGATGATGCTAAAAAATTGTACTCAGGTTTTGATTTGTGTAATCCTTCGACTTCTGTTTCGATGACGATCAATGGCCCAGCCGCTACGATTTGTGCCTTTTTTATGAATGCAGCAATTGATCAGCAATGTGAAATTTATATTAAG
Source organism: Saprospiraceae bacterium (assembly GCA_045106765.1). Taxonomy (GTDB): domain Bacteria; phylum Bacteroidota; class Bacteroidia; order Chitinophagales; family Saprospiraceae; genus CAJQQY01. The sequence continues at coordinate 29,541 of JBGCFD010000035.1, read as the reverse complement.
GAAAATGGTTTAGAAAATTTAGTGGAAGCTAAATTGAAAGAATTATATGATGATAAAAATTTAACTCGACCAAAATATCTTGGAGAAATTCCAAAAGGAAATAATGGATTAGGTTTGATGTTGTTGGGAGTTACTGGCGATCAAGTTTTGGAATCAGAAATTTATCAACAGTTAAAAGTAAAAGCATTAAATGCTGTTCGAGGAACGGTGCAAGCAGATATTTTAAAAGAAGATCAAGCGCAAAATACTTGTATCTTTTCCACCGAGTTTTCTTTAAAATTGATGGGCGATGTACAGCAGTTTTTTATCGAAAATAAAGTTCGGAATTTTTATTCTGTTTCGATTTCAGGTTATCATATTGCAGAGGCGGGAGCAAATCCAATTTCACAATTAGCTTTTACATTATCAAATGGATTTACCTTTTTAGAATATTATTTGTCAAGAGGAATGAATGTGGATGACTTTGCACCGAATCTTTCTTTCTTCTTTTCGAACGGAGTAGATCCAGAATACGCGGTGATCGGTAGGGTTGCACGACGAATTTGGTCAAAGGCTTTGAAGATGAAATATGGAGCAAATGATCGTTCTCAAAAATTAAAATATCATATCCAAACTTCAGGTCGATCATTGCATGCGCAAGAGATTTCGTTCAATGATATTCGAACAACTTTGCAAGCATTGTATGCGATTTATGATAATTGTAATAGTCTTCATACCAATGCTTATGATGAAGCGATTACTACTCCAACGGAAGAAAGTGTTCGTCGAGCAGTTGCCATTCAGATGATTATTAACCATGAATTGGGTATGGCAAAAAATGAAAACCCATTGCAAGGTTCATTTATTATTGATGATTTGACAGATCTAGTAGAGGAAGCGGTGTTATTAGAATTTGATCGAATTACGGAAAGGGGAGGAGTGCTCGGTGCGATGGAAACGATGTATCAGCGAAGTAAAATTCAAGATGAAAGTTTGCATTATGAGACGTTAAAACATACAGGTGAATTTCCAATTATTGGAGTGAATACCTTTTTGTCAAAAGATGGTTCTCCAACGGTAATTCCAGAAGAGGTGATTCGAGCAACAGAGGAAGAGAAATTAAATCAGATAAAAACACTCGAAAATTTACATCAATCGGAAGCTGAAAAATCTGTTCAAAATTTGAAAGATTTACAACAAGCGTCGATTAGGAATGAAAATATTTTTGAGCACTTAATGGAGACAGTAAAAACTTGTTCCCTTGGACAAATTACGAATGCACTATACGAAGTAGGCGGTCAATATCGTAGAAATATGTAGCAGTAGCTGCTGACTTTAGTTGGCCGCAAAAGGGTGGAAAAGACGAAAGTCTTTCCACCCTTTTTTTAGTAAACGACAAAGAAGCATATTGTTCTAACAAATAGAACAAAACAATATTTTTTTGCTAATTTTTTGAATGTTATATTTAATGGGAGAAAACTATTTTGAAATTATATTTTTTTTGCTGCCGACTAAAGTCAGCAGCTACTATGATGAAAACATTTTACCGACGAACTCTCCCTCATATTTTGCCTATTGGCGCTACATTTTTTGTAACCTTTAGATTACATGGTTCTCTCCCTCATGGATTTATGCAAAAGCTAACGGAGGATTTTGAGGCAAAAGTATTTGAAATTAGAACCTCATTTTGGCTTAATCCAGAAGCTGAAATTTATCGCCAACAAAAAATATTTTTTAAACGTTTTGATGAAGGATTAGATAAGGTGTATAATGGGGTAAGATATTTGGAAAGCGAAAAAGTAGCTCAAATTGTTATGAAAAAAATACATCAATATGATGGAGAGCTATATGATTTGTTGAGTTATTGTATAATGCCTAATCATGTACATTTGCTGATTGATACAGCGATACAATTGAACGGTCTTAAGAATGAAAGTGAAATAAATGAAGAGAATTATATTCAACTTGATAAAATAATGAAATTAATCAAAGGAGGTAGTAGTTACGAGATCAATAGATTTTTAGGTAGGACGGGGGCTTTTTGGCAAAGAGAAAGTTATGATCATTATGTAAGGAATGGAAAAGAGTTGGTTAATATAATTTGGTATATTGTTAGAAATCCTGTGAAGGGGAGGTTGGTTTTAGAATGGGAGGATTTTGAATATACTTATTGGAAAAATGTTGATTCGTAGCTACTGACTTTAGTCGGTTGCGAAAGGATACACACCTTGTCTGTATCTTTTTTTGTTGCCGACTAAAGTCAGCAGCTACATTAGGGTTTTAATTCAGCAGGAATGACCCGTACTTTTTCCTTCTTCCCATTCCGCAAGACCTCTAACTGAACAGCCTGCCCAATTGATTTCTCATCCAGTAATTTATGCAAATCATCAATCGAATTTATTTTTGACATATTCAATCCAACAATAATGTCACCATTTCTTAATTCAGAATTATAAGCAGCAGATTTCGCTTCAATTTGTTGAACTTGAACACCTGACTTTACTTCCAATTGAAAACGTTGAATCACTCTTGGGTTAAATCGAACTGTCTGCCCAGCAATACCAATTACACCTCTTCTTACTTTTCCATCCATGATTAATTTCCCAACAATGTATTCTGCTAAATTAGAAGTAACAGCAAAACAAAGTCCTTGCCCAGAAGCAATAATTGCAGTATTCACACCAATCACTTCCCCAAAAGAATTCAACAATGGACCACCAGAATTCCCTGGGTTAAGTGCAGCATCGGTCTGGATTACATCATCAATTAATCGCTGGCTTTCTGTTCGTAAAGTTCTTCCCAAGGCACTCACTACTCCAGCGGTAAGCGTATACTGAAAACCAAAAGGGTTGCCAATTGCAATCGCGAGTTGTCCAACCTGCAAAGCATCCGAATCACCAAATTTTATAAAAGAAAGATTCTCTGCATTGATTTGTAAAACTGCAATATCAGTAGCTGGATCATCACCAATTAATTGTGCAGGAAGTTGTCGGCCATCTTGTAAATTGACTGTTATTTTTTGAGCGCCTTTGATCACGTGACTATTCGTAACGATAAACCCATCGCTTGAAATAATAAAACCAGAACCTGTTCCAAATGGATTTTGCGGTTTTCGAGTTCTCTGTTTTTGTGCAGTTGGCTTTTTCTTTACTTGAATTTGAACAACGGCATCACTCGTTTTTTTGGCAACACTAATTACAGTTTGCGAATAAGCATCGAGCAATTGGCCATCATTATAAGAAGTTCTAAATGGATGTTGGGAAGTGTTTTTGTCTGAAGTGAAATCTACCATGTGTGTATTTTTTTAAGTCATCTCGCTTAATATAAAGCGTTTGGTTGCGAGTCTGCACAAAACATTCCAAATTAGAAAAATACTTTTTTTGTCAGAAAAAAATGAAAGTGTCTAGCATTTTGACAGGATAAAAAATCCTAGCCTGCCATTTTTAGGATTTATTTTCTTTTCTAATTTTTACTGATAAAAATGTAAAAATCATTCACAAGAAGTAAAGTGTTTTCCATAAAATGAACTTGCGGTCGTAATTTCTTTTTTTGCAAAATAACCAACTCTTGATCTTTTTGTAAAAAGGAATTGAGTGTTCGAGCTACTTTAAAAAAGCGGGCAATGTCAAATTGAGTTGGTAAATTAGTTACGCCAATATTTACCATCGCTTGTTTGAAAAAAGGATACTCAAAAAATGAATATTGTTCTGGAAATCGAAAACACAAGTACATCGAAATCATATGATTTTCCAAATGAAAATGACGGTTCTCAATCGTCAACGGAAATTTAGATTTGTACTCACTCAACAAACTGTCGCAACAAAATTGAAAACGAGAAATCCGATTTTCTACATTTTTATTTTCATCAAAAAGATCTCGAAACATATTTCTCACAAAGTCAGGAGCCATCTCAATAAATTTCAACATCATTTCTTTTGGGAAAAAATTATCTCCTTTCCAAAGCCTTCGAGTCTCACTATTTTGAAAACTTGTGTCATACATTTTTCCAAAATCAGCAGCTTCGATATCCCAATTGTTTTGAAAAACTTGAAGTGATTCCCATTTATAACCTGCTTCAAAATCGCGAGTGGATTGAAGATGTTTTTTGTAATCAGCAATGTATTGTTGGATCTTTTGTAAGTTCACTTGAATTGATTTTTAGAAGACATCTATTTCTTCTTTTTTCAACAAATAGAAAAAACAATTCGCGACCGCTTGAACACAAACGGAAGGATCGTATGCATCTGCAAAATTAGAATCATAACATGCCATATGCACATCTTGGAGCGAAGGCCATTTATATTTTGTACCTCCCTTTGCTGGAATTTTGCAAAAATAAGTTGCCTCTTGCATCAATGAATATTGGTCAGATGCCATCAAGCGAGAAGGAGTATTGGTACGAATGAATTCTGCTTCCACGACATTTCCCGCCAACTTAATATTGTGTGCAATTAAGTATTCTGATTCGTCTACGAGTTTGGAAAATTCTTTTAAAACTGTTTCTAATTCAACACCTTCTTCCTCTGCACGTTCAGGAGTTACTTTGGTGAAATCTTCTACTTCGATAGGCACCTCAAACCCTTGAGGTTTGATGATATAGTCTGCGGAATTTTGGATTTCACCTTTGTCATTATATTGTTGCCAAGAAATTTGAAATAATCGAGGCCAGAAAAAAGTATCGCTTGGTGGAGTATTCCATTTTTTAGGTCGTCCAGTTGCATTGATATGAAAAAACAAAAACATAAATTATTTTTTTTAGATTATAGTGGTGATTTCCACGTAGCGGTCTGCTTTAACTGACCTAGGAAAAAATATACAATGGGCGTTTTTATTTTTTCGTGTCAGCTAAAGCAGCCTGCTACGCGGAAAGTGTTATCCATTAAGTTTATTAAATGCGGTTTCAGCCAATTCAAAACTAGTGCTTGAAGATAATCGAACTCTTTTTACCGCACCATTCCAAGCATCGGCTTTAGCTACCCAAAGGTGATAATTACCATCAGCATCTCTTTCGCAATATGCACCCATCGGCAATTGACAACCACCATCCAAGAGATTTAAAACCTTCCGTTCGATATTGGTACACTTCGCCACATCAGAGTGATGAATTTTTTTCAAAATCCGTCGAGTATCTTTATCATCCACACAAGTTTGAAAGGCTAAAACACCTTGAGCAGGAGCAGGAACAAATTCTCTAACATTAAATTTGAGTACTTCCAAATCCGAGACATCTAATTCCAATCTTTGCACACCAGCTCCAGCTAAAAGAATCGCATCAAAATCTCCCTTGCGTAATTTTTCGATTCGAGTCGGCACATTTCCACGAATATCTTTTAATTCAATGTCATCTCTGAAATCTAACATTTGTGCTTTTCGTCGAGCAGAGGAAGTTCCGACAATGGCATTTTTTTTCAATCTCAAATCCAACTTAATATCAACAGATTCTTTTCTAATCAATAACCAATCAGCAGGATCTTCGCGATAAGAAACTGCGGTGATCACCAATCCTTCTGGCGAATTGGTTGGCATATCTTTCATCGAATGAACAGCCATATCAACATCACCTCGCAACAAGGCATCTTCAATTTCTTTTGTGAAAAAACCTTTGCCTTCCATTTTATCAAAACCGATATGTTGAATTTGATCACCTCGAGTTTTGATAATAACCAATTCTGATTCAACTCCAATTTCGACCAATTGACTTTTGAGAAATTCTGCTTGCCACAATGCGAGTCGACTTCCACGAGTGCCTATTTTTATTTTTTTTGAAAATTCCATAATTGTCTTTTTAAGAAAAATTAGCGAAAATCAGCATGTGAAATTCCAAATTTTGAGGCGCAAAGATAATCATTGGAAAATAGAATGATAGACGGATAATTTTTTTTTACAAAAAAAGGAAGAAATGGAAAGTGTATTTCATTTTTGTAAAAGTGGAATAAGCTAAATAAAGATGAATATCGTTTAAATGGTGATAATATCCCATTTTATCGAAAAAAGACCTCGTGCGATAATTATTTTTTACCTTTGCGAAAGGAAATTTAACCTATCGCTAAACCCGTATTTTAACATGCAAATTTCAGCCAAAGATCTTAGCCATTCGCTAAACGGCACCATCGAAGGTAATCCTGATGTGATGGTTAGTCAGCCTAGCAAAATTGAAGAAGCCACAGAAGATTCTATTTGTTTTTTTGCCAATCCAAAATATGAACATTACGTTTATACTACTAAAGCTGCTATTATTTTAGTCAGTAAAGATTTTGTCCCATCCCAACCCATTTCGGCGACATTGATTCGAGTGGAAGATGTTTATAAATCAGTTTCTTTTTTGTTGGAAAATTTTGCTCAGAAGGGTGCTCAAGAAGGTGAGATTTCATCTCAAGCTGCAATTCATCCTTCTGCTAAAATTGGTAATAATGTAAACATTGGACCATTTGTGGTAATCGAGGAAGGTGCTGAGATAGGTGATAATACATCTCTGCAAGCACAAGTTTTTGTTGGGAAAAATGCTACAGTTGGAGATAACTGCACTTTTTTCTCAGGCGTAAAAATATATCATGATTGTGAAGTTGGAAGCAACTGTATTTTGCATGCTAACGTAGTGATAGGTGGAGATGGTTTTGGTTTTGCACCTGAAGCAGATGGTTCCTTTAAAAAAGTAGCCCAGATTGGAAATGTGATTATTGAAAATGATGTAGAAGTGGGAGCGAATTCTACGATAGATCGAGCAACAATGGGATCTACGATCATTCGTCAAGGCGTAAAATTAGACAATCTCATTATGATCGCTCATAATGTTGAGATTGGGAAAAATACTGTCATCGCTGCTCAAACGGGAGTAGCTGGAAGTACTAAAATCGGAGAAAGTTGTATGATTGGGGGACAAGTTGGTTTTGTCGGACATATTGAAATCGCAAATGGAGCAAAAATTCAAGCGCAATCAGGAGTGGCCAGAAGTGTGAAAAAAGAAAATACTTCCCTTTATGGTTCTCCAGCCATAAATTATGCGAATTATTTAAGATCATATGCTGTCTTTAAGAATTTACCAGAATTATCTAAAGAAGTGAATTTGCTAAAAAAGCAAATGACATAGGAGTTGGAATATCAAATAAAGCTTTCAAAAAATAATTACATTAAACATAGGGGAAGAGGCTTGTTTTTTAGTCTTATTTAAAGGAATCATATTTTAGTTTTAAAATGCATTTAAAGTAATGCTGAATTAACTAGTTCTTTTATAAAACTAACCTTCTTCTCATTTTTTCTTAACAAAGACCTATCTTTGTGCGAATTTTCAAAAAAAAATCGAATTTTCAAAAAGCAGAAATGAAGCAAACTACAATTAAGAAAACAGTAAAAGTAAAAGGAATTGGATTGCACACAGGCAAAGAAGTTACGATGACTTTTCATCCTGCAGCTACTAATCATGGTTACAAATTCAAAAGAGTCGATCTCGAAAATCAACCAGTAATTACAGCTGATGTAAATCGAGTAAGTTCAACTAATCGAAGTACGACAATTTCGGCTGGCGAAGCATCGGTGACGACTGTAGAGCACGCACTATCTGCTTTACTTGGGTTACAAATTGATAATGTGATGATTGATATCGATGGGCCAGAAGCGCCAATTATGGATGGAAGTGCGAGGGAATTTGTGGAAAAATTGAGCAAAGCTGGAATCGAAGAGCAGGAAGAAGAACGAGATTACTTCGTAATTGAAGAATCTATTTCATTTAAGGATGAGGAATCTGGAGCTGAATTAATGGCATTACCAAGTGAGAGTTTTCAAGTGACGACGATGATAGATTTTAATTCTCCTGTTTTGGGGCATCAATATGCTTCTTTGAAGTCAATTGATGATTATAAAAAAGAGATTGCTCCTTGTCGAACATTTGTTTTTTTACATGAATTAGAACAATTGTTGGAACAAAATTTAATCAAAGGGGGCGATTTGGACAATGCAATCGTTATTGTGGATAGAGTGATGAAAAAGAAGGAGTTGAATGCATTGGCAAAGAAACTAGAAAAGCCAAGTGTGGAGGTTGATAAAGAAGGAATTTTAAATACCATTCAATTAAAATTCAAGAATGAGGCAGCTCGACATAAATTATTAGATGTGATGGGCGATTTAGCTTTAATAGGAAAACCGATAAAAGGGAGAATCGTTGCAACTAAGCCAGGGCATACCGCTAATATTGAGTTTGCAAAGTTATTAAAACAAAAACTAGTCGAACAAAAAAAGCTTAGGAATAAACCGAAATACAATCCTAACGAAAACCCAATTTACGATGTGGTAGAAATCGCCAAACGTTTGCCTCATCGATATCCGTTTTTATTAATAGACAAAATTATTGAATTAGGTGAAAGTCATGTGGTAGGGGTAAAAAATGTCACTTTTAATGAGCAATTTTTTCAAGGACATTTTCCTGGGAATCCAGTTATGCCAGGTGTTTTACAAATAGAAGCGATGGCGCAAACAGGAGGAATTTTAGCATTGTCAACTGTTCCTGATCCAGAAAATTGGGATACTTATTTTTTAAAAATAGATAAAGTGAAATTAAGGCAAAAAGTAGTGCCAGGCGATACTTTGATTTTTAAAATGGAATTATTGTCTCCGATCAGAAGAGGAATTTGTCATATGCAAGGAACAGCATATGTTGGGAATAAAATAGTATCGGAAGGAGAGTTAACAGCTCAAATAGTAAAAAGAAATTAAATCGACTTTATTTGAAAAATCACTTAGAATAAAGTCTAATCCACACGAATAAGTTGAGCAATCGTACGTTATGATATTACTCACTTATATAATTAAAAAACAGTAGTATTTTTTTCAAAGAAAACCGTTTTACATTTTTATAAATCTATATTTTTTGAAAAAATATTGAAAGAAGCTCAATCATGAATCCAATAAGAAATATTCATCCGGAAGCTAAAATCGGAAAAAACGTAAAAATCGGAGCCTTTGTTACGGTTGAAAAAGATGTAGTGATTGGGGATAATACAGAGATTTTTCCAAATGCGGTAATTATGAACGGAACTCGATTAGGTGAAAATTGTAAAGTTTTCCCTGGTGCAATAGTTGGTTCTATTCCGCAAGATCTAAAATATAAAGGAGAACGTACTTTTCTAGAAATAGGAAATAACGTAACCATTCGGGAATATTGTACCATCAATATCGGAACAACAGCCAATTGGAAAACAGTTATCGAAGATAATTGCTTGATTATGGCTTATTGTCATATTGCACATGATTGCATTATTCACGAACGATGTGTGTTGGCCAATAATGTAACACTTGCTGGGCATATCGAAGTTGGACCAAGAACGACACTTGGAGGTTTGACGGCAGTTCATCAATTTGTACGAATTGGTGATAATGTAATGGTTGGTGGCGGTTCATTGGTGCGAAAAGATATTCCACCATATATCAAAGCAGCTAGAGAACCACTTTCTTATGCAGGAGTTAATTCAATTGGTTTGCGACGGAAAGGTTTTTCTGACGATCAAATCAATAATATTCAAAACATTTATCGGTTGCTTTATCAAAAAGGGCACAACACTTCACAAGCTTTGGAAGTAATCCAATCCACTTTGACAGAGACACCTGAAAGAGAAAATATTTTGGATTTTATCAAAGATGCGAGTCGAGGAATTATCAGAGGGTATCGCCACATGAATGGAGGTAAAGTTAGTCCACGAATCAGAGTTAACGGAAATGGGAATGGAAGTATCCTTTCGTAATATTGGAAAAAGATATCGCTATGAGTGGATTTTTCGAGGAGTCAATTTCACTTTTGAAGCGGGAAAAAAATATGCAATTTTAGGACCGAATGGTTCAGGGAAATCCACTTTGCTGAAAGTGTTGTCAGGTCATCTGACTCCATCGAAGGGTAAAGTGGATTTTTTATTGGAAGGCAAAAAATTACCGATCGAAGATGTTTATCGAAAGATTAGTTATGCGGCGCCTTATATTGATTTGATTGAAGAATTTACACTTACCGAAGCGATCAAGTTTCATCAAAAATTTAAGTCTTTTACCGATCAATTATCACCTGCCGATTTAATTAAAATTTTAAATTTTGAAAAATCGAAAGATAAACCTGTTCGTTTTTTCTCCTCAGGAATGAAGCAACGTTTAAAATTAGTTTTGGCTATTTGTTCCGATTCACCTTTGCTGCTGTTGGATGAACCCACCACAAATCTGGATATTCAGGGAATGAATTGGTATCGAGATTTAATCAAAAAATATGGTCAAGATCGTTCGATAATTATAGCTTCTAATGTAGAAGCAGATTATGATTTTTGTGATGAAACGTTGAGTATTTTGGATTATAAAAAAAAGAAAGCTGTCGTAAAAAAGTAATTCATATTAAACCTTCTTATTTAGAAAAAATCTAAGTCTTAAACTTCCTTTCCAATCCTTTTTCACACCTAACTAAAAAATGCTATTTTTGAGGAAAATTTCAAACCAATGGCACTAGATCAAGTCGATGTAGACAATATGAAAGAAGAGTCAGAAATGTCCTTTTTGGATCATTTAGAGGCTTTGCGATGGCACTTGGTGCGGTCGGTAGTGGCGTTGTTGTCATTTGCTATTATTTTATTTATTGCAAAAGATTTTACCAGTTTTGTGTTGAATTGGCCTCGGTTAAAAAGCTTTCCAACCTATCAAATGTTTTGTAGTTTATCAGAGGTAACTTGCTTTTATCCGCCTGAATTCACTTTAGATATCAAGACTCCGACTGAAGCATTTTTGACACATATTCGAGTGTCAGTTATCTTCGGATTGATACTCGCATTTCCTTATTTATTTTGGGAAATATGGCGATTTATAAAACCTGCTTTACATAAAAATGAATTGAAGGCCGCAAGGGGAATTGTTTTTTCATGCTCTAGTTTGTTTTTGTCAGGAGTAGCGTTTGGGTATTTTGTAATCTGTCCTTTTGCGCTTACTTTTTTAGCAAATTATCAATTTATGGATGGAGTAGAATTCGAACCGAATCTTTCCGATTATGTTTCTTCAATCATCACTTTTACTTTGCCAACTGGTATCGTTTTTCAAATGCCAGTTGCTGTTTATTTTTTGTCGAAAATAGGATTAGTCACTCCAGAATTTTTGAAAAGTTATCGCCGTCATGCAATTGTGATTATTTTGCTTTTGGCAGCCATTGTCACTCCGCCAGATGTAGTGACTCAATTTTTGATTGGAATTCCATTATTTGGATTATACGAAGTGAGCATCATAATTTCTAGAAGAGTCATTAAAAATGCAGCAGCCAAAGAAGCGGCAGAAGAAAAGGCTCTAAGGAAAAGACCGTAAACTATAATTTTAAATTATTCAAAATTTAAAATCAATCATTCAAAAATAACAAATGCAACAAGTTTCGACTTCACTTACTTTATTCTTGAAAATATTCGTACCAATTTTTTGGACGGTGATTTTCTTTTCATTTACGATGGCAGTTTGGTTTTTGGATACAAGCCATTTTGCGGGTATCCCGATTCAGACTTTTCGATATGGGATTACTGTTTTTTTATTAGTTGGGATAGCGTTTTTTTATTTTACAGTTCTTCGACTCAAGCGAATTGAGATGGATCAAACACATATTTTTGCTACCAACTATTTTAAGAATTATAAATACCCATGGTCCAATGTTGAAAATATTGAAGAGCGTGATTTTGTGATTTTCCGAACCATTCACATCATTTTAAAGGAGCCAGGAACTTTTGGGAAAAAAATCACTTTTGTAGCTAGCCGCCGAAAATTCAATTCATTTATTAAAGAAAATCCACATCTATTTGAACAATTTGCTTAATAATTTGCAAAATCCCTCCCTCCTGACATTTGTATGACAAATGGATTTTTGCTATTTTTAACAAAAATTATAAAGTTAATTTTATTCCACGCCGAAAATCTCTCCAAGAAACATCCGATTTGACGATCTGATTTTAAGTGATTGTTTCCTTTAATTAATCCGTTAAGCAGCTTTTTTCCATTTGATTGGAACATATTTATATACTTCTATTTTCTTAATTGACTTGTAATTTCATGAACATGAAATTATTCAACTAAAACTATTATCATGAAGAAAATTTACCTTTCCTTAGTTGCAGTTTTTCTACTCGTAGTATTAACGAGTATGACTCCTCTTGGCAAAAAAATGATCTCTGCCATTAATTATTCATCGGCTACTTTTAGTAATCAGGTTTTAGATTTGCCAGATGTAATGCTAGATTATGAAATTGCAGATTTACCTGATTTTATTCAAAATGCTCCAAATCCTTGGGGTGGCGGTGGCGGTGGGAATACCTTATCATTAGTGACTAATGAAGGTTCTACACTTGGTCGTGTTTTGTTTTACGATAAAAAATTATCATTAGATGGAACGGTTTCTTGTGCAAGCTGTCATAAGCAAGAATTAAGTTTTGCAGACGATGTAGCTTTGAGTGAAGGAATTATGGAAACCAAAACAACTCGAAACTCTTTACATATCAATGATATTGCTTGGCAAAATTCCAATGAATTATTTTGGGATGGTCGTCAGTCTGTTTTGGAGGAAATGGTCATTCAACCAATTATCGATCCTAATGAATTAGGATTAGATATCGTTGAATTAATTCAAATCATGGAAGGGACAGATTATTATTCTGATTTATTTACTGAAGCATTTGGAACTCCAGCGATAACGGAAGAAAGAATTGGAGATGCATTAGCTCAATTTGTTCGATCGTATACGTCTTTTGAATCTAAATTTGATCAAGGATTACAAAATGGATTTGCAGATTTTACATCAAGTGAACATGAAGGAATGGATTTATTTGAAGCACAATGTGGAATTTGCCATGCTACTCCTCATTTTGGAGCTTCGACTTTTAGCTCTATGCTTAATGGAGGAAACTTTACTAATGGTTTAGATTCAGTAGCTGCTGATCCAGGAATGGGTGGATGGACAAATGATCCTTTCTTTGATGGTGTTTTCAAAACGCCAACCTTGAGAAATATCGAAGTGACTGGTCCTTATATGCACGATGGTCGATTTGAGACATTGGAAGAAGTAGTTGATTTTTATAGCGAAGGATTACAATCACATCCGAATTCATTTTTTAATTGGATGAGTGATCCAACTGGATTAGATTTCTCTGATGAGGAAAAATTAAACTTGGTCAACTTTATGAAAACATTGACTGATGATAATTATTTGACGAATGAAAAATGGTCTAATCCATTTATTGAAGAAGCACCAAATGCAGTTCAAGATCCACACTTATTTGAGGATATAACTGTTTTCCCTAATCCAGCAGTTGATTTTACTTATATTAATATCAATAATTCAGAAAACAAAACATATGATATTAGACTATCAACGATGAGTGGTAAGCAATTGCAAAGCACTTCGTTTGAAGGAAGTCAGTATGTATTGAATACGTCGAATCTACCTGTGGGAATTTATATGATTCAGATTCGTCAAGGTGATACTCAAAGAGCCATCAAATTAGCGATTCATAAATAGTGGTTAACTGTTAATGATTAACGGTTAATGGAAAACAGGAACATTCATTTAGTTGAGTGTTCCTGTTTTGTTTTGAACCATATAAGGTATTTAAGTTAAGGAGCATATAAGTATTAATAATTTGAGTTCTTCGATTTCTGTAAATAAAGACAAAGTTAATAATCAATGGCAGTAGTCAGCAAAACTGATACTAAACTAACCAAAAAAGGAGCATTCAAACTAATGAATGCTCCTTTTTATATTTTGAAATTAATAGTTAATCGTTATTAATTAACTATGAAAAAACTATTCTTTATCAAATCGAAGTTCTTGGATAAGTGGTTGACTTCCTGATAATTTCATGTAAACATACACTCTGAAAGTACCACTTCCTGCATTTAAGTTTCCAATAAAATATTTGGAATCTTCTCCTTTGGAAGTCCCTTGGTGAATTAGGCTAAAAGATTTGGCTGGATTCTTCGAAAAGAATTTTTTTACCACATCCTTTGCTTCTGATTTATCATAAAAGTCATCATCAATTTCTACATTTTCATCGAAGTAAGTAGATAGAGATTCTACATCACCTCTACTTAAAGCCTTTGAAATACTGTCCATGTTTTGACTGGTAGCAGCTAAACAAGGAATAACTAATAATAATAACATTAGATTTTTCATGGAATTACTTTTTTAATTTATAAGTTTCCAACTTTATGCCAGAAACGAATTTCTTACTTATGTAAAAATACCTTTTATCAAATGATCTGTCAAGTTTTTAATAGAAATAGAGCGAAAAATGACATTATTAAAGGTAGAATTTACATTTTATATATGTATTAAAGGCTGACTGTTAGTGATTTAAATATTTATTTATGGATTTTGCTATTAAAATACATAGTTATGTTAACGTTTTTCGTTTTCCTTAAAGTATGTTAAAAAATACGGTAACACTTCACTAAATCACGTAATCAGCTGTATATATTTTTAACGTAGAAAATGAGTAAAGTCACCTTTTTTTTTGTTAAAAATCACTTAAGGTTCAATCGTTTAATTTTATTCGATTCGAACAAATTGGAAGTCAACTTTCCTTTTCCCTCCTTCAATTCTAGCTCGGACAGTATTTTGATCAAATTTGGTGTAGCTTATTTTTTTGGGAAAATCATTTTCCTTGTTTTCAAAAATAAAATATTTGTCTGAATCTGAGATCATTTTAAAAGGAACTTTGTGGTCACCGTTAGGTGATTTAACTGTCGGGATATAAAGAATTTTATTGTCTTGAATAACCAAATCAATGGTCTCTTGTATAGCCGTATCAGCTTCGCCATAAACGCGAAAATTTCTTCCAAAATAATATTGATCATTGATTTTAGTCCACGTTTCGAAATCGTTTCCTCCGTTGATTTTCCAATGGCCAATAATCCATTCTAGTTTCGATAAATTTTTCGGAGGCGGAGGAGTACGATCACAATTAGTAAAAATGAAACTGAATAAAAAAAACGCCAAGATGGTATAAAACCATCTTGACGTGTGTATGTTGTTATATTTTTTTTGCATTATTTTCTTTTGCTAATTTTTACAAATTTTCATAAATGAAATCCGTCATTTTATTATAAAGATGCAATCGAGTAGTTCCTCCATAAATTCCATGATTTCTATTTGGGTAAAAATAAGTATCAAATTGTTTGTTGGAACGAATCAATGCATTAACCATTTCTGCTGTATTTTGAAAATGTACATTATCGTCTGCAACTCCATGAACTAACAAATATTTTCCTTTCATCAAATCTGTAAAATTGACAGGAGAGTTGTCTTTGTAACCACTTTCATTTTCTTTTTCAGTACGCATATATCGTTCAGTATAAATCGTATCGTACCATTTCCAATTCGTCACAGGCGCAACTGCAATCGCAGATTTGAAAACATCGGCTCCTTTGAAAAGACAAAGTGAAGACATGTAACCACCATAACTCCAACCGAAAATTCCAATTCGATCTGCATCAACATAAGATTGACTTCCAAGATATTTTGCAGCGGAAATTTGATCCATCGTTTCGTATTTTCCTAATTCGAGATAAGTCATTTTTTTAAATTCCTGACCTCTCGCACCAGTTCCTCGATTATCTACACTCACTACGATATAACCATTTTGGGCCAACATTTGATACCACCAATTATTGAATCCTCCCCAAGAATCATTTACCGTTTGACTTCCTGGACCACCATAAACATACATAAAAACAGGATATTTTTTATTAGGATCAAAATCAGCAGGTTTGAGCATCCAGCCATTTAATTTTTCACCACTTTCGATTGGTACATTGAAAAATTCAAAATTCTTCCACCCATAGTTTTTCTGAGTCGTTTTCATCGTAGCATTGTCTTCGATGACCCGAACTTCCTTTCCTGAATTTTCATAAACTGTATAAGTTGCTGGCGAATTCAAAGTAGAATGCGTATTCACATAATAATCAAAATTACTACTCCATTGTGTTCGGTTAGTTCCTTTAGCTGGAGTGATTTTTTTCTTTTTCTTTCCTTTAAAACTCAAAGAATATACCTGTCGTTCCAATGGAGATTCTTCAGCAGCCTGATAATAAATCGTTTTTCTTTTTTCATCTACACCATAAAAATTAGTTACATCAAATTTACCTTTAGTCAACTGTCTTTTTAATTTTCCATCCAATTCATACATATAAATATGATTGAATCCATCTCTTTCGCTTGTCCAAATAAAACATTTCCCATCTTCCAAAAAAGTCATATCGTCGGTGATGTCGATGTAATATTTATTCATTTCTTTAAGCATCACAGAAGTTCTACCAGATGTCGCATCAGCCAATAATAATTCTAATTCATTTTGGTGACGATTCATTTTAAAGACGCAAAGTTTGTTCGCATCAAGTGTCCATTTGATTCTTGGAAAATACATATCGGATTCATTACCTGTTTGCACTTTAGTTGTTTTTCCAGTTTCAATATCAAAAACATGAACAGAGACGATGGCATTTTTTTCACCTACTTTTGGATATTTAAAAGTTTCATACTCTGGGTACAAATCTCGATTGTACAAGGTCATCGTAAATTCTTTTACTTCCGATTCATCAAATCTCAAAAAGGCAATTTTGTTTCCATCAGGTGACCATTCAAAAGCCTTAGCAATTGAAAATTCTTCTTCATAAACCCAATCTGCTGAGCCATTAATGATAGAATTAAATTTTCCATCAGAAGTGATTTGAGTAATTTCTCCGCTGGTTAAGTTTTTAAAATACATATTATTACCTCGAACGAAAGCTACTTTAGTAGCATCGTCAGAAAAAGAAGTGTATCGTTGTTTCCCTTCTTTTTCGACAGTTGTAAGAGTATTGTTATTTTTATCCCAAACATAAAAGTTGGCTCGAGTACTTCTTCGATAAATAGATTCAGTTTCGGTTTTTATCAAAATTTTACTTTCATCTTTACTGAAAGTATAGTCATCCATTTTACCATTGAATTCTGAATTTCCGGTTACGGTAGAAGCATCGAAAATATCTTTGGTAAATTGACCCGTTGTAAAATCGTATTGTTTGATTTTATTTTCTTCCAATCGAGTATAATGTTTTCCATCGTTTTGAAAATTAAAACCAGGAACTGATTTTGGAACAAATTCATATTTTTCCCAAATATCTTCGACTGAAATTTTCGCATTATTTTGTTGGGCATTTAAACTAATACTTACACTTACAAAAATGAATGTCAGTATGTACAATCTTTTTAACATGCTAGTTGATTTTTTTTGAAAAATTAAAAAGTAGCTATAACGAATTTGGTTAACAAATTCGACGACTACAAAGAAAACAAACTTTTGAAAAAGGGTTACTATTAATTTTGATTTTAAAACTACATTTCTATGAGTTAATGGATGTTTTTTCTTCCTTGATTAAACTTTTAACTTCAAAAATAGTCAAATTTTTATAGGACCTGATGAACTTTACAAATGGTTTTAGGTTGAAAATAATTTGATTTGCTTACCTAAATTAAATATTAGAATAGTTTTTGATTTATATTAATTCCCATCGTATTCACAAAAAACTTAAGAATAAACTTAAATGAAATAGGGGATTTTGAAAAACCGATTGTCTTGTGGTTTTAAAATATTTCCTTAAAAACCAATTTCCTATGAGGAATTTAATCTACCTAATGTTATTGATGGTATTTATTTTTTCTTGTAAAAAGGATACCGTCCTTGAAAATATTGTCATTGAAGATAATACTGCCCCTCCTTATAATGAAGTAACCACCGTCCAAATCCAAAATTATGTCAATAAAATTTACATTGATCTCCTAGGTCGTGAACCTTTGGATAGTGAATTAATTTTGTCTACTTCTGATCTGAGATCTAATTCTTTAAGTGACGCTTCACGAGAACAATTACTCTCCAATTTGATGGAATCGGAAGAATACTTCGAACGATTTTATGAAATCTATCAAACGAGTTATTTACCTGGAGTGACTAAGGAGGAGTTAGATTTCACAATCTACCTTTATGAAGTTGAGCGAGATCAAGCTATTCAAAATGGAAATAACTCCTTGGCTCAATTATATAATATTGAATTGGATTTGATGTATGCTTTGCGAAACGCAAGAGTGAATTATCAAAATGGAGAAATTACGATTAATGAGTTTATGACAAGAATCACTCTCAATCAATTTTACGAAGAGATCAATATGGGCGCTGAAAATTATGTCCTCTCTTGTTTTGAAAATTTTTTAAAAAGAACACCAACCGATGCTGAATTAATCGCTTCTGTCAATATGGTTTCTGGAAATCCTGCCCAAATTTTTTTTCAAGATGGAAATAATCAAAATGACTTCATTAATATAATAATGAATACAGCAGAATTTTATCAAGGTCTTTCCATTGATATTTACAATCAACTTTTAGTTCGACAACCTGACTCCCAAGAGATGGTAGATGCGATTTTTATTTTTGACGAAACGCAAAATTATCAATCAGTTCAACGACTAGTAATGAAATCAAATGAGTATGCAGGTTTTTGATAATGACGAATGATTACCGGTGAATGATTAATTTTCCATGATTTGTTTTTTCGTTTTGGGAAATTTGTCACTATTTATTTAGAATAAAAAAATTAAATCATGAATAAAATTTTCCAATTATCAATGATTTTTTTGTTCAGTCTGTCTATCCTTTTTGGCTGCAAACAAGAAAAAGAATATCAATATGTTTTTGAGGTAAATGAAGAAAATCTCTATCAAAGTAATGTTGATAAAACGAAACAAAAAACTCCCGAACAATATATTTCCATTTTATTTTCTAATCTTTTTTCAACGACTGTCCCTCAGCAGGACTTGAGTCAGTTGGCTGAAGTTCGTGCATCGATTGGAGACAAACAAATGGCTGATGAAATAATCCTAAATGATTTTGTCAATAGTGGAAATGCGAACACTCCAACGAATCAAGAAATGCGTGCTAATATCGACCAATTTATCGAAGATACTTACATCCGATTTTTTCTCAGAAAACCTTCTCCTTACGAAGTCTTGGAATTAAAACAAGAAATCGAAGGTGATACAGAATTGGCTCCTGAGATAATTTATCAAGCTTTTGCTCTTTCTAATGAATATAAATTTTATTAGAAAAGTACTTTGCAAGAGTATTGTTATTTTTTGTAAGAAAAGATTAAATCAAAAATGTTGAATTATGAAAAGACGAAACTTTATCAAAAAAGCAGGTTTAGCTGCCGCAGGAATAACTGGAATTCCATACATTTTGCCTACAGGAAGATTGTTTGCAGCGACAGGAAGTCGAGTGGTTAATCATGTGGTGTATGTTTTGTTTGCAGGAGGAATTAGAAACCAAGAATCAGTTGGGCAACAATTTTTAATGAATCAAAACTCCTCACTTCCAGCAGGGAATGTGATGAATAATATGCTTACTGGTGCAGAGCCTTCAAGTAATTTAATTCATGATCCATGGACACCAGTTTTGAATACGCCGCTGATGGAACAAGGAACACTTTTCAAAGAAGTGCTTTATAAAAATGGACCAACAGGACATTACAATGGGCACACCGTAGCTATGACTGGGAATTATACAGAAACTGGTTTGAACTTAAATATCAATCCTGATTTTCCAACTATTTTTGAATACTATCGAAAGCACTCTGACCCGAATGAAAGTGCAATGAATGCGTGGTGGATTTCCGAAGGACTTGGGCCTTATCCTTCTTTGAATTATAGTCAGTCAACAAGTTACGGAGCACAATATGGAGCGAATTATTTAAGGCCTCAAAGTATCTTAGGAAATGCAGGGCAAAGTCAATTAGGCAATGCGGTAAGCTACCAGCCTGATGACGTGGATCGAATTAATCGAATTAAAAATATATTAGATAATAATTTTGCGCAAGCAGGGGAGCAGTTGCCAGGTATTCAAAATACACCTGAAAATCGAGAACAAATCAAGAATTTTTTATTGCAAAAAATCGAAGATACAGCTAATGGGAATTTAGATGTGGCAACTCCTGGAAATAATCCAAACTTACTCACAGGTGATTTGATTAATATCTCAGCGGCATGGCAAGTGATGGATGAATTCACTCCTGAGTTAACGGTGATCAATACGACTAACTTGGATGTGTGTCATGATGATTTTAGTGCATACTTATATTTTTTACATCGAGCTGATTATGGGATTGGTTGGTTGTGGAATAAGATTCAAAGTCATCCAATCTTGGCAGATGATACGATTATGATTTGTATGCCTGAGCATGGTCGAAACTTGGATAGGAATAATATTGTCGATGCGAATGGACTTGGTGCTTACGATCATACAGGTGATGATAATTCTCGAAGAGTCTTTGCAATGATCGTTGGACCAGATGATAAAGTGGTACAGGGGCAAGCTTTGGGAAGTCCAAATAATCCTGTTGCAGAGTCAATTGATGTCGTACCAACGATTGCACATATTTTAGGATTTAAGGATAGTGTACCAGCAGAATTGATGCCGGGAAGAGTATTAGATGAGGCATTGATTTAAAAATGTAAATTGATTGTTATAATTTTTTTTTTTAAAGGTGAGTAACAATTTTCAAGGATCAACACATTAAAAAGATGAAAAAAATCATATTTACCATTTCAATTTTATGTTTGCTGATGTATTCCTGTAAGGATAATAATACACCTGAACCGTCAGAATTGCCATTCAATCCATTTGATACGCTGACTTATCCATTGCCAGAAATCGAAATGATTCCTGTTGATTCCAATGGTTTTTTAGGATTGCATCATTATATTTTTTCAGCAAGTTGTAACCAACCAAGTTGTCATGATGGAACTTTTGAACCTGACTTTAGGACGGTGGAAAGTTCGTATAATTCTATAGTTTATCATCCAGTTGTGAAGAATTATAATTTGATGAATAATGGCCGAGAACCACTTCCATATCGAGTGACACCTTTTGAACCAGAGCAGTCCATGTTGTATAAAAGAATCACAGAGCATTTATCTGATTTTGAACAAATGCCTTCAAGTGGAATTGCATTGACGGAAGATAAAATTAGTTTAATCACTAATTGGATTAATGATGGCGCAAAAGATATTTTTGGAAATACACCAACGCTCTCAAGTACCCAACCTGCGTGCTACGGAGTGGTGGCTTACTTGCCTGACAATAATAATCTCAGAGTAGATACTGCTCGGATTGATAACTTTGCGTTTAATCCTTTTATTACTTCTGCGGATGAAAATATGGAAATGTGGCTGCTATTTATTGATATGGATGTTGATCAAAATTATGTTTTAGGAAATGCTTTGACTTATAATAAAATTCAATTTTCGACAGAGCCATTTACTTTTTCTGATCCAGTAGAATTAGATATGCAAGTTGAGTTTACTCCACTTTTAATCAACAGCGTTTTTAGTACTTTTAATCAAGATCAATTACCTTATTATCAAAAAGTAACCTTTAAACCATCTGATTTAGGATTCGAATCAGGCGATATTGTTTACATGAGAATGTTTGTAAAAGATGCTGATCATGATGATCCAACGGAATTACCAAATGCAAATGCGCCTGCTTATTTGATTCAGTATTTTTCTTTTTATGTGCAGTAGTTTTTTTTGAAAAAATAGAAAAGAATGAAATATCAAAATATATTTTTATTAGCCTTGATGTTCTTTGTAGCAAGTTGTGGGAAAGATGATTCTGATGAACTTTTGACTGAAATTCCAACGATCGAATTGGTCAATGTAGTTCCTGAATCTAATCAAGTGCAACAATATACTGACGAGTTAATTTTTACAATTTCCTACTCCGATGGCGATGGAGATTTGGGCACAGAAGACCCAGATATTCCTTCTATAGAACTGGTTGATATGCGTGATCCAGATGTTTTGAAATTTGAATACCATCTTTCTCCACGAGCACCTTCTGGCTCTGAAATAAAAATTACGGGAGAGTTAAATGTAGTTTTAAATCATACTATTATTATTGATGAGAATAATGATACAGAGATGACTACGTTTAAAATTCGGATAAAAGATCAAGCAGGGAATTGGAGTAATGAAGTGGAGACGGGAGTGATGATGGTTTCAAAATAATTTCCCACCACATAGAAAACATAGTTTTTTCTAAAAAAAACCTATGTTTTCTATGTGGTGAAAAAAATTAGAGTTTTGAATTTTTATTCTCCAACTAACTTCTTCAACGCATCTTGCACCGCTTTCCGATTCTCTTTTTTCTTTACTTCAATTGCAGGCGCAACTCTTTCTTCGCAATCCGTAATCGGGCATCGTTCACAAGTTTTATTCACTACTCTAGTTCGAATTGTAGGATCATCCAGAAATTTAATTTTCCCTTTCACTTCATCATCAATCAAAATTCCAATTGTCACACTCGTATTCAAATGCGATTTTGGATGCGAAGGTCTCGACAAAGTAAAAGACAAATATTCATCTTCCGTTCCAAAATATTTCGACCGTTGTACACCAACAAAAGTGTTGACATATTTCCCCACTTTTTGCATTTCATGCATATCATTGAGTAAAGAAATCGACAACCATCTTCGACAATAATGTTCTAACAATCCATTTCCGTGAGGATGATGTTTGTGATTGAGATGCAATTCTTTATCGATTTCAAAATTATTTTTTTCTGTATTATGAATACATCGAAGAAAAAATAATTTTTGCAAGCCAAAAAATTGTGGAAGCAAATTGGTCAAACGATGATATAAAATTTCAGGCGAGGCATTGTATTTTCGATTGATTTGAATCAAGGCTTCCGGATCCCATTTTTCTTTTTGGAAAAAAGAGGTGAGATCTTCCAAAAGTGCTTCCCGTGGAATAATCACCGCAGCTGCAAAATAAGAAGCTTTAAACTGATTTAAGACCATGTCGAAAGAATCAATTTTTAACAGAGAAGAAGTGTGCCCTCGTTGTTTTATTTTTAATCGATTAAAACCTAATTCTTTAGCGAGTTGAAATAATTTTTCTGTTGAAGACAAGTTTTCATTGAGTAATAATTTTTTTCCTTTTGGAATAAAAATCGCTCGAATATCTTTTAGTTCAGGATAATCTACTAAACCATTTTCGATGACTTGATATTTATATTTTTTTTGTAAAATAAATTTTAAAGTATCTGCTGTAGTTCCTCCGTTGATGGGCAATTTATCTTTTTTCAAAAAATCGTCAACCGCTTTTTCAATTTCTTCAAAATAATTATAGCGCATTTCTTGATACGCTCGCATCGCACCTGTAAAAAAATGAGCATCCAGCAAAGAATAACTTCTCGAAATTTCTACCAATGTAGAAATAAATGCACCTACTCGAATTGGTGCATTGGCGATAATTTCGGTCACTTTCGATAACTCGATTCCGAATAAATCCAATGGTAATTCATTCAAGAAATTTGATTGTAACAATACTCCTACAGGAGCTAGTTGTTTCGTCAATTCAGTTGAAGTCAAGGACTCCACATCAATTTGTAAGGCTTTTGCTAGCAAATTTATTTTATCAGCACGGGGATATTTTTTCCCTTTTTCAATTTCGTTAAGGTAAGAAACAGAAAGTCCTGATTGTTCTGCCAGTTGGGCAAATGATAAATTTAGCCCTGTCCGTAATTGTTTTACTTTCAGCCCAAAAATGATTCTATGGTTTTGTGTCTTGGTACTCAAATATTTATTTTTTTACATTTAACACTTCATGGGTAAAAATAGTAAATTTGCGGCAGATTGTAACGTCGTGGTCTGCTTTAGCCGAACACGACGTTAAAATTCACATTAAATCATTTTATTCAATATTTTATCATTGCAATTACAAGAACTTTACAAAAAACGACAAAATGATTTTGCAGCAAAAGCTGCAGAGTTAAAACAAAAATATATACGCTTCTCGATTGTTCGATTAGTAATCTTTTTTATTGGTGCTGCGATATTTACTTTTTTGTGGTCGTATGGTTGGATAGCAGCGATTTACTTTTTTGTATTTATTACTGCCTTTGCCCGATTTGTTTATTGGCATCAAGCAATTCAGCGAGATCAAATTCATCATGAAAATTTAGCCAAAGTCAATCTAAACGAAATTGATTATCTAAATTTTAAATACAACCAATTTGATTCAGGCGAGCAATTTATGGATACGCAACATCCAAATTCTATTGATATGGATCTTTTTGGAGCCTATTCTTTTTTTCAATATTGTAATCGAAGTAATACTTCTATTGGAAAAAAATGTTTAGCAACTTGGTTAAGTCATCCAGCAAAAATAGAAGAGATTTCACTTCGTCAAGAATCCGTTCAAGAATTGCAACAACAATTAGATTGGCGGCAAAATTTCCAAGCACTCGGTATGTCCACCGAAGATTCCGAAGACCATTTATCGGCATTAAAAAAATGGTTGCAAATGCCTCCTTTTGTCAGTAATTCTTCTTGGTTAAAAATGGCGATGTATATTGCTCCAATTTTAGGAATTGCTGGAGTCGTACTTTGGTTATTTTATATTCCTTGGCAATTGGCGATTTTATTTTATATACCAGCGGCAATTATTTTAAAAATAACTTTGGAAAAAGTTAATGCAACTCATGTACAAACTGACAAAGCAGAAAAAATATTAGCGCATTATGCACGACTGATTCATCATATTGAAGGAGAGAAATTTTCTTCTAAAAAATTACACGAATTACAAGCTGTATTCTTTGTAGGAAAAGAAAATGCCTCAACGAGTGTCAAGAAATTATCCTACATCATTCAGCAATTAAATGTTCGAAATAATCCTTTTGCGATCCTTCTAAATGTATTTACACTTTGGGATTTGCATTGGGTTAATCGTTTGGAAAAATGGCAGGCTGTGCAAAAAGATAATTTGCCAAAATGGTTTGATGCACTACAAGAGATCGAAGCAGTTTTAAGTTTTGCAACACTTTATTATAATAATCCAAAATGGGTTTTTCCAAAAGTAGAAAACAAAAATGAGTTAGTCGCCAACCAAATGGGGCATCCGTTGATCGATAGAGAGGAAAGAGTTTGCAATGATTTGATTATGCCAACAGAAGCCCATATCAAATTGATTACAGGTTCAAATATGGCAGGGAAAAGTACTTTTTTGCGAACAGCTGGATTGAATATTATTTTAGCGATGAGTGGGAGTGTAGTTTGTGCAAAAGAATTTTCATTGCCACCTTTGCAAGTTTATTCGAGTATGCGAACGGTTGATGCATTGCATGAAAGTACTTCGTCATTTTATGCAGAGCTCAAACGATTAAAAATAATTATTGAAGCAGTTGATGCGGAAACAAATATCTTTTTTATCCTAGATGAAATTCTAAAAGGAACAAATTCTACCGATCGCCACACCGGTTCGAAAGCTTTGATTCAACAGTTTATCAATAGCAAAGGGGCTGGGTTAATTGCGACACATGATTTAGAATTAGGAAGTATGGAAGCCAATTCTGCAGGTGCGATTGAGAATCTTTGTATGGAGGTAGAAGTGCAAAACGGGAAATTGAAATTTGATTATACGATCAAAAAAGGAGTGAGTCAGAGTTTTAATGCAACGCTTTTGATGAAGCAAATGGGTATTCGGATAGGAGATAGGAGATAGTTGATCGGTTGATTAGGTAATCAGAAAATCAAGTATTTGCAAAAATATAATTTGGAAATGCATTCGCCTGATTACCTGATTAATTTCCCGAAAAAGCCCCTTCTCTTTTCTTTTTATAAAAATTAACTCCTGCACCATAAACCCAACCTTGCCTTCCTCGATGTTGAATTTTGAACCAAGGCTCATCTGCCATTTCGTAGCCTAAATTTATCTGGTAAGTCGAGTCAGTAAATTCATTTAAGAAATCAACTTGTTCAAATAATTTCATCTGCATCACCACCGCACTATCTAATGATGGACCAGTTCTCATTTTTAGTCCATCAATCGTAACATATAATTTTGAATAAATAGGTTGCTGACTGACGGTTGGTCGACCAACAGTAGGAGTATTACCCGAAAGCTGTGGAGCTTCATCACTTGGAAAGGTATTGTTAGGATCTACAGTAGGAATAGCCGAAGAATCAATGGTCGGAGTATCATCTGGATTTGAAGCAGTTTCCTCCACAGGATCATCCTGAAAAGATTTTTTTGTAGCATCACATTTACTAATTGCCCAGGCCATAAAACTGGCAAAGAAAACTAGGATGATGAGTACTTCAACTTTTGGCAAAAAACTTGTCTTTTTCTTAGTCATAATGTTTCACGTTCATTTACAAAAATAAGTAAGGAATATAATATACTTTTTGGGTATTCTTATTGTCGGATTTTACTTGAAATAATATTGAAAAATAAATATTCGTAATAGTCTTTTTTTTCGAAAAAAATAAAAGCTAAATTGTGCTGATTTTCAACATACTATAAGCAAAATAATTGGGGCGAATATAAGTCAAAATTTATGGATTTATAAATTCCCAATTTCGAGAAAACCAAGATAATGAATAACGATCTCCTATACAAAATTGCAATTACCAAAGTTCCAAAAGTTGGGGCGATTACTGTTAAAAATTTAGTGAGTTATTGCGGAGGAGCAAAAGCTGTTTTTGAGGCAACTCAAAAGGAGTTGATGAGTATTCCTGGAATTGGACGAACTTTAGCTGGAAATATTCGACATCAAAATGTATTGGAGGAGGCTGAAAAGGAAGTTGAGTTTATTGAAAAAAATAATATTCAATGCCTTTTTTATACAGATGAAAAATTTCCACAACGACTCAAACATTTCAATGATAGCCCCGCGATACTGTACTTCAAAGGCAATGCCGAATTGAATCACCACCGTATCGTTTCAATTATTGGTACTCGAACACCAACTCCTCAAGGAAAAGTTATTTGTGAAGAAATTGTGGCAGAATTGCAAAAATATAATGTTTTGATAATCAGCGGTTTAGCATATGGTATAGATGTGACGGCTCATCGAAAATCCGTCTCATTAAATATACCTACGGTGGGAGTTTTGGGACATGGATTAAGTATGATTTATCCACATGAACATAAAAATGTTTCTGAAAGGATGATGGAAAATGGAGGTGTTTTAACCGAATTTACTCATAGACAAGGCCCAGATAGAGAACATTTTCCAATGAGAAATAGAATTGTAGCAGGGATGTGTGATGCTTTAATTGTGGTAGAAACGAAAGAAAAAGGAGGTTCAATGATTACTGCCGAGCTGGCAAATGGATATAATAAAGATGTGTTTGCGATTCCAGGTCGAGCACGTGATAAAAAATTTGGAGGAGGAAATCTTTTAATAAAAAACCATAAAGCGCAATTAATTGAAAGTGCAGAAGATGTGATTGGAATTATGCGCTGGGAACAATTTGAGAAAAATAGAAATATTCAAAAGCAGTTATTCGTTGAGTTATCGGAAAAGGAAAGAATAGTGGTTGATATTTTGAAAAATGAAAATGAAGTGGCGATTGATAAATTAAGTTATGTTTCAAAATTACAAACGAGTGAAGTTTCTTCATTGCTGTTGGAACTAGAATTTAAAGGTATGATTAAGACCCTCCCTGGAAAACGATATATGTTAGTTTAGAATTTTTTTTTGAAAAAATCGTTTTTTGACAAATTTTAGCTAGATGTTGAAAAGCAGAATTCGTCAATGAACTAAAATAAGTATATGAGAAAAATCTTTGTAATATTTTCCTTGCTGTTCATTTTTGGATGTCATCCACAGAATGAGAATGCAACTCCAATTGCAAAATTGGCGACGACTTCAGCTACACCAAATCCTATTCGACATGGAAAAGCGAAAAATGTCATTTTGATGATTGGCGATGGCATGGGAGTTTCGCAAATTACAGCCGGGATGATTAAAAATAACAATCGACTTAATCTGGAAAGGTTTCCAATTGTAGGTTTGCATAAATCACATTCGAGCGATAATTTAATTACAGATTCAGCTGCAGGAGCAACTGCATTTGCATCAGGTGTAAAAACTTATAATGGAGCGATTGGAGTCAATCCAAAAAAGAAACCTGTAAAAACTATTTTGGAAGAATGTGAAGCAAAGGGAATGGCAACAGGAATGGTTTCGACTTCGACTATTGTGCACGCAACACCAGCAAGTTTTATCGCACATCAGCCCAGTCGAAAAATGTATGAAGAGATTGCTGCTGATTTTTTAAAAACAGAAATAGATTTATTTATTGGAGGAGGGAAAAAATATTTTGATCGAAGAGAAACAGATGAACGAGATTTGTACAAGGAATTAGAGGAGAAAGATTACTATGTAAGTGATTATTTTAAAGAAAATATGAGTGCGATCAAATTTGATCCAAATAAAAATTTTGCTTATTTCACCGCTGATGATGATCCACTTCCAGTTGCGAGTGGTCGTGATTATTTGTATGGTGCGACAAGAGTTTCAACTGGATTTTTAAAAGCGCATAGCAAAGGAAAAGGATATTTCTTAATGATTGAGGGTGCTCAAATTGATTGGGGTGGACATGCGAATGATGCTGATTATATTATTTCTGAGATGTTAGATTTTGATAAAAGCGTAGGAGCAGTTTTGGATTGGGCAAAGAAAGATGGGGAGACTTTAGTTATCGTAACGGCTGATCATGAGACAGGAGGTTTTTCAGTAAATTTAGGAACGACTCAAGATACTATGGTAACTGAATTTACGACGGATTATCATACCGCTGAAATGATTCCTGTCTTTGCGTATGGTCCCGGAGCTGAAAAATTTAGCGGAATTTATGAGAATACTGCAATTTATGATAAGATTAAAAGGGCATTAGGATTGTAAAATTTGATTTTTCTTAAATCAAAAAAAGGAGGTTGATGTTTTTATCAACCTCCTTTTTTTATTTTGTAACATTAAATTTCCAAATCCTTTCCTCTTGCTCTATTTTTATTTTTAGAAAATAAATACCGCTTGACCAATCGTTTACATCAATTGAAAATTCCGTTTTCCCTTTTTCCAAAAAATAATTTTCAATCATCGGTTGACCTAAAATATTGGTAATTGAAATTTCTAAATTATCATTTTGTGAATTTGGAATTTTTACCAAAAGAAAATCATTCGTAGGATTTGGGAAGAGTTTTGTCTTTTCTAAAAGAGAAATTTTCTCGACAGAAGTTACATTTCCTACATTGGCTTGAACCATTTTTTTACAACCATTGTCATCCGTAATTGTAATGTTATAAATTCCATTTTCTAAACCTTCCATCAGCGGATCAGCTACTATTCCAAATGCTTCCCAGTCAAAAATATAAGGTGGACTTCCACCTGATAATTCGAGCAAAACACTTCCCTCTAATATTCCTGTATTTGGATTGTCAAAGCTAGTCGTAATGCTTACGATTAATTCATCAGGTTCTAAGAGTACAAAATTTTCAACTGCAGTACATCCAAAATCATCGGTTACCGTAATAGAATAATTACCAGCAGCAAGATGATTGTTGGTGTAAAGTGTATCTCCATCATTCCATAAATAAGAGAAAGGAGGTTGTCCTCCATTTAGAAAAACTAATGCTACACCACTTGCATCATTGAAGCATTTTAGATTAGCTTGAGACGGATTTAGTAAAACCTCTTCTTCTAC
>JBGCFD010000034.1:0-33536 GCA_045106765.1 Saprospiraceae bacterium | reverse complement strand
TTATTTTTGAAAAAAACAAAAATGGGCATTTGTAAATATATTGTTTTCCTTTTATTCTTAATCGTTTTCCAAAACTCCATTGCACAAGACAATACCGTTGGATTACTTTCCTTTGATGATGACTTAGGAATTGGGGGATACACGCTTATTTTTCCAGAGCGGCAATCTGATATTTTTTTATTAAACAAATGTGGAGAAATTGTTCACCGCTGGGAAGATGATCCAACTGCTCGACCTGGTGCTGTTGCCTACCTCTTGGAAAATGGAAATATTCTCCGAAGCAAATATTATACTGACGATCCAAATTCAATTACTACCTCTGGAGGCGCTGGCGGAATCATCGAATTAGTCAGTTGGGAAAATGAGGTTTTATGGACTTACAATATGGCAGATTCTACTCAAATCCAACATCATGATATTCATTTTACTCCTCACGGAACGGTCATGATGATTGTTTGGCAAAAAAAAGAATTAGACGAAATCGTCGCCAACGGTTTTGATACTCTAAGTCATTCCCAACGAAGTATTTTAACAGACTATATTTTAGAAATTGATCCCATGACAGATAGTATAATTTGGGAATGGCATGCGTGGGATCATCTCATTCAAGATCATGATTCCACCAAAGCAAACTTTGGAATTGTTGCCGAGCATCCTAAACGAATCGATATCAACTATCAAGAATATACTTTTGCAAAAACAGATTGGTTACATTGTAATTCCATCGATTATAATCCTATTTTAGATCAAGTCATTCTAAACAGCAAACACTTTAATGAATTTTGGATTATCGATCGAAGTACAACTTCTTCTGAAGCTGCTGGAACATTTGGTGGAAATAGTAATCAAGGTGGAGACCTACTCTATCGCTGGGGAAATCCAAAAGCATATCAATCAGGGGAAACTTCAGATCGACAACTTTTTTCACAACATGATGTCCAATGGATTGATGAAAATGATGTTAATCCTGATTATGATTTTTTTGGAAAAATAGCCTTATTTAATAACCATATTGAAACGGGACTTTCGCTAGGACAAATATTATCACCTGAGTATGACTCCACAAATTTTTCCTACCTAAAATTCAATGGAACATTTTTGCCAGAAAATTTTAGCGCAGAATTTTCTCATCCAGATACCGCTAGAAATTATTCTACTGCTGCCTCTAGTATCCAAATTATCGGAGATGGAAGTGTCATCATGTGCGCTGGTCGTCAAGGTCGAACTTTTGAATTAACTCCTGATGGACAAGTCGCTTGGGAGTACCTCACTCCTTTTAAAAATGGAAATCAAATTCCACAAGGCATCAATTTAAACTTGAGTGACAACTTTACTTTCCAAGCACAAAGATATTTAGAATCATATCCCGCTTTCATTGGAAAAACGCTTGAACCTCTTGGTTTTATTGAATTAGATCCGAATATAGCTTTCTGTTCACTCGTTTCCATAAATGAACATAAACTTAAAAATGAAAACTTTTCCATTTTCCCTAACCCCGTGAATACATTGTTATTTATCGAAAATAAAAATAAGAAAACCGAAGATTTCAACATTTATAATTCTTTTGGACAACTAAGATCAACAATAAAAATTCCTTTTGGTAAAACGGAAATCAATACTTCTAATTGGTCTCCAGGCATTTATTTTTTACAAAATCAACGCACTTCTTTTTTGAAAAAAATAATTATCCAACACTAAAAAAAGTGCTTCCAGATTTTAAAAGATCTGGAAGCACTAAACTCTCTTTTGGAAAATTAATTTTAATTATTCCTTTATTAATATTTTCTTCGTCAAAAGAACTCCTTCCGACCGATAGATTAAAATATAAACTCCCGATTCCAATTCTTCTAAATCTAAAGTCACATTTCGATCTTGCTTTTCTATTCTTTTCTTCTTTTCCAATTGTCCTAAAACATTGTATAAAATCAATTCTCCATCACCTTGATTATTTTTTATCTCAATATTCAAAATATCTTTTGTTGGGTTTGGAGATGCCTCCATAGATGGATTATTTCTCATCAAATCAATAGTTGCATCAATGAGTATCGTATCCATTGTTGTGGTGTCATTGAGCAATGCAATTGTCGTGTCTTCCAAAATTTCAATCGCTTGATTAACTTCTATATCATAGAGCATTTGCCGACGATTCCCACCCGTCCAGAGCACTTCAATACTATCCACCATCGACATCGTATCCAACCCAAAATGTATCCTACTCGAATGATGTGAAGCATGACTCGATCCTCCACTCACTTCTTCTAACAATACATTCCCGTCAACATGAACAAATACTTTTGAGCCATAAGCATCTCGATTTACCTCCACTCCTTCCAACGAAACTTGTAACCAATTCTTTTCATTTCCTTTTTCATTCCGATAGAGAATTGTTTTCCAACCTGAGCCGTTGATCGGTACATTTAAGACCACAGAAAGTACATCTAAATCACCATCATTATCATAATCCGAATAAGCCATCCCGCGAGAAGCATATTTATTTTGAATGCCGTAAGTCGTGTCTGTATCGGTAAATTGAAGATTGCCTTCATTGATAAATAGTTTATCATTCATGTGCAATGTCGAGGAAAGAAAACTTGGACTTGGTACATATCCATTCGCCACATATAAATCTAAATCACTATCATTATCCACATCCAAAAATGATGTTCCCCAACCAATTGCTAACAAGCTATCCATAATAATCCACTCATCTCCTACTCCTGCATCGTCAGTAATATTAGTAAAATAATCTCCATCATTTCGGAGCAAAGCATTCTTACCAAAATTGGTCACATAGTAATCTAAATCCATATCTCTATCAACATCTCCAACTGCGATTCCCATTCCATACATCCCTAAATCAGCATCAACTAAATCAGCCACTTCATCATAAAAAATTACAGAATCAATCGTTACATTTTTATACAAATGATTGGTTTCGATAAATTCTCCAAAGTCATTTGCCACATAAATATCCATATCTCCGTCCATATCAAAATCAGTAGAAACTACCGCAAGCGAACAACCATTATCATTAATTTGCAACACCTCAGCAACTTCTTCAAATTGTCCATTCCCTAAATTTTTATAAAAAGTATTTGCATAACAATCATGAGAAAATCCATTAATCACTCCATTCGGATCAGTTGTAAAACTTGCACTCTCGACATAACTAATCACATATATATCTAACAATCCATCTAAGTCATAATCAGTAAAAACAGCACTAATTGCTTGCGTTTTATCCTTTGGCTGAATTTGATTCCAAATGTCCATAAACATTCCATTCCCATTATTCCTAAACAACAAGTTTTTACCTTGCTGTTCGATGTTCGATTGATTCGTTGTGACAAATAAATCCTTAAATCCATCATTATCAATATCACCTGCGACCACTCCCGTTGTAAAATAATATTGTGTCCCCAATAAGCCAACTTCGAAACTTTTATCCGTAAAGGTTCCATCTCCATTATTCTCATAAAAATGATCCATATTCAAACCTGCTGTGATATATAAATCATCATCGCCGTCATTATCATAATCAAAAAATGCCGCTCCCCCGCCGATAAAAATGTCATGACTAAAGTAATGATCAATCATCGCTTCATCTTGTGCTTCTACAAAATGAAAATCAGTTGTAGTAGTCAAAGTAGTTAAAACTACGTCTGCATCGACATCAATAATTCCATTGGTTGTGCTACCCTCTAGCACTTCAATAGCTTGGTTGGCAACAACTTGTAACAATACATCTACATGACCAGTTGGCCAAGTTATTTTAATGGAATCAGCAACGGAAGCATTTGCCAAACCTATAATTTCAGTATCAGAATTTTGGCCCATGTAAGCAATTCCACAATGAGTATATCTCATTTGGTATTCGCCTTCGGCAAATATTTCAATCTTGGAACCGATGCCTTGACGATTACTTTTTACACCTTCCAAATTGATTTTCATCCAGTTGTTTGTTCCTCCTCCATTTTGCCAAAGTTGAGAATTAAAAGGTGCAAAATTAGAAACCATAATATCTGGAAATCCATCTTGATTAAAATCACCAATCGCATTGCAATAACTCTTTACAGTATCTCCTTGAAAGCCATTAAAGGTTTCTGAAAAAACTCCATTACCATCATTTTTATAAAAGGTACTTGATGGAGTATCCGAACCAACTGTTGCTCCACTCACATACAAATCCAAGGTTCGATCATTGTCGGCATCCAAAAAATTACACCCCCAAGCCACATCAAAAAACTCAACTCCTGCATTACTCGCTTGATTCATAAAAAAATGAATCCCCGAAATTTCATGATTTTGTAACAATACATTTCCAGTTGCAATATTTGAAATATAAATATCTTGATTCGCATCATTATTATAATCTCCAACGGCCACACACATCGCACTCATCACCACATTGGATTGAGTTGGCACGCTCACATCCATAAATGTTCCATTACCATTATTTCTAAAAAGTGTATTGGGAGGTGCCTTATCATTAGCAATATAAACGTCAGGCCAACGATCATTATCATAGTCAAAAAAGGCAGCACAAAAAGGTAATTTATTTTCATCCGCCACTTCTGCAAAATCCGTTTTTTCTGTAAAAGTTCCATCTGCATTATTTCTGAAAAGTC
The DNA here is from genome assembly GCA_045106765.1 of Saprospiraceae bacterium. Lineage (GTDB taxonomy): Bacteria > Bacteroidota > Bacteroidia > Chitinophagales > Saprospiraceae > CAJQQY01. The sequence continues at coordinate 28,908 of JBGCFD010000034.1, read as the reverse complement.
GATTTCGATTGATCGTTCCTGAGGTCAGAGTATTTCGTTCCGTATAATATAAATCCAACCAACCATCTCGATCATAATCCGCCCAAGCTGCTCCAAAATGACGAAGTGTATCTATTGGAAATCCGGCTGCTACTGTTATATCTGTAAATTCTAAATTACCATTATTTTCGTACAACCGATTCGCTCCGTCAAAAGTCGTGACATATAAATCCAAATCATCATCATTATCAAAATCTACCCAAAGCACATGTTTTGATTCTTCCGTATGATCGACAAAGGAGGGTTCTTTTTGAAAAATCCCATTGACATTTTTATAGAAAAAAATGGAATCACCTGCAGCGGTAGCCAAAGTAATGTCATCCCATCCATCTCCATCAAAATCAACAAAACTTACTCCTCCTCCAGGTCCACCTTGCAAATATTGATGATCAATACCAACTTGCGTTGCAACATCTGAATATTGAATTTGTGCAAAAAGTGAAAAATAAAAGAGGCAACAAATATTAGCAATTAAAAATAATCGCATTTTGATTTTTTTTATAAAATTTAAAGAATAAAATCAGGTCAAAAAAAGGAATTAAGTTTCCCAAATAGAACATAAAGATAAGAAATCAGCCTTATTTACAGTATAAACACAGATAACATCAAATGTCTTTTTAAAGTAAAAAAAGATTGTTATTAAGTATCTTGTATCACTTATTCAACCTTTTGTCATAAGTTTGCCAAAACAAACATCTCCAACTATATATTAACTAATATCTTCAATACAATAGCAGCGAATTTCCTTAACATTCCGTTAAGAAAGTACACAACACATTAAAAAATATAATCTAGCTTCATTTTTATCTTTGAACATAATTTTAATTAAACATAATTTACAACTTATGACACTTATAGGTTTAAAACTAAATGTGTCTTGTTGAAAATATAAATACCGAAATAATAATTGAATACCTGTTAATCTACAGATGACTACCGGATAAATGAAAAGTGACCTAACTGAATCTTGATAATTTACTGACTCATTGAATGTAAAATTAAAATCAGTCAATAAAACGAAATACCGTGAAATGAACGATTTATGTATTACTTATTCTAAATCATATGTACCAAATATAATTTATTGTAATACAATTACTTAGGAACTATTTGAAAGAATCTATTTTATTAAAAAAAAATTGTAATTAAAATTTGATTAGTATGAAAAAAACTACATTAGTTTTATTGCTATTATTCTGTGCTATGGGAACTATGCTAGCACAGAGAACTATTACAGGTACTGTAACTGATAATGCAGGCGAAGCTTTAATTGGCGCAAGTGTAATAGTAAAAAGTAGCGAAAATGTTGGTACAACAACAGACATAGATGGAAGCTACTCATTAGAGGTTCCAGCTGGTTTAACAGTTTTAATTTATTCCTATACAGGGTATAGCACTAAAGAAATGACTTTAGGCGCATCCAATGTTATGAATGTTTCTTTGGAAGAAGGAATTCTAGTTGGAGAAGTTGTCGTTACAGCTTTAGGGATAGAAAGAGAATCCAAAGATTTGGGATATAGTGTTGATAATGTAAGTTCTGAAGAACTTGTAAGAGCGCGGGAAACTAATATCGTAAATGCACTTCAAGGAAAAGTAACTGGTGTTCAAGTAAGTAACACAGGTGGAAACTTAGGAGGATCTTCTAAAGTTATTATTCGAGGTGTAAACTCATTAGCAGGAAGAAATAATCCTCTTTGGGTTATTGATGGTGTACCATTTAATGATGCACAAGACTCAGGAGGAGATCCGAATGGAATCACAGGAAATCGTGATTTTGGAAATGGAGCATCTGTAGTAAATCCTGATGATATTGCCTCTATTAGTGTATTGAAAGGTGCTGCAGCGACTGCACTTTATGGATCAAGAGCAGCTTCAGGAGCAATCTTGGTAACTACAAAATCAGGAAAAGGAAGTAAAAGTGGAGGACCAAAAATTGAAATAAACTCTTCTTACCGTCAAGATCGTTTGATGGTTACTCCAGATTATCAGCAAGATTATGCAATGGGATCACAATTCAAATATGACTCTAGTTCAGTAGGATTCGACTGGGGTCCAAGAATTGTAGGGCAAACAGTTACTCTTCCTGTAACAGGAGAAAGGGGACCTTTACAAGCTATTGATGATAATGGTATTAACGATTTCTTCGAAACAGGAAATACCTTCATTAATAACTTTGCCATTTCTGATGCAAATGAAAAAATGAATTATCGTTTAAGTTTAGGTGCATTAAATCAAACAGGAGTTGTTCCTGCATCTAAATTAGATAGATATACTCTTTCTTTGAAAGCAGGAGTAAAGCATTCAGAGAAATTGAGATCTGACTTTGGAATTCAATATATTAATACAAGTTCAGAAGGTACAGCTGCTGCAGGAGCAAATGACCCAAATATTATTGGTTATAGTTCATTCAGTAGTACACTTGATCAAAACGCATTTAAACCGTGGATTGATGAAGAACTTGGAACTCAATTAAATCAGCCCGACCCTACTGCAAACAATCCATTCTGGATTCGTAATGAGAATCGAAATGATCGAACTGACTCAAGGTTATTGGCCAATTTTGCGATGACTTATACTCCAATTAAAGACTTAAGCTTTACAGGAAGAGTAGGATATGATTACGATCAAGATAATCGTTTCTTCTCTAATCGAAAAGGAACAGCACAAAGAATTCTTGGAGATTTTGAAACGAATAATTTGAATAGAACTCAGTTCAATATTGATATCATTGGTAATTACAAAATAGACATTAACGATGATTTCTCATTGGGTATTTTAGGAGGATTTAACTATAACCGAAGAGAATTCTCTAGAGAAGGATTGAGATCTGACGGACTATTAGTAGCAGAATTATTTGATCCAGGAAATGCAGCTAATAATGTTCCTGTTCGAGATTTTAGTGAGCACGTTTTATTTGGTGCCTACTCATCTGTTGATTTAAGTTATAAGAATTATTTGACCTTAAACTTGACAGGTCGAAATGATTGGTCTTCTACTTTACCTATCGATAATAACTCATACTTCTACCCTTCTGCAAGTCTAGCGTTTGTATTTTCAGATGCACTTGATTTAACTAGTAATGTATTTTCTTATGGTAAATTACGAACAAGTTTTGCTCAGGTAGGAAACGATACAAATCCTTACCAACTTGATTTTAACTTTTTCCCGATTTCTTCAGCTTCTGGACAATATAGTTTGGATGTAAACTTCCCATTTGATGGAAGATTAGCATTTGCAAAAGCTAATACTATTCCACCAGAAAACTTATTGCCAGAACGTCAAAACAGTTTTGAAGTAGGTGCTGAATTAAAATTCTTTGATTACAGATTAGGTTTAGATATTTCTTATTTCGCAACTCAAAACAATGATCAGATCTTGAGAATTCCAATTCCTGAATCTACTGGATTTGGATTTTTAAGAACAAATGTAGGACAGGTAAATACTAGTGGTATTGAATTTACCATTGATGCGACACCAATCAATAGAAAAAATTTCCAATGGAATACTGCTGTTAATTTCTCTTCTGCAAAAACTGAAGTAGTTGAATTAACTGAAGGTGTAGATAGAATCCAATTAGCTAGTGCTTTTACCTCTGTTTCTGTACAAGCAGTTGAAGGTGGTGGAATCGAGCTATTTGCTACTCCATTCTTAAGAGATACTTTGACTGGAAGCCCTACTTTTGGACGACCAATCATCAACCCTACTACAGGAGAAAGACAAGCAGGAGAATTACAGAGTTTTGGTTCTGTATTGCCTGACTTCAACATGGGATTTGTTAACAATTTCTCAATTGGTGACTTCGATTTATCTTTTACAGTTGATTGGAGATCTGGTGGAGTGATGAAATCATCTACTGTCGAAAACTTACAGAATGGTGGATTAGTTCAAGAGACTGTTCAGAATAGAGAAGGAACATTCATCGATAGAGAAGGTGTACTTGCAAATACTGATGGAACATTCAGAGATAACGATATTCCTTTGGCTAGTGCTCAAGCGTTCTGGTCATCATTGGATAACAATGGAGTTTCTGAAGCATCTATTTTTGATGCATCATTCGTGAAATTAAGAGAAATTGCAGTCAGTTACAATTTACCTAAATCCTTGTTAGAAAATGCAAAAATTAGCGGATTATCAATTGGATTAGAAGCTAGAAACGTTGCATTACTTTGGTCAAAAATACCTCACATTGATCCAGAAACAAACTTGTTTGGATCAGGAGTAGATGGATTTGGAGTAGAGCGATCTAATATTTCTTCTACAAGAAGTATGGGTGTGAATTTAAAATTGACTTTCTAAAAATTTAAAAACAAGAAAATTATGAAATTTTTAAAAATACTTTCACTATTTCTATTGGTCGCATTTATGGCTACCTCTTGTGAAAAAGCGTTAGATGTTAATACCGATCCATTGGTAGCAACTTCGGCTGACCCGAATGCTGTTTTACCTTTCGTTTTTGTTCAATATTCTAATCGACATACGTCAGAGTTAGGTACTAGAATGATGGATGTTCCTCAGCATATCGCTCAATGTTTTAATAGTCCAAAAGCTGGTGCAACTGGTTCTACGATTACTGGAAACACGTGGGGAATGTATTATACTCAAGTATTAGGAAACTTAGCATTGGTAGAGAATGATGCATTAGCTCTTGGAGCAGGTAATAATAATATTGCTGCAATTGCTAAAATTTTCAAAGCAAAGTCTTTCTTTGAATTATCTTCAATTTGGGGAGACATTCCTTTTACACAAGCTCTAGATGGTGTACAATTTCCAACTCCTACTTTTGATACACAAGAAGATGTATTCAGAGGTGTTCTCACTATTCTTGATGAGGCAATAACTTTAATTGACGCAATGCCAGCTGACGTTGCTGATGTTGCTACAGGAGATCTTATCTATGGTGGTAACATGGACAATTGGAGAAGATGGGCTAATTCATTAAAATTAAGAGTTTTAATGATGCTTAGAAATAAAGACACTTCAGTTGATACCGAAATTACAAAAGTACTTTCTGAACCAATGATCGAAGACAACAGTCAAGCTGCTTTAGTTCGATATGCTGATAATTCAGGAGAAGCTAATTCATGGCAACGATTGATCACTAATTTCTTTGGTGGAAGAAATGAAACAGCTGGAGTATATTCTCCATCTGCCGTTTCTTATGATTTATTGAATCAAAATGATGATCCTCGATTTAGTGTATTGATCTCTGATCCAAATGATCTTGGGCCAGCAGATATAGGTTTAGCAACTTTTGGTGCTCCTGGATCAACAGCACATATTTCTAATAATGTAGTTAGAAATGATATGCCTCACAATATGTTCTTACCTTCTGAGATTAGCTTTTACCGAGCGGAATTAGCACTATTAGGAGTATCATCTGATGATGCTCAAGCTGAATTCGAAAAAGGAGTAAGACAAATTTGTGAATACTGGGGTGGTGCAATACCTAATGCTACTGCAACAATTGCTTCAGCAGATATTGATAACTTCATCTCTAATCTTGGAGCGGTTGATCTTCAAAAAGTTCATGAGCAACTTTACTTAGAATCTTTTTTCCGACCTGTAATTGCTTGGAATACCGTTAGAAGAACAAAAGTGCCAGACATGCTTCCTGTTCCTGGAACATCGATTTCAACTATCTTGAAACGATTTAACTATGCTCCAGATGAAGTAAGTTCTAATCCAAATACACCAGCTAATGTACCGACCGATACACCTATGTGGTTCGAAAATTAGTAGGCATTTTATTAAAAATTTAAAATAAGACAATCATGAAATTTAATTTTAAATATACTTTGTTCTTCTTTAGCTTAATTATTCTTTCATCATGTGGAAGTGATTACGCAACTGAAGATTATTTTGAACTTGAAGAATTACCAAATTATGTAGCTTTTGGTGATGGAACTACTAATAATGCTGTTTTGGAAACGCTAGTAGTTGATGAAGATGCAGCTACTGCTTCTTTCATTATCGAGGCTCCTGCAGGAACATTATCTGATGTAAATATTACCTATGATATATCAGGTACTGCTGTAGCTGGTATTGATTACAATATTGTTGGTGCTGGATCAATCACTTTGGCTGTTGATGAAAATGACTTCCAAAATAGAGATCAGGTATCACTAGATATCGAAATTTTAACTGATGGAGTAGTTGACGGTACAAAAACTTTGACGTTGACTTTAACTTCTGCTAGTAATGCTGAAGGAACTCTTGCTGTTGGAAGAGGTGGTACTGATTTCTTAAAATCAGTTGACTTGGAAATTTCTGATGTAGACATGTAATTAATTACAACAACATCTGAATATTGTAAATAGGCTTTAATTTTATTTTAAACCTATTTTCTAAAATACACAAGAGGAAGTCATTCATTTGGCTTCCTCTTTCTTTTTTATTTTTAATACTTAATCTGAATAGAATACCCACCTCCTTTCTTTGGCTCTGATGGACTTTCTTTTTTCTTGACTGGAGTGATTGTATAGGAAAAATTAGTTTGAGATTGAACTGGTGGAGTGTTTTTTTCTTTTTCCTTTGGTAATCTAAAATGAATTTGGATATTTTTAAAAAACTTTACTTTGATTCCTCGGTTTTTAGGTGCTTCAAATTTCATTAACTTAATCACACGTTGAGCTTCTTCATCACAGCCATATCCTAAACTCTTCAACACTTTGGTATCAATCACTTTCCCTTTATAATTAATGGTGTATTTGATGACGACAGTCCCTTCTATTTTCTCTTCCAAAGCTTCTTTAGGGTATTTTTTATTTTGAGAAATAAATTCCCGCATGGCTTTCAGTCCACCTTCGTAAAATGGATTTTTAATAAAATGTTTGCCTTTTCTCTCTTTATGCATGGGATTTATTTTTTTAACACTAAAATAAGGGGGAAAAACCTTTAAAGTCAATCATTTAAGGAATGTTATTTCAGGATGAAAATCTTTTATTTTTTTACAAAAAACAATTTCATTTCTTAATAAAATTGGCTTATCTTTGCAGTCCAATTTTAAAAAATTAATTTAAATATAATATTTATGCTAATTATTGATGTAAAAGATAGCGATTCAATCGACAGAGCACTTAAAGTGTACAAACGTAAATTTATTAAAACAGGTACATTAAAAGAATTACGTCGAAGAAAAGAATTCGTAAAACCTTCCGTAAGACGAAGAGCAGAAATGTTGAAAGCTGCTTACAAATTAAAAAATTACGGAGAGTAATCTTTTTGCTTTTGAGGAGGTATTTCTCTAATTTGAGTAAGCAAATACTTTTATTTCGTAACCGCTTATAATAATTAGAATGGACATCACCGTCTTTTTAAAATACCTCGAACTAGAAAAAAGATTTTCTGCGCATACGATTAAAGCGTACCAAAGCGATTTACTTCAATTTTTCGCTTATCTCGAAGAAACATATAGCCTTACTTCCATTTTGGAAGTAAGGCATTTCCATATCAGAGCATGGGTAGTCGAACTCATGCAAAATAAGATCACTCCTCGATCTATCAATCGAAAACTCTCCACTCTTAAAACTTATTTTAAATTCTTAAAAAGACGAAAAGAGATTCAAGAGAATCCAATGCTTAAAGTTATTGCTCCAAAAGTAGGTAAACGTCTACCTGTTGTGGTCAAAGAAATTGAACTGGAAAATTTATTTGAAAAAATAAATTTTGGCGAAGGTTATACTGCAGTTAGAGATGAGATGGTCATGGAGATGCTTTATTCTACGGGCATGCGACGGTCTGAATTGATCAATTTAACGCCCAATGATTTGGATTTTTTTAATGATCAGGTCAAAGTCTTAGGAAAAGGAAATAAAGAAAGATTGATTCCATTCGCTCGTCCTTTGGCAGATCGTTTGAAAAATTATTTGGAAATCAGAAATGATGAATTTGCCATAGGTGCTACTGATTCTCTTTTTTTAACCGAAAAAGGAAAAAAAATGTACCCTAAATTAGTCTATAATTTGGTAAAAAAATATTTATCTCAAATCACAACTGTTGAACAAAGAAGTCCTCATGTTTTAAGACATTCCTTTGCTACTCACCTATCCAATAATGGGGCAGATCTTAATGCAATTAAAGAGTTATTGGGGCATTCTAGCCTTGCAGCGACTCAAGTTTATACTCATAATTCTATTGAAAAATTAAAAAAAGTGTATCAACAAGCTCATCCCAAAGCGAAAAAAAAATCAGAGTAAAAATTGTTACATTTTTAAAAAATCAACCATTTCAATATCTGTCTCCTCTAACCAGCGGTAATCCATTGTAAACATTAGGATAATTCTAATTAACGAACTTTTCTTTTTTTCATTTGTTTAAATGACATATTAAAATTATTTTATTCTAACTATACAGATTTGTGTCACACATTCTTCGGTCAAAGTTTTAATTTTTAAAACTAAAAACTTAGATTGGTTCTAGTTAAAATAACAATGAAACAAATTTTTCAACGTTATTCTTTTTTCATAACCATTAAAAACCCTATTGCCTATGTAGCACCAACCCAGGATTAAAATTACTTACCTATTTTTTAACAGTTTAAAAATTACGATACTAATGAAAGTACACACTCAATCATTACATTTCTCAGCGGATAAGAACTTAATTATGTTCATAGAAAAAAAACTAGGTAAATTAACTCAGCTCTTTGATCGAATTATTGATGCTGATGTTATTCTTAAATTAGAAAACTCTGGTCAAATCAAAGATAAAGTAGCTGAAGTAAAGATTACACTTCCCGGAAGTGTTCTTTATGTGAAAGAATCCAATAAATCATTTGAGGCTTCTATCGACAGCGCAACTTCCACTTTGAAGCGGCAACTTATAAAATACAAGGAAAGAAATTCTAAAAAATAATTTTAGCATTCTAGAATTGTAAAAAGAGAAAGAGTTTGTACTTGGCTAAGTACAAACTCTTTTTTGATTATAATTTCTTGTATTAAAAACGAATTTTATAGAAATCCTTGTTCTTTCATCCAATCATCATTGTACACAGAACTTAAGTACTTACTTCCATGATCCGCAGAAACCATCACTACTAAATCATCCTCTTTCCAGTCTTTTTTCTGATGAATTGCTTGCATTACAGCCCCTGAGGAATACCCTAAGAATAATCCTTCTCGGCTAGCACAAGATCTAGTCATATGAGCTGAGTCTAAATCATTTACTCGAATAAAGTAATCAATCACATCAAAATTAACATTCCCAGGAATAATACTTTTCCCTAATCCCTCAATTTTATAAGGATGAATTTCACTATCATCAAAAACACCAGTTTCATGGTATTTTTTCAAAACAGATCCTTTTGCATCAACTCCGATTACTTCAATATCTGGATTTTGTTCAACCAGATACTGAGCTGTTCCACAAAGTGTTCCTCCTGTTCCTACAGCTGCTACGATATGAGTAATCTTACCTTCTGTTTGTTCCCAAATTTCAGGACCAGTTCCATGATAATGGGCTAAATTGTTATCAGAATTAAAATTTTGGTTGGTATAATATGCTCCTTCAATTTCATGTGATAAACGAACAGCTTGTGAATAATATGATCTTGGATCTTCTGGCTTTACTTTAGATGGACACAATATCACCTCAGCTCCTAAAGCTTTTAGTGCATTTACTTTCTCCGCCGAAGCCTTGTCTGCCACAGTCAAAACACATCGATATCCCTTAATCGCACAAATCATCGCCAAAGCATAACCTGTATTTCCTGAAGTTGCATCAATCACAGTTCCTCCAGGTCCCAACAATCCATTTCGTTCTGCTTTTTCAATCATGTATGCTGCAATTCGATCTTTGGCTGAAAGACCAGGATTAAAGCATTCTAATTTCACATAGATGTTAGTATGAAGATCTTTAGATAAATGTCTCAATTTGACAAGAGGAGTATTTCCGATAGCCTTAGTAATATTTCGGTATGCTCCCTGCTGGATTCTTTGCTCTATTTCGGAGGTTAATTTTGTCATTTTGAAATGGTTTAAGTTTGAAGGTTTTCGAATGTAATTTTTTCGTTGTTAGAAAAAGATCTAATGATACTATTTCTAAGTTTTGACTTGACACAAAAGTGCTTTATTTTTTTTTTGGAAAAAAAAGGAATTGGAAGCGAAATGGTGGAAATATGGATCATTGTGGTGAATGATACACTATGTAGGGTGAAAATTTTTGAAAAACCACCTAAATATTGAATTTCCAGGGCGAGTCACCTACTTTTTCCTTTTGATTTTTTCTCGGATTGAAGGTCAAAAAGGATATTTTTTGTATTTTTAGAAACTAAATTCAGCGCCTATTATTTTATTTAAACCATGAGAGGCTATTTTAATTTTTCAATAGAAATTTAAATTGCTCTTTTTTAACGGCAACGCAAACCTTCCCTTTTGATGAGACCAACACTAAAACTCTTACTAGGACTACTTTTCATTTTTTTTATAAAAACTGAAATTTGGGCCGGAAACACTTGTAATACAGCTACTCCAATTGCTAATAATTTAGGTCAATTTGAGACACACTCTAACCTTGGAACTACTAATTCAGGAGTTCCAGCACCACCTTGCGGAAATTATATTTCTAATGATTTTTGGTTTTCAACTACGGTTCCAGCTACTGGATTTTTAAGTGTAGTGTTGTTGCCAGGGACGATGACTAATCCTGCTTTGGCAGTTTATTCTGGTTCCTGTTTTAATTTAAATTTAATGGGTTGTTCTTCAGAAGATCTATGTGGAGATGCTTCAGCAGCACTTTATGAAGGTAGTGGTTTGACTCCAGGAACAACGATTTATATACGAGTTTGGGCAGTTGGCGGTGTGCCAAATGGTGATTTTGAAATTCGAGTTTCTGATGCCAATCCTCCACCGTTTATTCCTTTAGGTTTAGATGTTTTAGTAGGAACTGCTTCCAATAATGGAAATTGTGTCCAATTAACCACAGCCACAAATACTCAATTAGGTTGTGCTTGGGATTCAGAACAACATGATATGACACAAACCTTTGAAAAAGTTGTTGTCTTAAATTTTGGAACAAATAATGGCGGTGCTGATGGAATTACTTTGGGTTTTCAAAATGATCCATTAGGCACTTCAGCTTGCGGAAATGGAGGAGGAGGAATTGGAGCTCAAGGTATTACCAATTCATTTATTATAGAATTTGATACATGGGATAATGGAGCTGCACAAAATGATATTCCTGATGATCATACTACTATTTTTATAAATGGAAATTTAAATATGGGCGGTATTCCAGTTAATGGTCCATTTTCGTTGAATGGAGGAAATATTGAGGACGGGCAAGATCATATCGTAAGATTCAAATGGAATGGGACTACTTTTGCCTATGAAGTATATTTTGATGAAGTGCTCGTAATGAGTGGAAATTATGATATTGTAACCAATTGCTTGGGAGGGAATCCTTTAGCTTATTGGGGAACCACTTCTTCTACTGGGGGTGCAAATAATAATCAATCTATTTGTCCATATACACCTGATCCATATTATGGAGGAATGGAACAATTTGTAGATGCCACCATTTGTGAAGGAGAATCTTATTTTGCCGGAGGCGCCAACCAAACAACTTCTGGAATTTATACAGATAATGCTCCCTTAGCAAACGGCTGTCAAAGTGTTACAACTACCACCTTAACTGTGATTCCAAGTGGAACTTCAACCATCAATGAAACTGTTTGTATTGGTGATTGTATAACTATTGGAACAGATACTTATTGTAATAGTGGAACCTTTATGACAACTTTGGTTAATGCCAATTATTTGGGATGTGATAGTATTGTTACGTTAAATTTGACTGTTTTGAATCCACAATCAGTTATTGTTCAAAGTCCTGTACCTACAATTGATTGTGCTAATACTACCGCTTTTTTAGATGGAAGTTTTTCCACAAATTCAGGTAATGTTACTTATCAATGGACTGGACCATGTATTTTGAATGGAGAATTTACACCAATTGCAGAAGTTGGTTGTGCTGGACTTTATATCTTAACGATTACCCAAGTTGAAGGTAGTGTAGTTTGTACTCATTCTAGTACGATTGATGTTTTCGACAATGCTATTTTACCTATCGCAAATGCAGGACTAGATCAAGTTCTTGATTGTTCAACAGGTTGTACTTTTTTAGATGCATCGATGTCTTCAAGTGGCCTAAATATTATTTATTCTTGGACTGGTCCAAATAGTTTTTCTAGTAATTTACAAAATCCAGAAGTTTGTGAAGCTGGAAATTATACTTTATCTGTTTACAATTCAGATAATAATTGTATCGCTGGAGATGTAGTTACAGTAACTGGAAGTTCTGCTCCAATTGCTGATGCAGGAACGGATGGAACAGTTGACTGTACAAATCCAACAACGACCTTGGATGGAAGTGGTTCGGATATGGGAACTGGGATTACTTTAGTTTGGCTAAATGCGAGTGGTATGCAAGTAGGTTCTGGACCTACTCTAACTATAGGAACTGTAGGTACATATACCTTAGTCGTTACAAATACAGCAAATGGTTGTTCAGCTACAGACGATGCAATGATTACGGGAAATACTAATTCTCCAATAGCAGATGCAGGGCCAGATGTTTCAATTGATTGTAATAATGCTTCAGCGACATTAGATGGAAGTAACTCTGATACAGGAATTGGTTTTACACTCGTCTGGCAAGATCTCAATGGTATCCAAGTCGGAACTGGACCTGTTTTGAACACTACGAATACCGGGACTTATACTTTGGTAGTGACTAATACTGCCAATGGTTGCACCTCTACTGATGATGCAATTGTTTCTGGAAATTCTAATGTACCGACCGCAAATGCAGGGGCAGATTTCATCATTGATTGTAATAACACGATTGCTAATTTAGATGGAAGTGGATCCGATTCAGGAACTGGTTTCTCACTTACCTGGCAAGATGTTAATGGTACTCCTGTTGGAATTGGAACAAATTTCAGTACTCCAAATATTGGAGTTTATACTTTGGTCGTAACTAATACTGCCAATGGTTGTTCCTCGACAGATGATGTAACTGTTTTGGAAAATACAACTCCACCCAATGTGGATGCTGGGGCCGATTTCACCATTGATTGTAATAATTTGTCTGCTAATTTAGATGGAAGTAATTCTGATATGGGACCTGGTTTTACTTTGGTTTGGCTTGATTCCAATGGATTACAAGTTGGAACTGGTGCAACTTTAAATACTCCTGATATTGGAACTTATACTTTAGTGGTAACTAATACAACGACTGGTTGCTCGGCAATGGACGATGCCATTGTTTTTGAAAATAATACTTTGCCTAATGCAGATGCTGGGGCAGACTTCACGATTGATTGTAATAACTCATCAGCGACTTTGGATGGAAGTGCTTCGGATTCAGGGACTAATTTTACTCTAGTTTGGCAAAATGCAAGTGGAATGCAGGTGGGAACTGGTCCAATTTTAAATACACCAAATACAGGAACTTATACTTTAGTCGTGACAAATACAACGACAGGTTGTTCGGCAATGGATGATGCTATTGTTTCAGGAACAAGTAATTTACCAACTGCAGATGCTGGAGCAATGTCAACCTTAACCTGCAATATCTTGGACGTTACCTTGAATGGAAGTAATTCGAGTACAGGTGCTAATTTTTCCTACGAATGGCAAAACTCAAGTGGTGATAGTTTGGGAAATGATGTTTTATTAAATGTTTCTATTCCTGATACTTATACCTTAATTGTTACAGATAATTCTAATGGATGTACCCAGACTTCAACTGTTACCATTGATCAAAACATTACTCCTCCAACTGCCGACGCAGGAACAGGAGGTATCCTTTCTTGTACTGCCACTTCGATTACTTTAGATGGAAGTAACTCAAGTCAAGGCGGATTTAATTATGATTGGTTTAATTCAAATAATACTAATATTGGTTCTGGAAATATGATTAATGTTTCCTCTTCCGATACTTTTACTCTGGTTGTAACTAGTACAATCAATGGCTGTTCAGCAAGTGATGAGGTTATCATTACGCAAGACACCAACGTTCCAACAGTAACTGCAAATTCGGATGGAGATTTGACTTGCTCGAATATTGATGTTACACTAGATGGAACAGGTTCAAGTACAGGTACCAATATTATTTACGAATGGTTCAATGATCAAAATGTTTCCCTGGGAGGAAACATCTCTATAAACACCTCACAATCAGGCACTTACACTTTTACCGTAACTGATAATACAACTGGTTGTTCCTCTTCAACAGATGTGGTAGTGATAGAAGATTTAACTGAACCTACCGTAATTATTTCGACTCCTGCTCAATTAACTTGCACCGATTTACAATCAACTTTGGATGGAAGTAATTCTTCCTCCGGAGCAAATTTCAATTATGAATGGTTCGACTCTAATAGTATGTCGGTAGGAAGTGGATCAATTATCAATGTTTCTCAAGCAGGATTTTATACTTTAATTGTAACTAACTCCACGACAGGATGCTCTAATCTTGATTCGATTGAAGTAACACAAGATGGAAATGTGCCGGTGGCAAATATTAATTTGTCCACAGATATTTTAAATTGCAATGATGTAAATATATTGTTACAAAGCTCAGGTTCAAGTTCAGGAACTGGTATAATTTACTCTTGGTCTGACTCTAATGGTGTTTTATCTACCGCTTCGAATTGGGATGTGAATACTCCAGGAGATTACACCTTAACAGTTTCGAATAATGCCAATGGATGTTCAACTACCACTTCGGTAACAATTTCTCAAGACACTATTTCTCCTCAAATCACAACCAATTCTGAAACGATAACTTGTGATGAACCTACCTCTACTCTGGATGGGACAGGAAGTAGTAGCGGTCCAGAAATTGTTTATGAGTGGCAAAATAATATGGGTGGATTTTTATCTAACGACATTTCCTTTCAAGTGAATCAAAGTGGCAATTATAATTTTATCATTACCAATAATGACAATGGTTGTTCTAGTTCAGAAGTAGTTGTGGTCGATGAAAATATCACCAATGTTATTTCTAATGCTGGAAATAATGCAACACTCACTTGTGGAACAACCTCTGTTCAACTCGACGGAAGTAGTTCCACTTCAAGCGCAACTATAAATTACCAATGGATAAATTCCGCAGGAGTTCCGATGGGAAATGATCCCCTACTCGATGCATCTGTAGCTGATACTTTTTACTTAATTGTAACTGATACCCAAAATGGGTGTGCAGATACTTCATCAACAATTGTTGCACAAGATGCTGATTTACCAACTCCAATTATCACCAATAATGGAATATTAACTTGCATCAATGATGAGGTAAATTTAGATGGTTCAACTTCAACGGGAATAGGTACTTTAAATTTTGTTTGGACTGATCCAAATGGTTTCTCCATTGTCGATCAAACCGACATTAATGCAACGATGATTGGAAATTACGAACTTATGGTAACCGATCAAAGCAATGGATGTTCTGCCACCACCACTTTTTTAGTAGAAGAAAATATGGCTGCGCCTTTCTCTGATGCAGGACAAAATGATACCTTAGATTGTAGTGCAACAATGGCAACTCTTGATGGGAGTAATTCAGATTTAGGAACTGATTATAGCTACGAATGGCTTTCTCCGAATGGAACATCCGTTGGAAATTTGCCTATCATAAATACTTCAGAATCTGGAATTTTCACATTGACTGTAACCAATAATATTAACGGTTGCACAGACATTTCCACAGTCGAAGTAATTCAATCTGCCAACTTACCAACAGCAATTATTTTACCTCCAAATACAATTACTTGTACCCAAAACAATGTCGATTTGATTGGTTCTATGTCAACAGGAATCGGACAACTTTCTTTTCAATGGTATAGTCTCGGGCAACAAATCGGAAATATGCCAAGCCTAAATATCTCACAAGCGGGCACTTATATTTTAGATGTAACTGATTTATCAAATGGATGTGTTACTTCAACTTCTGTTTTAGTAGAAGATAATTTGACTCCTCCGATTGCAGAAACAAATAATGATGGGACACTAACTTGTACTCAATCTTTCTATGAAATCAATGCTTCCAATTCAAGTGTTGGAAGTAATTTCCAATATGAATGGTTAGACCCAACGGGTGTGACCGTCAGTAACAATTTTAGTTTTGACGCTACAGAAATTGGATTTTATAATTTGATTGTTACTGATATTTCTAATGGTTGTAATGCTTCAACGAGCATCGAAATCACAGAAGATTTAATTCCTCCAGATGCACTACCAACTGTTGATGGAATTTTGACTTGTGATAATCTTGAAGTAGAATTAGATGTCATCACTTCAATTGCCACTTCTTATGAATGGTTAGACCCTTCGGGAAATTCAATTAGTACATCTTCAACGGTCTTAGTAAATGATACTGGTCTGTACCAATTAATTGCAACTAATGATGGAAATGGATGTACGGCTGATCAACAAATTTTGGTGGAAGAAAATACTACTTCTCCTACTCCATCGATTGATGCTCTTACCAATTTAAATTTATCATGTGATCAAAATAGTTTGGTCGTCGATGGAGGTAATTCTATTCCAATTGGAAATGTTACCTATGAATGGACTTTAAATAATGTCTTAATTTCGACCGACCAAAATCCTCAAATTGACGAAGCAGGAACTTTAACCTTAACTGTAACCGACACTCAAAATGGTTGCTCAGCATCTACTTCGGTAACAATAACACAAGACAACGATTTTCCAATTATTGAATTCGAAAATCCAAATATGCTAACTTGCATAGTTACGTCACTCGATTTAGATGCAACGAATTCATCGACTGGAAATGACCTCGAATATCTTTGGACTGGTCCTGGAGTGATTCAAAATCCAACCATCTTGACTCCTACAATCAGCCAACCAGGAACTTACACTTTGACTATTTTAAATACAGCAAATGGATGTGAAGTTTCTGAAGAAATTACAGTTGTAGAGGATGTCACTCCACCTACCGCAATCATTTCTCCTGCAGATGAATTTGATTGTACTACTTTTTCAGTCGCACTAGATGCAAGTAATTCTTCTGTCGGAAATAATTTTACTTATCAATGGAATACTACCAATGGTAATATCTCAGGCAATACCAATTCACTCAATACTACTGTTTCACAAACAGGGATTTATACTTTAGAAATAACTAATACAAATAACGGTTGTACCACTTCAGAAAATATCACGGTTAATGCAAACAATAATGTTTTGACTAGCGCAGATTTCTTAATTAACCAACCTCCGTGCTTTGGAGATCAAGGAAGTGTTATCGTCAACAATATCGTAGGCGGAACAGCTCCTTATCTTTATTCTATTGATAATCAACCACTTACAAATAGTCCAAACTTCAACTCATTGGAACCAGGAAGTTATATTCTTTTAATAGAAGACGCTCAAGGTTGTCAATATTCCGAAGAAATTACCATCCTTGATGTACCAGAATTAATCATAGAATTACCTGCAAGTATCACTATTGAATTAGGTGAAAATTACGAATTGATCCCTCAAATAAATTATCCACTTGTTGCAATTGACACACTTTATTGGACTAGTTCAGATTCTCTTGATTGCTACGATTGTTTAAACCCAATAGCCGCTCCATATAACACTTCTTTATATACTTTGACTGTCGTCAACTTAAATGGTTGCATCACTACTGCCAATATTTTAGTCAATGTAGAAAAACCAAGAGACGTATTTATTCCAAATGTATTTAGTCCAAATGATGATGGCTTCAACGACATTTTCTACATCAATGCTGATGACTTGATGATCAAACAAGTAAATAAATTTCAGATATTTACTCGATGGGGAGAACTCGTTTTTAGTGATGTAGATTTTCAACCCAATACGCCTGACCATGGGTGGGATGGATTTTTTAAAGGAGAAAAATTAAATCCAAATGTCTTCGTCTATTATGCAGAAATAGAATTTATTGATGGCTTAGTAAAACTTTACAAAGGGGATGTGACTCTACGTAAATAATTTTCACCGCAGAATTTTAAAGGAGTTTTCGCAAAGTTACACAGAGTTTTTTACTCTGCGCAACTCTGCGAAAACTCCTTCCAAACTCTGCGGTAAAAAAATCAAGGGTGTGCCGCCACCCAAACATCTCCATCCTCAAAAAACTCTCGCTTCCAAATCGGCACAGTTTCTTTCAATGTATCAATACAAAATTCGCAAGCTTCAAAAGCTGCCTTCCGATGAGGAGTTGCTACTGCAATAATTACCGCAATTTCACCAATCGCCAAAATACCTACTCGATGATGAATCGATACTTTTGTACAAGCCCAACGTTCACTCGCTTGCTCTGCAATCTTTCTCATTTCAGAGACAGCCATCGGAGCGTAAGACTCAAATTCGAGTCGTAAAACTTTTTTTCCTTTCGTCTGATTTCGAACTGTTCCGATAAAAACAGTACTTCCACCTGTCCCATCATCTGCGACAAAGTCGATACAATCTTGTGGAAAAATTGGAGTGTCTTTGAGTTGGATATCAATCATTGGAATTATTTTACGCTACTATTATTTTCTAAATCACTAATTCAAAAGAAACGAATATTAACCATTCATCATTAAAAATTTACCATTACCTCACCCACCACTCACCGGCGGAATAATCACAATCTCATCCTTCTCACTCAACACAAAATCATCCTCCTGATATTCTTCATTCACCGCAATTGCCAACGATCTCAATTTTTCAAAATCAGGAAACTGTGAAATCAATTTTATTTTCAAATTACCCACCGTCGTTCCATCTTGAACTTCTAATCCAAGAGTCGAACCATTGATGATATCTTTTGCGATGCCAAATGCTAAAATATTAATATTCATTTTTCTTGTTTTTCTTCTAAAAATTTAATCATTTCATCCCATGCTAACGTGGCGCATTTCAATCGTCCTGGAAATTCTTTGGCCGCCGAAAACGCTTCTAATTCCTCTCCCAAATTTTCGCCAACTTCTTCCTCACTTGTCGTGGCTGATAAAAATCCCCTACAAAATAACAATGCTTCTACAAAATCTTTTCCTTTTATATTCTTCACCAAAACAGAAGTCGAAGCCTTCGAAATCGCACAACCAAAACCATGGAAAGTCAAGTCCTCAATTATTCCACTTTTCACTTCAAAATATAACTCAAAGCGATCTCCGCAAATTTGATTATACGCTTTTAAAACATAGGTCGCCTCTTCTTTTTTTTCATAAAAAAAAGGCGTTTTATTATGTTCCAAAATAACCGTTTTATACAATTTTTTCAATCGTTCATTCATCCAAAAAACTGTTTAATTTCTTTTATTTTTTCTACAAAAAAATCAATCTCATCGAGTTGATTATAAATGGAAAAAGAGACTCTTATTGAAGCTGGAATTTGGAAAAAATCCATCACAGGTTGTGTGCAATGATGCCCCGCTCGAACGGCTATATTTTCTGTTCCTAAAAATGTGGCAATATCATGTGGATGAATATTTTTCATAGAAAAAGAAATAATCGCAGATTTATTTTTCGCTTGCCCAATCACATTTAAATCATTGATTTTCAACAATTTATCAATTAAGTTATTTTCCAATTTCTTTAAAAAAACCAACACCTCATCTCGATCTAATTCATTTACAAAATCAATGGCAACACCCAACCCAATCACTCCAGCAATATTCGTCGTTCCTGCTTCAAATCGTTGTGGGGCATCTGCAAAAATCGACTCTTCAAAGGTAACATTTTTAATCATATCCCCTCCAAATTGATAGGGCTGCATATTATTCAAATATTGTTTTTTACCATATAAAACACCTATCCCTGTTGGCCCAAAAAGCTTATGTCCTGAAAAGGTAAAAAAGTCCACATCTAATGCTTGCAAATCAATTGGATAATGTGCCACACTTTGTGCCCCATCTACCAAAACTGGAATATTATTTTGATGTGCCAATTCAATCATCTCCTCTATCGGATTGATTGTCCCAAGTGAGTTAGAGATATGAGTAATTGCCACCATTTTCACTTTGTTTGACAACATATTTTTGAACTCCATTAAATCCAATTCTCCCAATTGGTTCATTGGAATCACTCGAAGAACAGCTCCTACATTTTTGCAGGCCATCTGCCAAGGAATCAGATTTGCATGATGTTCCATTGCCGAAATAATCACTTCATCACTCGCTTTCAATTGAGGCCTTAAAAAAGAATGCGCCACCAAATTTATACTCGCAGTCGTCCCATTTGTATAAACTATTTCATCGGAATTTTTCGCATTTAAAAACTGGGCAACTTTTCCTCGAACTTGTTCATATTTTTGCGATGCTGAAACTGCCAACGGATAAATCCCCCGATGAATATTCGCATTTTCCTTTTGGTAAAAATTTGAAATAGCGTCAATTACCACCTTCGGCTTTTGAGTCGTAGCTGCATTATCCAAATACACGAGATTAGGATGATGTTGAAAAATAGGAAAATGAGATTTTATATCTTTTAATTCAATCATTATTATATTTTTGCAATAGTCCTGTAGAGTAACTTTCCAAGTCACCAATAACAAACCATTTGGAAGATCCTCTCTTGGGCAAAAATACAAACATTATGATTACAGTCGAAGAAGCTCAAAATATTATTGCCAAAACAATTTATGATTTTGGTATCGAAGACATTCCTTTCGCAAAGGCAGTCGGTCGAGTCCTACGAGAAGATCTTTTTGCAGATCGAGATTTGCCACCTTATCATAGAGTGACGATGGACGGCATCGCAATTCAATATCAAAGTTTTGAAAAGGGCAATCGTAATTTTAAAATAGAAGGTGTTGCTCCTGCTGGATCACCTCAAATGACTTTGCAAGGTGACGACAATTGTTTGGAAGTAATGACTGGTTCGATCCTACCAAACAATACAGATACTGTTATCCGATATGAAGATTTAGATATAAAAAATGGAATTGTAAATGTACTGTTAGAAACTTTAAAAAATAAACAAAACGTACATCGAAAAGGAGAAGATCGAAAACAAAACTCCAAAATAGTTTCCGCTGGAAAAATAATTTCACCTGCCGAAATTGGTGTAGCAGCAACTGTTGGAAAATCAATTCTACAAGTTACCCGCTTGCCAAAAGTCATCATTATTTCGACAGGTGATGAATTGGTAGAAATTGACGAAAAACCATTAGCGTATCAAATTCGAAAATCAAATGTTCATCGACTTAAAGCAACTTTAAAGTATCATGGAATTGCAGCAGACACCGCTCATTTAAATGACAACATGGACGAGATTTTAAAGGAACTAAAAGTAATTGTAGAAAAATATGAAATCATTATCATGAGTGGTGGCGTCTCCAAAGGTAAATTTGATTTCCTACCAGAAGCATTGAATTCATTGGGCGTTCAACAACTTTTCCATAAAATAAAGCAACGACCAGGGAAACCTTTTTGGTTTGGAAAAGCGCCAACAGGAGCGATTGTTTTTGCATTGCCAGGCAATCCAGTTTCTTCATTTATGTGTACTCAAATTTATTTTGTGCCTTGGCTCAAAAGATGTTTGCAATTACCTGAACCAGTTTTTCCAACTGCCATTTTGCAGCGAGACACAAATTTTAAACCTGACTTAGTTTACTACCTTCAAGTAAAAATTTCGTACAATGATCAAGCACAAATATTAGCGATGCCTGTCGATGGAAATGGTTCTGGAGACTTGGCGAACTTGGTCGATGCGGATGCTTTTTTGAGATTACCTCGAGGGAAAGATTTTTTTGAAAAAGGGCAATGCTTTCCTATTATTTTTTATAGGTGATTTTTTTTTACCACAGACTTGGACTGACTATTATGACTTTTCCACAATAACTTTTATAAACAAGATTTACATTTTGGGAGAGTCATAAAAAGTCATAATAGTCAGTCCAAGTCTGTGGCAAAAAAAATCATTGTTGTATAGGAATAATTACATCGGCCTCCCCTTTTGCATTCACCTTAATTATTTTCTTCGTTTGTATTTCTCGATTCCCATCGGTGATGCGCAAAAAGTGATTTCCTTGTGCCATTTTTACTCCTAAAAAATCCAATCTTAATTCTTGCTTCCCCTTAGCCAAATCATAAGTTTTTGCCCAAATCAATTGTCCATTCGTATTATATAAATGAAGAAGATAAGATTGGTCTTTTTCTAAATCTAACATTAGGTTCACATAATCTACAAATGGATTAGGATAAATATTGGAAATGGGTTGATGCTTTTTCTTGGTAGACTCTTTTTTTATATTTTCTTCCTCTGTAGTTGACATAATCGAAACACTTGATATGGCTCCCATCACCTGAGAAAGATGTTGAACTTTATAACCAATCACTTCTAAGGTTTGTAATTGATGGTTCGCTTCTATCATTTTCACCTCTGCCAATTCTTTTTTCCAAATATCTTTTTTATCAAATTCAATCACTTGAGTTTCATAACCAACATAGGAAAAAGTAATTTCAAAAGACTCCCATTCATTTGGAATTTCTAGCTCAAACTTTCCATCAATATCTGTTGTCGTTCCATTATTTTTTCCCAATAAAATATTCACTCCTATCAAAGCTTCTCCATTTTGATCTTTGACAATCCCTTTGAGTTTATTTTTAGAAGGTTTATTATTTCTATCTTTTTCAATCGTAGATTCAATCTTAATAATACTTCCAAGAGTTGGAGCAGTCTGTGCTTCAACGCCATTCCATGTTAACAAACCTGCTGCAATCGCAGCAATTGATTTTAATTTTTGAAAGGAAGTAGGTACTCTCGGAAGTTCCATTTCTTTGTCTAATTGATCTGATCGAAAACGTCCGCAAAGTTGTTGATTATTTTTTTCAAAAAACCTAACTAACTCATTGTCAGTCATTTGAGAAAAATCAACAACTGTTTTTTCACAATTATCACAAAATCGTCCACCTGGAAGGGAGTGCATTTGATTCCAGTTTTCGGAGCAAGGTTCTGGAACTTGGAATTGAATTGTTTTAGATTTTCTTTTCATCTTTATATCATTTAAAAATAAAATTTAAAGGCCTCTTTCCGTATCAACGAAAAGAGGCCTTTAAATGGTTGTCAATTATTCAAAAAAATTATTCCGAGAAGGTGAGTAATTTTTTTTCTAATTTAGGTTCAATATTTTTTTCTATTGGAAATGTTAATGTGAATGTACTTCCAGCTCCTTCCACCGAATCTATTTCTACTTTTCCTCCATGGCTCTTTATAATTTTATTACATAACCCTAACCCCAAACCTGTTCCTTGGTACTCATTCGAATTATGTAATCTTTTAAAAAACTGAAAAATCTGTTGATGATATTCTTTTGCGATTCCTATTCCATTATCTCTAAATGACAACGATAACGTAGACTCTGTCTCAAAGGCGGAGATAGAAATAATTGGGTTTTTGCTTTTATTATATTTAATTCCATTTTGAATAAAATTTTGAAACAACAATAAAAACTCTACCTCATTACAGTAAAATTCTGGTAATTTCTCTGCTAAAATTGTTACGTTCTGCTCTTTAATATCTTCAGTTAAATTAGTTCTTGCTTTTTCTAAGATCAAGTTTAAATTAATTAAAACTCTTTCTGAATCTTCTGAATTTTTTAATTTTGATAATTCTAAAATATCTTGAACTAAGAAATTCATTTGTTCCGCTCCACTTTTCACAAAATGTAACTTGTCTTGAATCGTATCATAATTTCCTTTTTTTATATCTCTTTCTATTAGTCCTATAAAACTGGTGATGGTTCGTAAAGGAGATTTTAAATCATGAGAGGCTATATAACTGAATCTTTCTAACTCCTCTGTTGCTTCCTGAAGTTGGATATTTTTTCCACTTAGGCTTATAATAAATTCTTCTCGCTCATTGTAGATTAAAATTAATGCCCCCATCATCCAACCTGTTGTCCCTATAAAAACAAATATATCGTCAAATGGAAAATCATGTACGCCTAATATTGGAGTATAAATAGTTGTATAAACAATAGCTAATAGATAAACTATTATTGTAAACATTATTATTCCAATTCTAAGTTTAGGAATTTTTTGAAAAGAGACAAAAGTAATTACAATGGAAGTACAAATGACCAAACTTTGACTAAAAAAACCTCCAATTAAAATATGAGCAAAACTAGCCCAAATTGGAGTAAAAAAAGCATTTAAAATTCTGCTTATTAGAGTTTTTCCAAACGCATTTAATACCAAAAAATTAGAATAGAATATTATTACACAGATTGTTATAAAAAGGTATATCTGCGGGACATCAGAATAAAGTCCGATAAAAAATATTAATACACCTGTCAAAATAGATAAAAAAGACATCTTGTTTAAAAATCGAATCAACGAAATGTCTTCAGGAACTTCAGCTGAAGTTCCAAGGTTTAAAATCTTATTCCATAATTTCAACGCCAAATTAAATGTATTTAAAAAAGTAATTAATAAGAGGCGGGCGATCAATAACATCATTCAACTTGAATAGTTGAAATTTTAATGCCAACTTTATTGATTTAAATAAAGTTGGATGTAAAGCTGTTCAAAAAAGAAGCGGAACATCTTTCGATGTTCCGCTTCTTTTTTTTTAACAAAATCCTATGTCTTCATTGTCAGTATATAATTCTCGACTTTTAGATTTTTTGGAGGATGTTCATTAGTGGTAAGAAATTTAAATGAATAATTCTATTAAGTTGTAAAACGAAGTTTAGATATTTTATTTTTCTTAGTCAATAACTTATTAAAAAATCATCTATGGATAAGTTTTTATTTTGTGATTCTAAAACGATCCGTTATTCTTTTACCATTTTCTTGAATAACTACAATGTAAAAAATACCCCCTGGAATTGAGCTAACATCAATGGTATTCAAAAATTCTTCTTTAAGTGAATATTCCAAAACTAATTGACCTGTAGAATTGTATATTTTACAATCTCCTTTCACTCCTTCAATATTTAAATTATTTCCAACTGGATTAGGATAAATATTGATCTTTTTAAAGTCCACATCATTAATAGCACTTCGAATTCCCATATTCTCAATTTTTCCATCTAAATCTAACTGAACAAGTTTATAATAATTTATTCCAATTAAAGGATATGTATCTAACAAATAATAATTTTGTAAGGTTGAAGAATTCAAATTACCAGAAATAAAACTGAGTAACTCCCATTCTAATTGATTATTACTTCTATAAATTTTAAAACCGTGATTGTTGACTTCCGAAGCTGTTACCCATTTAAGTTGAATATCATTATTTAATGGATATGCTTGAAAATGGATCAATTCTACTGGAAGAGGTGCTGTTCCTCTTGCAGATCCTCCACCTCCACCTCCAGAAAAAGAAGAGACTTTAAATTCCGCAATGTATTCACTCGAAGCAGTCTTTGTACTTAAGACCCATTGATCTACAGTAGGAATCGAAGAATGATTATAAATAACCTGAACATCAGAAGAAACAATACTCTCTATTGAGGGAAATTGTCCTAAAGAAGCATTAGTGACTTTATAAAACCACAACTCATCTTGTGAAGTCAATGAATCCTGTCCTTGATTATCTATTTCTTCATTAACCGCAATATATTCAGCATTAGTGAAATAAGATCTGACACCTACATTGCCACTACTAGGTTGGGTAGTTGGATTCACATCCCAAAAGCGATTAAAAGTAACTGCTCCATCAGCTATATCAATAAAGCAAGCAGGGCTTGCTCCACAGTCCTGATTATAATAGGTTGTTGCTTGATTTTCAATTTTCAACGACACTTGATTATCTTCTACTACTGCACCAGTACTTCCTATTTCTAATGATAATAAAAGATTCCCCGCTGCATCACAAAAATGTTTCCATGATTCATCTTCTACACTACAACTAGAAGTATATGTGCCGGCTACTGAAGGAATAGGACTTGTAGAAGAACAATTACAAGATGAAGCAGCAAGATAAGACCAAAATTCAAATCCTGTACTTCCATTACTTGCTTCCATATATAATTTCCCATCAAATACAGTTAGATCATCAGGGTTAGAACTTAGACCTCCTGGGTACAAATCATCTACTTCTTCTGGATTTGATGTACCATCATATTCCCATAATTCTTTTCCGTTAGAACCATCTTCTGCATTAAAATATAATTTTCCATTGTAAGACACCAAATCTGCAGGACTTGAACTGGCACTTCCTGATCTAATATTGTATACCAAGGAAGGTGAATTAGTTCCATCGTATTCCCACAATTCTTTTCCATTGGATGCATCAGTTGCACTAAAATATAATTTATTGTCGAACACAGTCATATCACTAGGTGAAGAATTAGAGCTACCACTATTAATATTTGCTACCATAGAAGGGGAACTAGTACCATCATAACTCCACAATTCATATCCATTAGAACCATCATTAGCATTAAAATATAATTCATTATCGAAAACTATAAAGCCATCTGGATAAGCACCTGTAACGCCTGAATAGATATCAGAAACAAGGCTTGGGGCATTAACTCCATCATATGAATATAACTCGATTCCATATGTTTCATTATCTGCACCAAAGTATAATTCTCCATTGAAAACAATTAAGTCATTAATTCCTAAGCCTGCAAATGGATCTCCTGTATGTATATCTGCTACCATAGATGGAGGGTTAACACCATCGTATGACCACAATGCATACCCATTCGTAAAATCTAGTGCTTCAAAATATAATTTTCCATTAAATACTGTTAAATCGGATGGATTGGAACTCCCAGCTCCCACCATTATATCTGCAACTAAAGCAGGAGAATTACTCCCATCGTAAGACCATAATTCATTTCCATTTGTGCCATTGTTCGCAACGAAAAATAATTCCCCGTTGAATTCAACTAGAAATGAAGGACTTGAACTTGACCCACCTGATCTAATATCTGCAACCATGCTAGTCGTGTTCACTCCATCATAAACCCATAACTCTTTTCCATTTGATCCATCTGTTGCACTAAAATATAATTTACCATCAAATTCTGTAAAATTGCTAGGATTAGAACTCAAACTTCCTGAATTTATATTCTCTACTATTGCAAATTGAGAATAAATATTTTGATTGAAAATAAAAATTGAAACTATAAAAACAATTCGTGTGTAAAATGTCGTCTTCATAAAATTTAAATTTAACTACCCATTGTAAATTAGTAATTACAATTTTCGATAGTCTAAAAGTTTTAAAAAATTAGATTAGTTTAGTTTAATGCAAGGAAACAACAGGAGGAAGTTTTATTTTCTGGGGAGTCGAAATTTTCAACTATTTAGTGGAGGAAGGGAAAAAATAATAGAAACTTATTTATTTTAATAAAGCAAGAGTTATTCCATTTACTTCTAATATAAGTTAAATTTTATTCTTAGGAATAAATAGATTTTTAATCATCTCTTTCAATAAACTCTGATTTTTTTGTATCAAAAAAATTATTCCTTAGATAGAGAATTGAGGGAGGGAGTTTTCGCTTTACAACAATCACAATCAGGATCGTCACAATCAATTAATCCATCACCATCATCATCTATTCCATTATTACAATTTTCTGCACAAGTACCATCTACAATTAAATTAATAGTAGTGGTTAAAACACATCCCGTTGTATTTTTTACTACTCTTACATAAATAGTTTTGCTTTGACTTATATAAGGACTAATTAATGAGTTGATACCTGATTGTGCATCAGCAAGAGTGGCATGATAACTTATAGTAACATCTGTCGCAGTTAAGATTACATTGGAATTCGCATCATGCAAATAAAATACTCCTTCTACTACCCCATTGGAATTATCACATACAGTTAACGTTGTAGATTGTGCAATAGGGGCACATGGTGAAGCATCAAGTATTAAAATGGAAATAGAATTACTTGATTGCCAGCTTGTACAAGGCAATTGTCTTACCTGTCTTCTATATTGTGTGGAAATCGAAACAGTTCCAGGATCATATGAGCTAGCATTAGAACTAGAAATATTTGTCCACCCTCCCCAAGTATTATTACAATGATTTCCTTCCCGTCGTTGCCAACGATACTCTAGTGTTCCCCAACAACTGCCAGTAGGTAAATTAGAATTTGAAATTACATTAGGATCAAATGCAGTACAGTTTTCTTGATCGCCATTTATTGATCCTGCATTCGAATAATTCTCTACTACTTCTTTTGTAATAATATTTGATTCCATCCAATTTGTACAAGGAGATCTTCTTGCAAGTCTTCTATATTGAGTAGTTGAACTAATTGAACCTGGGTTATAAGTCGAACTTGTTGCTCCACTTATCACACTCCAAGATCCAAAGTTTTCTGATACACAATTATATGTTCTTCTTTCCCAACTATAAGTTAAACTGCCATCTACTCCACCACTTGGAGAAGATAATGAGGTAATATTTGCTGGATTAAAATTCCCACAATTTACTTCGTCAGAACCAATCGTGCCACCTGAGGTATAATTAACCACCACTTCTTTGGTTACTATATTTGAATATATCCAACTTGTACAAGGACTACGACGTGAGCCTCTTCTATATTCTGTCGTTTGACTAATTGTCCCAGGGTCGTAGGTCGAACCAGTTGCTCCACTTATCGTACTCCAACTGCCACCACTCGTTCGGCTTTGCCAATAATAAGTTAAACTGCCATCTACTCCACCACTTGGAGAAGATAATGAGGTAATATTTGCTGGATTATAATTCCCACAATTTATTTGGTCTGAACCAATCGTGCCGCCTGAGGTATAATTAACCACCACTTCTTTGGTTACTATATTTGAATATATCCAACTTGTACAGGGACTACGACGTGAGCCTCTTCGGTATTCTGTCGTTTGACTTATGGTTCCAGGATTATATGTCGAACCAGTTGCTCCACTAATCGTACTCCAACTGCCACCACTCGTTCG
>JBGCFD010000033.1:0-18399 GCA_045106765.1 Saprospiraceae bacterium | reverse complement strand
TCAAAACGTATTTCTACATTCCCAAAAAGTTTACCTAGTCCACCGAAACGTATTTTCACTTTTCCAAAAAGTTGACATGGCTCCCTAAAACGTTTTTTTGGATTTTAAAACCTATTGATATAGCACCAGAAAAAATAATATTATTTTTTTTCACCTAAAGAAACCGTTGTAAACATTAGTTTTTCCATAAATCAAGAAACGAGGATGATTATTTTTTACCATATTTTATACGGCTAGGAATAATTTTTGACCAATTAAAAATAACTAATCTTAACTTTCCGACCTATTTAAATCTTACATCTAAGTACATTATTTCTTAACGCTACCTGTCATCTGGCAGGTTATAAAACTAATTAAATCATATGAAAAAATTACCTAAAATCAATCGGTCATTCTACAAGCTTTCTGATTTGAAATTTAATCAATTGTCTCAAGGAGTCATTGAGAGCTTAACAGACAATGATTTTTTTCCAGACATCGCTCCTGAGTTAACAGTATTTAAGACGGCTTACGACAAGTATTTTAATTCTATTCCACCCCGAAATATTCGCAACTCTGTCAATACGGCTATCAAAAACACCAACAAAGAAGCAGCGATTCAGGCATTGGTGAAGCTATCTTTTATGGTGGCTTTTTATGCAGATTTTGAAATGGAAGCGTTGGAGTCTTCAGGTTTCGAACTCGCCAACAAACCACAGGCAAAAGGGCAGGTAGGTATGGTTCGAGATATTGATATGAAAACCAACGGTGTGGAAGGTATGGTCATCATCCAATGTAAACGGGATGAAAATGCGACGACCTATAAGGCAAGAGTTTCTACGGATCAAGTGAATTGGTTATGGGTCAATGCGAGTTCTAACCGAACGGTTAAAGTGCATAATATTCCAGTAGGTGTTCCTGTATTTGTCCAGATGCAATTGGAGAATGCGCATGGATTTAGTCCGTGGAGTGACTCGGTGACAGGAATGATTGCTACTCAAAATTTGATTGCGAGTCTACATGAATAGGATTTTTAACGGTGAACTTTTAAGGGTGAACGGTGAATGCGTTCACTTCGTCAAATAGACAATGATTAATAATCCCAATTTTCTTTTTGAGAGAGAATTGGGATTTTTTTATGTTGTTTTTCGTTTCATGGAAAAGCATTGTTATGTTTGTATCTTTTTACCTTTAATCAAAATAAAATGCCTCTCATTACTGACCGCCGACTTAAATCTATTGATCGAGAATTACTACTTTTAAAGGAAGATCTCAACAATAAGATTCCACCGAAAAAATTTGATCGAAATATTTTAATTGCTACTTGGAACCTTCGGGCTTTTGGAGACCTCACTAGAAAATGGATTTCTAAAAAGGAAGATTCTCCTAAAAGAGATTTGCATTCTGTATTATGCATTGCAGAAATAATATCTCGATTTGATGTGATTGCGATACAAGAAGTCAAATCTAATATCCGAGCTTTACGAGATACAATGAAAGTTTTAGGAAATCATTGGGGACTAATTCTTACGGATGTAACAAGAGGTAGTGCTGGAAATGGAGAACGAATGGCTTATTTATTTGATACTCGCAGAGTTCAACTATCAGGCTTAGCTTGCGAATTAGTAGTTCCCAAAGAGCAATTAAAGAAGATCGGTTCTGATGCTTTGCAAGAACAATTTGTTAGAACACCTTATGCAGTTGGTTTTCGGTCTCGCCATCAAACTTTTATTCTAGTTACTCTTCATGTTAAATATGGAAAGAAAGCAAAGCAACGTCTTCCTGAGTTAAAAGCCATTGCGAGCTGGCTTGCTGATTGGGCAAAAGAGGTTAGTGATTATAATCAAAATTTAATTGCATTAGGAGATTTCAATATCGATAAGCGAGGAGATCTACTCGATCAAACATTTCTATCGAAAGGCCTTTATGTTCCTGATGCACTTCAAAATGCAGCAGTAACTCGATCCATTTTTGATGAAACTAAATACTATGATCAGATTGCTTGGTTCAATGGCGATAATGGAGTTCCTAAATTATCAATGCAATTTCTAGAAGGAGGCAATTATGATTTTGTAGGTAAGGTTTTACAGAACAGGCCTTTGACTAAACATCAATTGTCTTTTCATATTTCTGACCACTATCCATTATGGGCTGAATTTGGATTATAAATATTTTAAATATGAAGAAGAAAAGAATGGTAAAACATTTATGGTAAAATAATGAAGAATTGAAAAAATGGAATGGAAAAGTACGTACCCCGTCCCTTAGTTGAAATAGGGTGAAATTGGAGGAATTATGCAGAAAAAAATCAATTGTTTTACCATTGTTTTACCACATAAACAGCAGTTTCTCATGTGGCGAATCCCTACCAATCGATATAAATTAAAATGGGAAAAAACTACAAAAGTTTATTTGACCGAAATGGAATTAAAAACTTTTGAAAAAATAGAAGTAAATCCCAAACATAAAATCTCAATTCACAAAGATGTTTTCATCTTTGCTTGTTATACTGGAGGGTTAAGAATTTCAGACATCTGCAGGTTGAAATGGATTCACTTTAATGGTACACATATA
The DNA here is from genome assembly GCA_045106765.1 of Saprospiraceae bacterium. Classification (GTDB taxonomy): domain Bacteria; phylum Bacteroidota; class Bacteroidia; order Chitinophagales; family Saprospiraceae; genus CAJQQY01. The sequence goes on along the minus strand of JBGCFD010000033.1, from coordinate 15,846 downwards.
ATCATTGACACGTACAAAACTAATAGTACAGTTACCATAAAACTTCCTGACAAATCATTGGAGTTAATAGAAAAATATAAAGTAGAGGGGCAAAGACCTAGTGACTATATCTTTCCTTTATTAGACTCAGGAAAGGACTACGAAAACTCGGATAAATTATCTGATGCCATCAATGGTAAAAATGCTTACGCAAATAAAAGTCTTTTAATTATTGCAAAAAAGTTGGAATTGAAAAACGAGTTAGTTTTCATACAAGTCGTCATACTTGGGCAACAAGAGCATTAAGTAAAGGAATGAAAATCCATCATGTAAGCAAATTGTTAGGTCATGCATCGGTTCGAACTACAGAGGTCTACGCTAAAATTATTAACAAGGATTTGGATGATGCGATGGATGTGTTTGACAATTAGCATTTTAAAATATTATTTAATCTTATAAAATAAATACTATGAAAAACACTTCCCTTAAAGTTCATTACAGTTTTCGTTCTTATCTCGGAGAAGATATTGATAAAAATTATATCACCCCTCATTTTGGAAAAATTTTTCATGTTGATTTGGAGAATGAGGAAGATACTCAAATTGGAAGTATTGACCTAAACTTTCTTCTTTTAGGTGAAGCCTTAAATAATCAATTGAATTATATTGATGTTTTTGATAGGAATGAATATACTCTTAGAGTTGGAAATAAATTTATGGATTTTTCAGAGAATGATTTAAATCTTGATATTCAAGAATTTTACAATTATACTTTCACTAACAATGACATTGCAATTATTAAGAAATTTGAACTAAGTGAAAAATTCAAAGGAAGAGGAATTGAGAAAAAAATAATTAGAGACCTTTATTATAGATTCGCCTCTACATGTGGACTTTTTATTGTTGAAACATTTCCTCTTCAATTTCAACCAAAAGTCATTTTTACCAATAAGTATCGCCCTGATAGTAATTTAGAATTTGATTACCAAGAACCCAATTTAGAAAAGTTTTTTCTTAAACTAAAAGCATTCTATCAAAACATAGGCTTCGACCATATTGATGGCTACAATGATTTAATGTTTTTAAATCCTGCATTAGTTAATTAAATGATAGACAACATATAAAGTCCTATAATCCGCACAACCTAATCCTACAACCCATAAAATAGAATCTTAGATTTATGTTTCAACAAAAGAATCATGAATCAAAATCCTTTAATAACCTTATCTCCAAAGCAAGAAAAATCTCTACTTCAATCTACCAATTCAAAAAAATACAAAGCCATCATTTTATTGATGATTGATAGTGGATTGAGAGTTTCAGAATTGGTTCAACTCCAAGCTAAGAATATTTCTTTTTCGGAAAACAAGATTGTTCTTACTTCTTCAAAGCCTAGAGAAATTCCTATGACTCAAAGGTTGTTAAAATCTCTTGCTGATTATTGGCAATTATTAGCAAACTCAAATCGTGAAACTTATCTTTTTCTGTAGCATGACTTGTTTCACTTATTGCCCAAAGCCTAACTATTATCTAAATCGATATTACTTTTGAAAAAAAAGCTATGAAAACACTTTTACAAATTATCCTTTTACTTTCCATTCATACTTTAAGCTGTTCCAATTATTCGGCAGAACTATCAAGCGATTTTCAATCGCTATCTCCTTGCCCATTAGATACCTGCCAAAAGGTTTCCATCGAACTTGGTATGCCAGGTTATAATTATTCCGCACCATTCACTTGCTTCGAATGGACAGATTGGGGAACTGGTCTCGAAGTCAGTTGGACAGATGGTGGGAGGATATTGTTTTTTACTTTTCCGAATCATAGAATTTGCAAACCTCTTTTTCGAATTTGTGTAGAGAAAGTTTGTAATTGTGAATGGCAGACCATCGAAGACTGTCCTCGCAACAACACGCTTACAATTAATTTAGATTCTTGCCTATATGGTCAAGCAATTTTGTTTCTTGATGTTTTTCTTATTGACCAATAAAACGCCATGCAATTCTCTCGTACACAATTTCAAGTATTGGTCACCTCAATTTTTCTTTTGGGAATCTGTTGTTTGGTTTTAAAAAATCCAACTGGTCATGAACCTGTTGAGAGCCAAAAATCCACTTCTTTGTCATTTGACCAAGACACTACTTTTCTTTTTCAAAAAAAAGTAATCTCTAACCGCCTTCCAAAATTTATTCATTTTCTCAAACAACATTGCATTCCTATCCACAATGATTATGAATTATTGCTGCTGTTTTCTAATCCTTATACTCGTCAGAGAGTTAGTCATCAAATCGGAATCGACACTAACTTACTTTTACTTCATGCTGAGCTTGCTGACCTCATGCAAATTGGAATGACAGAACTCGATGCTCAAGTCATACTCTTTAGCCAACGCAATTATCAAAATCCATTTTCAGGTGAAATGATGAATCTTCGAATTCTAGAGGAAGCAAATGCTGAAAGAATATTGGAAGATATTGGTGGTTGGATGGCTGGGAATGAAAATCCTGTTTTTCAAAATTATTGTTTAAGCATCGAAGACATCGAATTTTGGATTGACCAAGCTAAGCATCAAAATTTCAAAATCTTTACTCAAATCCCTTAAAAATGGATTTTCAAGTTTACAGAAGTGTCGCCTTTTGATTAAAGATTATAAGCGACATTCTTGAATTCAGGTCGCCTCCTTCCCCACAGTACGAAAAAGTTTTTTTTCAATCCAAAAAATCCTTTTCCACATTTACAAAAATATGTCGATTCAAAACAACACCATTCTCATCTCTCAATTCCACAAAATAATTTCCTTTTTTTAAATCCTTCATTCGAATCTTAACCGATTGTTTCCCTTTTGAAAATCCTTCATTTTGAAAAATAGAAAAGGTTTCTTTTTCCTCAAAATCCATTATCGTCAAACTTAATTTTTGATTTTCACTATTAGAAAAATTAAAATCAAAACTCCCATCTATCACCAAAGAAGGATTAAACAAAATGGATTTATTTTCTTTATCAATTATTGGAACAAATTCAAAATAAACCAAAAACAATTCTTCAAACATTCGCTTTCCCCATGTCATAGAACGAGGCGGGTCGCTTGGATTGGAAGGATTTTTTAAAGTATTATCATATTGTGCTAAAGCATGAACTACAGTTCCTTTTTTTAAAATGATGGGTTTGGAAAACTCAAATTGTCTTTTCCATTTAAAATCCCAATCATCAATTTTCAAGAGCACCTGCGATTTTTTGGATTGTGGTTCTACGGTAAAAATTTCCCAAGTATTTCCTAGTAAATGACTATGAGGCATCAAGGCTCGAAGTTCCATATCAAATGGCACAACAAATTTTGCATGATAGCGAATCGTTTTATTGGCTGGAATTTCAAATGGCGGATTAGTCAAATTATAGGAATGAATTAATGGAACATTTTGAATATTCCGTGAAGTTTTTTCTTTTGAAAATTTTATTCGAACTTCTGAACTATCTTTTAAAGGAACTCCTGTTGGTCCGTAGTGGATATGTAACAATAGTTTTGCATTTTTTGGTAGTCGCTTGGAAAAACCTTTCGGAAATTCAGTTTTAGATTGCAAAGGATTCCAAATGCACCAACGACTTTCATTAGGAACAAAACCCATTTCCCCAAAACTAAAATAACCATAAGTCGGGTCCCACTTGTCTAATGCTGCTACCCTATCAGAAGTATCAACTGAAATAAAACATGACCGAACAATGGTCGAATTTCCTGGAACAAATTCAATGGCACTAACCATTTTTTCTTCCTCTAAATGAGTCGGTAAAACGAAAACTTTAAATTGGTCATAATAAACTCCATACTGTTCGAAAGCTTCTGACATTGAAAAAATCGCATCTGGGTTTTTTATTTTTGGAGCATCGTCAAACTTTGGAACGGAAGGTGTTTTGGCAGGATTCCCTTCTTCCACACCATCTTCTACCCATTTTTGAATCAAGTTAATTTCCTGTTCACTCAATCCTCTTTCACCTTCAAAGTGATGATTTTTATTAACTGTTTTCCACGGTGGCATGTATTTAATTTCTGTAACATACTTAATCATCGAAGCATAAGAAGAGACTTCTTCATAATTCGTAAAAGGCATGGGAGCAATTTGATTGGGACGATGACAGGGCGTACAATTTTCAAAAATGATGGGAGCAATATGTTCGGCAAAAGTGATTTTTTGCGCAAACAAAAAAGAAGGGAAAAGAAAAAAAATAATTACTGCAAATCGTGAAAGTTCCATTCAATATTCATTCATTCAAAATTAGTTATGAAAAGTAATATAACATCCTACCGCTTCTGCCCAAGGTTTTGGAACAGATTGACCATTGGTTAATTTTTCTAAAACTGTCATCAATTCATTTTTACGAACTCCGTGTTTCATTTTCCCAGGAGCCTTGTATGCATCGCTTACTCTACCTCTAAAAGCAACCTCACCTTTTTCATCCAAGACAACGACTTCGGGAGTAATCGTTGCACCGAGTTTCCGTGCAAAACCTTGATAATTATCTAATTTGATTTTAAAATTAGGAAGTTTATATTTTTCCAAAAACTTTTGAGCAGTTGCTTCCGTACTATTCTTCATTGGAAAAACGGTATAGAAATCTACTTCATTTCCATATCTAGCAAATGCTTCTTGCAAGGGTTTCGCCATGTAAATACTGATAGGACATTTCTCTGCCACAAAAACATAAACGCTATATTTCTCTTGTGAAAAAACAAGTGAAGAAAAAAGTAAAAGTATTGTTATAAAAAATAGCCGCTTTGTCATTTTCTTTATTTTAATCATGAATTTTTGGTTTCCTCAAAGTAAATACTCTCGAAACATTAAACCCAAAATGCACTCCACCATCCATCCAATCTCCAACAGTTTCAGTTACAAAACCCTTTTCAATCATGGAAGTAGAATTTGTAAAATGTAATTGAAAAACATGTCCTCCCGTTTCAATATCTAATCCGAGGGAAAAAGAATTTCGGTAACCTGGAGCCAATTGATTATCAAATACATAAATATATTCTGCATTGATAGCCATTCGATTAGTGAGTTTAATTCGAGTTGCTGCACCAAGGGCATACACATCATTTTTCTCCAAAGAAGTTCTAACCAAATTCCGATGAACCATCGTTGGCGAAAGTTGGAATGAGAATGCATTATTGAATTTTCGACCCACTATTAATTGATAGGTGTAATACATCCTAGAAGAAAAATAATTTTCTCTATCAGGATTTTGCCATCGAATCGTTTTGATTGCAGTACTTGCAAACAATGCTGCTGTAATTGGCATCTTACGTTTACCTGTACTTTGACGAAGCAACCGATACTTCAAAAATCCATCATACGTTTTTTCAAAACTACTCCTACCAAATCCAACCGTCATATTGTCCGTCAATCCATAATCAGCTCCAATCCGAATGGAAGCACCATCCAAGCCAAACAACTCATAAAAACCTCCATTCAAAAACCCAAACCGATGTGAAATTTTTAAATCCATCACACCTGCTGCCGTATTTTCGATGGAATGTAAGTTAATAACTCGATTCGTTTTAAATGCTGCTGAAGCATAATTTGTCACTTCTTCCTCACCCAACATATCGAGCAAATCCATTTCATCCTCTTGCGAAAAAATAGGGCTGGAAAACAGAGTGACTAATATGATGAAAATTATTTTTTTCACAACTAACTAATTAAGTATGATTGAACTTCTAAAATTAAGATTTCTTTTTGAACAATTCGTAATTCATATCAACGGTGATGGACACAGTTTTTGCAATGTTATCTCGAACTACTTTAGGAATTTTAATTTTATAATCTGCCACGGCAATTTCGAAAGTGGAAGTCGCAGAAATAGCTCCATTTGCAATGGTAAATGTTCCAGTTGTTTCTACTTCATTCGTTTCGCCATGTATCGTCAGATTTCCTTTTACAGTTACTTCATAAGTTCCATCTTTTGCAAAATCCACTTTTGAAATATCCACAATCGCTCCTTTAAATTTTGCTTTTGGATATTTATCACTTTCCATATAATTTTCATTGAAGTGCTCCTGCATCAATGCTTTTTCAAATTGAAAAGCTTTAATCAATACCGCAAATTCCATCTTTCCAGATTCGGTATCAATTACGCTTGTTGCTTTTTGATTCACCGCTTCAATCTTTTCCATTGGAGCAGAAGACGTAAAAGTTATTGCTCGACTCCGGGGAAAATATTGTGATTCTTGAATGCCCAGGGCAAAAAACAATACACTTACAAATAATAAGAATTTTAATTTTTTCATTTTAAACGATTAATGATTATGGATTAAAAATTATGGATTAAGGATACACGATTGGAAAAATCCATAATCATGAATCCATAATCCTAAATCATATTTTAAACTTCGACACATCGTACCAAAACCACATCCATCAATACTCCTGTACAGATGCCTTTCATTTTTATCTTTTCTCCTTCTTTAAAACTCGTTCTACCATGCTCTGTCAAATTATCCATCTGACAAATCACTCCAAACATATCACTACCACTCTCTAAAGTGATGCTAGTCATTCCATTTTCATCTTTAGATATTTCTTTGACCACTCCAGAGACTTCCACTATTTTATCTAAATATTTAGTATTGGCTTGAGTCTCATCATCTTCAAAATCGGTAAATAATTGAGTAGCTGATAACTGCATTTCAGCGACTGCCTTAGTCATGTTTTGATGAGGTTTGTTGTACATATAAAATCCAAACGCTCCTCCAATAACAGCCAGCAGCAAAATGTATTTTAAATATTTTTTCATTACAAATTGATTTTTAAAATTGGTCAATTAATTATTTGGTGCGCCATTAGTAATCCAAGCCTCTATTTTTTCAATTTCACAATCCAATAACTTTGCAGCATTCTTCGGCATAGGAGAAAATCCTGATTCATGTTTAATTACTCCAAGTAGTTCATTATTGTTGACGTAGGTTTTTAATTGGTCATAACCTTCCAAAGTCACTCCTCCAAAATTACTCGCAGCATCATGACAGCCAAAACAATTGTTATCTATAATGGGTAAAATATCTGCCTGAAAACTCAAATCAGTAGTCGAACATTCAATTGTTGGATACAACTCTTCCTCCACATCATAATAACATCCACCTAAATGCAGACAAAAAAACAATACAATTACAAATCGAGTATTTTTCATTATTAATTCTTCATTATTAATTATCCAATGCTCCTGCGTCAATCCAACTCTTAATTTTATCAATCGTACAATCATCCAGTTGTGCAGCACCTTGTGGCATTGCTTCAAATCCCGCTTCATGAGCAATCGCTCCATACAACTTTCCATTATTCGCATAGACGGCAACATTGGTATGTGTGGTCAAATCAATTCCCCCTGAAGGCGAATTGCCACTATGACAACCATTACAATGTGTTTGCAACAATGGTTTTACAAAATCAGAATAACTCACATTATCTATGTCGCAACCTCCAAAGTTGGGATTACACTCCAAATCTTGAGCACCTTGCAAAATCCAACTTGCGATAATATTGATTTGCTCACTATCCAAAGCAGGAGTAGGTGCTGGCGGCATTCTATCATCCAAATCATTTTCCACCAAGACCTCATACAATTCACTATCTCCCAAGTCAAAAGGTTCGACCTCTGCCGTTTGCATGACGGATTCGTAGTCTTCGAGAATGACACCATCTTGTGCAGAAGCTGCATCATGGCAACCTGAAAACGCACAATTGGATTGTAAAATCGGTAAGACTTGTAGGTCAAAATAAACCACATTGGAATCGCATGGAACGCCCATATTGGTTGTGTCGATGGTATTGGTATCGACAGGCATCGTATCAATTGGATTACTTGTAGTATCTATAGGATTGGTGCCAGGGTCTTCGAATAATGGCTCATGCTTACACGATGGAAAGCTCAACCAAATCCCCATACTAAAGACCAAAACTGGAAATATATATTTTATCTTTTGAAACATGTTGTTTATTTTTCTCTAAGATAAATATAAGGTGAGGATTTTTATAAGGAAAAATGGATTTGCTGAATGGGAATTTTTTGAGGTTGGGTGGGATTTCAAATATAGTATGATTTTCACAAAAAACCGATTTCAAATAACTTGATTATTTAAATTTTATTTCAAAATCCCCAAATGCAAAATCCTCCCCCCCGTTTGATTAATTGGACTCACACTTTTCCCAATCACAATCCCATCCTCTGGTGCAAAATATTCCTTCACCAAATCCCCAAAAATATTGCGCATGGTTGCAATGACTTCACCTTTTTTTACCAATTGAGCGACTTGTGGATGAACCGTCATAATTCCACCTGTATCGGTATAAATCCAGTAAGAATTTTTACACAAAACAGTTTCCTCATCAGGTTCATCATACTCACAATCTTGCATTCCAAAATGTCCCAACACATTATGAATTCCCGTTAACCCATCTCGAATCAATCCTTTTTGAAAAGTGTTGGGATTACCAACTTCTAGAGTGATAGCTTTGATTCCCATTTCATCAGCAGTACCTCGAAGTGTACCATCGCTAGGAGGATTATGAACAATGATTTGAGCATTTTGTAACAAAGCCATTTTGCGAACAATTTTATCATCCATATCAGCACGAACATAATAAGAATTGACTCTTCCATTACTTGCTGTATGCAAGTCAATTAGGTAATCGAATTCTTTTATAATTCGATGGACAATCCGCCAAGCGTAGATTTGACTGACCGTTCCATTCGGTTTGCCGGGCATGATATGATTGAGGTCTGTACCATCTATAAATCTTCGTTTCTTTCGATGCAAAGAAGGCATATTGATAACTGGAACACCTACAATAGTTCCTCGCAAATCTTCTAAATTGATTTCCTTAAATAGTCGTTGAATAACAGGAATACCATTCAATTCATTTCCATGAACGGCAGCAGTCAATCCTAAAACTTTTCCATCCTGCTTCCCCCTTGCTACCATAATGGGAATGTGAATTGGAACACCGATTCCATCCGTTACTAATTTTAACCAAAACCTTGAAATCATTCCTCTCGGAACATCTTCAACTTTTAACTCATCAATGAAAGTTGCATTCTCTTCAATTTGAAATAGCATTCTTCTCCCTAATTTTATTAACAATATAATTCCAAATTTCGTCCGTAGTTGCTTTGACCAAAGGTTGACCTTGTTGTTTTGCCATTTGAGGAACACCTCCGATGCTAGTGGTATTGATTTCTGAAAGCACTCGTCTTCCGTCATTACCCACTAAAGTATCTACTCCATACATCACAATTCCTAACTTCGAAAGCAAAGGATTGATGCGTTCTACAATTTTAATTTCATCTTCATTCACAGTTGCTGCTACTGAATTTCCTCCCATCGCAACATTGCACAGCCAAGAATCATTGGCAGGCAGTCGAAGTGATGCACCTATGATATTTCCATTGACGACTACGATTCGTTTATCGCCTTGAGCAACATTTTTCAAATACTGAACCCCCAAATATTCTATTTCTTTACCCATAAATTTTCTTAAAAATGTTTTCAAATTACTTTCCTCCTTTCCTTCCCAAACTCGGTCGCCATCAATTTTGACAATCCCTTTTCCTCCGTACTCTCGCAAAGGTTTTAAAACAATAGGAAACCGACTTGCAAATTCCAAAATGTCTTCTTCCGTATAACACAATCGCATTGGCGGACACACATCTGTAAAGTTCATCAAAAATTCCTTACTTCCTGCTTCATAAATTCCACTAGGGTCATTGATAAAAATCAGGTTAGGAAATTTATGTTTTAAAAAAATCAAAAAAGGCTTGGAAAGTGGCGGCGGCAATCTCAACCAAACTGCATCATAAGCAGACAAATTTTCTCTTCTTATTTTTAAATTATAAAATTTTCCATCAGGAGAAAAAGCAAAATGTTCATCCACTTTGCTAACGAATAAACCTTTAACGATAAAATTTTTAAAGAAAAAATCATTCAAAGGATTTGCTCTTGTCGCAATATCAATTTGAGCGCAGCGAGGATGAAGAAGCATACTTTGAAGCATGGCGTACAAGGAATTTTCAGCAGTATGATTTGTGTGGTCGGTTAAGACCAATACTTTGAATCGTTGCATCAGTCCAGTTTTATTTCATTAATTAATCCAATATCATCATTGAGGCTTTTGAATAATTTCATTCGGAATTTACCATTTTTATTGACGAGAGTTTTTGCCATTTTATCAATGGCGACCATCGAAAGTACCGTTTGGATAAAAGCCTCAATCAAGTCATCCAAGCCAATTCCTAATTTGTTAAAATCTCTTCTATCCATCAACACCAGACGATTGGTATCACTTCCCCACGACCCATCTGGATTTTTTATCGAAAGATTTGTTCCGAGCATTTTCCAACTATCTGTTCCTTTTTCGATATTATTGACCAATGGTTTTTCCGCACGACGAGCGTAAGTAACCAATGGTCGAATTCCTTTTTGGGTAGAGCTGACCATCATCCGAATATCAGCGACAAAGCTGTGATTTTTTTGATTGGGAACAGTTCCAACGTGATAGAGTTTGCCTGTCGATGTGGTACTACTCCAATTATAATTTCCAATCAAACTCTGTACGATAAACAAATCATAATCAAATTCCAATTCCATAAATTTGTCTAATTCTTCCTCTGTCACGATTGTATAAACGCCCTGCCCTGCATTGCTATAAGGTACTTTTATCACAGCATGACCACCCATCTTTTTGACCCACAGGGGCACTTCATTTTTGCTGACATCCCAAATCGTTTCAGGTGTATTGATTTTCAAACCTGCGGGTTGTAATTCTGCATTAAAAATATCGTAGGCTTTGGCTGCGACCATTTTGTTTCGACCACCTGCTAGGCATGCGATAGTCGGATTAAGAATCCGAGTTTTGGAATGAAGAGGCAGTCTGTTCCAAGGCTTCTGCGTCACATAGCGGAACGCTGCCCGAATCGGAACAAACTGTCCTTCTGCAATCCGAACATACATGACGCCCTCCCGAAATTGAACAGGAGGGTCAGTATCATCTTTATAAAATGGGACATAATAAACAGGCTCTTGCATGACATCCGCAATGACGGATGCATAGCCAGATACTTCCATTGGATTTTTATCATACAAAACTGCGAGTCCTCCTTTTATTTTGTGTCGGAGGTTTTTGAGGTAAGGCTTGAAGGTACGTTCAATCATCAAACGATAACTCCCTTGCTCTTGATTGTCATCCACCAAAGGCATGGATTTTTGACCTGAAGGACAAGAGTTATTTTCGATGACGACCATTTGTCGTTTGCCACCTGCGGAAGTTACGTTGAGCAAATCTGCTCCGCCCCAAGCAAAGTATTTGCATTTATATTGTAAGATTTCTCGCAATTTTTCGGCATTGACTGTCGGGTGAAGGTGGCAATAACGACTGATAATTCTTTCCTGTTCTAAGTTGAGGAAAAAATTAATCATCGGGTGAATGGTGGCATTCAATGCTTTGGGATACCAATGCTGGTGTGCTTCAAATTCATCGGGCTGAATGACTTTTGCCATTCGAAGGGTTTGTAGAATTGTCATGTAGTTCGGATGATTTTTTTGTAAAAAAATATCCGCAAGGTAAGGGGGGAATTCTGAAGGAAATTTGAAGATTTGGGGTTAACCAAATAAATAAAAATTAAGTTGCAATTATTTTTATTTCCCTATTCTAAAATTCAGATTTCCTTCAGAATTACTTCTCAATATTGCACCCTTTTTGAATCACAACTACACTATCTGGATTTTTTAAATAAATGAAAAACACATACTTCGACCTCATTGACCAAACTTATTATTTTCCACAGGAAGGGTTTGACATCAAAGACGGGTATCTCTATTTTCATGGTGTGTCGATACAGTATTTGATTGAAGAATATGGTACACCATTCAAGTTGTCATACTTACCTAAGATTGGCAACCAAATCAAAAAAGCCAAAAATCTCTTTAAAAAAGCGATGCGCTCCAATAGTTACAAAGGCGATTATTATTATTGCTATTGTACAAAGTGCTGCCATTTCCAACACGTCATTTCCGAAGCTGTCAAACATGATGTTCACCTCGAAACCTCTTCGAGTTTTGATATTGACTTGATTTTAAGATTACATGGGGAAGGAAAGATTGATACCTCCACCGTACTCGTTCACAATGGCTATAAAACGGAAGATTACATTTATAAAATACTAAAAGTCAATGACTTAGGATTTAAAAACAGCATCGTTATTTTGGATAGTATGCGAGAGTTGGAGAAGTTTTCATCGCTCGATAGAAAACTAAAAATCGGTATCCGAATGGCTACGGAGCTACAACCCAAGTCCGATTACTACACTTCCCGCTTAGGTATTCGCCCTTCTGAAATTTTGGATTTTTATAAAAATAAAATCAAGCAAAATAAGAATCTCGAACTTAAGATGCTCCATTTTTTTGTGGACTCAGGCATCAAGGATAATTTCTACTATTGGGGTGAATTTCAGAAAGGATTAAAGATGTTTGTGGAATTGAAGAAGTTGTGTCCTGAGTTGCGAGCATTGAATCTGGGTGGCGGTTTTCCAGTAAAAAATACGCTCGGATTCTACTACGATTATAAATACATGGTCAACGAACTGGTCAGAAATATCAAAGAAACTTGTGAGGATGAAGGTATTCAAGAACCTGATATTTTTACGGAGTTTGGAAAATATACGGTGGGCGAAAGTGGTGCAGTCATCTTTGAAGTATTAGAACACAAGAAGCAAAGCGATGCTGAACATTGGTATATAATCAATAATAGTTTGATGAATACGATTCCTGATGCGTGGAGTATTTTAGAAAAATTTATTCTTCTACCCATTAACAAATGGGACAAGGAATATCAGCGTGTCAACATCGGGGGAATCAGTTGCGACCACTCCGATTATTACAACTCTGATGAATTGAATCAGCAGATACATTTACCCAAACATGAGAACGGTGATAAAGAACCTTTGTACATCGGTTTTTTTCATACAGGAGCTTATCAAGATGCGATTAGTGGTTATGGTGGAATTAAACATTGCTTGATTCCTTCGCCCAAACTGATTGTGATTGATAGAGATAAAACGGGGAATTTTGTTTCGCAAGTTTATCGAGAGGAGCAACAGCCCGAAGATATGCTAAGAATATTAGGTTATTAAAAATGAAATGTTAGATGAAAACTTTTGCAGGAATTCCAGAAGAATACGCTAATCCTGAAACGGCAAAAATCACGCTCACTTCTATACCTTACGATGGAACAAGCACTTGGATAAAAGGTGCGGATAAAGGCTTTGATGCTTTTATGGAGGCAGCAGAAAACATGGAACTTTTTGACATCGAGACGGGAAGTGAAGTATTCCGTAAAGGTATTGTTATAGAAAAACCCATTTTGGAAAAAGGTAGTCCCGAAGCGATGTTTAGGGCTACCTATAATCACGCAAAAGCATTGTTACAAAATGAGAAGTTCAATACTTTTTTTGGTGGTGAACATTCCATTAGCATAGGGTTAATCAAAGCCTATTATGAGCATTTTGAAAATTTGACCGTTCTTCAATTAGATGCTCATACTGACTTGCGACCTGAATATGAAGGAACTTCATACAATCATGCTTGTGCTGTTTTTGATGCTTCTCAAAATACCAATTTGATTCAAGTAGGTATCCGCAGCATGGATAAATCAGAGAAGCAATATTTGAAAAAACGAAAATGCTATTTCGCTCAAAACATACATGGAAAAAAACTATGGATGGACAAAGCTATTAACCAAATGACGGAAGATGTTTACATCACTTTAGATTTAGATGTATTCGACCCAAGTATCATGCCTTCTACAGGAACTCCTGAACCTGGAGGAATGACATGGTATCCTGTGATTGAATTTTTGAAGAAAGTTTTCCTAGAAAAAAATGTAGTCGGATTTGACATCGTTGAACTTGCCCCTAATCCTTACAACAAAGCTCCTGACTTTTTAGCTGCAAAATTATATTACAAAATGTTGAGTTATAAATTTTTGAAATAATGAAAAAACCAATCACTTCTTTTCTGAAAAAACATTATCGACACTTTAATGCAGCAAGCCTTCTAGATGCTGCTAAAGGTTACGAAGACCAACTCAAAAAAGGTCATAAAATGATGATTACTTTAGCAGGTGCGATGAGTACGGCTGAGTTGGGAATCTCGTTGGCTGAAATGATTCGAAAAGATAAAGTGCATATCATCACTTGTACGGGAGCAAACTTAGAAGAAGATATTTTCAATTTAGTTGCTCACAAACACTACAAGCGCATTCCAAATTATCGAGACCTCAATGCAGCAGATGAAAAAGCATTGTTAGAACAACATTATAATCGAGTGACTGACACTTGTATTCCCGAAGAGGAAGCAATGCGACGTATCGAAAATCAATTGATTGATGTTTGGTCAAAAGCAAAGAAAGAGCGTAAGCGATATTTTCCACATGAATATTTATATCAAATTATTCGAAGTGGTTCGTTGGATGAATATATGCAAATCAATCCAAAGGATTCTTGGATGGTGGCAGCTTGCGAAAAAAATATTCCAATCATTTGCCCAGGATGGGAAGACTCTACGACTGGAAATATGTTTGCCGCACATTGCATGAGGAAAAAGTTCAAACCCTCAACGGTCAAATCTGGAATTGAATACATGATGTTTTTAGCAGAATGGTATCAAGAAAATGCAGGAGACAAAGGTGTCGGTTTTTTCCAAATTGGTGGAGGGATTGCAGGTGACTTTCCAATTTGTGTAGTACCGATGTTACGGCAAGATATGGAATTAGAAGATACTCCTTTCTGGTCTTATTTCTGCCAAATTTCAGATTCAACGACTAGCTACGGCTCATACTCTGGAGCTGTTCCTAATGAAAAAATCACTTGGGAAAAGATTGATGTGGATACACCGACTTTTGTGATTGAATCAGATGCGACGATTGTTGCACCTTTGATTTTTGGATACTTGTTGGGATGGTAATTTTAAAAAATGGAAGGATTGAACGGGTTAAACAATCCTTCCATTGATATACAAGTGTGTGTGTGTGTGTGTGTGTGTTAGTAATCATCTTCATTATCGTCAGTAGAATCGAAATCATGATTGAAGTCAAAGTCTTCAGGAATGTCTAACTCATCATCAAATTCAAAATCCAATTCATCATCTGTTCCGTATAAATCCTCCTCTATGTCAAAGTCATCTTCTTCGTCTAACCAATTTCGATACTTCTGTTTTTGTTCTTTT
This sequence comes from Saprospiraceae bacterium, assembly GCA_045106765.1. Taxonomy (GTDB): domain Bacteria; phylum Bacteroidota; class Bacteroidia; order Chitinophagales; family Saprospiraceae; genus CAJQQY01. The sequence goes on along the minus strand of JBGCFD010000033.1, from coordinate 606 downwards.
CTTTTTGCTTTTAATGGAATTCCATCCATTTCATTTTTCTTTTTTTGTTGATTTTTTCTAGGATTAATTCGTCGTAACATGACGGTTTAAAATTTTGTTTTAGAAATATATTTACACTTCAAAAGTGTAAGTAAAATCTGAAGAAAATCTGAATTTTTAATTGTTAAAAATATTTTTTACCTCCTTCATTTATTCAGAATTTCTTCAAAATCATATTTCAAATTTGTAAGACATATTTTTCACTTAAAAAAAGGATATGCCTGTAACTAAGAAATTTGATGGAAGGAGATACTTTGAAGATTTTGAAGAGATAGATGAACATTCTCCATTTTTCTACCCTGAAATGATAATAGAAAAAGAAGTGGATTCAGAAGAAGATGCGCAACCAATTATCACTTTTTGGCAAAAGTTTATTGCTTATTTTAAACTTAAATTTCCAAAAATGTAAATTCAGATTTTCTTCAGATTCTACCTCTAACATTGTATTTGTAAATCAAATATTAATTTGATAGTGAACTATATCTTAGCCATGCAATTTGCAACAGTTCACTCAAAGTTTTGAAAAACCCACCAATGTCGGATGATGCTCCATTCCATCCGACATTT
>JBGCFD010000032.1:0-6990 GCA_045106765.1 Saprospiraceae bacterium | reverse complement strand
ACCGAGCGGAAAGGCTTGTGGTTATTGGCGAAGCTCTTTTTGAGTTTCAACCCCTTTGGGTTGGGACGAAAAAAAGCTAAAGTCCAATAACCACAATGCTTTTTGCGTAGGTCAGCTAGACATTTTAAAACAACTTCATTACTAAATTATAGTTTAGCAAGTACCTCATAAGCCAATTATCTGATTAACCGATCAACTATATTAACAATTTAAAAGCTAAAAATCAAACTCATACTAGGAAGAATAGGTAGTTGATCTACTCTTTCTGTCGTTACACGGTCTACATAAAAGATATTATTTCGATTATAAGCATTGGTCACACTAGCAATCGCTTGAAGTTTAGTATATTTTGAAAACTCAAAGGTTCTTTTTAAAGAAATATCCATTCGGTGAAAATAAGGCAATCGACCTCCATTTCTATCGTCAGAATAAATAATTCCTAAATTAGGATTGTTCGATAAAAAATCTGTACTCGATCCTTGTTCAAATACCTCATACTCATAAAATCCTTGTGTTTGAGTAAATGGAAAACCTGAACCCATATTCCATCGAACACTTGCTTCCCACTCTCCTTCATCTCCAAAATTATACGTTGCCAACATATTTACATTGTGACGGCGATCAAAAATAGTTGGGTAAACTTGCTCGCCATCATCTCGATTGACAAAACCTAAAGAATAGGTTCCGTAGAGATATAAATTTTTCGCATTGTATTTTATTAAAAAATCAACTCCATAAGCTTGTCCTGTTTCAGTAATATAATCAGGATCAAGAAGATTCAATTTATTTCGATTGATATTGATGAGCTGATTGTACTTTTTCAAATAACCTTCTACGTTGATTTGAATTTTTTTAGTAACATCAACCTCAGCACCAACAACAGCATGAGTCGCTTTTTGCAATCGATGATCCACTTCTTCTGTCGTGGAGCCTGGCTTGAATAAACTCTCATCAGGTCCGGTTAAAAAACCTACAAACAAATTAACAATATCTCTCTCATTTACAGAGGTCAATAAGTTCTGAGAATACAATCCTGCAGCTAATTTAAATCTTAAATTGTCCGTTGCATTATATTTTAAACCAAGTCGAGGTTCAATTTCCAAATCTGGTAAGTCTGCAATATAATATTGAAAACGCACACTAGGTTCAATAATTAGTTTTCCAAAAATCTGTTTGTATTTTACAAACGCAGCAGCCTCTGAAACGAAACTCTCTTGCTCAAATTTTCGGTCAAATAAATTCGTAAATTCGAAATCAGTATTTAATCCTGTAAAATTAAAACCATATTTCACTTCATTATTTTTTCCAAAATAAGTAAAATTAAAACCAACGGTGTAACTGGTGATACTACTTCTTCGAGGTTTGTCGCTATCTTCTACTAAGCTAATATCGTATCTTGAACCTCCAACAATTCCATCAATAATCAAATTAGATGATGGAGGAACTAACTTAAAATTAGCACCACCGCCCGTTGTTTTCCAATCTAAATCAGCCAACCCATCATATACAACTCGATCCGTAAAATTAAATCCAAATAAATTCATTTTACTTCCTCCACCAAATACGAATGACATTTTTCCATAAATATCTGTAAAGCTAAATGGTAGTGAACCTGTCGAGTCCTGCACCGCATATTCATAGAAGGAAGAAGAGGTTTGATCTAGATAGGAATGCTTTGCGGTAAGTAATAGAGAAGTACTATTTCCGCTATCTTCATTTATTTTTTTCAAAGGGCCTTCCAACAAAACTTTTCCCATAAATGGACTTGCTGACGCAGTTCCTCCCCAACGTTTTTTATTTCCCTCACGAGTTTTGATATCAACGATTGCGGAGATCCTTCCACCATATTCTGCATTGAATCCGCCTGTGTAAACATCTACACTTCGTATCGCCTCTGTTTCAAAAACAGAGAAAAATCCTATAGAGTGAAATGGTTTATAAATCGTCAATCCATCTAAAAGGATCTTATTTTGAATAGGCGAACCACCTCGAATATACAATTGTCCACCTTGATCTCCCGAAAATACTACCCCTGGCAAAACTGACAAATATTGCGCAATATCGGGCTCTCCTCCGGTGGATGGCAAAGCTTTAATATCTCTCGTCGAAATTCGAACTGCCGAAACTTTTACTTCTGTTCTCGCTTCTTCTCGCTCACCTGAGATGGTAATTTCTGACAAAGCAACACCACCTTCTTCCAGCGTCAATCGCTGATAATTAATTGAATTTTTTTTGATCGTAATCGGTACACTCAAACTATCGTAACCAATATAAGTGACCACCAATCTGTAATCCCCAACAGGTACATTTCCTAAAGCAAAGAATCCATCAATATCTGTAGTAGTTCCTAAATCTGTCCCTGACAATCGAACAGTTCCAGAAATAATTGGCTCTCCCGCATCATCAAATATATTTCCACGAACGGTTCCAGTCTGTCCTACTGCTTGATTGGAAAAAAATAAAAACATACCAACCAACATAGGAATTGTAAAAAATCTAAATCTCATTATCTCTTTTTGATTTGAAAATAGTGCGACAATTCGCAATTAATATCCCACAAAGATAAAATTTTAAATGTTTTTAAATGGTAAGGATTGTGTCATTTACGTATCAAAAAGAAAGGTTGAGGTAAAATCTGAAACCTGACAAAGATAAAGTCTTAATAAACAAATCGGGAAGTAAAATTCTATGCAGCGGTCAGTTTCACAGGTTGGCGAAAATGATAAAAAAACTGAATACGTGACGAAGAGTAGAATAAAAGGGCATTGCCATAATATTAAAAAACTTCTGTTACTGAGTATTTGATGACAACAAACTAAATTGCTTTAATCATCAATCACAATTGTACTCGAAAAATTTCCATCTCCAACGCAAAATGTCCCTTCCAAATAATATCCTGATAAAACACCTTCCGCATACCAATCGTAACATCCGTCTCCAAAGAATAGACAATCCTCAGAATCTTCATCAAGTGTAAATTCATAAAAACCATCAATGTACAGATCAATCGGTTCGTCAGTCCGATTATCAAAACATTGATCTCCTGATTCTTTGCGACAGCTCGACAAAAAAAACAATACAATTACAAAAAATAAAAGTGAAAATTTAACTTGGAAAGAAGAAGTGTACTTTTGCATCATGTCTTTTTTTCTAACAAATTAATTGAGAAAAAAGGAAGACACAAACTATGACATCACCTTTAACTTAAACTTTAATACTCGTTAAAGATTGGTTAATTTACTATGAAGTTGTTTAAAGTTATTATCAGAAACCGAGCGGAAAGGCTTGTGGTTATTGGCGAAGCTCTTTTTGAGTTTCAACCCCAAAGGGTTGGGACGAAAAAAAGCTGAAGTCCAATAGCCGCAATGCTTTTCGCGTAGGTCTGAGAATTAACTTTAAACAACTTCTATTCCTAAAACTCCCTAGGCGACTTCGAATCACCTGGGAAGTTTTAAGCTATCTGGTGAATAAAATAATATTAATGAGATCGTTCAAACTTTGCATCCAATGAAAAGTTACCTGCACCTGCTAAAAAGATAGCCAAATAACCAACCATATATATAAATCCTTTTTCTACTTTTCCAAACGGATCCCCAAAATGAACATAGAATACAGCTACACACATAGTAAAAAATAAAAAGAAAGCAGCCCATCTCGTAAACAAACCGAGTATCAAAAATATACTACATAATAATTCAGAAAACACCACCAAACCTAAACTGATTTTAGGACTAAAGATTCCTAAAAACTCCATAAATTTTATCTCACTACCACTTGTTAACCTCATCAATTTTCCCCAACCATGACCAAATGCCATCCCAAATCCTAGCCCGATTCTTAATATTAAAAATGCAGCATCGTCCAAAAATTCATCTTTGATAGTGTCAAAAGGTTTCTTTAAATCCATCGTTTTTCTTTTTTTGTTAGAAATAATAATTGCTCAAAATATGCAATTTTTTCTAAAAAAAAGGATTCAAACTTTTCTACTTTTGCGCTATGTTTCCAAAGTCAGAATTTTCCAAAAATGTATTGACCGTCATGACAGGAACTGGCATGGCTCAAGCTATTACCATTCTCTTTTCACCTATCCTGACTCGAATTTTTACTCCCGAAGAATTTGGCGTTTTTTACCTTTTTAGTGCGCTCGCTGACATCTTGGTCATCTTTGCGACAGGTCGATATGAGTTAGCTATTTTGATTCCCGAAGATGACAAAGAAGCTGCTAATACTTTTTGGTCCGCAGGTTTTTTAGCTACGATTTTTAGTGTGTTACTTTTCATCTTTATTTATTTTTTCAACCTAAATATTGGCATTTGGCTGCGAGAACCAAAAATTTCGGTTTGGCTATATTTATTACCACCTTTTATTTTGATCCGAGGTTGGATGATTTCATTTCATTATTGGCACAATCGACATAAACGTTTTAAAATTATCACCGGAAGTAAAATTGCAGAATCGTCTACCAATGTTGGTTCTCGAATAGGGCTCGGTATTTTAAATTTGGGAACAGGTGGATTAGTTATCGGAACCCTACTTGGAAGACTTGCTACACTCCTCACCTATCTACTCTATTTTATTAAAAAGGATAAAAAGGATTTTCCCAAACCAAAAAAAGCAGCGATCAAAAAGCAACTGCAACGGTTTAAAAATTTTCCAAAAAATATGGTTCCTGCAGGGTTCTTCAATGCAAGTTCCACTCAACTTCCTAATATTCTAATCAACTTTTTTTACACCGCAACAGTCGTTGGTCACTATGGTTTTATGAATCGAATCGTTCGTACTCCACTAAGTGTAATCGGTAGATCTTTTGAAGAAGTTTTCAAACAAAAAGCCAGCGAAGAATTACAACAAATCGGGCATTGCAAAAGTATTTTCTACAAAACATTAAAACGCTTATTTGCCATTGCGGTCATTCCATTTCTCATTTTCTACTTTGCTTCACCAACTGTTTTTGAATTAGTTTTTGGAGAAAAATGGTTAGTCGCAGGAGAGTATGCGCAGATTTTCACAATACCACTTTTTTTAAATTTTATCGCTTCCAGTCTCTCCTCTATTTTTTATTTAAAAGAAAAAACTCAAATATTTTCAAGGCTGAGTTTTTTACAATTGAGTTTAGTTATCTTCGCATTTTTTTTGAGTCAGCAATATGATTTGGAAGCCAAAATGTTGATTTATTTATTGGCTGGAGCATATACCATTTCGTACACATTAATGATTTTTCTTTTGGTAAAAATAGTGGAAGAGTAAAATTTTGACTTACCACATAGACGCATAGAAAACATAGCTTTATAGTGAAATCTATGTTTTCTATGTGCCTATGTAGTAAAAAACTAAATACTAATGAAAAATGTAATTTCATTGTTAACCAATAATTTTAAGCACGACAATCGAGTGCTAAAAGAATGTACCACACGTTCAAAAGCTGGTTACAATGATACTGTCGTACCCCTCCATGCCAATGGCTTGGCTCAAAAAGAAACCCTCAAAAACAACATCAAAGTTCATCGCATTCCACTTAAATCTCGCCATTGGTCAAAAAATCGAATCATTCAATTATTCAAATATGCCGAATACTTTTATCGCCTAGTTAAACATCATCGAAAAGCAGATATTATTCATTGCAATGATATCGAACCACTTCCATTGGCAGTCATGATGAAATGGTTTTTTAATCGAAAAATAAAAATAGTTTACGATGCTCATGAATTAGAATTTGATAAAAAAGAAAAAGGAAGTGGTTACTATCCACAAAGTATTTTGGCCTTTGCAGAAAAGGTTCTAATCAAAAATACTAATGCGATGATTACCGTGACTCCGCTGATTGCAGAAGCCTATGCGAAACGTTATAACATTGCTCCTCCAAAATTAGTCATGAACTGTCCAACCTACAAAAAACCTATTCCATCAAAAGATATTTTTAGAAAAAAATTCAATATTCGAGCTGATCAAAAAATTTTTTTATATCAAGGTGGCTTGTTGCCGAAACGTGGAATCGAAGAAATTTTGAGTGCATTTGAGCAATTGGATAATCAATATGTAATTGTATTTTTAGGGTTCGGTTCGTTGGTTGATTTAGTAAAAAAAGCGGTGAATAAAAATGATAATATTTATTTCCACGAAGCTGTTTCGCAAGCTGAACTACCTGATTTTACTGGGTCTGCTGACTTTGGGTTTTGTTTATTACAAGGTTCCACTCGAAATCATCAATACGCTTTAGGTAATAAAATGTTCGAATATATTCAAGCTCGATTACCCATCCTTTGTTCCAACATGCCAGGATTTAAACAAATTATGGAAAACAATATGGGCATTATAATTCAAGACCATAACAATATACTTGCAATAAAAAACGCAGCTATTGAAATTCAAAATTTGAACAAAGAAAAATATTTAGTAGCACTAGAAACTGCTGCAAAAAAATACAACTGGGAAAATCAAGAGAAAACATTATTAGACATTTACGAAGGCTTATATGAAAAATAAAATCTGTCATATCACCACCGTTCACTACGCAAAAGATACTCGTATTTTTCAAAAAGAATGTGTGTCATTGGCGAAGCATGGATTTGAAACTCATTTGATCGTTGCCAATCAGAAAAACGAAATAGACCAAGGTGTTCAAATTCATAACATTACATCTACAACTTCTGGAAGAATACAAAGAATGCGAAAAACCACTCAAATCGCATTGAAGAAGGCTATGGAAATCGATGCAGATATTTATCATTTTCATGATCCGGAATTATTGCCCGTTGGTTTGAAATTAAAAAAATTAGGCAAAAAGGTAATCTACGATACACATGAAGATGTGCCTCGTCAGATTTTATCAAAATATTATCTTCCTTCCATTATCCGGCCGATTATTGCTAAGGTTTTTGAGATTTATGAAAATAGAATTGCCGCAAAAATGGATGCAGTAATTACTGCCACTCCATTTATTCGAGATCGCTTTTTAAAAATAAATCCAATCACCGTTGATGTTAATAATTA
>JBGCFD010000031.1:0-33422 GCA_045106765.1 Saprospiraceae bacterium | reverse complement strand
CTTTGTTCGCTGCTGACAATCGATCAACCAAAAATCTAACTCTTTTAATTTTTGAACCAAAGTGATAAAACCAAATTTTGAGGCATTCGATACAGTTGCAAACATGGATTCTCCAAAGAATATTTTCCCTAAAGAAATTCCATATAATCCACCAACCAACTCTTCGCCTTTCCAAACTTCCACCGAATGAGCAAATCCCATTCGATTTAATTCGGTGTAAGAATCAATCATTTCGTCTGTAATCCAAGTTCCTCCACCTTGCCCTTTTCGATATTGTTGTTGGCAAGCAGTCATTACTTTTTCAAATTGAGTATCAAAAGTTACCGTGAATTTTTTTTGATTAAAATAAGGCCGCATGCTTTTCGACACTTTCAAATTTTGTGGATATAAAATAAATCGAGGATCAGGTGACCACCACAAAATTGGATCTTCAGGATTGAACCAAGGAAACAATCCCATGCTGTAGGCCAATAGCAACCGATCTGGAGTCAAATCTCCACCAACTGCTAAAATTCCATCTTCATTCGCCAGCTCAGCGGGAGGAAAAGAAAGTTCATCTGTTAACCAAAATACTGGCATTTATTGTTTACGTTGTTTTTTTTAAAAAGGCAAATTTACAATTTTCTACGTAGTGGTCTGCTTTAGCTGATCTAAAAAAAAGAAATCAATTTTTTTTCAAAACTTTTCAGGTCTGCTAAAACAGACCACCACGTGTAATTTAAAAATACTATTTTTACCAAAAAAAATATGAACTGGACTCCTCACATCAATGGTTTCAAAGCTTATCTTTTGCTCGAGCGATCACTAAGCGAAAATAGCATCGAAGCCTATTCATGTGATGTCGAAAAATTAGAGCGATTTTTAATTAATCATAAATATGAACTCTCCCCTTCCGAAGTAAAATTTAAAGAATTGGAAGCGTTTATTTTTACTTTGAGTGATTTAGGTTTGGGAGCGACTTCGCAGGCAAGAATTATTTCTGGAATTAAGACTTTTTATAAATATTTATTACTCGAAGATATTATCAACGAAGATCCGACGGAACTTTTAGAGGCTCCAAAAATTTCTCGAAAAATTCCGGAGGTACTTTCTTATGATGAAATTACAGATATTATTTCAGCCATAGATTTGAGTCATCCACAAGGACATCGAAATCGAGCGATGTTGGAAACTTTGTATGCTTGTGGACTTCGGGTAAGTGAATTGGTGAATTTAAAATTGTCGAATCTCTATCCTGATATTGGTTTTATCAAAGTGATTGGAAAAAATAATAAAGAGCGAATTATACCGATTGGGGAAGAAGCATTGCAGCAGATTTATTTTTATGTCAATAATTATCGAAATCAATTATCCAAAATTCATCCCGAACATGAGAATACCGTTTTTTTAAATCGTCGTGGGAAAGGTTTGACGCGCGTGATGATTTTTATGATTATCAAAGAGGCTGTTAAAAAAGCAGGCATTACCAAAATAGTTAGCCCGCATACTTTTCGGCATTCTTTCGCGACACATTTGGTAGAAGGTGGAGCTGATTTGAAAGCGGTGCAAGATATGTTGGGGCATGAAAGTATTACGACGACGGAAATTTATACGCATTTGGATACGGAATATTTGAAAGAGACGATTATTTTATTTCATCCTAGAAACAAACGTTAATAGTTAGATTCTAAATTCATCTACTTTAAGAATTAATTAACCTCACATATATATACATAACTTCGCAATTCCGTTTATTTTTGCGAGACTTCTGAACAACAAGTTTTTATGCAAAAATATTTTTCTTCTTTTTTTATTACTACAATGGTGTTTTTGACTTTGATTGGTTGCGCCAATCAAGGGACTTTGACTGGTGGAAAAAAAGATACGATTCCTCCCATCATGGATAATTCGAAATCCACTCCTAACTATCAAACTAATTTTAAAAAGCAAACCATTGAATTAACTTTTAATGAGTGGTTGCAGTTGAATGATATTTTTAAGCAAGTCGTTGTTTCGCCTCCGTTGCGAGAGAAGTTTGATGTTTCTTTAAAAAAGAAAACCGTTCGATTTGAATTTGATGAAAAAGAAGTCTTGCGAGAAAATGCTACTTATACCATTAATTTTGGAACAGCTGTTCAAGATTTGACCGAGCGAAATCCTGTAAAAGATTTACGTTTTGTTTTTTCTACGGGTGATTTTATTGATTCATTAGAAGTGACTGGACAGGTTGTGGAGGCTTTTGATAAAAAACCGGTGAAGGATGTTTTGGTGATGTTGTACGATAATTTGTCTGATACGGTAGTTCGAAAAGAGAAGCCTTTTTACTTTGCTAAAACAGATGATGGGGGAAATTTTTCCATAAAAAATGTTCGGGCAGATACGTTCAAAGTATTTGCCTTGATCGATGGAAATGCGAATTATTTATTTGATAATAAAAGTGAAAAAATTGGTTTTCTAAAAGAACCGATTGTCGTGACTGACTCGACAAAAGTGGATTTGACTTTGCAAATGTTTCAGGAAGAACCTGAATTACAGCTTCAAGGGGAAGACAAAAAAAAATATGGACGTATCGCTTTTGGTTTTAATCGAAAACCACAGGAGGAAGAATATCAACTTACTTTCGAAAATGTTGGACAGAGAACTTATTTGCAAAGCGTAAAAGATTCTGTTTTACTTTGGTATGATGTGCCAAAAGATACTAGTTGGAATGTGTTTATTGCAAGAGATACATTTTCTCCTGACACGATCAAAATCCCCAAATTGTCAAGGGGTACTTTTTTCCAAAAAAAGAAATTAGTTCCTGCGAAAGCAATTACACCAAACTCGAAACTGGAAGTTAGAGCGAATAAGAATTCCTCCATTTTATTCAATCATCCTTTAGAAAATATTGATACTAACTTTGTGATCATTTTGGCAGATACGACTTTCCAAAGAGTTGCTCCAGAAATCGAAATTGATTCGACTGACAAACGAATGTTGCTTATTCAATATCCTTTTAAAGAAAAAACGCCTTATCAGTTAAAATTACTTCCTGGTGCTTTGACGGATATTTTTGGTTTGCAAAACGATACACTCACTCAAACTTTGGAGGTAAAAACGGCAACTGATTTTGGTGATATGATTTTGACTGTAATCGATATGCAACCTGATAAAAATTACGTAATTGAATTGTTAGATAAATCAAATGCGCTGGTGGAAATCATTCCGATGAGTGGCGATACCATTTTTAAAAAAAATTTTAAATCTATCGCTACTGGGAAATATTCTGTTCGGATGATTCTAGATACGAATGGAAATGGACGATGGGATACTGGAAATTATGATAACCTTTCGCAACCTGAACCGTTATTTACAAGAGAATTGGAAGAGTTGCGAGCAGGTTGGGAATTAGTTGCAACTGTCTCCGCCGATGAAAAGGCAAAACCTAAAAAAGAAAATACATCAGCTCCACCACCAGATTCGGAAAAACCAAAATCGGATACGCCAAAACCGCAACGAGGTGGAAAGAATTAACTTTAATAGTTCATCACTAATTTTTTGAAAAAATTACACATGATTTTAAGATCAGAAAAACTAGTCAAAATCTACGGTAGCCGAAAGGTTGTCAAAGAAGTTTCCATTGAAGTTCATCAAGGAGAAATCGTTGGTTTACTTGGACCAAATGGTGCTGGAAAAACAACCACTTTTTATATGACGGTAGGATTTATCCAACCGAATGCTGGAAATGTTTTTTTAGCTGATGAAAATATCACGCAGTTACCAATGTACAAACGAGCGCAAAAAGGAATTGGATATTTGCCACAAGAGCCTTCTGTTTTCAGAAAATTAAGTGTGGAAGATAATTTAAAAGCAGTTTTAGAAATGACGAACTTATCCAAGAGTGAACAGGCCGATAAATTAGAAAGTTTGATTGATGAATTCACTTTGCACAAGGTTCGAAAAAATTCAGGTGATTCACTTTCGGGAGGAGAACGTCGCCGAACCGAAATCGCTCGAGCATTGGCCACGAGTCCGAAATTCATTTTGCTTGATGAACCGTTTGCTGGAATTGACCCAATTGCGGTGGAAGATATTCAAAGTATTGTTGAAAAATTAAAAGATAAAAATATTGGAATTTTGATCACCGATCATAATGTCCAAGAAACACTTTCGATAACTGATCGAGCTTATTTGATGTTTGAAGGAAATATTTTGAAGGCAGGAACTGCGGAGGAATTAGCGGCAGATGAAATGGTGCGGAAGGTTTACTTAGGAAAGAATTTTGAGCTGAGGAAAAAAAATGTAGGCTAACTGTTTAACTATAAATTACTTCTTCTTCCTCGTAATATATACTCCAAATAAAATCATCGCCATTCCTATAAAATGATAAATCGTCACTTGCTCTCCATCCAAAAATCCAAATCCAATTGCTACAATTGGAATTAGAAATGCTACTGTCGAGGCAAAAAGTGCGCTCGTCATTTGAATCAACTTAAAGAAAAGAATCGACGCTGCAACCGTTCCAACCAAAGATAAAAATACAATTGCCCCTAACGAAGTCATTGCATCAGGATGTGTTTGAAGAGTATTTATAAAGTCAGAGAATAACAAATAAAATATTCCCACAGGCGCAACTAAACAATAAGCTGCTGCACTCAAATTTACTGCTGAAGTATTTTGAAAATGTTTTTGAATGGTATTTCCACTTAAAGCGTAACAGTAAGTTGCCAAAATCAATAACAAGGCATACCACTCATTTTTATCTTCAGTCAAAACAACTTCTTCTACTTGTGGCATAAAATAAGATGGACCAACAATCAAAAGTGATGCACCCAAGAATCCTAAAACGACTCCAAATATTTTATTCCTTGTCAAAATTAATCCATAAAAAAGTACTCCTTGGATCAAAACAAAAATCGGTGTCATCGAATTTAAAACTCCAGCCACCGAGCTACTCACCTGAGTTTGAGCTATGGAAAAAAGCAAAGCAGGAACTGCACTTCCCGCAAATCCAACAATTAATAATGGCTGTAATTGTGACCAATCTATTTTTTTAAAATTAAATATAAAGAAGGGAAGAAACGCAATGCCTGCAATTCCAATTCTCAGACTAGCAACTTGCATCGGAGAGAATGCCAACAATCCCTTTTTTATCAAAATAAAAGATGCCCCCCAGGTGATGGAAAGTAAAATTAAAATGGCAAAACCAATCGTAGTCGATTTTGATGTTTTTGTTAATTCTGACAATGGAATTGAATTTAGGCGGCAAAGGTAAGTAAGAAGTTGGACTTTAAGTGAAAATATATTTTATACTCCCTTCCATAAAAAAAGCGAAGACTTTAGAAATCTCCGCTACTTGGCTTTTTGAAGCAAGCTCTTTTAATTTAGGTTTTTTCTCTCTAACATGATTCTCTTACATCAAAGATATAAACAATTCTGTCAGAAAAAAATCTACCTCTTTATTCTTCTACGATTTCCTCGCCTTCTGTCAACTCTTTAGCACTTTCCGTTTTTTGTCCAAGGTATTGTGGCAAATCCATCCCTGCCATATTAAACAAGTCACTCATCGGAGGAACTGATTTATACAATCCTGAAACAAATTTAGAAGTAGCATTTCCTTCACCTTCGCCACCATTACCATTTTCCCAAACAGTAACTTTATCAATTTTGATATTCTTAATCGCTTCTACTTGAGTCTTCACTAAGTCCTCTAATTTGTCGGCAATAATCATCAATACTGCATCTTTAGAATTACCATTCGTCGCTTTTACGATTTCTCCAAATCCTTGTGCTTGGCGATTCAAAATTTCTAACATACCCTTCGCTTCTGCTTCCTTTTCCATATAAACTGCATCGGCTTTACCTCTTGCAATTCGACGGATTCTTTCAGCTTCGGCCTCGGCATCAATCTCTTTCTTACGTTTAGCAATTTCTGCTTGAACAATTTCATTCGCTTGAGCAGTTGCCATTTCTTTAGCAGCACGTGCTTGCTCCGCTTCCTTTTCAGCGAGATAAGCCTCCTCCAAAGCTTTGGCAGCTTGAATCTTCTCAGATGAAGTGGCAAGCTTTAAATATTCTGCTTCTCTCTGACGACGTTCAGCATTTGACTCTGCAATTTTTATAGCAGCCGTATTCGCCCCTTCGATTGCTTTTGCCTCTGCTTCCGACTCCCCTACCTGTGCTAATGCATCTGCATTAGAAACTTGAACCCTTTGATCTTGGCGAGCATTTGCTTCCCCGATCGAACCATCTCTATTTTTTTCAGCAACACTCATTCTTGCATCATTGATTGCTTTCGCCGCAGCTTCTTTTCCAAGTGCTTCGATATAACCAGATTCGTCCTGTATATCCGTCACGTTTACGTTAATTAATTGAAGTCCAATTTTTCGTAACTCCGCTCCTACATTGGAAGCTACGTTTGTCAAAAATTTATCTCGATCAGAATTAATTTCCTCAATATCCATCGTCGCAACCACCAAACGTAATTGACCTAAAATAATATCTTTTGCAATATCTCGAATTTGCATCGTTTCTTTTCCCAAAAGCCTTTCAGCTGCATTTTGCATAATTCCTTCTTCTGTAGAAATACCAACAGTAAATCGAGAAGGAACATCAATCCGAATATTTTGCTTACTCAATGCACCTTTCAAATCAACATCAATCGAAATAGGTGATAAATCTAAATATTCATAATCTTGAATAACTGGCCAAACAAATTCAGCACCACCTGCAATACATTTTGCAGAGCCTTGTCCTGTTCGACCATAGATAACTAAAATTCTATCTGAAGGACATCTACGATATCGTGAAATAAAGAATAAAAGCATTAGAAAAAATAAACCTGCAAAAGCAGCAACTAAAATTAATGCGGAACTCATAAGTTGTAATGTTTAAGGTTTTTAAAATGTGGTTTTGTTTTGCGTTCTCCATAGCTTTATCCGAACTACCTTTTCCACTTGAAAAAATAGGAAGATCGCAATATCGAAAATATAGTACCGATAAATTATTTTTATGTAAAGGGAAAATGGAATTTCATTGCCTGGGTGCCGACTAGGCAGGTTAAAAAAACAACTGTTTTACATTTTTAGGTCTTTAAAAATTTTCGCCTTCTAAAAAGGTATCAACAGATTCGACAAGTAATAAATTTTCATCTATGATTTCTACCACTCTAATCATCGAGCCAGTCGCCAAAGTTTTCCCTTCCGTAATAGCATCCATCTCTTTCATCGTTCCTTGAATATTGATGTGTATTTTTCCCATAGCTCTTTTTCCAGCTGGAATAGTTAAATAAACTTCTCCTGTTTGAAATAGCGCTTCATTCAAATCTACATTCCCTGACTCACCTAATTTTGAAAATAAATACATCATGTAACCCACTAAAACCATCGCTGCAAAACCAGATGCACTCGCACAAACAACTGCCATCGTAGTTCCCAATCCTGCATTCAAAGCCAGCACACCTGTCCATCCAAAGAAAGTGAAAAAAGCAATAATACTCCGAACTGAAAATAAAGTAAAACTTGGATCTAGGCTGTAGCCGCCTTCGGTATCTGAATCGGTGCTCACATCAAAATCGGTCTCCCCTTCAAAATCCAAACCAATCAAACTCAATACGAATTGAATAACAAATAAAACACTAAAGATGATGGAGATCCCCCAGAACATTTGCTGTGTTCCATTTAACGTACTCCACCAGTCTCCAAATACGAGTAGTAACATTTTTCTGTTTTTTTGATTAGTTGACTTTTAAGTTTTTTGAATAATTTCAATCTTAAAACTTAATTGATTACCCTAAGTAACCATTTTCTCTAAAACTAGCTTTTTCATTGCTAAAAATCATAATATCTCGACAAATGTCTTTCATTTCTCGGCAAACGTAATTCTTTATTTCAAATTAGAAAGTCGCTCCAACAACTCTTCCCGTTTTCGAGAAGAAACTTCGATTCTTGTTTCATCGACTGTTTCTACTAATCCTCCTTTTTTTGATTTGATAAATTTCCTTACAGCATGCAAATTAACTAAATGAGATTTGTGAATTCTAAAGAAACCTTTCTCAAATAATAGTTTTTCAAAATGCCCCAAAGTCTTCGTAATTAAATGTGAAGTACCGTCCATCAAAAACACCGTGGTATAATTACTTTCCGCTTCACATCGGATAATATCTTTGTGATTGACAAAAGTAAAACCATCCGTTGTGGTCAACGCAATTTTATCAATTTTTTGCGCAATTAATAACTGTTGAAGAAATTCGAATTTTTCAGGTTGAGGTGAGTGATCTCTTAGTTCTTTGACCGATTCTACGGCTTTAACTAATTCGTCAATTTCAATCGGTTTTAATAAATAATCAATTGCAGAAAATTGGAATGCCTCCACCGCATATTCATCATAAGCTGTGGTAAAAATAACTTCAAAAGAAAAATTATTATCATAATATTTTAGTAATTCGAAACCACTTTCAATTGGCATTCGAATATCTAAAAAAACTACATCGGGCATTTCTTGAACGATTAATTCTTTTGCTTCACTTACAGAATCAGCTAATCCAATAATTTCCAACCCCTCACAATATTCTATACACAATGCTTGGAGTAATCTACGACTTCGCGCTTCGTCGTCAACTATAATACCTTTCATTTAATCTTAGTGTTTGTTTGGATAATTTAGGTTTTCTGTTTTCTCTACAATTTAATTATAACCATCAATTTATTGAATATCAATCATTTATAAAAATATTTTGTTACATAAGTTTTTTTCAAAAATACCTTCTTAAAATCTGAACTAACATTAAATTCAATTTTTATCTTTAGGAAAAAATCAAAATATGAAACTCAATCGTAAAGATTTTTTCAAAGGAGCTGCTCTCGGAATCATTTCATTGCCATTTGCTATCCGTGGTTGTACAAATGAAAATATAGCTCAAAGTAATTCCACAGCAACTGTATCTGGAAAAAAATATAAATGGAAAATGGTAACAACTTGGCCGCCCAATTTTCCAGTTCTGGGAGAAGGTTGTAATCTATTTGCCAAGTGGGTCAAAGAAATGTCGGGAGGGAGAATGGAAATCAAAGTTTATGGTGGAGGTGAGTTAGTTCCTGCTTTGGAAATCTTTAATGCGGTGAGTAGCGGTGCTGCTGAGATAGGTCATGGCTCAGCATATTATTGGGCGGGAATTGCCTCATCGTCTCAATTTTTTGCTTCTGTCCCATTTGGGATGAATGCTCAACAGATGAACTCTTGGCTGATCAGCGGAGGTGGTTTGGAACTTTGGGAAGAGTTGTATGACAAATTTAATTTGATCCCGATGCCTGCTGGAAACTCGGGTGTTCAAATGGGTGGATGGTTCAACAAAGAAATTAATTCGGTGGCTGATTTGCAAGGTCTAAAAATGAGAATGCCAGGACTCGGTGGAAAGGTGTTAGCCAAAGCTGGTGGTAATCCAATCTTGATTGCAGGAGGTGAGTTATACACTAGTTTGGAACGTGGAGTCATTGATGCGACGGAATGGATTGGGCCTTATCATGATTATATTATGGGCTTCCATCAAATTGCAAAATATTATTATTCACCAGGATGGCACGAAGCAGGAACGACGCTTGAAATGTTTTTTAATAAAGAAAAATTCAATGAGTTACCTAGTGATTTACAAGCGATCTTAAGGACTGCTGCACTTCGATTAAACATGTGGATGCTATCAGAATTAGAAGCAAAAAACACTTTTTATTTGAAAAAAATATTAGACGAATCAGATGCAGAGTTGCGTGTTTTTCCTCAAGAAGTTTTAAATGAATTAAAAAAATATACAGACGAAGTTTTAAATGAAGTGACAGCTGCGGATCCTTTTGCCAAACGAGTTTATGAGTCTTATAATAATTTTAGAAAAGATGCTTCAGAGTGGTCAAAACTGACGGAAAAAGTTTTTTATAATAAAATTCAGATTTAGATTTCCATGAAAATTAAAAAGAAGTGCTAGGGCTTTGAATCCTTACACTTTTACCTTTCTAATATAACACTATGAAAAATCGAAAAAGAAAAACGTTTCTACTTTTTGTAATTATACTGTTATCAATTATTTATTTTTTATCACAAAAAGAAAACATCAACTTGGATCACATCAGTTTAGACAATTGGAAAGAAACTCCCGCTAGTACTTTTCGCAACGACCAAATGCGTTTTGAACGAGTTAGAGATGCTTATGAGGCGAAGGAAATTTACATCAAAAAACTCTTGACTTCCAGAGGGTTCAATTCTTTCAATTATGATTTATTTCTACGAGCTTTTAAAAAAGAAGAAATTTTAGAAGTATGGATAAAAAAAGAAAATGATCTAACCTATCAGCTGCTCACCTCTTACGATTTTTGTAAAAATTCTGGACAACTTGGCCCAAAAAGGATGGAAGGTGATCTGCAAATTCCTGAAGGCATTTATCGCATCAGTCACTTTAACCCAAAGAGTAATTTTTTGCTTTCACTCAAAGTAAACTATCCAAATGATTCCGATAAAATATTGAGTGATCCTATCAATCCTGGAAGTGATATTTATGTGCATGGCGGTTGCCAAACAACAGGTTGCATTCCACTCACCAATGATAAAATTCAAGAATTATATTTGCTTGCAGTCGAGGCGAAAGAGGAAGGTAGAAATATTCCTATTCATATATTCCCATCTAAAAACTTTGAAGATGTCTTGGATAAAGACTCTGAGCATTTTCCTTTTTGGGAAAATTTAAAAATAGTATTTCACGATTTTGAGGAAAATAAAAACTTACCTTTTATCGAAGTGAATGAGAATGGAAGTTACCATGTTCGAAAGCGAAATTAACTAAATACTCAAATCAAAAACACCAACTTCGGAAACAAAATCACCAAAGTCAAAAACACCAATTGAATAATCACAAACGGAATTATCCCTCGATATAAATGCCCTGTCGTAATCTCAGGCGGCGCAACTCCTTTCAAATAAAATAATGAAAACCCGAACGGTGGCGACAAAAACGAAGTTTGTAAATTCAACGCTAGCAAGATTCCAATCCAAATCAAATTCATATCATAGATTTCAAAAATAGGCGCTACCACAGGAACTATAATAAATATGATCTCAATAAAATCAATAAAGAAGCCCGCCACAAAAACCACCAACATCACTAAAAACAAAAACATATTAGGCGATAAATTAGACTCTTGAATTAAATTAATCAAATAAGTATCTCCACCTAATTCTCTAAAAACAAAAGTAAATGTCGTTGCTCCCAACAAGATGATAAAAACCATCGTCGTCAAATGCGTCGTCTCTCGCATCACTTCATTCAATATTTTTAAATTAAACTTCCCTTGAGAAATAGTCAAAATAGTTGCCCCCATTGCACCAATCGCAGCAGCTTCCGTTGGTGTCGCATATCCAAGCAGAATAGAACCGAGCACCGCTACAATTAAAAAAAATGGTAACAAAAATGCTTTGATTATTTTTCCATAAAAACCTTCTCTTTTAAATTCCGCAATCTCTTCTTCGGGAATACTTGGTGCTTTTTCAGGATTAAAAAATGCGAAAACTGCGATGTAAATTACATAGCAGAGTACCAACAAAAACCCTGGTAATAATGCCGCTTTAAATAAATCTCCAACTGTCACTCCCAACATATCTCCTAACAAAACTAGGACAACGGAAGGTGGAATTATTTGTCCTAAAGTTCCTGAAGCAGCAATCGTCCCTGTTGACAATTCGGGTGAGTAACCTCTATTCAACATCGTCGGTAAACTTATCAATCCCATCGTAATTACCGTCGCTCCAACTATCCCTGTTGATGCTGCTAACAATGCTCCTACAACTACAACTGAGATAGCTAAACCTCCTTTCATTTTTCCAAAAAGCATCGCCATCGTTTCGAGTAAACTTTCGGCAAGTCCTGATTTTTCCAACATAATCCCCATAAAGACAAAAAGTGGAACAGCCAGCAAAACAACGTTAGTCATCGTTCCCATTATCCTTGAAGGTAACATCGAAAAGTCTGATGGATCTAAAAAACAAAAAGCATATATCGTCGAAATTCCTCCCAAGGTAAATGCCACAGGAAAGCCATAAAGAATAAGTAAAAAAATGCTAATAAAAAGTATAATTGCTAAATATTCCATTTCTATTTCTTCGTTTTGTTGGGGTTAGTTTTCTTTTACAACTTTATACTTTAAAGTCAAGAGAGACCTCGCCACCATCGCTAAAGCTTGTAACAACAATAAACTTGCACCAATTGTAATCGCAAATTTTACCACAAATCGATAAGGCAATCCATTCGGATTCGGCGAACCTTCTAGTATTTTAAATGATCCCAACGCATAATCATACGACACCCAAATAATCAAACAACACCAAGGGATCAAAAATAACAATGCTCCCACAAGATTAACTAACGCTTTATCTTTTTCCGAAAAATTAGCATAAAACAAATCTACTCGAACATGCTTATCATGCTTTAGAGTATAGCCTGCTGCCAATAAAAATATCATCGCAAATAAATGCCATTCCAATTCTGGCAACCAAACTGGTTCGCTATCAAAAAGCATTCGCCCTAATACTCGCCCACAAACTAATACCACTAAAACACCTGTCAACCAGGAAGTTGCTTTCCCTATATTTTCATTGATTACGTTGACTAAGTTGATGAATTTCTGAAGTAGTTTTTTCATAAAAGAAAGAAGTTGATTTTTACGATTTGTAAAAAACAACAAAAATTCAATGAATCAAAACTTAATGTAAAGATTACTTTTTAGACCTAGCAATTTAGATATTAAGACTAAGTTAAAAAAACATTGAGTTGTAAATTTATGAGAAGTGACCTTTGAGAAACCGAGCAGACTTGGAGTCGCGAAAAATGTGGGTGCGGAACTTTGTATGGAGTTTAGCTATTTTTTACTCCCTCGAAAATATTTAACTGACGTTTTTATTGACTGATTCGAAATATCAATCAAGCGGTAAGCTATACTATGATGGTCAACTTTGAAGTCTTCCGAATTTTGATCTAATTGATAAAAAGTAGACGGTGTGATTTGAACTAAAATATTATCTCGTTGAATACTTTTTTCTACATGAAAATGCCCACAAAAAATATTGACAAAACCTCGATAACCCAAAAGCACTTCTTGAATTTCTGGAATATTTTGCAATGCATATTTACTATCCATAAATTTAACACCTGCCTTTACCGGAGGATGGTGAGTAAAAATCACATAATTATCATTACCATTTTTGAGTTGTCGATCCAACCATTTGAGTTGATTCTCAGAATGAAAGCCTCTCGAAGAATCTAAAAATAAACAAGTTGCTTTTCCTAATTTTTTCGCAAAATATAATTCATCATCGGTAACCAAATGTTGTAATCCAAATACCTCTGCCATCAACATGGAATTATCATGATTTCCACCAATTACATCATAAGGAATCCGAGTCAAGTCTAATTGATCTCTCACCCATTCGTAAATTTTCACATCCCCAATATCAAAACATAAATCTCCCGAAACCACCAAATGATCGACTTTCGCCTGACGAGCAGCACGCAAAATTCTTTTGAAATTTTTGCGAACATCAATATCAAAGGGAAATTCATTTTCCTTGTCGATATGTAAGTCGGTGATTTGAATAATTCTCATCTTGATAAAATGTCAATTTGAATCTAAATAACGGATTTTTTTTACTTAAAATCGAATTTCGTTCCATTTTCTTATTTCAAAGAAATTTAATACGAAAAATATTTTTTTCCCTAAAAATAAAATATGAATACTCATTATTTAAACTTTCCGTTTTCCCTTCCGTTAATCATTTAATTGATTATTTTTGCGGAGAAAAATACCTTTTTATAAAACAATAGATATGAGTATAGTTGAAATGAAAGTCCCTGTGATCGGGGAATCTGTAAACGAAGTAACGCTTTCTCAATGGTTGAAAGGCAATGGTGATTATGTAAAATTGGATGAGCCAATTTGTGAATTTGAGTCCGATAAAGCAACTTTAGAGTTTCCTGCGGAAGCTGCCGGTAAATTAATTTATGTAGCTGCTGAAGATGATGATTTAGAAATTGGTGCATTGGTTGCCAAAATCGACACAAGTGTTGCTGCTCCCGAAAGTTCAGCTCCTCCATCAACTCCAGCACCTGCTAAAGAAGAAAAGAAAGAAGTTGTAACGGAAGCATCTGCTCCAGTTGCAGCATCTGCATCTGCATCTTATGCTTCAGGGCATCCATCTCCAGCTGCTGATAAAATTTTAAAAGAAAATGGTGTAGCTGCTAATCAAGTTAGTGGAAGTGGTGTCGATGGAAGAATTACTAAAGAAGATGCTCAAAAAGCAGTCGCTGCTAAATCTAGTGCACCTCCTCCTCCTGCAAAAACTGCAACTCCTGCTCCAATGTCAAGTACTCCATCTGCTAACTTTAGCCGGGCAACTTCTCGTAAAAAGATGAGCAGAATGCGAAGAACAATTGCTTCACGACTGGTTTCTGCTAAAAATAATACCGCCATGTTAACCACTTTTAATGAAGTGGATTTGACAGAGGTAATGAAATTAAGAAAAAAATACCAAGAGCGATTTGTTGAAAAATATGGAATCAAGTTAGGTTTCATGTCTTTATTTTCAAAAGCTTGTGCGAAAGTTTTGATGGAAATGCCAGATGTCAATGCACAAATTGATACAGAAACAAATGAAATCATTTATCATGATTTTGCAGATATTTCGATTGCGATTTCTACGCCAACAGGCTTGGTAGTACCTCCTGTAAAAAATGTCGAATCTTTAAAGTTTCATGAAATTGAATCAGCAATTAAAGGTTTGGCGGTAAAAGCAAGAGAGGGTAGTTTGACTTTAGATGAAATGAAAGGTGGAACTTTTGCGATTACCAATGGTGGAATTTTCGGTTCAATGATGAGTACGCCGATTTTGAATGAACCACAATCTGCTATTCTTGGAATGCATACTATTCAACAACGACCAATGGCTGTTGATGGAGAAGTCAAAATTCGCCCAATGATGTATTTGGCACTTTCTTACGATCATCGAGTGATCGACGGAAGTACTTCAGTTACATTTTTGGTAAAAGTGAAAAATTTATTGGAAGATCCAGTTACACTTTTGATGGATCTCTAAGAATTTTTTTTCTAATAAAAAAGAGCCGATTTTCATTTATTTGAGAATCGGCTTTTTTATAAAAATCTCTAAACCATTGACAAATGTCAGCTAAATAGCCATTTATTTCACATATTGTTAAATTGTAATATTTTTTAACAAAAAATAGTCTTTAAAATATTTAATATGTTTATTTTTACATCTCTAAAAATTTTACAAACTCAAAGCCGAGGGCGTATAACCGTTTTTTCCAATCTTTAAAATACCGTTTTCGGTATATTGTTAATCGGCTAGAATAACAATATATTTGAGAATCTGAATTTCAGACATTATTTTATCCCTCAGTTCCCGAGCATTTTTAAACATAAAAACTTAATCAAGCTCATACTTTTTCCTAGAAACAACAGACACTTTTTTTAAATTCCCGTGAATAATGAATAAATTTATACTTGGAACAATCATTTTGATAATAGCTATTTCTGCATGTACTAGTGACAAAGTGCAGTTAGCTACTCAAAATGATATTCTACTTGAAAATGCTATAAAGAAATTTTCTCCAGATGGAGAACTCGAACACTTTGTACTTCCTCAGAGTAACGATTATAATTCAATCCCTACCTCACCTGAGAATCCAATAACTCCTGTCAAAGTAGCTTTAGGTAAATTTCTATTTTTTGAAACTGGACTTGGACTTGCACCAATGCAAGATGTTGGAGAAGGAACTTATTCATGTGGAAGTTGCCACATTCCTTCAGCTGGTTTTAAATCAGGTAGAGAGCAAGGAATTGGTGAAGGCGGTGTTGGATTTGGGATAAATGGAGAGGCTCGAACCATGAGTGATTTATATACTCCGGAACAATTGGACGCTCAAGGTGCAAGACCATTAAGTATGTTAAATGCCGCTTACGTCACCAACGCTTTGTGGAATGGACAATTCGGAGGCGGAGGTGTCAATGAAGGAACAGAAGCAGTTTGGAATGATGACAATGGTTCTAGTATAAACCATTTAGGATATGGAGGTTTGGAATCTCAAAACATTGAAAGTTTACATTTACATCGAATGGTAATTAACAAAGATGTGGTTACCGACTTAGGATATTTACCTTATTTCGAATCTGCATTTAGTGATTTTCCTGAAGACGAAAGGTATTCTGATGTAACAGCTAGTTTTGCGATTGCAGCTTATTTGAGAACTTTGATAACGAATAAAGCACCATTTCAAGATTACTTAAAAGGAAATCGAAATGCATTGACTGAGCAAGAAAAACGAGGTGCAATGCTTTTCTTTGGTGATGCAAAATGTGCGACTTGCCACAGTAGTCCCTCTTTAAACTCAATGACATTTTATGCAGTTGGTGTAAAAGATTTATATCAATGCGGAACAAATGTTTTCAATACATCTATTGATGATACTCGAAACTTAGGTCGTGGAAGTTTTACAGGAAATCCAGAAGACATGCATAAATTTAAAGTGCCTCAATTGTATAATTTGAAAGACACTCCTTTCTATTTTCATGGAAGTAGTAAGACGACTTTGCGAGAAGTAGTTGAATATTTTAATGATGCGATTCCTGAAAATGTAAATGTTCCAGCAAGTCAAATTCCACCAATTTTTTCACCACTTGGAATGAGTGAAAGTGATATTGATGATTTAGTTTCATTTTTGGAAAATGGATTGCATGACCCTGATTTAGAAAGATACGCTCCGGATTATATTCTATCTGGAAATTGCTTTCCTAACAATGATCCTCAATCAAGAATTGATTTGGGATGTGATTAAAAAAATAAAACTTGATTAGACTTTATTCGTTTAACATTGAACGTTTTACGGTCGCTCATACAATTCTATTAAGTATAAAAAAAGAGTAAATGGATTCATTTCCATTTACTCTTTTTTTATTTTATGATTTAAACAAATCACTTGGCTCGGCTTCCGAAATGATCAATGGAATCTTATTTTTGATTTCTTTCTGTTGAGCTTTTTCTAACATTTCAAAACCTTTATTATAAACTCTTCGAGCTTCTTCATCTCTCAATTCTGAATAAGCCGCTTTTAATTCATTGTACACTCCGATGTAAGTTTCGTAAGAAGTCGAGCGATCATTCTTTAGTGAAATAATCGCCTTCGCTGGGTCTTCCGCCATCTTCTTAGATTTAGTTGGATTCGAAATAAATAGTTTGGTGCGTTCTCTCAAATCAGCAACTTGAGCTAACTCATTTTCTATCATTAAATCATTTTCTCCATTGACTAAAACATTTAAAACGTTTCTTTCATTTAAAGGTGTAGGCTCTGGTGGTGTCTCACTCCATCTTGGAAGTTGCACTAAAATTCCTTTGTCTTCCACAATTGTCGTTGTGACTAAAAAGAAGATCAAAAGTAGAAATGCAATATCCGCCATTGAACCTGCATTAATTGGTTCGTCTTTTTTACGTCGTTTCTTTTTTAACATAATTAAAAGTTTTTTTGATGAAAAAATGTGGTAGTGATTTTCGACGACGTAATAATTAAAAGATGTGGATTAACTTATTTTTGGTGGGTTTTATCGAAAAAATGATCTATAGATTTTTTATTAAATTTATATTGAAAAACAATTTTCAGATAGAGATGTTAATCAGAAAATAGAACAGTTGATGAAAAATAATCCATTTAAGAAATACTCCGATAAATATTCCGAAATCAATTTTTGGAAAAAAATAAAAAACTATGCGATTCAAGCTGGTCAAAAAACAGTTTACACCGCACTTCTTTTATATTATGCTTTCAAGCGATCTGATACTCCTGCTTGGGCCAAGCGAGTTGTCTTAGGTGCATTGGGATATTTCCTTTCGCCAATTGATGGTATTCCAGATCTAACACCGTTTTTAGGTTACACCGATGATTTGGGTGTTTTGAGTTTTGGGTTAGTTTTGATTGCAGGATATATTAATGATGAAGTGCGAGGAAATGCCCGTCAACAAATGACGAAAT
The DNA here is from genome assembly GCA_045106765.1 of Saprospiraceae bacterium. Taxonomy (GTDB): domain Bacteria; phylum Bacteroidota; class Bacteroidia; order Chitinophagales; family Saprospiraceae; genus CAJQQY01. The sequence goes on along the minus strand of JBGCFD010000031.1, from coordinate 15,397 downwards.
GGTTTGGAGAAATTAATGAAGAGGAATTAGATGAAGTGGATGACTCATTATAGGTTTATTTCAAAAAAATCTTTCACAATAATGGAAGCCACTTTTGAGATATTCGTAAGTGGCTTCTTTTTTTTTTACAAATCTATAACAATACAATTACAAACTTATTTTAGTTTTCGTAAATCTTTAATCCGACTCAACTTCCCTCCCACGCTTCTCGGAATTTTGCCAAATTCTTTTAACTCCACTTGCATCGACAAGCCAATGTTATTTTTAATTTTCCGACTCAATTGATTGGTCAACTTTACAATTAAATCCTTTTTTTGAAAACCTCGTCCACCTAATTTTTGAGAAACTTCAGGCGCAACTTCCACTTCCAACTTCACTTCGTCCATCGTCTTTTTCCGAGTGACAATTAATTGATAACATGGAGCGAGGTTAGGAATATCTTCTAACAAAACTTCCACCTGAGTATGAAATAAATTCACCCCTCGAATGATCAACATATCATCTGCCCGACCTTTGATCGAACTCATTTTTACATGCGTACGTTTTGCTCCTTTATCATAATGAAGACTACAAATATCATTGGTCCAATATCTCAAAAGTGGCATTGCTCCTTTCGTTAAAGTAGTAAAAACTAACACACCTTCTTCTCCAAGTGGCAATGGTTCACCTGAATCTTTATCTACAATTTCTGGAAAAAAATGATCTTCCCAAACATAACTTCCTGTTCCTTTTTCTTCAAAATCTTCTTGCGAAACGCCAGGCCCAATTATTTCACTTAAACCATAAATATTAGTTGCCGTTACATTCAAACCTGCTTCCACTTGCGAACGAATCGTTTCTGTCCAAGGCTCTGCTCCGAGGATCGCATATTTAACTGCGAGATCATTGGTATCGATTCCACGCTTGGTACATTCCTCTGCCAAAGTTTGTGCATAAGAAGGTGTACAGCAAATTACCTCAGGCTTGAAGTCTTGCAAAATCATCAATTGGCGATCCGTCATTCCTCCCGAAACTGGAATTACAGCCATACCTAATTTAGTTGCTCCTCCATGCATACCTAAACCTCCTGTGAATAATCCATAACCATATGCGTTGTGTAATTTCATTCCTTTCTTTGCTCCTGCTGCAACTAAAGATCGAGCGACAACTTCATCAAAAATTCGTAAATCTTTTCGATTGTACCCTACGACGGTTGGCTTACCAGTCGTTCCGCTTGACGCATGAATTCGGACAACTTGATTTTGAGGAACAGCAAATAAATCGAAAGGATAATTATCTCGAAGATCTGTCTTTTTGGTAAAAGGCAATTTGTGTAAATCCTTGACTCCTTTAATTTTAGAAGGTTTGATTCCTGCCTCGTCAAGTTGTTTTTTGTAGAATGGAACTTTTTTATAGAGTCGATTGACGAGTGCGACGAGGCGTTCGTTTTGGAGTTTTCGTAATTTACGACGTGGTAGAGTTTCGATAGATTTATTATAAAACATAATTGATTTTTTTGAAATATCAATTTACTAATACTGTTCTAGAATCAATTAGTTTTTGATATTTTTTTATCATAAAGCATGTAAGAATTCATAATTGTATTCTTACATGCTTACTATATTTTTAAGATTTAATAATCACTTCCTGTATTCGTTCTTGCATTTCCCAAAACCATTGCCCTCCTGAAGAAGTCAACATCACTAATCCTACATTCAAATTTGGAAAAAATATATAGCAACTTGCAAAACCATCAAAGTCACCATTATGTCCTAAGTTTAAAGTTTTAGGATCTTGATTTGACATAACTTCAAAAAATCCAAATCCATAGTTAGGAGATTCACCTTCAATTCCCATCGGAATTTTTTCTCGAGTTAAAATTAACGGAGTATCATTTGTTTCAAAATTTTGGTAAGCTTTCATTTGCGCAATCATCAGTTTTGTCAAATCTTCCACGGTGGAATAAATACCACTAGCTGGAGTCTGTTTACCAAAATCAGATGAGCGCACACTAATCGTATTCCACTCAGGTCGATATGCTGTAGCAAGGTGTTCTCTTTTTTGTTGCTCATTCAAATTGATGACTGTATTTTCCAATCCATACTTTTCAGCAACATATTTTTTCAGCAATGCTTCATACGACATTCCGCTAACTCGTTCTAATAAATAACCGATACATGAAAATGCTAAGTTAGAATATGACCAGTTAGTTCGAGGTTCAAATTCTAATTGCATTTTTTCCAAATCATCGAAAAGATCTTCCTCTGTATAAGTTCCGATAACTGGTCCTCCAAACATTCCTCGCTTTAAGTTTTTTGCATCTCTAGGAAATCCAGCATGATGAACCAAAAGGTCTTTTACCGTGAGTGGTTGCAATTTTTCTAGAATATTTTTTGACGTGTTTTTTGGAAAATAATCTGCGATACTTGCATGAAGATCAATAAGGCCTTCCTCCTCTAAAGAGCGAGCAATAATACCTGTAAAGCTTTTACTCAATGATGCAATTTGGAAAATGGAATTTCCATTAGCAGAGGCAGATTCTCCTCTTTCCAAAATGCCTTTATTCAAGATAGAATTGACCGCTCCATTTTCTACTAAACCAACAACTAGAGCAGGTACATCGTGGTCGGTTACGTAAGCATCAATTATAGTTTGGATTAGTTCAGATTTGTCTTTTTCAGAAGTAGCAATATTTGATAGTTGAGTGTCGAGTGCGACAACATTTGGTAATTCTTTATTGCTATAAAAGAAGATAGATGCCGTCGAAATAAATAGAATGCTGATGATAAATTTCATTTTATTGAATTTTTTATTGTTAAATAATTTTCTTCAAAAATGAACTAAATCAGTTGTTCCTACGACCGAATGCCCCGAATTTAAAGTATTCGCACTATTAAATGCCGTTTTTTAAAGTATTCGTACTCTTTTTTGGGAAAAAATTGGAAAGAAAAAATTTTAAGACGAGATATTATTGATTCGCTTTTTTGAAAACAGAAGGAGTTACTCCCGTTATTTTTTTAAAGGCAGCATTAAATGTAGATTTTGATTTAAATCCTGCTTCGAAGGCAATTCCAAGAATTGAAAGATGTACTAATTGGGGGTCATTAAATTTTTTAATGACGGCATTTACTCGATAACCATTTATAAATTCAAAGAAATTTTTCTCTTCATTTTTATTTATAATTTGAGAAAGATAACCGCTACTAATTTTTAATGTATCTGATAGCAATTTCAAATTTAAATCTGGGTTCAAATAAGGTTTTTCAGTTTCCATTAACCTTATCAAATTCTGATAATAAACATCCGTTTTCTCCGATAAATTTTTCACTATTGGTTTTTCCTCTGCTTCATTTTTATGATACATTTTCACCTTCAATAAATCCTTTTTTGAATATGTGGAATAACCTATCCAGTAAATCAAACCAGACATGAGAATCCACATCGGATAATAAATTTCAATAGAAGGATTTCCGCTGACCTGTTCATAAATTGTTGGAATCATCCATATTCCCCAAATGATAAATAGCAAAATAATTAATTGTTTCAACCATTTTAAACTGATCTTTTCTACCTCGGCGTAATTTTGTAACAATGCTTTTTCATAAGTATTAATTCTTCGAATAGCTAAAATTAAAATAACCAAAGAGAAAATAACAGCAAATAAATCTATGAATGAAAATACATTGATTAACCATCGAATATGAGCAATCATAAAATCGCGATCGGCTAAGCACCAATACATACAGTAAATTTGAAAACAGAATTGGAAAAAAGCAGGTAGGAATAAAAGCCCATCTTTTTTAGAAAACCTTCGTTCAGGCTCAATAAGAAAAAGTACGAAAAAATGAAAACAGGTAATGATCAGCAGAGAGCAATTTAACGGCAAATATTCATAAACAGAATAAATGGCTCCTGTTCGAATTCCTAATGCTTCGAAAGTATAATAAATACTATTGATGGAAAAAGAAAAAATGAATATTGCTAAAAACAAATTCGACCGATAAGATGAACGAGGATTAAAAAACAAGAAAATAGAAAATATTATTCCTTGTATTCCCCCAAGAAGAATGATCAGATCAAAGATGTTGGCATTAGCAATATTCATTCAATTTTTTATTATAAAACTTTACGAATAGGCCTTCAAAGCTTCTTTCGTATAATCCGACAGCACTAATCTTCCACTTGCCTCCGCTCTTGTCTCCAACAACTCATCCCAATGAGCACAATTTTCCCAAAAGACTTTCTTTAACATACTTTGCGCTTCTGGATTTGTCGATAAAAGATAGTCTGCCATTTTCATTACACCTTCATCAAGCGCTTCTGCACTTTCAAAAACATCTGCATATAGACCTTTTGCTTTCGCCCATTCTGCCGATTGAAAAGAGTTAGCATCAATTGTAATTTGACTCATTGCCGAAATTCCAATCTTCCGTTCCACCGCTGGTCCGACAACAAATGGTCCAATTCCAACATTTAACTCACTTAATTTTATTGCTGAAAATTTCGTAGCCAAACAGTAATCTACTGCCGAAGCTAAACCAACTCCTCCTCCAACTGCTTTCCCTTGCACTCGACCAATAATCAACTTTGGACATTTACGACATGCATTAATTACATTCGCAAAACCCATAAAGAATTTTTTACCCGTTGGGAAATCATTGATAGAAATGAGTTCGTCAAAACTTGCCCCAGCACAGAAAGTTCGGTCTCCACCACTTTTTAAAATGATGACTTGTACCTCTGGATCTTCGCCAGCTGCAACGATAGTTTGCTCTAACTCTTGCAACAAGTTACTTGGAAGTGAATTATGTTTTGGATGGAAAAAAGTGATTTGAGCTAATCCTTTTTTTAAGGTTTCGATTTTTATATATCCGTCTTGCATATTTTATCGTTTTAATCTTGTTTTTTTCAAATGAGATGTAAAACTAGCAGGATTAGTTTGAATGGAGAAACTATGAGGTCAAAATTTTATAGCATTTCGATTTGTTCAAAAAAAGATTTCCGATAACTTCCTCCAATTGGAATTTCTTTTCCATCAATATTCAATATATTTCCCATAATAGTTTGAATATGATTTAACCCTATGATATACGATCGATGAACTCGCATAAAATTGGGAAGCTTTAATTTCTCTTCCATCGCATTCATTGTTTGATGCACTACAAATCGTCTAGATTTTAATTGAATGGAAACATACTCACGCATACTTTCGATATACAAAATTTCATCGAGTGGTACCTTTTCCATTTTGTGATTTGTTTTTACAAAAAAATACGTGTCTTGTTTTTTTTCAGAGAAATCAGAAAGTGTTTCAATAGATGAGGGAATTGATCTCGGATTTTTTTCTATTTTCAAATTCTGGGTGGCTTTGTTGGCAGCTTGGAGAAATCGTTCGAACGAAAAAGGTTTGACCAAGTAATCAGTCACTTCCATTTCAAAACCTTCCACCGCATATTCTCGATAAGCTGTGGTCATGATGACTTGAGGCTTTTGTTTCAAACTTTGGAGTAATTCAATTCCTGTCAATTCAGGCATATGAATATCTAAAAATAAAATATCAACTTGATGATTTTGAAGAGTAGCAATTGCCTCGAAGGCATCTTCGCAGGAAGCGACGAGTTCCAGATGAGGTAATTTTTTGATATAAGCCATAAGTAATTTTAAGGCAGGTCGTTCATCATCAACTATCACACAATTATATTTCATTTGATTTTTTTAACTAAACTAAAGTCGAATTTCTATTTCGACATTAAAAACGTTTCCCATTTTTTCAACCTTTAATTTGTGTCTATCTGGATAAAGTAAAGTTAATCGTGCTCGGACATTTTCCAACCCAACTCCTCCTTTTTCACTTTTTGATTTCTCTCTCTGAATAGTATTTTTTATTCTAAAAAATAATTTTCCATTCTCAATTTTCATTTCACTTTTAAGCCAGCCTTTTTGAGTATCTTCCATATTCCCATGCTTAAAGGCATTTTCAAAAAAAGGAATAAAAAGCATTGGAGTAATTTGTATGCCTGAAAAATCTCCTCGAGTTAAAAATTGCACATTAAGTTCGCCTTCTTTTTTGAGTTGTTGCAAGGCGATAAAATTGTGGAGGTAGTTTATTTCATTGGTCAATTTAACTTGCTCCGTTTTACAATCGTACAACATATAACTCATCATATCCGACAACTTCAAAATCATTTCAGGAGTCTGAGAAGAGTTGGTAAACGATAAAGAGTAAATATTATTCAAAGCATTGAATAAAAAATGCGGGTTGACTTGCGCCTTTAAGAATCGCAACTCTGCTTCCAGTTGTTGGGTTTTTAGTTCCTTTTCCAATTCTTCTTTTTTAAAATAATTTTCAATCAAACGAAGCGGAAGTGTAATTAAAATAATAAACAATCCCGTTACCATCATCCCTACAAAATAATTCGGGGTGAATTCATTAGACATTTCCCATCCTAAAATCCTTACAATTTCCCAACCGACAATAAATCGAAATAAAGTGGTTAACAATAGAATTACAAAAACTGAAATTCCATATGCTACGTATTTTTTTTTGTGAAAAAACTGAGGAAGTAAATACCATAAATGAACATACGTCAAAATCATCAGCCCTGTCAGATTCACTAAAGTTGGAGCTAATGCATTTAAGTATCCTCCTACAAATCCATTAAACACAATCAACATAATCCCTCCAAACAACACCCAAAATAATAGGTGTCCTAACTGAATCCATTTTTTATATTTCTCAGATTGAATTATTTGGGGCGAATTGGTCATGTGTTGAAGATACAATAATTCACTCATTATTAGGAACATCGAACCTTTCAAATTTAAGGAGAGAAAACGGGTTTCATCTTTCTTTTTTTGCGAATGGATGTATCTGTTCTATGAACTTGCCTTTTACTTCAATGAACCATTTTTACAACCCAAAATTCATTGGTAGAAATTTTAGCGCTATTCATTGAATGAAAAATGAAGTTGGCGAAAAAAAATATTTATACACCAAGGAGAAGAGTAAACTTACATTATCGTTTTTCGAACCAAATTACTCATAACTCCAAAATTTTTAATTCCAAGATGAAAAATTTATTAGCTCTTTTAATTCTATGTTCTAGCATTTCACAATTGACCGCTCAAAAAATGTCAAGTATTCCTCTTGCAAAATTGGAAACATTTCATTCTGATATTGTTGGCGAAGATTACAAATTACATATCACAATTCCTTTTGGACATAATCCCAATAGTGAAAAGAAACTTCCAGTATTTTATTACTTAGATGCTTTTAGTACATCTGCAACGGTGAATGAAGTGGCGTTAACCCATATGTGGCATAAATATATTGATCCTGTAATTTTGGTAGGAATATCCTATGACACGAATCCTTTCGCCATTGGTAAATTAAGAAAGCGAGATTATATGCACCCGCTATCTGATCAAGATAAAGATAAGAGAGGAGATAATTTTTTACAATTTATCAAAACAGAATTGGTACCATACATGGAAAAAAAATATGCTGCCGATCCAAATGATCGAGGGTTGATGGGTGCTTCTATTGGAGGTTTATTTTGTACTTATGCTTTAAAAAAAGAACCTCAGTTGTTTAATCGATTTTCAATAGTCAGTCCATCACTTTGGTATGGAGATGAGTATTTATTTAAGGATAAAGAACTATTAAATAATATAAAAAATGCGAATGGATTAAAAGTGTTTATTGCAGTCGGAGCATTGGAATCTGATAATATGATTTCGAATGCAAATAAATTATTTGATTTAGTTCAGACGAATAAAAATATTGAATCTAAAAAAGTAATTTTTGATGAGGAAAATCATGGTACGGTTTTACATCCCGCTTCAGCTAGAGGGATACGATATTTATATAAAAACAAATACAACGAATTGATTGAAACAGGAATGGATTATTATCACAAAAAAGATTTTAAGACCGCTTTAGAAAAATTCAATTCAGCTTTTGACTCTTCTCCTAGTTCAGTTCGAGAAGGAGATAGATATAACATGGCTTGTCTTTACGCTTTAACAGGTGATTCGGAATCAGCTTTTCAATATCTTAAAATATTAGTTGAAGCAAAATACGACAATCATAAACATATAAAACAAGATTCTGATTTTGACAGTTTACATCAAGATAAACGATGGGACAAAGTTCTAAGTGCGGTGAAAGAAAATGAAGAATTAGCTGCTAAAAAATAATTATACAAACACCCTTTTACCTCCCGAATTTTAAAAAGAAAGGAGTCAATTTAATTTTTGGCTTCTTTTCTTTTTTATTCTTTTTCCAAAAACTTCTTGAGACTTTCTCCTAAAAAATATTCCCAACCTCCAATACAACTTTCCCTTTTAAACTCAGGTACATCAGTTGGGTAATCTTCTGTGACGATATTCGTCAAGCGAAGTTGGGTGCTATTTTCTTTTTCAAAAATTTCAAATTCTACAAAACCATTTCCTTCATATTCTTCGTATGTCCAATGGTAGGAAATTTTTTTAGAAGGAATCACTTCCTTTATTTTCCAAAGGTGAGTAAAAATTCGTTCGCCAGACTTTACTGCAAATGAAGTTTCGAAGCCTACTTTTGGTTGAAATGATTCGATATTTTGAAAAAACCATTGTTGCAGTTTTTCAAGTTGAGTAATTGCTTCCCAAACTTCTTTTACGGAAATTGAATAAGTAACTTCAACAATAATTGGTGGATCATTTTTATTCATAGAAACAAACCTTTTCAAAAATTAATTAAAAAAAAACTTCACAAGAAGTCCTAGATATGATAGTTTTGCAAAACAAAACTAATGAAATTTGTTTTATATTAAACATACAATATTCTATCCTTTAGGATTACTAAAAAATTCTAGATGTGATAGAAAACAATTTTTCATAAAAAAAATATGATGAAAGAAAAGCACGAAGAAATCAAAGAATACTATGGCAAAGAATTGTCAACTAGCGATGATTTAAAAACCAATGCATGTTGCACGATGGAAGAACCTGCTGAGCATATCAAAGCAGCTTTAAGTAATATCCACGATGAAGTCATGACAAAATATTATGGCTGTGGCTTGGCGATTCCTGCAAAATTGGAAGGTTTAAGAGTTCTTGATTTAGGATCAGGAAGTGGAAGAGACTGTTATATTTTATCTCAACTCGTTGGTCAAAATGGAGAAGTGATTGGTGTAGATATGACTGACGAACAATTAGATGTTGCCAACAAACACATTGATTATCATACGGAAAAATTTGGTTACAAAACTTCTAATGTAAAATTCCTCAAAGGAAATATTGAAAAATTAGAAGAGTTGAATTTGGAAGCAAACAGCTTCGATTTAATCATCTCAAATTGTGTTATCAATCTCGCAACTGACAAAGAAAAAGTATTGAAGGATGTTCATCAACTTTTAAAACCAGGTGGCGAAATGTACTTCAGCGATGTTTATAGTGATCGTCGAATCAGCAAAGAATTGCAAGCTGACCCTGTACTTTGGGGAGAGTGTCTAAGTGGTGCTTTATACTGGAATGACTTTTTGAGAACTTCTCGAAAAGTTGGTTTTACTGATCCTCGAAGTGTGAAAAATAATCCAATCACCATCGAAAATAAAGAGGTGCAAGAAAAATGTGGAGATATTCAATTTTTCTCGGTGACTTATCGATTATGGAAAATTGATGGATTGGAAGATGAGTGCGAAGATTATGGTCAAGCAGTTGCGTACAAAGGAACAATTGAAAATAACACTAGCAGTTTCGATTTAGATGACCATCATAATTTCCCAAAAAATAAAATCATGACGGTTTGTGGAAATACATTTTTGATGTTGCAGGCGACTCGATATGCGGAACATTTTGAATTCTACGGAACTTGGGATACGCATTATGGTGTGTTTGAAGGTTGTGGTGGAGCGATGCCTTTTAATTCGGAAGAAGGAGGTGATGCAGCAAGTTGTTGCTAGTCATTCTATTTGAAAAAAATCTGGAAAGCACAATCTCGTTGGAGGTTGTGCTTTTTGTTTTTTAGGAAAAAAAATTGATTTAAACTATCTTACGCTTTTCAATGAATTTCAATTTTTAGCAAAATCCACTTTTGAAAAAATGAATCGAATCGCATTTTTTATATTTCTAATTTTGTGTTGCTTGCCATTGTTCTTGCATCTCGATGTAGCGCCGTTGCATCTGTGGGACGAGTCTCGCCAAGCAGTCAATGCACTCGAAATGTTGGAAAATGGAAATTGGTTCGTCACTCATTATCGAAGCGAACCAGATATGTGGAATACCAAACCGCCTCTGTTAATTTGGTTGCAGGTTTTGTGTTTTAAAATCTTTGGCGTAGGAGTTTTTGCAGTTCGATTACCTTCAGCTTTAGCAGGTTTGGCTACAGTATTATTGCTTTTCTTTTTCTGTAAAAAATATCTACACAATCAACTTTTGGGATTTTGTGCTGCGTTCGTTTTGTTAACAACTCAAGGATTTATTTCTAATCATGTGACACGAACAGGTGACTATGATGCGCTGTTGACCTTCTGGACGACTTTGACGGTTTTTCTTTTTTTTGCTTGGATAAATTCTGAGGACACAAAACAAAAAAGAAATTTACTTTATGCCACCGCATTAAGTATTGCAGCCGCAGTCTTAACCAAAAGCATCATGGGTTTTGTTTTACTTCCTCCTCTATTTTTATTTTTGATTTGGAAAAAACAGTTACAAACACTTTTTACTTCTATTCATTTTTATGGTGCAGTTTCGATTTTTCTAACTATAGTTTTGGGTTATTATTTTTTGAGAGAAAACCAAAACCCAGGTTACTTGGAAGCTGTTTTGGAAAATGATATTCGAGGTCGATATTTTGAAACGCAAGAAGGAAACAATCGCTCCTTCTTTTTCCATATGAGAAAGATTTATGAAGAACGATTTGTGCCTTGGTTGTATTTTTTGCCACTTGGTTTCTTGGCTACTTTTTTTGCCAAACCAAGGACGAAGGAATTTGTAAAGCTATTGTTTTTTAGTGGTTTGTTTTTTCTTTTGATTATCTCTTTTTCTCAGACAAATTTGATCTGGTATGATGCGCCACTTTTATCTTTGTGGTCAGTTGTGGTTGGATTGGGAATTGAAAAAATAATTAGAATGGCTCATAGTCATTTTTCTCAAAAAGAAATCTCTTTTCGTTTTTCTAGAATAATTTTGACTGGAGCAATTGGATTGGCGATTTTTGGAAATCCATATTTTAAACGAGTGAGCGATAGTTACACTTTTAATAAATTGTGGTTGACTCCTGAGCGAGAATTATTTGAAGGATTTATGCATCGGTCGATTCCATTGGAATATAAAATTTTACATTGGGATATTAATGGTCAAGTTGTTTTTCTGCAACAAGCATATCGTCGAAAAGGATTTGACATCGAAGTCCGAGAGATTAATCAATTGCAAAATGATAATAGTTTTAAATTTGTGGAATCAGAACTGGATTTTGAAATTGGAGAAAAAGTGATGATGTGTGAGTCGAATACTAAAAGTGAATTTGCAAAAAGATATAACTACGAGCAAATTAATCATTGGAGTAATTGTCAATTGGTAAAAATTACCAGACAAAAATAGTTATTTTTTTTTACCACATAGGCACATAGAAAACATAGAATTTCTCTATAAACATTTACTCTATGTTTTCTATGTGCCTATGTGGTAAAAAATCTTACACACGTATCAACTTCCCAATCAAATTTAAAATCGGAATGACATAAAAAACCAGTAAAACAAAAATACTCATCTGAAAAACAGAAATCCCAATTTTACTTTTTTTCAAAAAACTAAAAGCAGAATCAAATCCTTTCAAAAGAGGAATCATCGCAGCCAAAATCCCAGGAAAAAGATAGATAACTTTCATAAAACTATAATCTCTCCCAACTGCTGTAAATAAAATAATAAACACTAAAAAGCCAACATTAAAAATGGAAAACATCCAATCAGCATTTTTATTTAAAAAATTAAAACTCCTTTCTGAAAATAATCTCCACCATATTTTTAAGTCTTTTAAAAATCCAATCAAAAATAAAATGGAAGGAAACAATGCTAAAATCAAAGCACCTCTTCCCACATTCATCATCGTCGGATTATTCGATTGCCACTTCCCCGCTGGCCAATTATCAAAATATAAAAAATGCGACCGACCATATAATTGTGACCAAACAGAGGTTCGATGCAAAGGATAATGGTCTCCGTACTCATTGGTAATCGTTGGGTTTTTTATCATATCAAAAAAACGGAAAGTAAAATAACCGCTAGCAATTGACTGCACACCTGGTCGTCGAAAATCTGTTTTTTCCAAAAGATATGGTAATTCACTTACGGGTGTATTGTATTGAAAAGGATGTCCATATTTTTTATGATTATCAAAGTAACCGCCAAAATATCCAACCGCTAAAAAATTTATTATTAAAAAAAACAGCAAACTTCCGAGGTAGTTTTTTCCAATCGGAAATTTAAAATCCTGTGTGCTGATTATTTTTAATAAAAAAACCACCACTACTCCACTCATCAAAATAAAGGAATTCCCTTTCGTCGCGCCTGCAAAAATTGAAGCAATTAAGATAATGAGATAAAATCGAAGAGAAGGTTTTTTCAAAAACTGACACAAAGCATACACAGTCAACGTTCCAAACAAAATTAGAAATGCATCATTGGTAGCTTGCGCATGAATCGCAATAAATCGAGGATTAAGTGCCATCATCGAAAAACTAAACAACTGAACTAAACGACTAAACGGTTGCCCTAAAATAAAAACCAAACAAATCAGCAAGGTAAAAATCCCAGCAAAAGCATTGAGCAGTTGAGCTAAGATAATTCGACTCTCTTTGGAAGTAATGTCAAACCAAGTCCAAAGTTTGGCAACGGTGTGATGATACAATTTAGGATGATAGCATTGCCAACAATCGGTGTATTCAGGCGTTTTTCCTTTGGTAATAATTAGTTCAGATACTTCAAGATGAACGTCATTGGCAGAACCGTCATTGACAATTGCCAGCGTAATCATCAACGTTGTGGAAATAGCGAAGATGAAATAATTTAATGATTTAAGAAATGGAGAATCATTTGAAAGCATTCGTAAAGTTAGAATAGATTTTTTTTGAATTGGCTAGATTTGAAATTATCCATTAAATCACTCCCAACATTTTTTAGAGAAACCTCTTCGTTTGGATCTTAAAATTTTATGTCGAACTGTATCCGTTAAAGACATTTCTGTTACAAAATTTTCATCAGGATCAAATGATAATTTAAAAAGAGGTAATCCTTTGGGTTGATGCTCAGTAGTTAATTCATATCTATAAACCGTATCTTTTGGAATCCCCAAGCTCTCTTCTCCAAATGGATGTGCTTTGACAATAAAAACGAGTGGGTCTTTTCTTTTAATCGCTTCCTCTTCCAATTTTTTAATTCGCTCCGTACTCTTTATCATCTCTAAAACTTTTTTCTGGCAGTCCCCCAATACATCAAGCGTAGACGCTTTTTTTCTTTCAAATTGATAATAGTGATCCACTATCACACCTAAAGAATCTTTGGTCACTTTTTCATTAACATCAAAATATTCTTCGATATACATTTTTCCAGAAACATTATATTTTTCTAACTCATGTAAGACATTGATATCTTGAATTTTCACACCATCTAAATCCACAAATTTAAACGTTAGATTATCCACCTTGATTCCTCTTAGAGTGGTATTCGAAAAATCGCCTCCAAAAAAAGCATTACTTAAATTCGCTTTCATCATATTCCCATTTCTCATTTCTACATCTTCCAAATTTGCTTCACTCAAATCTGCTTGAGCCAACCTACTATTATTCATCGTAGCATTTTTGAAATCTGCTTTTTGCATATTCGCAAAACTAATATTGGCATAATCCAAATCAGCGCCCTGAAAATTGACACCCTTCAAGTTCGCATACTGCAAATTAATTTCTCGAAGATAAGCGTCTACTAAATTCGCCCCTTGCAAATCAGAGTAACTAAAATTAGCTTTCAAAAATATCTTTTGATATACTTCTATTTTCAAATTACTATTGATTAATGACAATAATAATTGACCTCGTTCGGGACTAAGCGGTTGTTTGATGAGTTGGTCATTTTCCAAATAACGATAAGGACGAAATGCTTGACTGAGTGAAATAATTCGACTAATCAATGATTCACTTAGTCGTCCATTATTATTTGGTTGACTCGTTTCCTCTCCTATTTTATCCATCAAATTACTCATCAAGAAAACGAGAGAACTTCTACGATTCCCTTCTTCCAAATTGACCTGTTGATCCAATCGATTATTTTGATAACGCAACAATGTATTTTGATTATTTAAAATATAGGTTTGAACACTCAAGACTAGTAAAGGCAAAATTGTAATGAGAATCGTAAAAGTACCAATGCGGGTAATTCTCATTATCAAATGAGAGGTGAATTCTGCTAAAGAATCCTTAGTAACTTTTTGATCAGGAATTTCTTCATATAATTGTTTGACACTTTTTTTTAATCCTTTGCCCACCAGATAATTAGTGGTCATTCGTTTCGCCCAATTCCTGATCTTTCCTTTACCTGCATCTTTGCCTTTGTAAAAGTTAAGCTCCGTTCGGAGTAATAAATTTTCTTTGATTAAATCTTGTAATTGTTCTTTTTGGTTTTCCTCTTCTTCCATATCGTTAGTGTAATAATTTCTTTTGGGAAGATAAGGTTTATCTTTTGGAAAATTATTACACTAACGATATTTCAAAAAAACTAATCAAATCCCAAACTGCTCAAAATGCAACGCATAATGTTTCCCTTCCATTAACTTCCATTCATATCTCGTTACATTTCCAAAAACATTACTCGTCACAGTTGCCTTCGGATTTTCTTTAAAAAATAATTCCAACTCATCGTAAGTTTTCCAAAACTCCGTTTTCGCTTCTTCCAAATTGCCAAAACGCAAATCTTCCACTTCTCCTTTTCTTAAAACAGGATGGTCAAAATTTTTCGGCATCGGTCGATAATTCCAAAGCGAGTCCTGGGTTTTCTCCAAATATTTTTCAGGCGTTTTAATCTCGCAAGGAATTTTTCCTAAAGCCTGTTGCATAAAAAATTCAAAATGCTCAACGAGGTGTTGCGAAGTCATCAAACCCCAGTTTGGTTTTGTACTTTCTGTCAACGCATTTAATTTTTCTTGTAAATACGATTTTGTGATTATTGGAAATGGAGATTTTTTTTGCACCAAAGTCAAAATCGTAGCCATCGCCACCAACTCACCATCTTGATCAAAAATTTCTTCGTACCATTTGATCACACCTGAAGGGTGTTCTTTTCCACGACTGTCTCGTTCTACTTTTTCTTTGCAAGTCAAACGCACTTGAATAGTATCGCCATGATAAATCGGACGAATAAATCGACAATTATCTAAACCATAATTTGC
>JBGCFD010000030.1:0-69746 GCA_045106765.1 Saprospiraceae bacterium | reverse complement strand
TTTTCTTAATCCATTAAAATCAAAAATTAATTTATAGTCAGGTAGATCTTGCATTACATTTAATATAGACCGGATTTTTCTTTCTCCTGATATAGTTAATTGATTGTCTTTAAATTTGATGGATGTTCCTTTTATGGTAATCTCTCTTTCAATCAAACGTTTTACTTTATTCCTTTCGTTTATTTCATCTCTTAACAAGGATAGATTTGCTCTTTCAAGAGAATCCACCTTTTCAAGGTAAATTGTTGATGCATTGTCAATTAATAAGTTTCCATTAACAGGATCATCGGATGCAACCTCTAAAAGTATATAAGATATGTCATCACTTTTTGGTTCAAGAAAAAAAGTAAAATCCTTCCATTCCGTATTATTGATTAATGGACTTTGAGCCAAAAGTTCTTTTTTATCACAAAACCCTATTCCTCCCCAAATTCTCAAAAAAACTGGTGTGGTGAAATTAACCTCTTTTTGGTATTCTCTATTTCTGATTGAACTTACATATACATCAGATGTACTTAGCGAAATGGTAAAAGAATAAATATTCCCAATTAATAATTTAGACATTAGTTTTTGAGACACAGATTCATAAGTATCGGTTTCGCGATAAACTAATCCTAAATATGTATCTCCATGAAATGCTTTTTGAGTAACTCCAAATATAGGGTTTCCATTAGTCAACTCAGCCGGATGTGTATCAGGTGGAGTTTCTAAAGGGAACTTAATATCTCCACAATCATACCATCCTCTTGGTTGTTTACCCGGTCTTGCAAAATCTTCAAAAGAAGGATTGTTGAGAATAATTTCTTCTAACTGCGCACTAGTATCAATGGAAAAAAATAAGAAAAGAAAAAAAGTAAATTTTAAAATAAAGTTTTTCATAAGCGTTTATTTTTGAAGTTATTTAAAAAATCAAAAATACTAAATTCAATCCTTATCATAAAATTTTAATCCGCTCTCTAATCGCTCCATCATTTTCGCTATCCGTTCCGCTTTAGTTTCTTCTTTTTTTGCGCTATAAATCCAATCTAAATAAACTTTTCTTTCTCCTTCGGAAAAATTTAAATAGGTTTTAAGAGATGATTTTGGCTCCATTTCGAAACAGTCTAAAATCTCTTGAGGAGTTTCCACCGGTGATTCATCAGGATACAAAATGACATGTACAAAATCACCAGCTTCTTTTTTTATCTTCTTTCGGATTTGAGCTTTGACAGGTAGAAAAAGTTGACCATTTCCCATTGGCATCAATTTGTATTGCTTCAATTTATAAGCATCAATCGAACCTCGAACGGTGACCCAACCAAATGATTTTTCCTTATTTTGCAAAATTTCTGGAATGGCAGCATAAGTCCAACCTCCTTTGCCAGGGAACTTTTGTAAAAGGTACTCTTTATCAATTAATGGTTTTTCTTTTTTCATTTTTTAATCTACTCTATAAAAAGCAGATATTTTTTTTAGAAAATATGTAGTGGCGTAATGCCAACTAGCAAGCAAGAGTCGAATATTTAAAAAAAATATTTAGATTCGCAAAATAAAAGTCACCCTCAAACCAGTTTTTTAATAAAAAAGTCGAATGACTTGGTCATTTCCAAAATTAAAAAAATGAATAAGGAAATAATAAGCTTAATTCAAAAAAATAAAACGAAAGAGGCAATAAAGTTATTGAAAGGAAAATCTTTGCCGATTGAATCAAAAAAGATACTTTCCTTAATTGAATCTGAATTCAACTTATTGAATCAAGAGATACTAAAAGAAACTATTAGTTTTGAAGAGAAACTAATCCGAAGAAATCGAATTAACGATAGACTCCTATCAATCGTACAAAAAGAACCCAATTCCAAAATAGTAACCAACAAAAAATCGAAGCGATTATTTTTATATCTCCTTCCTCTAATTTTAATCGGATTCAGTTTTGTAGCATATAATTACATTAATAATGATCGTCACCTTTGTCCAATATTTCCAGAATCTTCCTTAAATAAAATACTGTTAATTCCCTTTGAAAATGTGGGAAACCAAAAAGCAAATCCTGAAATAATTATCAGAGACAAAATTTCTAAACTGACTCTTGAAAATAATTTATCAACCTCCATAAAATTGGGAGAAAGAGCAGCATCTTTAACGATTGAAGACGCCCTTGACTTAGCGAAATATTGTAAAGCCAATGTGATCATCTGGGGAAAATATTCTAACACTACAGATTCGATCAATTTAATTCTACAATATCATTTTTTAGATCAACCCGATTGGTCTAATATGGGTGAGTTGATTGTTTTAAAAGATATTACGTTTATACAAAATGGTGAAATGCTAAAAAATATAGAAGATGCTATTCTATTATTATGTAGTGTGATTGCAACGAGGCAGGGAAATAAACCTTTAGCAAAAAAATGGTTAGACGAAGTAATTGAGCAGGATTCAATTGATCATCAATTAAGAAAAGTATTGGGCCTGGAATCAACAGATCAATAAAATAAAACCGTCTTCCCTTATTTTTTAAACTTTTTAATCTGATTTAAACACCACTCCTTTTCTGAAAAAACGGCAGTCGCGATTACTTTTTTTCTAAAGTCTTCAATCTCCTTTTTAGACATGATCGGAAGTTGTAACAATACTTTTGCAAAACTGATTAAGTTATCATAATTCTCTCGACGATAGCCCAAATCTTTCCTTCGCTGCAAATAAACGCGAAGGCTCTCCAACAAACTTTCTAATAGATCATACTCATTTAATTCAAAATAAATTTTCAATTGTAAAGTCCTTGCTCCTAAAAAAAGGAATGGAGCTTTAGTGACCACTAAAGAAAGTTGCTGCATACTTTCTTCAATTTCATTTTCTTCGTAAAATAATTTTGCCATAGAAAAGTGAAAAAGCGGCGCTTGAAAATTAGGATGCAACTGATTTTGATATTTCTCTAAAAATGATTTAGCCCAATCATATTCTTTTAATTTCAAGGCTAGAGAAACGATATTTCCAAAAGTACTTTCAGGCATAATTCCATCCTCCAAAAGGTAGCCAGCTTCTAAACTTAAACGATATAATTCAAGTGCTTCTCGTACATATATTTTGGTTCCTGTATTTAGTCGTCGAATGCAATAATTAATTGCGACAAAATAAATATCTCGAATTTCCGAAGGTGGAAAATTGGATTGGTAAGTTTCGATTTGAGTTCGTAGCTGACGGAAGTAGGATTCATTTTCATCAGATGTGATCGCTTTATAACAATAAAAATACATGGCGATGGCAGGTACTTTTAAACAACTAGGATTTTGATCTACAAAAGCTAAAGCTTCTTCCAAAAAATCAATTTCATAAACTTCTTGATTAATTGTTTTTCTAGAAATGGCAATACATCCTTGGCGAATTTTTGTAGCTAAAAAATAGGCATTTAGACTGTCGCTTACTTCTTGCAAATTAGTTCTCTCCTTACGATTAAAACTTTGGATGTAATCATATTCTTCATACGCCAAATCATGTTTTTGTTGCAAATAATGAGTACTCCGAAATATTTGTTTTTCCAAAGCCAACTCAGTATCCTTCACCGCAGTCTTAAACCATTTTTCTTTTTGCAACTTTCGATAAGCTTTTGCCAAAAAGAATTTTTTATCCGTTTGTGAAGCTAGCATTTCTTTTATTGCAAGAAAATCTTCCAAAAGTTTTAGGGTTCGAGAGGTCAAGAGGTTCCAATCTTTTTTTGTAAAAGTTTTTACGTTAGCATTCGGAAATATTTTTTTCCAATAAAACTCGGGAGGATGTGAACGCCCTTTTTCATTGACCCAAGATGCAAATAGCAGTTTTACATCTTTTCTCTTATTGAAAAATCCATCTTCCAAAAATGAAGTGAATTTAGCTTTTTCACGTGAATCTAATTGTTGAAGGAGAGAAAACAATTTCATTTGCTATTTTTTTGTGAAAAAATGGAATTAATAAATTGTACTTTTTTAAACATAAAAAACTGATAATCAATATTTTATAATAATTTAATTTTGTGCTAATTTAAATAAATGTTCTTTGAATTCCCAAGTCAAAAGTTCAATTTTAAAGTATATTTTACATTTGACTTCTACTAGAATAAAAAATTGAAAATGAAAAAACAGAACATACTTTTACTCGCCTTCTTATTTTTGTTCCTAAACTTAACAGGGCAAAACCTCTTCACCCCTTTCCTAAATACGATTCAAGAAACAGACACTTACCAATATACGGTAACTGGAGATATAGATGGAGATGGATTAGATGAGATCGTAGCTGCTCAAAGAACTGGAACTAATCAAAATTTAAAATTTCACATTTTTGATATTTCAGCAACTGGAGATTTTACTTTATTGCAAACATTAAATGCGGGTGATTTCATTTCTGACCCAATATTAGCAGATGTCGATCATGATAATTTATTGGATATCGTTTTCTTTAATTATGCATTTGATATCTTCTATTTTAAAAATATTGGCGGTGGTGAATTCGAAACGACCATTTCAAATTTTTATAATTTCAACGGTGTAATTAATGCTTTTGAATTTTTTGATTTTGATAATGATGGTGACGATGATTTATTAATTTCAAGTGATCCAATTCATCGTTTATTGGAAAATGTAAATGATGATTTCGTTTTCAATCAAGACATTGTAGATTTAAATTATGATATTGGGATAGAGCATTTACCATTTGATTTGGACAATGATAATGACCTTGATTTGATTATAAAAAGTAGAGGGTATATTCAATTTTCATATAATGAAAACGGTGTTTTTTCTTCTCCAAAATTAGCGATGTACTCTCCCACTATCTCATCTTATTCATTAGCTGCTGGAGATATAGATCAAGATGGAGATATTGATTTGGGTTACGTACCATCTAATAATATCACTAATTTTACTTTAGCTAAAAATGATGGATCAGATACTATTTTTACAAAAATTGATTACAACCAATTTTCATTACTCAACTTGGCTTCCGATATTAAGTTTATTGATATTGATGGCGATACAGACTTAGATGTTTTTGTAGGTAGTACTTATTCAGGACAAGCTGATATGCCTTCGAGTGCTTGGTTCCAAAATACAGGCGATACTTTAGTTTTGAAAGATGCCCCCTCTTTAGCCCCTGATATTACGTTTTCAGGATGGACCCATTTTTCAGAAATAGAAATAGACGGAGATTCAGATAAAGAAATAGTTGCCGTCTCGGGTCACCAATCTTATAATCGGATGTATATTTTAGAATATGAGTCTACGAATAATTCTGTTTCTATTTTAAATCAATTTCAAAATATAAGTAATTATTTTTCTTATATAAAATCAGCTGATATGGATCTGGACGGAGACGATGATATTATCTCGTTCAATAGATCAACTAACAACATTACTTTATTTCAAAATGAAATACCTAATCTCAATCTTACAGCTGAAGTCATTGCATCAGGTTTTTTCTTGGATCATGATGAGGGAGCATTAGTCGAGGATTTGAATGGAGATGGTTATCCTGATATTGTAGTTAATTCAGGATATGGATTAGGTGGAGCGGGAAGTTTCGCAAGTCCAAGTGCTTACCTTATCCTTAATCAACCAAATACTAATGATTTTTCTGATCCAATTTTAATTCAGGATAGTCTCCTCTATCGATTGGAAGCTGGAGACTTTGATAATGATGGTGATCTCGACTTGATGTATTCATCCGTTAATGGTCATCTTCTTTGGGTGGAGAACTTAGATAATTTAGGTAATTATTCTTCTCCAAATTTCATTTCTAATAATACTTTTGGATCGAATGAATTTACGGTTTTGGATGGAGACAATGATGGTGATTTAGATGTCTTGTGGAATTCTCAAACACAAGGGTCAGCGACTAACTTGAAATATATTACAAATGATGGTAATGGAAATTTCACTAATCCAGTTGTCATAGTCGCGGGTTACACCAATGATTTAACGGCAGGGGATTTTAATGGAGATGGATTTGTAGATATTATCTATAGAGATGATGATGATTTCGTTCAAATTATTTTTAATCAAAATGGATCAATTGAAACTTCTGTTCCCTCCTTTATTGCAGCAAGTAATTCTTTTAATTTTTATTCAATTAAAACATCAGATATTGATTTAGATGGTGATATAGATATTCTTCTTTTAGGCACTAGCGGATTAGAGGTATTAGAAAATTTGGATAACTCTGGCAGTTTTACTTTTCAATATTATCAAGATCCGATTGGTCCAACCAACGGTTTTACCAAATTGCAAGTTTTAGCCGATATGGATGGTGATAGTGATTTGGATTTTGTTTTTAAAGAAATCTATCACTTGTATTGGACTGAAAATGTTGCTATTCATCCTCATTGGCTAACTGGAGATTTGATCGCAGATACCATGATAAATTGTTCAACTGACGTAGACGAAATAAAAATAGATGATTGGATGATTATTGCGGAACAAGGCGCTTATCAAGTTGGAACATTTACCGATTCAACGGGACATTATGTGATACCGATAGATTCTGGAGAATGGATAATTTCAGCAATTCCAAGATCAGATTATTGGACCCCATGCTTCGAAGACTCATTGGTGGTGATGCCTGGAATTGGTGATACAATTGTGACTGATTTCTATATGCAGCCTAATGGTGATTGCGGATTTTTAGATTGGGAAATTACAGACAATGGACGATTTAGAATTTGTGAAACAAGTACCTCTTCTATTGAAGTTTGCAATTACGGGATTGAAACTTTAGAAAATCTACAATTGCAAATCACGATTGATCCACTCCTTACTTTTGAAAATAGTTCGCATCCGTTTACCATGATTTCTGCTGATTCGATTTTAATTGAAATTGACTCTTTGGTATTTAATGAGTGTAAAACAATCACTTTAGATGTCATGGCAACGTGTGATAGTGTTGCACTTTTTACTGCACCCTGTATCAATTTTGAAATATTACCTAATGATTTATGTGCTCCGTCAGACAGTCTTTGGGACGGTTCGATAGTAACGGTTGATGGTTATTGTGCGAATGATAGTATCTTTTTCACCTTACAAAATATCGGTACTAGTGCGATGTCAATGTCAGCCCAACATCGAGTGGAGATTATCAATGATGACATCGTGATGTTGTTTGAGGCAGATGATTATCAATTGGGCATCATGGAAATTAAAGAACTCAGCTACCCTATTCAAGGGTTGGGTTTAAGACTTGCGGCAGATCAAAGTTCCAACAATCCAGCTGTTGAAGAAGCAAGTGTAATTATTCCAAGTTGTAATGACCTTGCTAATAATGTGGTGGTGAATTGGTTGCCAACCGAGAATGGAAATCCATTTACGGAATCTACTTGTAATCCATTTTTTGGATCTTATGATCCAAATGATAAACGAGCGATTCCAACTGGTATCGGTATGGAAAATAACATTCAACGTAATTGGGAATTGGACTATACCATTCGTTTTCAAAATACAGGAAATGATACCGCTTTCTTGGTAGTCTTGCGAGATACGATTTCGGAACATTTGGATTTAGCTACTCTAAATGTGAGGAGCGGAAGTCATGATTATTTTTATGAAATAAATCCTGAGCGCGAATTAAAAATTACTTTTGCAACGATCGAATTACCTGATAGCACAACCAACTTGGCAGAGTCACAAGGTTTCATTGAGTACTCTATTTCGCCAAAATCAGATGTGTCCTTTGGAAGTGTAATTGAAAATACAGCCTATATTTATTTTGACTTTAACGCTCCGATTATTACCAATACTGTTTTTCATACTATTGAAAAACCTGTGGTTTCAACTGTTGAACATATCCAAGTTTGTCAAGATGATATTTATTGGATAGATACGGTGATTCAAAATGAAACCATTTTTGTGGAGTATGATAGTATTCACTTCATTTATGTAGATGTGATTCCAACGATTGAAATTGATACTTCTGTGGAAGTAGAAGTTGGTTCAATTTACGAAGGAGTTGTGATTAATACGGATACAACTTTTTCTCAATTATTTATCGCTCAAAATGGCTGTGATAGTCTGGTCAATTATAGTGTTTCAATTTTCACCAATACTATTTCGCTAGATTTTCAGAATGTAAAAGTATTCCCAAATCCCGTTTCGGAACAGTTGAATATTATTGGAAATGAAAGTAAAGAAAGTCAAAACTGGAGATTAGTGAATGCTACGGGAATGATGATTTGGGAAAAACATTTGGACAAAAATGAAATGATGAAAAATATTTCTTTTGAGCAATTCCCAATTGGAGTTTATTGGCTAGAAGTAAAATCTGAGAGTGGATTTGGAATTTGGAAAGTAGTGAAAGTGGAGTAATAAATTTTGTTTTTTATGAGAAAGAAAAGCCCTTCCTATTTTTTTAAAGGAAGGGCTTTTCTACTTTATAAAATCTAAAAGTTAAACTACTCTGTAGCAAACTGATGGAGAATCAAAAAAACAATTTCATAGATATCAATATAGAATTTCACCATATAGGTACATAGAAAACATAGGTGAAATTCTATGTTTTCTATGTACCTATATGGTGAAAAAAATTGGTCGTGGAGGAATTTTTCACTTATGAGATATCATTACTGCTGTTGCACCCGATACAAGCATCGGGGAATTCTTTTTTTTAAATAAAAATTTAATTATTCAGAATTACTATTCGCTCGTAATAAGTTTCACTTCCAAGTTCGACAGTAATAAAATAAAGTCCATTTTTATCAATTTCTAGTTCCTTACGCCAGTTTGGTTCATCAAAAATCAAATCACTTTCCCAAACTTTCCTTCCCAAATTATCATTGATTCGTATTTGCATTTTTTTATAAAAAGGATTATCAATTTGGACATTGAATTTTCTATTTGATGGATTTGGAAAAACCTGAATTTTTAAATCTGATTTATCATATTCAACAGCAACGATTTCTGAATTTTCAACCGAACCATCAAAGTCAATTTGTTTCAATCGATAATAATTAATACCATATACAGGTTGAATATCCTCAAAAGTGTAAAGGTGTTGTTGAGTGCTTGACCCATTTCCATCTACCCAACCTATTTTTTCCCAAGGATGATTAATACTACTTCGATATATTTCAAATCCTTTATTTTGAATCTCAGTAATAGTTTGCCAAGAAAGTTGAATATCATCTCTTATCCTTTCCCCCGAAAAAAAAGATAACTCTATTGGAAGAGCTGAACTATTT
Organism: Saprospiraceae bacterium; assembly: GCA_045106765.1. GTDB lineage: Bacteria > Bacteroidota > Bacteroidia > Chitinophagales > Saprospiraceae > CAJQQY01. The sequence goes on along the minus strand of JBGCFD010000030.1, from coordinate 60,574 downwards.
TGAACGTTTACATTTTTCCAAGCAATATTATTATTATCTCTTACATTATCTTCAATGTCACTAATTTCAGCAAAAGTCATTGGATCGTTAGTTGAAACTTGTCTTGCTAAAAGACAAAAAAGTGGTGGATCACCATTAATTCCATTATAATCATCTGGATTTGGCGGAATCCATTCAAACTCCATAATTGTCGAACCTTGAGCTTTTGTAACACTAATATTTTGAGTGCTGATGAGATCTCCCATCAGTTCAGGTACAGTTGTAGAACCATCCCAAAAGCTTGGCCATGTTAACGCTGTTGCACCTTTTGCCCAATGCAATGACAAAGTTTCATTTCCAATAGAAGGGTCACAACCTCTATTTCTAACTCTTACATAAACATATACTGGAGTGGTTGAATTAATATATTCAGGATCTTCATTCGTAGCATTTGTGAATCCATCTTGCTGATTTCTAACCCAAATATCAGGACTATTTGACATGATCCCTTGGTCAATATTTGGTTCTTCCCCTCTGTCTCTGTAATTAAGCATAACATAGGCATTATCCTTTATATATAAATCTACATTTTCTGTATTTGATTGAGGACAATTACATTCCCATTCTTTCCACATATCATCAAGGTAACCATGCCAGTTCCAAAAAATTGGAGATGCTGGCGAAGCAAAAGAAAACATATTTCCTCCCATTTCCTCATGAACTTCGTTATGATAAGGTTCTTCCAATCTTCTACTCAACCCATCTTCATCTTCCTCCCCAGGTTCTGTAGGTGAATGGTCATGATCGCAAAGGTCATTATTAGATCCATTTTGTACTGGAAGATTTAAATAATTGGGCCGAGATTCGTCGGGATCCCAATTCACAGGAGTACTGCAATATTCTGAAGGGTTACCATTCCCAACATTTATGGTACAATTTGTTGCCATACAATCAGCATCTACAACTTCAAATTCCGTCGGAGTTGGAGTTGTTGGATCCCAACTAGGAAGAGGAACAAATTCAGGGTGGCCTTGCAAAATGAAAAAATCTTCCATGCCTTCCAAATAGACTCTATGGAATGGCATAAAGTTAAAATCATCATGAATATCTTCCTCTCCACTTAAATTAATATGGTTACAATGCCAGTCAACAATTTCTGCAGTAATATATTGTTGCATCAAATCAACAAGGGTTGCTCTTTCAGCAGGAGTAAAATCAGTTACTAAATCAGGTCTGACTTGTCCAATACAATTAGTAGATATTGTAAATAGGAGTACGAAAAGAATATTAATGTTCTTCATGGTTTGATTATAAGGTTAATTTATTGGTCTTTTTGTTATTACGGTATGTAAAAAACGGTAGGTAAAAAATTTGGTTTATCTTTTATTGGCAGTTTCGTATTATTGATTATACACTTTATAAAAATAAGAATAAAGTTAAATAATATTAAGTACCGAACCAAAATTATCTTTAAGCGAATTGAGTTTCTTTTCTTCTCTGTCTTCGTTAAAATACTCGTCGTAACTAAGGCTATGACTACGTTTTTTGCCTTGTCAGAGAAAAAAAATAATTCTCAATTCCACTTAAATATAATTATGGTTCGGTACTTATTGATTTTTAAAAATACAAATCACCTTCTAAATCACTTCAAAATTTATTTAATTTTGAAATGATTTAAACATCAATAATATTACAACTAATAATAAATAGGTTAAATTTAATGGAATGGTTAGTTTATCTTTTATCCTAATTGATTCTATAAAAGAAATGCAAAACAACTTGACAATCAATTTGTTCTGCATTTTTTTATTGAGAAATTCTTAGGGTCAGATTTATTATTTAGGAGTAGCCATATTTGCAATTCCTACCCATTGTTGACTCCAATGACCAAAAGCAGGTAATGTTTTATTTCTACTTTGAACTTCTTTACTACCTGATCGGTGAGCCGTTTTCCCAGGACGTCTTCCATGCATAATGGTATAGTCAATTACATTTCCGTCCGTATCCACCGTTACTGCTGTAACAACTGCAATATGTTGAATCGCACCATTAGAAGTGTAATTATTATTTCTATCTGTCAGCATATCAATATCAATATTTTTAAAGGTTCTATTTGCTTTTCCATAGAACATAACTGAACCCGGACGAATAGAATTACGAGATGCTATTGGATCTTGAACAATTAGTAGGTTATTATTTTTATGGTACCAATCGGCAATTTGTCTTGAGCTTCTAGCAACCTGAGGTGTAGGATATTGAAATTGACTTCCTGCTGCCAAAGAAGGTAATCGAGATTGCAAGCTATCTTTTAACTGATGAAAAATACCTGAACAGTCTTGCATCATACTACTTACGTAGGCTAGTTTTTGATCTTCCATGATTTTAGAAACTGCAGATAAAACTTCTGCAATTTTTTTATCACTAATGCCCATTTTGACTCTCGCCAAATTATTCGAAGTGACTAATGTAGACGGAGCATCAATTGATGAAGCATTTTCTACTCTCCTTTTTTTAGCTAGCTCTTCTTCCTCCGCAGCTTTTTTATCTGCAGCCTCTTTTTCTTTTTCTGCAATTAAGGCTTCTTCAGCAGCTTTTTTAGCCGAATTGTCATTGTTTGCTATTGGGGCAACTATATCAGTTTCTCCTTTTGGTGTTATTACATCTTTATTTGTTGTAGATGCTACAGAATCAGGAATACTTGAAGTAACGCTATACCTTCCTACGAAGAAAAAAATGAGAGATGATGCTAAAAGCATTAGAATTGTTGAGGTCGTAAAATTTTTCATTTTATTAATTTACGGGGTTGAAAAATTGATTTATTAAAATTTATTACAAAATGTGATCGTGCTTGCTTGCGCAAACAGATCTTTATTTTATTTTACTCAGTCAAAAATTAAATTAAGAATTATGGTTAATGAACCAATAGGGATTAGATTAACATTGCCATAGGTAGGCAGTTCCCTTCTGAAATGTATTTTATTATTTTCTCTAAAATTAAAATTAACAATTTTACTTTAAAAATGAAAAGTTTCTAATATTTTATAATTCAATTCCTGTGTTGGTAAAAAAAATAGAGATACATTTTGAAATGCATCTCTATTTCTTTTTCTCGTCTTCTAAAGAAAAGTAAATACCAGAAATTTAATTTTTTTGATCTCTAGTTTTTTCTAATACTTTTTTGGCTTTTAATTTATCCATCGTTTCAACATTATTATCATTATACATTAAATATTTACTTCGAAAAATTTCTAACTTTTTCTGATCATATCCATATTCCTTTTCTAGAAAATTTTCCATACTACCATATTTATTATCAATCGCTTCAAAGGCAGCTCTCAAATAAGATTCTTTTACTTCTACCAACGGTTGAGTTACCCGCTGTTTTGCAACTAAAGAAGTTTTTCGCAATGTCTTATTGATATCTTTATTTCGATAATAATTGGACATCATAAAATCTCCTAAAATCACTTCTCTTTCTACGCCAAGCATTCCTAAAACAATAGCAGTTCCTAATCCTGTTCGATCCTTCCCTGCGGAACAATGATAAAGAACTGGCGCTTTATCCACATCAGTAACAATATCTAAAAATGGTTGGTATTGATAAGCAAAGGTGTCAATAAATTCTCGCATCACATCTGCTACAAATTTTTCGCTATTAAAAGTTTTTTGATCAGCACCCTTAATTTGCTTTCGGAGCTCGGCTTGCATATTTCCACTACGGTCACCTATTGGAGTTCTAATTCTATTAATTTCTCGATTGGTTGGAAATCGAGTTTTATCTTTTACTACTTCTACATCATCTCTAAAGTCTACAATGGTATTAATTCCTAAAGTATTGAAATAGTCCAAATCTTTACTATCCAATTTATTTAGTTTTCCAGAACGATATAATTTTCCCCATTTTATTACTCTACCATCTTTTGTTGGAATCCCTCCTAGGTCTCTAAAGTTGGAAGAATTTTCCATTGGGATTAATCGCTCTGAAGCTACGAACTTCTCTCCTTTTGTATTTTTAAATCCAAAGAAAAATCTTTTGGCAAAATTATAGTTTTTTAAAATAACCGTACTTTCGGAAACTGTTCTTACTGGTTTTTCCCAATCAATAGTTTCGACCGAATATCCTTGATAAACTGTAAATGTATCATTCGAATTAAATTGGAACATATAGCTACCGTTATCCAGCCTATCTACATATACTTTTTCGACAAGCGTTCTATCTGGTAGATTCACTTTTTTGTATCGAAAAAAACAACTCCCTAAAAGGAATATCATTATACTCATCAACACCGCTATTATTATACCTTTGTAGCCCATGTTTTTTTTAATTTTTTGAAAAGAAAGATTACCTTTTATTTAGGGTCTTTTTTAACTCGTTGACAATTTGTTCATTTAACTTTTTAGAACGTTTTAAATATGTGATTGTTATAAATTCTAGCTAGATTTTTTAAAATAAGTTCTAAGACAAAAATATTGAAATACCATTTTTTCAAACCATACTAAAAATACGATTTATTGAACTACTCCGCAGCAAACTGACAGAGAATCAAAAAAACAGTTTCATAGATATCAATATAGAATTTCACCACATAGGCACATAGGCACATAGAAAACATAGAATTTCACCTATGTTTTCTATGTGCCTATATGGTGAAAAAAATTGGTCGTGGAGGGATTTTTTCACTTATGAGATATCATTGCTGCTGTTGCACCCGATGCAAGCATTGGGGAATTCTTTAGATTAAATTTGTAAATACATTGTTATTAAACTACTATGGATTGTTCTTGCTTAGTATTATCGTCAATCTGCATTCCTACTTTTCAATATTATTTTTCTTTTAATCCATCGATGCAAGCATAGAGTTTTTTTTGATTAAACTTCGTTGAAGCCTCCAACAGCGCATTATTAAAAATTTTAAAATGGATATCCAATGGCAAAATTCAAAACCAGATTTTCTTTGCGCCATGTTTTATCTGTAAAATCAATTTGTGAAAATGTCCAATTTTCATTATTTGTAAGATAAGGTTTCCGAAGCGGAAAGGCTGCATCAACACGTACAACTACATAATCAAAATCTAATCGCAATCCCAAACCTGTACCTAAGGCAATCTCTTTATAAAACCGATTAAATTTAAATAGTCCTTCTGGTCTTTCATTTTCAATATCTTTTACCAACCAGATATTTCCAGCGTCTGCAAATATGGCTCCTTTAAAAATGCTAAAAATTGGAAATCGATATTCCAAATTCACCATCAATTTGATGTCTCCAGTTTGATCTAAAAAATCATTTACTCCAGTTGTATTCGGTGGATAACTTCCTGGCCCCAAAGATCGAATAGGAAATGCTCGAATGTCATTCGAACCTCCTGCAAAAAATTGTTCCACAAAAGGTAACACCGAAGAAGTATTATAAGGCACTCCTATTCCTCCGATAATTCGACTAGCAAAAAGTCCTTTTGGTCGAGGAATAAAATGACGGAAATCCATATCAAAACGAACAAATTGAGAATATGGAGTTCCTAAAAATTGATAAGGTCGAGTGGCATTTTTATTAACCGTTTGAGATACTAAAGAAGCTAAATTGCCCGAAGTTTTTATTCCCATTCTAAAATAAGAATATCGTTGTAAAGAACTAGTAGTCAAAGTATTATAGGTAAAATTATAACTCAATCCAAGTATAAAAACATTTTGAAAACTTCTATTTAACCTAGGATTAGTTGATAGCAAATCTTCAAATTCTTGAGTCGTTTTAAAAACTGAAATTTGACTAATATTGATAGGATAGAATCCATGTTTTCGATCCGCCAATTCATTCCATTCGTAGCCAAACTTGCTATTGAAATTATTACTTGTATAGAAACCAATTCTTTGTTGAAAATTATCATTTATACTAATGAGTGTTCTTGGAACAAAACCACCGCCACCTTTTTTCACTTTAAATGGCAACAAAAAATCAGGAATAGCTAAAGAAGTTTTCACTCCAATATCTGCAGTATTGATAAAGTTTTCGGTTTCTCCAATTTGAGTTTCTACTCCACCCGAAAGACTAATATTAAAATTTTCCGCCCCTTGAAAAATATTTTTATGAGTATAAGAAACGGAACTACCTATTCCAAAATAATTCCCTGAACGTGTATTTACTTGAAATTCAGTCGCTACATTTTGCTGCAATCCTGGTGTTAAATAAAATTGCCGATTGAATAAAGAATTAGAGTCACTATCAATTTTATCAAATTTTAAATTCACAAATTTATAAATCCCTAAATCAAGTAATCGAGCCAAAGCATCATCTTGTTTCTTTTTTGAATAGAATTCATTTTGGTCTCCACCTATAATATCTGCTAAAACCTTTGGTCGAACAATATCGTTTTTTTGAATAATGAGAAAATTTTCAATCAACGTGGTATCTCCTAGTTGAGGCTGAAACGTCAAGGAATAATTTCCAAAAACAACATCATTATTTAATCTATACTTTTTAAAAGTGAAACGATCTAAAGGCTGTCGAATTTTTAAATAAATATCCACTTGTTTATTCCCAATCGTTGTATCTGCAAAAAAATAAAATTGATCTTGGTTAATATTTAAATACCCAGAATTATTAGCTAAGGCAGCCAAACGAATTCTTTCCGAAGTCAAATTAAATTCGATATAAGGTTTTCCAGTTTGCAATAATGAATTTATAGAATCGCTTTTTATAGTGTGTGCTAATCCACTTGGTTCAATGGGATAATTAATATTCCTAAATCGATATTGTTCCTTACTATCCACTACATAATTGACCGATACTTTTTGCTTTTTTTCCGAAATTTCTGCTTTTATATTAGCTTCAAAATATCCATTTTCCTTCATATGTTTTTCTAAAATTAATCGGCTACGTTCTATTTTCTTTGCATCAAATAATACAGGAGCTTTCCCTCGTTTTTTTCTAATTCTATATTTCAAACCTTTCTTCCTCTTGCTCTTTTGCATAGCATTATACATGCTAGTTTGCCATTTTCTAATTCCAGTTGAAGGCTTAGGTTGAGTCAGCAAAAGAAGATTTGCTTCCAGTTTTTTCTTTTTATTGATAATTTTAGGTTGGAGAAAAGTTATTTTTGTAGCTACGTGTACACGTTGTTTTTTATCCAAATGTTTAGTTACAGAACATGCAGTTAGTGAAAATAAAAAGCCAATAAATAATATCGTTTTAAATAAATTCATAAGTGTTCCTTCTAAATAAAAATTTATGGTCTCCCCGTAAAACTCAAAACGCTCAACCTCAAACCAATAAATTCTATTCCTTATATTTTTTCCCATTAAATGATTTTCTAAAAATAATACCCGCCCCAGTTTTATTCGTATTCGCATCTTCCAAAATATTAAAATCACTCTTATGGAAAACTCGAACAAAGTAATTACCTGCCTCATTGATTTTATATTCTAATACAAAATCTCCTGCAATGACTGAATTATCTGAATCGGCAGAATTGACATTTACATTAGTTCCGACTTTAATAGACAATCGATCATTGAATAATTTTTTGGAAACATTTAATTGCAATTGAGTCATCGTATTTTCTTGCAACATTCCTGACTTATACGATTCTAAATCAATATTAACTTCCACTCCTTTAATATAACGATCAGCTAATCTATTCAATTGATTACTCAGTAATTTACTAACACTTGATAACGCTAGAGTTTCAGAGGTGTTAGTGAGAAATTGAGTATTCGCTTGGTCTGATGCGATAAAACTATTAAAAAACAATAATCCAAAAACCTGCTTGTTTAAATCATCAGGCGTTTCTCTTAGAGAGGCAAGTTTGTTGGTAATAGAACTATTAAAAAATTCTCCTTGATTATCAGGCAATTCTATATCAAAACTAACTAATGGTTTTTCCAAGTCACCTAAGAGTTTGAGTAAAACTCTTACATTTTGCCTTAGTGAAGTTTCATCAAGATTTAAATCTGTCGTCTCATTTTTTATCAATTCCAAGGTAGTGGTTCGTATATTATATTCAGCAATGATATTAAATTTCGCTTTCAATGGATCGCCCGTAAATATTATGTTACTACCTTTTTGAATATCAAATTCTCGTTTGAGAAATTCTTGATAATTCATTGAATATTTTCCTTCCTCGATAAAATAATTACCCACAATTGATACATCTCCCAAAGCATTCATATTGATCGTGAGATTAGCACTTCCTGCACTTGTCAGTTGGTCACCAGTTTCAGGGTCAACAATGATATTGAGAATGGCATCTTTAGTAACTTCCAACTTTAGAGCTAAGGAAAAACCATTATTGTTTTTAGTAATTTTTTGCTCAATAATTTTCAAACTATCTTCATTATACAAATTCGGATTACTGAAAATTATATAATCGACTTGGGTTAAATTTTGCGACTGAATAAATGGTTGGACAAATAATTTAGACTCAGGTAAAGTCTTTGCCACTACATCTAAAAAAGGTAATTCAAGAGGACCTGTGACTTTGACATTTGCTTTTAAGAAAAGATTTCCGAAGTATAATTCATTATTTTCAAGGGTCGTATTCAATACTTGAAAAGCATCGGTCTCTAAATTCAAATTTAGTTTTAGGTTTTGAAAATATTCATGATTAATTCTACCAGTTAAAATGGCTAAATTATTTTTAGGGTCTTTTAATTTTATAGTACCTAATTCAAATGTTTTTTCAGATACTTGAATATTTGCCAAATCTGTACTGTATCGAGTATTGGAAAGTATGACTAAAGTATTTAAATTTCTAACTTGTAACAATCCATTTACATTGGGTTGATTTGGAGTTCCTGTCAATTTTATTTCCCCTGAAACATCCCCTTTGGAATCTTTGATAATTTCATTTATAAATGGATCAACCAAAGCAAAAGACAACTTTTCAATATCAAAATCAAGGTCAAATTGATTTTCCTGAATCGAGTAATCTCCAATTAAGGTCATTCTATTTTCACCTTCTAACAATACATTTACATTTATGATATTCCCCTCTGCTTGTTGATTAGTTTTTACATTTAAGGTTCCTAAATGCTCTTCATTAAAACTCAAACTATCTACCTTTAAATCTCCATTGTAGTGTAAGTTATTTTTAAATTCTTTTAATAAAATATCTCCAGTCATATTACCATCCAAAGAATAAGCATCCATCCCCAAAAGGTTCGAAATTTCTGATAAATTAAAATTAGAAAAATTAATTCCTAACGGCGAAAAATCATTCTTAGGAGGAACTCCTTTGGAATTTATTAGTATGCTTTGTCCATCCTTATAAAGACCTAATTGACTGATTATCAAATCCTTGTCAACATATGAAATAAAGTTTTCTTTTTCAATACTCCACGCTTCATCATTTAAAATAAGGGTAGGTAAGAACTCCATTTGGTATCCATCTCCTTGACTAAAAATATTTCCACTCAATTCTAATTTTCTTTTTTCAAAAGTAGAATCTTGTTTTAAATTAGAAATATTAAGGAGGCTATCTGGTTGTAATTGTATTGTTTTTTTATCCCATATTTTTATGCTATAAATTAAGGTATCGTTCTTAAAAACAGTTTCTAATTTGGCTTTTGGAAGATAAATCGAACTTCCTAATCGAGATTCAGAAAATTCAATATCGGTATTCAAACTATTGCTTATATTCCCCACTTCGATTCGCAAAGTATCCGCTGAAAAATCATTATAAACTACGTTTGGAAAAACACCATCTACTTTCAAAAATTTGGCATCATAGTCAAAATATCCTTTCAATTCTGCTGTATCAGTCTCTGAAAATCCGGGAACAAATATTTTCGTAAAATCAGCCATATCCTTGAATTGCAAATCAAAAGAAAAATTTTGTTTGGCCGTTGGTTTTGAAGAAGAACTTATTTCTTCCAATTGCTCTTGTTGGCTAATTTCAGCAACTGGAAAAAACTCATCAACATAAGCTGAAATAACAGTAGGAAATTCCCTAAAATTATACTGTCCAAGGATATCAGCATCCATAAATTCAGAACGAAAAACTAAGGTTTTTTTTCCTTCTGAATCTTGATTTGATTTTAAAGAAACTTTTTCCTTGGTGGAATAGGAAATTGAATCTTGTTGAATATTAAAATAATTTAAACTTGCTGAACCTGTTAGATCATCTAAATTATTTCCTTTCAAATCTGCTTTGATTGATCCACTAAGACCTAAATCTTTTTTATATAAATTTAAATTCTTGAAATTAATCGTATCCAAAATCAATGACATATCGACCTCGGGCAAAACTTGATTAAGATCCACTTTCCCTAAAAAATCAAAAGCTATATTTTCATCTTTGATGTTCGCTTTTCCTTCAAATTGTTTTTGGTTAAATGAACCATCAATGAGTAAATTTTTATAGTTATAATTTTTATAAATAAAATTAGGAATAGTAGCATTTAAGGTAGTTACCAAGTCGTCCAATTTCAATCCTTCCCCATTTATATTAGCTGACAAACTAATCGTGCTAAATGGCTCACCCAATATTTTTCCCAAATTGAAGCTTTCCATTTTTAAGTCTCCCTGATACTTTGCAGTTTCAAAATTTTTCTGGAAAAGCATTGTTATATTTGTTCCTAAATTTCCCGCGGTTGTTTCAAAATTTCCATTTAATTTGAAGTCTTCAATTTTCCCAATAAAATCTCCTTTAAAATTGACTAAACCTAAACTATCCAAAAGAGGCGGAAAACTAGCTGCTGAAAATCCTTTTAATTCTTCTGAGCGTGTGGACAAATTATTAATTTTGGCATTGAACAAAGTCTCAGAAATATCAGGCAATCCCTTCATCGCCAAATCACCTTTAAATTCAGTTTCTCCGCTTGTACTCAAATTAAGTTCACTTCCCACAAGATCTCCAACTGTTCCTTTTATTTTTCCAGAAAAATTAATTCTCCCCCAATTTTGCAATCCTGCTGGCAAAGAAAAATCTTTGGTCAACCCTGTGATGGAATTATAATCTGTTGCTATTTTTTTAATAAAAATATTAAAGTTAGGTTCGGTGGAAAGTTGAGCAATCGAACCATCTACTTGTAAAATAAAATCATTTCCAATTTTAGTATCAAGATTGTCTATCGTAATCTTATCTTCTTCAAGTTTTATTTTTCCAAATAAATCAATCGTTTTTGAGAGATCAGTTTGCATATTCGGAATGTCCCTAAATGCAGGAATCAATTTCCATAAATCTCGATAATCAATCTTACTTTTTGAAAAATCACTTTCTACTTTAACTCGATTTACAAAATCTTTGAGGTCATCAAACTCTTGAAAACTAAAAGTAAGGTTGTTTTTCAGATTTGAATTCGGAGTGACTAATTGAAAGTTACTGACTTGAATTATTTGATTAGTTAACGATACTTTTCCTTTTAAATCTGTGAGACTAAAACCACTATGATCATTCAATTCCAAATGGTTAATTTCTCCAACTATCGCATCTGCAACAATATCTAAATCATTGATAACCAATGAAATATCATTAAAATTTAAATGACTGAAATCTACAACATTATCTTGCCTTTTAGTATTTTCATCGTCATAGATAAACTGCGTTCCTGTCAACTCTAACTGCTTTGATTTTATCTTCCAACCAAAATTTGGGAAAAGTAATACAGAGGATTCACCTGATTTTTCAATCTTGTTTTTAAATACGGTATAATCAATTTTCGATTCTTTCAACAACACATTTGACAAATCAATATGTTTTTTTTCTAAGTCAAATGAATTAGAATTCAATTCTAAATATCCGATCTTAGTATTCAGATCGAACCCATTTCCTTGCTCATCTTTCAAGTCAAATTTGATATTTTCTAACAATACATTTCCAATTCCAAAAGACCAAGGTGTAGTGGTTGAGGTACCTTCTGTAGAAGTTTCAGATGATGGTGGATTTAATTTGTCAATGATAAATTGATAATTAAATAGACTATCCAAATTATCTCTTGACAATTGAATATTTCCTCCTTGCAGTTGTATTTTATTGAGAAAAATTTCTTTTTGAAAGATTGAAAATACTCCGATGTCAGCTTTTAATTGTTGAGCAAAGAGTAAAGTATCTTTGCTTTTGTCTTCAATATAAATTTCTTCTAAAACTGCCGTTTTAAAAAATTCAATATCGACTGCTTTAATTTCAACTTTAGTTTGTAAGGTTTCAGAAAGACTGGAAGTGGCTTTTTGAACGAGCCAAGTTTGTACAGTAGGAATTCGAATAAGAAAGAAAACTAATAGGAAAAGTATCACCAGCACAAGTGCGGTAATACCTAGAAATTTTATCCCTTTTTGGAAATACTTTTTCATACCTTATAATATTCTTATCCCTTCTACTTTCGTTCTAATACGTTTAAATATGGAAGTTGTTTTAGTTCCCTTAAAAACTATTGAGGTTTATATTTTATTAGGCTATTCCAATATTTTATACTTTTTATAACAATTCAATCACATTTACAATTTTCTCTAACATACTCAATCACCTCTGGAAAAAACGAATTAAATTCCTCTGTCATTTCTTCATTAAAACTCAACAAATTATCAACTACTCCATCCAAGTATTCCGGCTTTGATAATCGTTCTGATAATCGCTTAAAAGTATATCGAATCCCTTCGTCAGTTCCATATGCTTGAAGCCACTTATGTTCAATCATCATGGGCAATCGCTTTTGTAATTTTACAGGAAGGTCATTTATCCTTTTTTCCAAAATCTGATAAACACCTTCACAAAAATCATCCAAGCTTTCCCCCGAATAACGTTCCCAATTATTAGCCAACAAGTAATCATACCATACATCGACGATCACAGGAGCATATTTATGATGTTTTTCTTGCAAGCGATAAGTTCCTTTTTTCACCAAAGGATGTTTGTCCGTAAACGTATCTATTTGTCGATGCAAAATGATTCCTTTTTGAACTTCAGGAGAAAAGTTAGGCACTTCTTTGTTTCTAATAAAATCTGCAATAAAATTTCCAATCAAAAGATCTTCGTTATCGCAGGACAAATAAATATGAGCTAAAAAATTCATTAAAAAATATTTGTGATTTCTTTATCGTAAAAATTATATCTTTGCGCCGATTTTACCAAATTGATAAATAATAAATCAAAAGAAATGGCTTTAAAATGTGGTATTGTTGGCTTGCCAAATGTAGGAAAATCTACGCTATTTAATGCATTAACATCTGCTAAGGCATTAGCAGCTAATTATCCGTTTGCAACAAAAGAACCTAACTTAGGAATCATTACTGTTCCAGACGAAAGGTTAGATAAATTAACAGAAATTGTCAATCCCCAAAAAACTCAACCAACAACAGTTGAAATCTTGGACATCGCAGGTTTGATCAAAGGAGCAAGTAAAGGAGAAGGATTAGGTAACCAGTTTTTGGCAAATATTCGAGAAGTTGATGCTATCGTTCACGTTGTTCGATGCTTTGACAATGACAATGTGATTCATGTGGATAATTCGGTTGATCCTGTTCGGGATAAAGAAATTATTGATATGGAATTGATTCTAAAAGATATTGAAACAGTAGAAAAGCGTTTGGAAAAATTGAAGAAGAACGCAAAAGCTGGAGAAAAATCTGCTGTAAAATTGGTAGAACAAGGGCAAGCTATTTTAGCACATTTAGAAGATGAAAAACCTGCTCGAACAGTTGAATTAGAAGATGAAGGTATTGAATTAATGCAAGAGATGATGTTGTTGACTTCCAAGCCAATTTTGTATGCTTGCAACGTAGATGAGAATTCTGTGATTTCGGGAAATGAACATACTGCTCGATTTATGGAATGTGTAAAGGACGAAAAAGCAGAAGTTATTTTTATTTGTGCAGGTATGGAAGCGGACATTGCAGAGTTGGATACCAAAGAAGATCGAGAATTATTTTTGGAAGAAATGGGTTTGACTGAACCTGGTGTAAATCGTTTGATTTTATCTTGTTACAAACTTTTAAATTTGATCACTTATTTTACTGCAGGAGAAAAAGAAGTTAGAGCCTGGACCATCGAAAAAGGGACTTTAGCTCCAGGTGCTGCAGGAGTAATTCATACTGATTTTGAAAAAGGATTTATTCGAGCGGAAGTAATTAAATATAATGATTTCGTAGAATTAGGCTCCGAAGCTGCTGCCAAAGGAGCTGGAAAAATGGGAGTTGAAGGAAAAGCATATGAAGTTATTGATGGCGATATAATGCACTTCCTTTTCAACGTATAAATATTAACGGTGAATGATTAACACTATTTCGTAATTACGATGTTAATCGTTCACCATTAAACATTAGCCGTTATTTACTGTGTTTTCCAATATATCTTTATCGTCCAATCTGCGTTGGAAAGTAATAATGGATTTCCTGATTTAGAATATTCGTATGGATTAAATTGTAATTGATACATAATTTGATCTGCCGCAAACTCATCTACATCTATTACTTGAAAATCAATATAATCTGTCAATTCAAAAGCAACATCTTCAAAAGTCAGCGGCAACATTATATCTACCACATCTTCAAAAAGTTCACTTCCTCCTGACAAACTTGTACTATCCACTACTCCATTTCTATAAAACAAAGTCATATCTGGTCCATTCAAAATGTCCCAAGCTTCTAACTTTGCTGCTTCAATAACGACATAATCTAAATACCTTTTTTGTCGAGGCGAATCGTCCGTTTTGCATGAAGCAAAAATGACTAACATAAAAAATAATAGAAAAGAATATATTCTCATAGTAAAATCATTAAATAAATGTGTAACACTTAGCACGTAGTCTTCTGCTTTAGCAGACTTAAAAAACAACTAAAACTGAAATCTTTTTTAGGTCTGCTAAAGCAGACGGCTACGTGCTATTTACCAGCTACACTTTCTACTTCAAGACTTGGATGTTCCGCAATTGTGGTTAAACTAATTCCACCACGAGCCACAAAAGCACCTTTAACTTGCATCCATTTTGGGTTGCATGCTGCTACCAAATCAGTTAAAATCCGATTAACAATTTCTTCATTAAAAGTCTTCTGACTTCTGTAAGATTGCAAATAAAATTTCAATGATTTAGTTTCAATACATTCTTCAGCAGGAATATATCGAATATGGATTTTCGCAAAATCAGATTGTTGAGTAATTGGACACATCGACATAAAATCTGCACAATGAAATTCAACAATATAATTTCGCATTTTATGTTTGTTGGGAAAAGAATCCAACTGAGCTTCATCTGGTGAAGTGGGCAATTCATTCACCGCTTTTCCTAAAAGTTCAAATTCCTTGGAAGACATATTTATAGTTTTAAATTTTATCAAATTATTTGACTGCAAAGATAATATCCATCCATAAAAACACTTCATTTTTCAAAAGTGTTTTTATTTTTGCACTCATTTTTTTATAAGATAATTTTCAATGAACAAAAAAGCAGTAGTACTATTAAGTGGTGGTCTGGATTCATCTACAATTTTGGCATATGCTATCAGTAAAGGATTTGATATTTATGCCATTTCATTTTTCTATGGTCAACGACATAAATTCGAATTAGAAGCTGCCAAAAAAGTGGCGCAACAATTTGGAGTAAAAGATCATAAAACAGCGCATATTGATTTGCGAGTGTTCGGAGGTTCAGCCTTAACTGCAGAGATTGAAGTGCCAAAAGGTCGAACAGAAGCAGAGATGGAAGACGAAATTCCAATCACTTATGTCCCCGCTCGAAATACTATTTTCCTATCTTTTGCCTTAGCCTATGCAGAAGTAATTAGCTCAGATGATATTTTTATTGGAGTCAATGCTGTCGATTATAGTGGTTATCCTGATTGTCGACCTGAGTATATTGAGGCTTATGAAAAGATGGCAAATTTAGCAACAAAATCGGGTATACAAAGTGAAACAAAGTTAACTATCCACACTCCTTTGATTGATTTAAAAAAATCGGAAATCATACAAATGGGATTAGATTTAGGTGTCGATTATTCGATTACTTCTACTTGTTATGATCCAAATGAAAAAGGACTGCCCTGTGGAATATGTGACTCTTGTGTCCTTCGATTAAAAGGATTTTCAGGATTAGGAATAGAAGATCCCGCAGAATACCAAAAGTAATTTTCAAAAAAGAAAATCGACTTATGTTTAACAGAAAGCGGTGTTAGGAATTTAAATCCTAACACCGCTTTTTTATTTAGATTTTTTTTTTGTAACAATACATTTACAAAATGAAATTAATCATTCATTACAAACAATTAACTGTTAAAAATCTAATCTAAATTTTCTAATAATTTCTGCTGTCTTTGACCAAAATTCATTGCTTCCAACATGGTAAAAGAAAGCACTTCTTCCAAATCTCCGTAAGCATCTTTGTAATCTTTATAACTTCTTCGAATCACTTCATGCGCTTCTGCTTTTCCATAAATATGAGTAATCTCACATTTGGGTTCTTCCCCTGGCAATTGCTTGTATGTCAAAAAATAATGCTTCAGTCGATTCAATATATTCTCAGGAATATCTGCGATGTCTTCCCATTGTGCATACATCTCATCATTGTTCAATACTGCAATGATTTTGTCATCCGCTTCTCCCCCATCAATCATCCTAAATCCACCAATTGGAATTGCATTGACAATGATATTTCCATGAGTCACTTCACGCTCTGTCAAAACGCAAATATCCAACGGATCGTCATCTCCAACTATACCTTCTCTTCCAGTTTTATCCATACAATATTGAGCAATTTTATCTGCACACAATGTTTGTGGAACAAAACCATAAAGCGCAGGAACAATATTTGAAAATTTTTGAGGACGATCAATTTTTAAGTATCCACTCTTCTTATCTATTTCATATTTTACAGTATCAGAAGGAATAACTTCTATAAATGATGCTACTACATCAGGTGCATCTTCACCAATTGATATTCCATGCCAAGGATGTGATTTATATCTCAAGCCAAGCATCTTCCAGATCTTTTCGAACGATTTTTTCATAATAAAATTTAATTAAAAAAAGGTTTGTTTTACTCCTACAAATGTACGTGAAAAATGCCTCTGATGTTTAATTGAAAACCAAATACTTTTAAAAATTTGGATTAAACCTAATAATAATTCTAAAAAATTATTTTATTTGGCAATTTTGACCCATTTCCAATTTTTATTTCAAATAAACAAAAGCAGTAATATTCGGTTTTACTAAAAGTAAAAAAAACAATTTTGGAAAAAAATCAAAAATATACTGTTGGAATTGATGGCTGTAAATACGGTTGGATAGCTATAAAAATTAGGAAGGATACTCAATTTTCAATCAGCAAACATTCCGAATTCTCTTCTATTTTTAAAGAGTATCCAGATGCAGAAAAATACTTAGTAGACATGGTAATTGGTTTGGCAGATAAAAACCACCCAAGAGAAGTTGAATTTTTAGCACGACAAAAATTAAAACCTAATCATACTTCATCTGTTTTTACTCCACCTTGCCGAGCTGCTGTTTATGAAAAAACTTATGAAGCTGCCAAGGAAAAAAACAAAACTATTTTAGGAAAATCATTTTCGATTCAAGCTTGGAATATTGTTCCAAAAATTAAAGAAGTTGATGAGTTTATTTTGAAAAATCACGAATACCAAAATCGAATTTTTGAGGCGCATCCAGAGGTATGTTTTGCAAGTTTAAATAATCAAATCCCAATGATTTTTAAGAAAAAAGAAAAGGAAGGAATCGAAGAAAGAATCAATTTATTGCAAGTTCTTTTTCCTAAATCAAAAGAAATTTTTGAAAAAGGAAATATTCAATTTTTAAAAAAGGAAGTAAAATCTGATGACTTAATTGATTCCCTAAGTTTAGCCGTGACTGGATATTTAGGAATGAAATATGGTTTTGACTTTTTAATCTCAAAAGAAAAAAAACAAGACATTTACGGATTGGAAATGAATATGATTTTTTTTATAAATAATAGTTTGGGAAACGATTAATCTGTTAGTCAAAGTAACGAGAACTCTAATTAACTGATTAATCATTTAACCTACTTTTTCATCTAAAATTCTTCAATCAATTTTTTCTTCATTGCTTGAAACTCTTTATCAGAGATAATGCCTTTTTCTTTTAATTCACCCAATTTAGTTAATCGAGAGATGACATCTTTTTGTTCTTTTTGGGCAGCCTTTTTATGTTCTACTTTTTCAACAACTTCTTGTTTTCGCTGTTGCTCCTTCTTAATTTCCTCTGCTACTTTTTTACCCTTTTCAAATTTCTCTTTATACATTTTCGTCAAGCGATCTGCATCAAAATCTAAGAAAGTTCCACCTGTTTCAAAATGTTTTTTAAACACTTCTCCCAAAGCATAAGTGGAAGCGCCTGACAAAACTGCCATCGTCATTCCTCCAATCATCGTTCCTACTCCTGGGATAAATTTTAAAGCAGCGCGAGCACCTAATCTAGCTAAACCAGAACTAGTCATAGATGATATTACAGCCTTCCCTTCTGTTTCTTTAAAATCTACATCATAAACTTTGCACATCTGTCGAACCATATCTAATTGAATGGCACTTACGGCAAAAAAATCGGCAATTGGAACAGGAATTAATCCTGCTCCCATCGACCAAACGATGTGATTTCTAATGATTTTATCTGAGCTTTCTATTCTTTCATTCATAATTAAGACTAATATTAATTTTTAGTTGGATGATTTATCATCTTTCATTAAAAGTATTTCTATAATATAAACTCTAAAATATTTTTTAAGTTTTTTAATCCTCTTTTTTCTCGACAATTTGATTTCTTTTTACGACAAAATGGGGGAATTATTTTTAATAAAATTTTCTTTTAGATAAAAAATTTTAGAATCCAATTTAATCATTTACATTTGATTTTTTTGAAAAAATCGAAACTTCTCCTATGAAAGATGCCCGAAACTATTCAGATATTACGCTAATTGGTGCAGGAATTATGAGTGCCACACTTGGTGTACTTCTTAAAAAATTAATGCCTGAAGCAACTATTTCTATTTTTGAAAGATTGGATAAAGTGGGTGCAGAAAGTTCTGATGCTTGGAATAATGCTGGAACTGGACATTCCGCTTTTTGCGAATTGAATTATACGCCAGCACGAGAAGATGGAACAGTCGACATTTCTAAAGCACTTAAAATTGCTTCTAATTTTGAAGTATCCAAACAATTTTGGGCCTATCTAAAAGAGTCGCAAAACTTTCCATTCAAGCAACCTTTTATCAATGACATTCCACATATGAGTTTAGTTTGGGGAGATGAAAATATTCAGTTTTTGAAAAAAAGATATGATGCGATGACTCAATATTCGATTTTCAAAGACATGAAGTTTAGTGAAGATTTTGAAGAAATTTCTTTGTGGGCCCCCTTGATGATGTTGAGTCGAAATCATAAAGAAGAGGTCGGTGCAACTTTTATGGAAATTGGAACTGATGTAAATTTTGGAGCGATCACCCGAGGAATGATTGAATATTTAAAAACGTTGGATGGAGTCGAAGTTCACCTCGGTCAAGAGATTCAAGATTTGACCAAACAAGCAAATGGAAGTTGGAAAATTGATATTGAAAATCTGGATAGTAAAAAAGAATATGTTCATTCGAGTCCTTTCGTTTTTATTGGCGCTGGAGGTGGTGCAATTCCACTATTGGATAAAGCAGATATTGAAAAAGGAAATGGCTTTGGTGGATTTCCAGTTGGAGGTCAATGGTTAAAATGTACGAATCCTGAAATTGTAAAACAGCACCAAGCAAAGGTGTATGGAAAAGCGGCAACTGGCAATCCACCTATGTCAGTTCCACATTTAGACACTCGATTTATTGATGGAAAACAAGCTTTGTTATTTGGTCCTTATGCTGGATTTTCTACAAAGTTTTTAAAGAATGGATCTTATTGGGATTTGCCACTTTCAATTGAGATGCATAATATTTGGCCGATGCTTTCTGCGGGTATGAAAAATATTTCTTTGACAAAATATTTGATCGATCAAGTGATGCAATCACCAGAGGAACGCTTTGAATTTTTGCAAAAATATTATCCTGATGCAAAGATGGAAGATTGGGAATTAGCGTACGCAGGACAGCGAGTTCAGATTATTAAAAAGGGTGAAAAAGGTGGAGGAAAATTACAATTTGGAACTGAAATAGTTACAGATGATGATGGTTCTTTAGCAGCACTTTTGGGAGCATCACCTGGTGCTTCGACTTCCGTAAGTATCATGTTAGATGTGGTGGAGAAATGTTTTCCAGAAAAAATCAAAACGGAAGATTGGCAAAATAAAATTAAAGAAATGATTCCGACATATGGTGAATCTTTGATTGAAAATGGGGAGTTATGTTTGGAGACGAGGGAGAGGACGACGAGGGTTTTGAAGTTGGAGGAAGAAACATAAAATAAACTATGGCTTTATCAAACATGAGATTCCAAAAGAAAAAATGTTTTGGTTTCTAATTTCTAGTAAATCAAAATTGAAAATATTAACTCCTTTTTCAAAATTAGTAAAACCTAAAGACAAGTAATAATTTTTAAAAAAACGATAATCAACATTAGCATTTACCCCTAAAAAAATATTTTCACGAGTAAGAATATAAGGATGTGAGACTATGGATTTTAATGAAATTCCAATATTAAAACCTGCCGATACCAACCACTTGCGAGATAATGATTCAAAATGAAAATTCAAAGGTAAATCTAAGAATATACTTTTCGTTTTTGTTTCAAAAGGTGCTTCTTTCGGGTAAGAATTAAAAGAAAAAATATTAGATTCCGTATCTAATAATTCACGATTAATTGTTCCATTTAAAATGATATCATTCATTTCAAATTTGGGATCATACACTATTTCTCCAGATGAAGATTCTAACCATTCTTGCTTTTTCAATTGACTCAATCGAAATTCTAAACCTGTTAGAAAATAAAAATTATCCATAAACTTAAATCGTCTTTTCATTCCTACACTCCAGCCTAAAAGTGGCGTTGACTTTCTATAAATATTAAATAAAAGTGAAAATTGGGGATTAAAATTTCGATTGACAATATCATCTTCGATTTTAAAAAAAGCAATATTTGATTTAGAGGAAAAAATCCATTTAGAATTTTGTCCGAAACAAAAAATAGGAAAACAAATTACAGAAAAAAATAAAATTTTAATTAGATTTTTCATAGCAACTATTTTATTCCACTCTTAAAACAATCTTTCCACTATTTCCATTCGACTCCATCAACCGATGCGCATCTGCCACTTCCTTCCAATCAAAAATAGAATCAATCACCGGTTTCAATTCTCCAGTCGTAAATTTAGCCAAAGCATAATCTGAAAAATCCTTGGTCAACCCAATTTTGTAATCCAAAGTTCTTGCTCGTAATGTCGAACCCATGATATGTAACCGCTTTCGTAAAATATTCGCCAAAATTAATTCTTCCACCTTCCATCCTCCCATCAACGCGAGCATCACCATTCGTCCATCGAAGTTTAAAGAATTAATATTTTTTTGAAAATAAGGCGCAGCTAAGAAATCTATGATTACATCGACTCCTTCGCCATTGGTGATTTTCGAGACTTCTTCTTCGAAGTTTTGAGTTTTATAATCTATGGTGAAATCTGCTCCAAGGTCTTTACAAATTTGATGTTTCCCCGCAGAAGCGGTGACAATAATTTCTCTTGCTCCAAGTGATTTAGCTAATTGAATTGCAGCTGTCCCTACTCCACTTGCACCAGCATGGATCAAAATTCGTTCACCTTTTTTAAATTTTGATAAATAGAAAATCGCTTGATAAGCTGTCAAGAATACTTCTGGAATAGCAGTTGCTTTTTCAAAATCAAATCCTTCGGGAATTGGAATCAAACATTGTGAATGTATTGTTACAAATTCTGCATAACCACCTCCAGCTAGTAAGGCACAAACTCGATCACCCACTTTCCAATCGGTAACTTCTATTCCAACTGCTTCAATAACTCCTGCCATTTCTAATCCGATAATTAAACTTGCGCCAGGTGGAGGTGGGTATTTTCCCATGCGCTGCAAAGTGTCTGCACGGTTGAGTGCCGTGGTTTTCACTTTGACTAATACTTCATTTGAAGAAGGAGTTGGCTTTTTAGCTTCGCCTAAATATAATTGTTCAGGTCCACCAAATTCTTTTAATAAGATTGCTTTCATAATTTGTTTTTTGCAAACTTAAACAATCTCAATCAATTTATTAGTAGCCTATTTATTAATCTTCCCAAGCTAATCTTCCAGGACATCTTTTACATCTCACTCCTTTCTTTTTATATTTTTTACAGCATTTCTTTTTCATCTTTTTACCTTGAACGATGGGCAAGGCAAAAGGAAGAATCACTTGATTTTGTTCTGGATTAAAATGTCGTTTGTCCGTAAGTGAAGGAGTCATAATTAATATATTTTTTAAAATTTAATAGCTATTGTTCCATAAAAACTTCGAGCATCTGAAGGAATAATTCCTGGTCCAGGATAACCAACTGCTCGACGTGTAAAATAAGATTCATTGGTCAAATTATTGATCCCAGACTGGAACTGAAATCGATTCCAAGTATAACTAAATGATAAATCTTGCACCTGATAACTTGGGATTGTTCCACGAGTAGCATCTGATACAAATTCTGCATTGGTAGCATCCGAAAAATGCTCACCAACAAAAGTAAATTGATAAGAGGCTTTAAATTTTTTCCAACGAAAGTTAAGGCCTGTTTTTAAATTTATTGGAGGAATTAACTCTACATTTTTGCCAATCACAAATGATTGCCCTGATAAATATTTTCCGTGAATTAAACTGAGATTAGTAAATATTGAAAGATGTAAATATTTTGTTTTTTTATTTAATATATCTAATAAGTCAGCTTCTAAATAAGATTCCAATCCTAAGATTCTAGCATCACCAATGTTCGTTCTAAAAGCTACTGCTTTTTCAATTACAACTGGATCTTCAATAATAATTTCTCCAATTCCAATTCTGTTTTGATAACGCAAATAAAAAATACTGGCATCAATTTTAATTTTATTTTTCCAAAAACTTCCTCTAATTCCTAGATCAGTATTAAAACCTTTTTCATCTTGCAACAAACTATCTACAATTAAATTGGGGTTCACTACAGCAAGATCGCTAAAATTAATAGAGCGATAATTTTGAGAAAAATTTGCATAAGCTTCGGTATTTTCTGAAATCTTATGCCCCACTCCTAGACCTAATAAAACTAACGAACGAGGATTCTCCATCGAATCTTCAAATCTTCTCACCGACTGAATTTGACCACCCACTATAAATGTTTTTTTATAAAAACCTTCTGATGCGGTTTTGATATACTCAAATCTGACTCCTGGAGTAATCGTCCAATTTTCATTGATATTAAAAAGATTTTCGGCAAAGACCGCAATATTTTTACTTGGAAAATCATAAGCAGATTTTTCTAAATCAGTCGGATTTAAAAAGGTAAAATTAGCATCACTAGTTGCATCAGCATCGCCTTGTTCATTGGTCGTAAATCCTTGATAATATCTCGCTCCAATTAAAAAAGTAGAAGTTTGTTCTCCCAAATCATACCGAGTAATTAAACGAGTCTCGTTACCAAAATTATTATAATTCCCTCGAATCAAATCTCGATCTCTCATTGGATCAGGTCGATCAATTCTTCCCAATTCGCCTAATGCATCTCTTTGTGCAGCAAGAAAAAAACTGCGAGAATTTAACTTCGTTTTATCTGAAATTTTATAATCTAAAGTCAACGCTGCTAAGTTCCAATTGACCTTAAACCAATTCCGAGTACGCAACGACTGTTGAGGATTTTGAGCAAAATCAAAATCTTTTAAACCTCCTGCTTGCTGAGCGATATAATTCATAAAAGTGTATTCAACTCCAATCTTTAAATTTTTATTGATAGATTTGGAGACACTTGCAAAAGCAGTATTTTGTTCAAACTTAGAAAAGTCTCGCCAGCCATCGCCTTGTTTTCTTTGATAAAAAGTATAATAATTCCAACCATTTTTTTCACCTCCCAAACTGTTGAAGGAAGAAACCAAACCAAATGAACCAACTGTATTTTCAGAAATAAATTCAATTGGTTTTTTCTTATTTCCTTTTTTAAAGACAAAATTTAAGAGCCCTCCAAATTGAGAACCATATTGCAAAGATGCAGCCCCTCGAACGATCTCAATTCGTTGCAAAGCTTGCACAGGAGGTGTGTAATAACTTTCGGGATAACCAAGTGCATCAGCACTAATATCATAACCATTTTGGCGGGTATTAAAGTTGGAAGTTCGATTAGGATCTAATCCCCTAGCACCAATACTTAATTGTAACCCAGCACCATCACTTTCCCAAACATTGACTCCTGCAATCGCCTTATAAACTTGTCTCGCATTATTCGTGGCTTGGTTAGCTACTATATTTTCTAACTCGATTACTTCACTTTTTTTTGCGGCGTAAATCGCTGTACCTTCTACATTATTTAATTTTCTTAGTCCAACATCTTCTCCTGATTTAGCAGTAATCTCAACTTCATCGATTTGCAGGTTAAGTTTTCCTAACAATATAATTACATCCGTCAAAACTTCTTTTTCAAAAATTATTAATTCAGTTTTTGTTGCGTAATTTTCTTTATAAATCGTTAATTCTAAATCTCCTTTTGTTACTTGATTAAATTCAAATTCTCCATTCGAATTAGTCTTAATTATTTCATTTTTATTTTCCAAAAATACACTCGCATTAGCAATTGGAATATTAGTTTGCTGATCCAATACTTGGCCAGAAACTACTCCAACTTGTGCCAAAACAACACTTTGTAATAGTATTATTACTAAAAATAATAAGGTGTATTTTTTAGAGTTCATTTTTTTATTTAAAAACCACAAATATTTGATTATCAACCACTTACGCTTATTTTTCAAAATCTAAAATCCATTTTTTTGGAAGAAAATCATCTTTAATTTTTGCCAAATTCACACTCGGATCTATGAATCTTTGACTTACTCTTCCATTGAGTGCGACATGTGAATCAACCGTAATTATTGGATTATTGATTCCATGTGTTCGTTGATATTCGTATTTCAAATAATGAGCAAACTGTAAAATAAAATCAGGTTGAATACTCATTTGTTTTTCTTGAAAAGGAGTTAAATATCTCGAATTAATTATTTCAGTTTGCCGATTCGTTTTGGGGTCTTTGAGGGTAAATGTTGTTTGTCCTGATTTTTCTACTAGCATCACTCTCCACGAAAATCTATATCCTTCCTCCGACCAAAAAACATTACTTGGATATAAAAAATGCCGAAAAGGAATCATTATTTGCAACAACATATACACCACTAAAAAGGGTAATAATATTTGCTTTTTAATTGAAAAGTAATTCCTTACCTCAGCATGCGAATGAGTCTTAATTATACTTTTAGAAATATCTTTAACAGCATTTGATAATTTCTTTTCTGGAAAAAAAACTAGAGTACTCACGATCATTATCCAAGGAAATAGTCCAATATTAAATAGTAACCAAGTCATCAAATGAAAAACGATTACCATGAAATATGCGAACGGTCTAGTTCGTGAATTCATCAAAAAATAAGCAATCGTCAAATCATAAAATGCTCCTGCCCAGCTCATCAAAAACGCCACCCATTTGAATTGAAAAAAATATCCAACAAGCGGAACATCTTGCCTTTCGGGTAACCAAACAGCTAAGGGCATTGCTTGAAAAATCCAATCATAATTTAACTTAGCCAATCCTGCAAAAGTGTAAACTACTGTTAATTGGAAAATTAAAATATTAATTGTCCAACTTGACACACGATCCGTTTTTATATTTCTCCATAACAATACATCTACAGAGTAAGATTTATTGGCTGGTAAAAAAATCATTAAAAACGAAAGCAAGCAAACCAAATAATGATGGTTTAAATAATTAGTCGCATCAATCAATTCGAGATACGTAAAACTGACAAAGAACGTGATAATAGCGATGCGATATAAAAATCCTAACATCACCATTGCGGAGCTTCCTATGATTATTGAAAGTAAAATATACATCCCATTTTCATCAAGAGGCTTAACCCATTCGAACCAATAAAATTTAAAAAAATATCGTGGTTCGAGATATAATTTTTCCGTCCATCCTTCCTGTATAAAACGGATCATTCCCAACATCATTAATCCTCCAAAAAGAATTCTAAATCTTACGAGAGGTTTAATCCCAACTGGCGAATCAATAAAACGCCATATTATTTTTTGACCTTTTGACATTAATCACTATCACTTGGATTGTCGATATAAGTAATAGAAATGCAAAGGACTGATGGCAAATCTGTTTTAATATTAACTACTTGTTTAGTAGTTTCATTATACGCTAAAACGGTTGGCGTTTCATCATTTTCGATTGAATCAGATAAAGGATCAGGCAGGGAAGTAACAGCATTAATGGCATTAGTAAATTGTTCTTGGATAACTTCATCAAGCGTTTTTCCATTTTTTTCTGCATCCACTTTTTCTAAGAAATCATCTAATCCAATTCCATTATTTCCTTCTCTATCCATACCTAAATATAATTCCAAAGAAGCATTCAAAGCAGCAACTGCCAAGGAAGAAGAGATTCCGCTGTAAACTGCTTCCACTTTATCTGGCAATGGAAAATTCAAATCTAACACTCCTGACGGGACACCAATTTTATTTCTTTTAATCAATTCATAGTTTTCATTCCAACCGTTAATAATTTGGCTTAAAGAATTTCCAGCAGCAGTTCCAGTTCTAGTGATAAATGTATTTCGATATGATGAGATCCATTTATCATTAGTCTGTGTTACTTTAACTTGCATATCAGTAACTAGGTCGCTGAGGTGTTTTTTATATTTCTCTTTGTCAACATTATTCGCATACACGTTTACCGTTTCCAAAACATCATCACTCCCAGCAATTCCAAATAGAAGAAAATCCAATGCTGGAAATCCTTGATCGTAAGTATCTGGTTGATCGAAATTATTGGTTTCATTTTCAATGTTAAATTCTATTTGACTAGTATTGGCTGGAAAATTATTTAGGCTGTTTCTTAGGAACACATCTTCCGCTGGACCAAACTCAAATTGAGCGGCACTTTGCCAAGTTAAATAAGCTGCCTTAAAAGCTTCTCTCAATTCAATTAATCCAATCTCATCTGGAGTAGTCACAAAATTTTGAGTCTTCGTAGATAATTCATCTACCTTGGTTTTTAGATTTTCATAACTTGGAAGTATTATGTTATCCGCCACATTGGTAAACAATGCCACTTGATCAAAATCACTTGAACAAGGATCTTTCTCATCATCATCTTTGCAAGAAGTAAACAAAAAAACACTTGAAATAAATAGAATAAAAAATATTTTTAAAAACTTCATAATGCTATATTTTATCTTGAGTTGAATACTTTTTAAAATCTACAAAAGCATTGTCATTCTCTTTCGAAAACAACAATGCTGCTATGCTCAACAATACATGATGTACTGTTTAAAATTCATCTTTTTTATCTTCTACCCCATACCAATCAGCTAACTTATCTTTCGCAGAATTAAGGTTAGTCTCAGTCACGTTGTATAAATCTGAATCCAAAATACTAGCGGAACCACCTACCAAAGTCAGTAATTCTTCTATTTGTGTATTTGTAATACTCTTAGTTGGACTGAATTGCAAAGAATAAATAAATCCGATTGCCTCAGACAATCCATGACTTCTGATCGCTAGATCATCAAAGTTCGCCAAACCACTATTGAGATAGTGAATTGCAGTTCCTGCTATTACTAATTCCCATTCTGTTCTTACTGTTTCGATTGCCTCATCTCTTGCAACTATATCTTTGGCAGAAATAGCAGCTCTACCTTTTAAAAAACCATCCATAATTTTTTTATTACTTCCTAAAAGAGCATCTCTTCCATTAGAGTAATTTCCCCAAAAAACAATATTATCAGTATTAGTAGGAAAATCAGTAGGCACTCCAAAATATCCAAATGCTTCGTCAAAGGCATGTTCCATTGAAGTTCCTTTTCCTTCAGTTACAGTTTCATTATCAGTATCTATTTTTCCTGGCTCGAAATAAACACCTGCTGATTGGTAATATAAAAGTGCTCCCATTAAACTCTTTTCGATCACTTGACCCAACTCGACACCTTTGTCATCCAATAAATAATTTTTTGCACCATCGTTACTTGTGACCACTCCTGCAGTTCCTTCCGCACCTGCCACCATGGATTGACTTGCGGTAGCTAAATCATTTAAAAGAGCGTCGAAGGTTGCTTGCACAGGTTCGAAGGTTTTGCTTCTCATGACTTTAGAATCATCATAAATTCCTGACCAACCTGCATTTGTTGCATCATTAACATACATTGCTGCCAATTTGTTGGCATCTAAAGCAGTCCCAGAAGTATTCGCACTCTTCATGTAAGACTTTAACTCTGTCAACATTCCGATTCGCTGTGTTTGACCACTATAATCTATATTTTCAAAATTGTAAGTTGTTGGAATAATAAAACCTGGTTCATCCATCATTTCGTCATCTTTACCACATGATGTAAAAATTAATAAACCGGTAATAAATAGAAGGAAATATTGTGATTTCATTATAAATAAAAAATTTAATTGGATTTAATCTAAATAAATATAATGATGCAAATGTAGGTTTCAAATGTGAAATCACCAATACCGAATGTTAGGTATTAATTAATGTTTTTTTTTAGGTAGAAAATGGATGGAAAACCGATAGTATTAGGGAGACGATGATGAATAATGGTAGGTTAGTTTTTTTATTTTTTGAGAAATACATAGAAAAGCCCCATTTCCTTACAAAAATGGAGCTTTTCATTTTAGGCAGAGACAACACATGTGTTACCTCCACAGTCAGTATTCTTACTGAACCTTCACTCGAATTCCTTCCGAATGACTCGTAAATTCAGGCGCATACATACATTGAATCGTAGTCACTCCATTACTAAAATCACCTTTATGATTCACCACCATCGGATATTCAAAAACAAAAGTTCCTTTTGGCAAATAAGAAATAAAGAAATTGGTACTCGCATCTTTAGTACTTTCATAATAACCTAATCCGCCTTGCCATTTGTATTGACTCAACACATTTATTGGTTCAAATCCACTTGCTCGCATATCTTTCATATGAACATATTCCATCGGTCGATCCACACGCAATTCGATACGAACTTGCAGTTTATCCCCTGGGGAAAGTTGTGAACCTTCTTTCAATTCTGTCATCACCAGTCCACGATCTGAGTTAACCATTTTAAATAATTTTTTATTTAATTTTAAAGGAGTATCCTCGAACGAAGTGATCTTATCCAAGTCCTCAAAATATTGCCAGTACAAAGCTCCCCATGCAACAACTGAATTTGGATTCTCTACTTTTACATGAGCCATAGAAACATCTATTGCTTCCCCACTCCATTTGGTTTTGAAATAACCAGTTCCTGCTTCCGTATCCATTTTTGATTGATCGATTTTTTTATTTCCTAAAGTAATTTCAACAGGGGTATCTTCGAGCAACCAATTTGCACCTCTTCGTAACAATGCATACACGGCTGCGGAAGTTGCCTTGGTAGTTTTCCAATGAGTGGTCTGTTTCGTTTTTAATAACCAAACTTTTAAATCATCGACCGTTTTCGAATCATTCGCGACTTCATCAAACACTTCAATCATTAAAGCATGTGTTTCAATCGGCAACTGATACCAATAATAACCTCGATCATATTTCCAATACATTCCCATTTCATCATTATTAAGCGACCGTTCTTTGAATGATTTAATCATATCATTGGTCACACTTTTCCTTCCATTTCGATGCAACGCCAAGGTTAACATTCCTTCTTGATACATCCCTTGTTTTAACCAATATTTCTCTGCTTGACCTAAATAATAGTTATGTGCTTTTTGAGAATTACCATTCATTTGTTGGTTCGTAAAAAAGGAACGAGCATACAAATAATGAATTGCCATATTATTCAAATGGTTATCTTCTAATTTTGTTTTGCCTTCTTCCACTCGCTTCAACAACTCTTCATATTGTTCCGCAATTCGTTGGTCAATAAATACGATGGCTCGATTTAACATCTTCTGAACTTTAGCATCAGATTTAATGTCATCAACACCTAACTCATTTAAATGTCCCATGCCTTCAACAATATATTGTGTGATATACCAACTATCTCTTCCTCCAGGAAACCAAGAAAATCCACCATTGCCCAGTTGTCTTTCTGCTATCGTTGCGACTGCATCTGCTCGCTCTTGACTCATTCGATTGAGGTCAAAAAGCAAACCGATATTCTTCTTTTGTTGCTCTTCACTTTGCGCTGCGAGTACCCAAGGCGTTTCTTCCAAAAGTGCACTTTTCAGTTCTTGATTTTTAGATAAATTACTCAACATCGCATCAGTATTTTTCCATTTTTCAAAAATGGTTTTAACTTTCGGATGTGAGTTCGCCACATTCGTTGCTAAGCTATTCGCATAATATCTATTAAAAATTTGCTCCGTACAAGCATGGGGGTACTCCATCAAATAAGGCAAAGCTTGCACCGCATACCAAGCTGGATTTGAAGTGAATTCCAAAGTCAATTCATGATTTTGCAAAGTTGTTGAGTTTGCATTTTTCATTCGATCAAAAGAAAATGTTTTCGTTTCTTTCCCTCGAACGGGTAAAGGCATCGTTTCTGTCACCAACATTCGATTGGTCAAAACAGGTAAACTACTTTCCTCTCCATCTGAAAAATCTCCCGCTTGCGCAACAACTCTATGTGTAATCGCCATCACTTTTCCAAAAGGAATTTTTAATTTCCAAGACAAAGAAGCAGACTGTCCTGCACCAACGGTAAACGGCAATGTTGTACTTTTTCTTTCAATAAAAAGATTGATTGGTTCATTGGTCACGGCATCAAACAACTCCAACTTAGCCGAACCTGATAATTCTTTTTCTGTCAAATTACTCACTTTCGCAGCGTACTCAATCACGTCACCTTCTCGCATAAATCGAGGAGCATTTGGTATGACCATCAATTCTTTTTGTGTAACAATTTCATTTTGAGTAATTCCAAATTCTAAATCTTTAGTATGTGCTAACCCTAAAAATTTCCAACGAGTCAACGCTTCGTTCATCGTGAATTTGATAATAACATCACCATTTTCGTCTGTCATTAATTCAGGCATAAAAAAGACCGTCTCGTTTAAATTAGTTCTAACCTTTACATCAGAAAAATCCAAATCTGATTCTTCCTCTGAAGACAGACCCGCTGTTTTTGCTGCTACTGCACTTATATCTCGAGTTGGTAAATTTCTAATTTGCTCAGAAGTAACTGTTGAACCTGCAGATGTCATTACTGCATCTTCTACCGCCATCTCAGCCATTTCTGGTTCTGCTGACATTGGAGATGGAGCATTATTAGCCATATTATCCAATGACTTAAATCTTCGATTTCTTCGACCATATCCATTCATCGAAAATCCGAACCAATCTAAATATCGATAACTTCGACTAACCGACACACCTCTTTTATGCCAATTTCTAGCAAGAAGTTGAGAGTAAGTACTTGTAAAATTTCCACTCCGTAAATACCGACTCGTCGAGTGTGTTGGATACATATTTAAGTTCCAAAAATTTGGAGCAAACTGATCCAACGATGCATCATACATCGCAGCCACCATTTCCGCAGCAACTTTATCTTTTTTGTTTCCAGAAATTTTTACTCGCCATTCTTCCTCTTGTCCTGGCTTTAATTTATCTCTAAAAGTGCTGTATTCAAATTTTAAATCCTTATTCGACCAAGGCACATTGATCGTTTTGATCGAAGTATAATTTCGATTATTTTTTACAAAAGAAATATGATAGCCAATGTTCCCTCGATGCTTTTCTTCGATTTGTAATTGAAAATCTTTGACTTGATTGATAGTCAACCATTTTCGATCAATGATTTTATTTTTAAATTCTACTTCGTGCAACACTTTTATTTCTCGATAAGCTGAGCCAAAATAATAATTAGCTACTTCACCCGGCTCATATTTTTCTTTCTCAATTGAATCAAAAGAAAGCATGTTGCTTGGTATTTTTTTACCCTTCAAATCATAAATCGTAAAGTATCTTTTCAATTCGATTTTCTCTCCAAACTTATCTTGTGTATTTAAAGTCAAAACGTAACTTCCTATATTCCAATTTGGATTTCCAAAAGAAACAGAAGGGTTTCGAGAAGCATCAAATCGAGTCTTCATCACCTCTTTTCCAACAATCCAATTTTCAATTTTATCTTCATCATGATAAATATCAAGAGGAAATGATTTTTTAAAATCAGCTTCCCCCATCAGAAACTGATCAGGTTGAGGGAAGTATTTTTTCCTTAAAATTCCATGTTCATTTTTCAACTCATGAATGGTAATTTCTCCTTGAGAATTTTCAAATTCTCCATTTAGATTTTTAGAAGAAATTTTAAATTCTTTTTCCCTTAATCCATTTCTATCTAATTTTTTTGGAATAGAAATATCGATACTCAAAGCAATATGTCCTACCGAAACATTAGTTTGAGTAGAATGTGTTTCACCAGTAATATCAACTACATCAGCGTAAACTCGATAAGTGAATTGCGGTTTATTTTTAGCATCTGCAGATCTATCTGGGACAGCCGTAAATGTAATGTTATATTTCCCCTCAGCATCAGTTATTGTTTCTCCATTAGTAATTTCCATACTTTCCGCAGGTGGAAAATATCTCCAACTCCAGCCCCAATATGGATAAATCGTTTCACGTACTACTCGATAGTTCACTTTTGCTCCATCGACATTACTTCCCGCAAATGCTTTTGCATGACCCGAAATTTTTACCTCATCACCGATCTTAAAACTACCTGCGACAGGATCGAAATTCACTTCAAATTTTGGACGTTTATATTCTTCCACTCTAAAATATTTATTCCCAAATCCTGCTGCTTGAATTCGCATCTGCCCAAGCAAACCTGTTCGAGGTGCTTGAAAGGATCCATTGATTGTTCCAAACTCATTGGTTGTCAAAGTTTTCTTTTCCACCTCCTGAGAATTCACATCATAGAAAATAACTTGTACTTTCTGATTAGGAAGAATCGAAGGAATATTTTCCGAATCAAACTCTGTTAAAAGTCCTTTAAAATAAACCGTTTGCCCAGGACGATAAATCATTCGATCTAGGAAAAATGACATTTGTTTTCTGGTACTTCTGTTTCTATTTCTGTAAGTATAATTCGAATAAGATTCGTCTAAGTTGAGGACATCATCATTTTGCGACCATCGAATTTGAAAATTATTTTGGTCGCCAATTAAAGGTTTTAAATATCCATCTTTATTAGTGAAACCCTCTCCACGATTGATATAATCATACTTTCGATTTTCCGAATTATATTCTCGCACAAAATAATTCGCTTTTACTCGACTCATCGGCTCACCTGTTTCTCGATGAACTACAAAAAATTCGCTTATATTATCTTCATCTTTTCTTGTCCAAAAACTAATATTCGAAACATGTGTCGATAAGAAAGAGACGGCCTTTTCCTTTTCCGAAAATTCAGCGTTATCTGCCATCATCACTATATAAAAACCTAATGGCATCGCATCCACTTTGACCTCCACCACATGATCTCGATAGTCTCCAACTTGAGGCAAATCAGTTGTCCAAGTTTTGATCGCAGGAATTTCATTGAGAAAAGGAATCAGTTTATTTTGGTTTTGCAAGCCTTGCATTTTCCTTCGATCCTTCTCTTCCAAACGAATGATTTTACCATAAACCTTTTTTAAATTTTTATAAGATATGGAAGCTAGCATCGGTTCGTTCGGCAAATT
The DNA here is from genome assembly GCA_045106765.1 of Saprospiraceae bacterium. Lineage (GTDB taxonomy): Bacteria > Bacteroidota > Bacteroidia > Chitinophagales > Saprospiraceae > CAJQQY01. The sequence goes on along the minus strand of JBGCFD010000030.1, from coordinate 26,840 downwards.
AACTTGCTCCATTTGCACCCGTAAATTTTTACGTTCGATTTGAAGCAGTAAATTTTGGCATTGTTTTCCACCGTGAGAGTCTTTAGATTTCTGAATAGCTTTTTCACAAATCTCATGTGCCTTTTTCAAATCAAATTTTCCAATATCATCAGGATTGGGTTGGTATTTATTTCCCTTGTCCATATAATATCTTGCCATCCAATATTGCACTTCTGTGGAAGCTTCGTAGTCGTCATATTTAGTACTTAAATTTTCTAAAGCTTTTAAATACAAATCATCCTTTCCATCCATCACTCCATTTCCTCGAACGAATCCTAACCGTTTGATATCGACATCAATTAAAGCATCTGGCATATCATCATTGAGATGATGCGCAATGATATTTTGAAATAATAATATGGTTTGATATTTTGAAGAAGTGGAATCTTTAGTTTGAAATTTAAACTGAGAAAATACTTTTGCATCAGCAAATGCTTCTGGCTGATCGATATAAAATTTATAAACTGGATCAGTCAAATAATTTTGTTCATTCCTTAAAAAATCTAACGCTCGATTTGCTAAAAAATCATAAAGCGTTGGTCTTAAATTATCGACATTTTGTCCACCTCTAAGGATAGCACTCCAATCTTGAATTTTGATATTTTTAGAGGTTTCATCTTCGACTGATTTTAAAAAGTACTTTCTACTTTCTTCTGCGAGTTGTCCGATAGTCCAAGTTCGAATATCATCTGTTTTGAATTCAGGTGTTTCCGTTCGATTATTAAAACGATAACGATTGCGTTGCAAATAAGTAGAATATTGCTCTGCCAACATCGATTGTATTAATGACTTCATTGGTGGATTGGCTAATTTTTCATCCAAAGCAAATTGATTAATCGCTTTGACAAAACCATCCTCTTCCAATTGCGTCATGAATTTCCCTTTATAAATTAGGCATTTCGCTTGTTGAGGTTGATTATTTTTCTTAGTGGCTTTTGCATAAATATCATAGACTTTTTCCAATGCGGACTTAGGCAAACCTTTTGCTTCAAGCGAGTCTACTGTTTTCCAATCAGCAGAATAATGATCGTTTTCCATGGGTGCTTTCAGTTTTGTATTTTTATTGTTACAAAAACTAAAAAGTACCGTTAACAATAAAAGTGAGAGTATTAAAATGGGTAGTTTTTTCATAAAATAAAATTTAGTATTACTGTTTTCAATTTTGGTTTTTATGATTCAAATCGAATCGACAATATAATGAATGAATCTTGGAAAAATTGTATTTCAATACTAAGATGTTATTGAGACGAGAAAAAGGTGGGAATAAGATACGGTTTAACAAAGTATTAACGTGGTGGTGATTTATTGGAATTCACTTCAAGTAATTCCTGATTTAATTGCTACATTATTTATTGTTCGTATAAATACTATATTTTCTACGCCACATTATTAATATAGATTTCAAAAAAATAAAAATTCCATTTTCTAATTTCCCCAAAAAATAATAAAGTAACCAATTAGATTTTTTTATCTTGGTAAACTTTTTATTTAATCTAAAAAATCAAAATGAAATCTTACGAAGAATTGATAAATCAAGTCAAAGATTTAATTCGAAAAAACAAAACGAACAAAGCTTTAGAAATACTCGCTAAAGAACAATTATCATCTCTTGATAAGCAATTAATTCTAATCAATAGTAGATATTCAAAACTAAAAGAGGATCAAACTTTAGGCATTCTTGATGAGGAAACGGCACAACGAAGACTTAATATTATCAATGTTGAATTACTAGCTTTGGCAGAAAAAATCGGTAAAGATCAAGATAAAATTGATGATCTTCCAACTGAAGAAATAGCAACCGTTTCAACACCTCCAACTTCGACTCCTCCCGCTCCAGAAATAAAAAAACAAACTTCTCCTGCTAATCCTTCCTCCGAAGGAAAGTCTAAAAGTAAACTATACCTTGGTGCAATGGTTGGAGTGTTTTTAGTGGCATTGATTGCTTATTTTGGAATGCAACAATCTGCTAAAAAAGCAAAAATTAAAAAGCAAGCAAAAATCGAAATGGCTAAGAAAAAAAGAGCCAAAGAGGTTAGAGATTCCATTGCTAAAGTTGAATTTGATCTAGCTGAAAAAACTAAACAAGATGCAATAAATCGAGCAAAGAATATTGCTATTGGAAATACTTTTGAAGGCGGAATTATTTTTTATGTTGATCCTTCTGGACAGCATGGTTTAATCATGGCTAAGGGCGATCAATCTGATAAAGTTATTGATTGGTTTCCAGGAGCGAAAGGAAAAGCTTTTGCAACTGATACTGGAATTTTCGATGGAGAAAAAAACACAAAATTATTAGTCGCTAAATTTAAAGAAAAAAATCATCCTGCTCAACTCTGCAAAAAATTTAAATTCGAGGGATTTAATGATTGGTATTTGCCAAGCCAAGATGAATTGGATTTATTGTATGAGTATAATAATACATTGCCAAAAGCTCAAAAGATGGCTCATAAATACTATTGGAGTTCAACTGAAATTGCTAATCAAGATGTTTACTACCGAAGTTTTTTTGACGGAAAAAAATATTATAAGATTGGCAAAAATAAAGCAAAAGTAAGAGCGATTCGTAAATTTTAAAAAATCATATTTTGAGAAATAAATTAATTTTAAGTTTAGGGTTTTTGTTTTTTGTCATACTTCCTACTGATGCACAAAGTGAAAAAATTAGTCTTCCTACTTTTTCATTTACCGTTCCAGATGGAATGAAGAATCATTCAAACAATTCAGATGTTTTAGCTAAACTAAGTTTTGAAAACAGCTTACATATTACTATCGATGACAATATGGAAAAAATGTTAGAGCTAACTAAAAAAAGGCCAAGAGGAAGTGAAAGAATGAAAATGGAACAAGTGGCATTTGATTTAAAATTCAAAGCAATCAAAGACCAATACCGAGGGTTTGATGCCACTAAAAAGCAGACTGGAAAATATAAAAACTTCAATTATACTTCTCAAATGTTTACTTGTAAAGCAAGTAAAACACAAGCCGCATCACTAGAATATCGTGTAATGGAAATCGGTGAAAAGTATTACGAATTTATCATAACTGGAAAAAACGATTCAAAAAAGAAGCATCTTCCGCTGATAATTTTTTTTTGGAAAAGTATTGTTACAAACTGAAATCAATTTAAATTATAAGCAAGATTCACCACCAAAAAATTCCCCTCAGGCTCATTAAATTTATCAGTCAAACTAAATTGCCGCCAATATTCCACAGTCAGTTTTGTTCTATTTGACAAACTTGCCGCAGCGCCAATCTTATACCTTAACCTTGCCAAAACATTATCATATGGAAATCGATAAAAAAAATCCCAACCAATAAATGGATTTATTTTCTTTCCAGTTTTCCAAGAAATCTTAGACAACCATCTCAAAAAATCAGTATCCTCTCGATTCCAATCTACTCCTAAATGGTACCTCAACTTATTGGAAAAAACGAATTTGGAAGACAACGGAATTTTATGATTCAAATCAAAAAACCAAAATTCTCTATCATCACCATCTTCTGGAAGAAACCAATGACGATTATTTACATCCACCGACCATTGATTATTTATTTTGTAAGATAAAATCAAATCTATCGAAGTATTATCATAATCTGCTAGATCATTTTTCTGCCGCCAGATGGGTTTTAATTTTACGGTAAATTTTTCACCTGCTTTATAATTCAATTGAACAGAAGACCAAGAAACCCAATCCAATTGTGCATTAATCTGATTTGTAAATAACATCAAAAAAAAGAAAACTATAAGTAACAATCTAACTTTCATATCAAAAAAAAATCTAGCGTAATTTAAAGAGGGAGTTATATAAAACTTTAAAATTATTTAAAGCTTTACTAAAATAGTATCCGATATAATCATGAATTGATGCGTCTTTTCTAATTCATTAAAATATGGTTCTGCCTCCTTAACATATTTATATCTCTGATCAAAAAACTCCTTTTGAAAGTATTGCTTTTTAGGATCATATTTCACAACCAAATTAAATTGAGATACATTCTTATCACAAATTCCAAGCAAATAATCCTCAGATTTTAAATTAAAAACATACTTCTTCTTTGATTCAATCGTAACGAAATCAGAAGAAGTTTTAAATACTTTCTCACTTTCTATTTCTTGATCCATAAAAGAGACTTCTTCCTCACACATTACTTCATAAGGCAAAAATTCGAGATTATAAAATGCAGAAGCAAGTACCACATCATTTTTATCTCGTTCTTTTATTCCTTTGTGTTTTAGAATCGTGACGGGTCGATTTGTATTATTCTTTATTGCAAAATTAAAATCGAAATAATCCTTCTTTTGGGTATAAGAAACTAGTTCAATAGATAAATCTTTTTTTATTTTTTGATCGACCATATTTTTTGAGCTAGTGCATCCCATCAAAAAAATCAATCCCATAATCCATTTAAAATTCATGTTAATTAGTTTTTGTGCAAAAAAAAAGTTACTTCGAAATATGAAAAATTAAATCCAAAAGTTTTTTTCACCAGATAAAACACATAAGTAAAAATTCATGCTTCCTATGTGGTGAAAAAAAAATCTATTATAGTTTTATTTTTTATCCATCAAATGGTTCATTGTATCTGTCTGCAAACTTCCCCATGCCTTAAATAAAAATGCTCCTCCAGCAATTGCAATTACGGTCAAAATCGAAGCAGTTGAAGTATTTCCATAAATCCAATTACCTGTCGCAAACAATGCTGAGTAAACTGAAATACATCCTACTATCCAACATAATAATTCCAAAGGCAATTGACTTTTTTCTTTTCTAATATCAACACCATCAGCCTTCGCTTTTTGAATGACATGATCCCAACCACTTCCGCTTGGTCTAATTTTTTTATAAAAATTACGAAGCGTTTCTTCGTCAGTTGGCTCAGTTACAAAAGCAGCAATCACCCAAGTAATTGTTGTCAGAATTGCACCAACTACCATTTTTTTCCAACCTAACATCAAAAACAATTCAGCAGTATTAATTCCATCTGAAGTAAAGCCTGTAGCTTTATTTATAGTTTCTGGATCAATTCCATTCATTGAATAAATTAATGCATCATGTCCAAAAGTAAAATACCCTGCAATAATCAACGAAGCCACCATTGCAACAATCTCCGTCATCGCATTTATCCGCCACCAAAACCATCGCAAAATATAAATCGCTCCTGTCCCCGCTCCTAACAATAAAAGTAAATTAAACGCCTGAGTCGCATCTGTCAACATCAAACCTAATCCCATTCCCAAGATTGCACTAATCACCGTAAATCCTTTGGCTACATTAATTAATTCTTTTTGATTTGCCTCAGGTTTGATAAATCTTTTATAAAAATCATTGACCAAATAAGATGCTCCCAAATTCATTTGCGTACTCATCGTCGACATAAATGCTGCAATCAAACTTGCCGCCACCAATCCTAAAAGTCCCGAAGGTAACTTCGTCAACATCGCTGGATATGAAATATCATGTCCAACTTTGTCAGCCGATAAGGTTGGGAAAACAGAAGAAATATCACTCAATTCTGGAAAGATTACCAATGATGCCAAAGCAATCAAAATCCATGGAAATGGTCGCAAAGCATAATGCGCTACATTATAAAGTAAGGTCGCTCCAATCGCATTTTTTTCATCCTTTGCTGAGAACATTCGTTGCGCAATATATCCACCACCACCAGGTTCCGAACCTGGATAATATGATGCCCACCATTGCACCGCCAAAGGAACTAACAAAACGGGTACCCAAATATCAGGATTTGACATATCTGGCAACAAAGACAATTTGGGAGCAACATTTTCATGCGTCAACAAAGCTTCCAAACCACCAACTTCTGGTAAATTCACAATATAAATTGCAGCCCAAATCGAACCAATCATCGCCAAAGTAAATTGCACAAAATCAGTAATAATCACCGCCTTCAATCCTCCCAAAGTGGAATAAGCAACCGTCACCGTTCCTGCAATCAAAAGCGTTTTCCAACCTTCCATTCCCAGAACAATTTCACCAAACTTAATCGCTGCCAATGAAACCGTTCCCATCACCAAAACATTAAAAATCAGTCCTAAATACAAGGCTCTAAATCCTCTTAAAAATGCCGCTGCATTTCCACTATATCTTAATTCATAAAACTCAATATCTGTCAAAACTTCGGATCTTCTCCACAATTTTGCATAAACGAAAACCGTCAACATTCCTGTTACCAAAAAAGCCCACCAACCCCAATTTCCAGACACTCCATTTTCACGAACTAATCCCGCAACTAAATTTGGTGTATCAGAAGAAAAGGTCGTCGCAACCATCGAAATTCCTAATAACCACCAAGGCATATTTCTTCCAGAAAGGAAAAATTCATTTAAACTCGAACTTGATTTTTTGGAAAAATATAAACCTACGGCAAGAACAATGAGGAAATAAATACCGACAATTGACCAATCTAAAGTTGATAGTTGCATACGTTTTGTTTTTTCGTTTTTAAAAGAAACGGAAATTATCTAAATCTTTTCCAATTCCCAACATTTTATCAAAAAAACCTTCTCAAGTTCAATTTATGACCCAATGACTTTCTTTGGGGAGAAAACGTAAAACGTCTAATAATCTTACAGCTAAGAAAAAAGAAAACAGGTTTTGTGCCTTAGTTTTGTTTGAATATCTTTGAGTGAATTTTCACAAATCTTGAAAATAAATTTAATGAAATCATTCTATAAGGATTTTAAAAAATCATCGAAAAAAGATTGGTTGGCGAAAGTTGAAAAGGATCTAAAAGGAAAACCAATCGAAAATTTAAACTGGCAAATCAACGAAGATTTGGTGGTCACTCCTTTTGCTCATTCAGATGATTTGGAAGAGTTACCCAAACCACTTTTGGAAAATAGAAATTCTAATGATTGGGAAAAAGGAGTTCTGATAATTGTGACTAATATAAAAACAGCCAACAAGGAAGCGCTCTTTCTTTTGGAAAAAGGAGCTAATGCTATTTGCTTCGAGTTTTTAAAGAACCCTAATAAAAAAGAGTTACAAACTTTACTCTCAGGAATCAATCATGAATGGATTTCGACTAATTTTATTTTTCCTAAAAAAACATGGAAAGGTGTTGTACAAAATTTCCTTTCTATTTTAAAAGACAAAAATTTAAATCTAAAAAAAGTAACTGCTTCTTTCCAATTTAAAGATGGCATAACTATTCCACCTGCGGATTATCCAACCATCCAAGATTTTTCAAAACAACTTCCTTTAGCTAATTTTATAACAATAAACGCACGTCACTTTTATCAAGGTCAAGAAAACATCGTAAAAGAATTGGTGCAAACGATTTCCAAAGCAAATGCTTATTTGGAAAAATGGAATGACAAAGATTTAGAATTAAAAAATCTAATTTCCAATATTCAATTTTCCATTCAACTCGACGATTCTTATTTTCTAAATATTGCAAAAATCAGAGCTTTAAGAATCCTTTGGAACTTAGTCGTCAAAAGTTGGAAAGGAACTTTAAAACCCAACATAACAATAGAAACACATTTAACTACTACCACTCAAACTGACGACGAAAATTATAATAAAATAAAAGCAACCTCCCAAGCCATGTCAGCTGTAATTGGAGGAACCAATCGATTATACATTTATCCATCTGATAATTTTAAAAATAAAAAAGGAACCTTGAATGCACAAAGAATTGCACTCAATACTCAGCATTTGATGCAGCTAGAAAGTTACATGGATAAAGTACAAGATCCTGCAGCAGGGAGTTATTATTTAGAAAAATTGACGGATGATTTGGCGGAGGCGGTATGGGGAGAATTTCGGAATGGTTAGGCTTTATATATCTTACCAAGTTACACACAAGCAAAAGAAAAAAGTATTCTATCAAAAAAGATAATTACAAAGAGGTCTAAAGTACCTATACAAAAACCGACTTCCACTACAAACACCTCAGTATCAATTCCATAAAGTTAAGCTAAAAGCATGGCTCATAATTTGGTAGTGACCCCATTTTCTCTACGTCACATTTTTAGAACAAGAAAAAACTGTTAAAGCTTCTTCATCTGTAAATTTTAATGCCTACCATTTTGAATTTAATAAATATATTTCGATCAAGAGTTCTTCCCAGTCATTCATCATTTTGTGGATTTTAGTCAACTACAAATATTTGGATTGAGAGGATTTTATTTTAATCCATTATTCGCATTATTAGAAAAAGTAAAAAACAAATCAAAAAAAATCAGTCTTTCTGGCATTCTCCAATGTTCCTTCGCTCCTATCTTAGCACTATCTTATTACAAACAAGAAAAGATATAATTGTATTTTTTAGTTGCTTAAAAATGTATTGTTGAGTTGAATAAAAGAATATAAACACATGGTGAAATTAATCAAAACAATTTAACCATTTGCAATTCCAAAAATTCTAAAAATAAATACAAAACCCTGTATACTACATTCAAAATCATGACTGTAATAGTCAATTTTATTTAATTAATAAAAAAAATAAATCATGAAAAACATCATTAACTATTCTTTGCGTTTACTATTAGCGTCTGTTTTACTAATTAGCCTCAATTCTTGTGAAAATGAAGTAACCAATGAGGTTCTAAATCAACAAGACACCATTACTATTGAGTATCATGAAGAATACCAAGTTAGAACAACAGGTATTCATTATCATGATTTAGTCGAAAATAGAGATGTTCCTGAATTGGGAATTGGAGGATCTACATCTCTATGCCCGTATGAAGATTGCAGCACAGCTATTCCTGCGATGGGTGCTATACTTCAACAAATGGCAAATGACAGTTGTGAAGAAGTCTGGAATTGTGTAGCTTGTTGTATTGAAGGCAATATTGCATATGCTCTAATGTATGCTTCACCTCAAAGTCCACCTTGTTCAGTTAGTTCTCTTCCTTCACGTCTTTAGTATTGTTAATACTAAGTTCTTGTAAAAAAAAGATATAAAAATGCCTGACTGTAAAAATAGTCAGGCATTTTTTTTTGTACAAAAAGCGTTTGGAAATTATTCTTTAGCCACCATAGATTCATTTAATATGAAAAAATAAATAATCAAATATGTAGAGTATCACTTCTCAACACCTTTTCCTCAGCTATTTTAAGTCGTTATACCATATTTAATTTTTTAGGTTTTAACAACACATTTACATTTCTCAAAAAATAGATTAGATTAGAATTGAGATAAAAAACTTTTGACGTATATTTAGATTGATAAAAAGAACGATGGGAGGTTTTTCACAAACTGACGTTATGTTCAAAAAAAATTAGAGACAAAAGTCAGACAACTTAAACAAACATTTTTTCATAATCATTATTATACTAAATTTTAAAGATAATAATTCTAACTTGAGTGTGAGTTATTTATTAGAGTTTTGATGTTGAAATAATGATCAAATACAAGAGACTAACAAAATAATATATTTAAAAGTTAATATGAGCAAATAAAAATAGATGAACAACAAACTATGAAGGATTTAGATTTATTGAATAGGGAAGGTAACTGGAAAAGTAGAATAACACAATTAATTTCTGGTGGTGAAATTGAAAAAGCAATCTCTCTCTATTTAAATTCACCTAAAATTACATCGGAAGAACATAAAAATCTTATACTATTATCTAGTAAAGTAAATCAGTTGAAAAAAAGTGTTAACAAAGGAATTATTAGTTACTCAGACTTCAATATTGAAAATATGAAAACGGCAGAAGTCATACTAAATTTATTAGTTAACCATGATAATGAAGTAAGAAATGAAGAATCTTTAGAAAAGTTAAATTTTATAGAAGGTTGGAGAAATATTTCAAAATCAAGAAATATTTATGATTTAGAACCAAGTGATATATTAGACTTAAGAATTAGTTCCTATAGAAAATACTACTTCGAAAGAGAAACAGATGAATACATTTATAATTATTTAAAAACAGAAAAAAATTTAATCCTAATTGGAAACTCTCTCTCTGGAAAAACGCGATCAGTCCTGGAAGGATTCATCAAACTGAAGTCAGAAAAAAGAGATGTCGAAATATTATTCCCTCGCCTTAGGTCTGAAGTTAAATTACCCTACTTTCAGTTTCATTCTAATAAAAAATACTACGCCTTTTTTGACGATATTGATGATTTTTACAGAAAATCAAAAAAGGTAAATAAATTATTGAAATTTTTATTGCAAAAAGGTGTTTCAATTATTGCAACTTGCAGAACAGGGCCTGAGTATAGATTTCTTCATAAAAAGATAAAAGGGAATCTAAGAGAACAATTTAAAGTAATCCACCTAAATAAGGTTTCAAAACAAGTAAGTAATAAAATAATAACTGATAATAACATAGAAGAAAATGTCGAAATTGATGGGAATATTGGATCTATTTTTCTTCCTATTGTAAAAATGCGTGAAAGATATTATGAATTAGAGAACTCTAAAGATCCTATCGACAGACTTTCAATTAGCATTCTTAAGTCCTTAAAAGCTTTATATTATTCATCAAATTTTGAATCTAAATCTTCTTACCTTCAAGAAAAAGTAAGTGATTATTGCTTAAGGCTTAATATAGGTAGTCTTGCATCTCCTCATAAAAAAATCTCTTCTGTGTTGGAACAACAATTACAAGGAGTAGTTGCAGAACTCCAAAGAGAAAAAATAACTTCATTCTTTCAAAATTACCAAGAATCCATTCAAAGATTAGAAAGTGATATTTATAATTTAAATTTTATTGAAATTCCAATGGATCAAATTAAAGTTGAAGAAGTTTATTTGGAAAAGATTGTGCGCTATGATCCAATGAAAATCATCTATGATATTAAGAATATTTATAACTATGAAGAGAGAAAAGAGCTAGGTTTTTATGTAAAGACAACTAATTATAACGATTTGATATCTAAAAGCAATGATGTCGAACAAGCTAATTCAATTTTTAATGAAATGGTCAAAAATGGAATAAAGCCAAATTTAGATTCCTTTCATGCACTTATTGATAAGTCCTATAATTTTGATGCGGCATTAAAGGTTTACAATAGATTAGAAAAGTATAATTTCACACCTATTCTAAGCACTTTTTCATTAATTGCTGAAAAAATAGATAGTGATGATAATTTAATTAAAATGATTCAGTTAACAACTGGAAATTTGATTGAAGTAAATAACAACAAAGAAATTAATATTCTAATTAGTCACTTATTAAATAAAGTAAATGAATTTCAAACGCTTCAAGTTGTTATAGCATTCCTTAATAAAATTTCTACAAAAATAAATGATAAAAATATTCGGACGCTATTTTCAAAAACTAATTCTACTTCTGAATTGATATTTGTTCATAATCATTTAAAAGAAAGACAAGAGATTGAATTAACAACTTATTTAGTAAACAGAATTGCTTTTGTCTCTAATAATTTAGATGAATTTAAAACAAATCTTTTATTGTTTAAAAAGAATAATGAGTTAAAAATAAATGCTAAATCCTTAAATTCATTGTTATATAAACATAAAGGGCAGACTAAAAAAGTAAAACAAGTATTTGAGTATTTTACTACCGAAATGGGTGTAATTCCAGATAACCAATCCATTTCTCATCTTCTCTTATCATCAGATTCTTTTGAATACTCTTTTTCAATTCTAAAAAAATCAATGTTATTATATGAATACACTCCTGATTCATCAGCATTTAATGAATTGATAAGAAATATCGGAAGTAGTAATGAAAGGTTAAGCGAAAGATTAAGCCAACTTTCTGAACTTCTAGAGGATTTTAATGCTGTTTTTCCTGAGCCTAATTTTAATGTAATTATCCAAAAAATAAAAGACGTTGACAATGCAATTGAATTCCTAGAATTCCTAAAATCAAAATTTAATTATAAACCAAATTTACAAACCTTAAATACATTTCTTGCGAGATATTGTACAGGTGATATTTTTGAAGAGACATCTCGCTTTTCAAAAATTCTCAATGTTGACTTTACTCCTTCGGAAACGTTTTACAAAATTGGAATTGCGAAATCCAAGTCTATTGAGAGTGCCATAATTTTCATGAATCAAATGATAAATAAGTATCAATTTAAGCCATCCGTTCAAAGCTTAAATCACCTTATTGAAAAACTAAATTACAAAAATGATCTTGAAACGATTCTAGATTTAATGACAAACATTTTAAAATTAGAACCTAATAATCAGACACTTAGTTTAGTCAGTACAATAACTAACTCATTCTTTGACACTTACGACATTTTTTTAAAATTCACCTTACTCAGCTACCCTTCAAAATGGCAAGAAGGAGTAAATGAAATTAATGAAATTAAGAATAAAAATGATGCTATTAAACTACTTCAAAAGTCCCCTAAATTTTCAGATCAAATATTGAATATGTATTGTGAAAACCTTTTACTTAATCGAATAATTAATAAGGAAATATTAATTAAAAAACAAAATTTAAAAACTTTAATTAAAACAAAAAAAATAATAATGTATAATGATATTAAAAGAGCTTTTCAAAATATGAATTAATTAATTCTTTACACAACAGCAGTTGCCCATTATGGCGAGTAATCAAATCCTCAAATCGTGAAAAAATTCTCCTAACAATACATTTACAAATGTAATTTTTTCGTATCTATAAGACTGTCAAAAAAACTCCAATCCTCAAAAAACAGAAAAATCACAACCAAATACAGATGATGCCCCTCGAAACTGCTATTGATAAAACAGCATCGTCAAAGTTATCGATGCATTTGTCGATCTAAAAGAAATTGTCTCCTTCATTTCCTACCTCTAAAATTCTAAATTATTCATAATAAACCTATCTTTGCGTTTTGAGAAAATAATAACAAAATATTTCATCGAATATGCAAATCACAGAACCACAAGTTAACCTCGAAGTCGCTAAAAATTTAGGTCTTACGGAAGAGGAATTCAATAAAATTCAAGAGATCATGGGGCGGATGCCTAATTTTACAGAGCTAAGTATTTACTCTGTAATGTGGTCAGAACATTGCTCCTACAAAAACTCAATTACTTTGCTAAAAACGCTTCCTACCGATGGCGATAATATGCTCGTGGAAGCAGGTGAAGAAAATGCTGGATTAATTGATATTGGAGGTGGTCTTGGTTGTGTTTTTAAAATAGAATCACATAATCACCCTTCAGCAATTGAACCTTATCAAGGTGCAGCGACTGGTGTAGGTGGAATTCATAGAGATATTTTTACGATGGGTGCTCGACCGATAGCAGCCTTGAATTCTTTACGTTTTGGAAATATAGATAACAAACACACCCAACATTTAGTAAAAGGTGTGGTGAGTGGAATTGGTGATTATGGAAATTGCTTTGGTGTTCCTGTAGTGGGAGGAGAAGTTTATTTTAATGATTGCTACAACCAAAATATTTTGGTCAATGCCATGTCAGTAGGAATTGTCAAAGCTGGCGAAACTTGTTCCGCTTGTGCAGATGGCCCAGGGAATCCAGTTTTTATTGTTGGCTCTGCAACTGGTAAAGATGGTATTCATGGAGCAACATTCGCTTCCGCGGATTTGACGGAAGACTCAGCAGATGATTTACCAGCAGTTCAAGTGGGAGATCCATTTCAAGAAAAATTATTATTAGAAGCATCTTTGGAAGCAATCCAAACTGGCGCAGTCGTGGGAATGCAGGATATGGGTGCAGCAGGAATTACTTGTTCCACTTCAGAGATGAGTGCGAAAAGTAAAACTGGTATGAAAATCAATTTGGATAAAGTACCAACTCGTCAAGCTAATATGCAGCCTTTTGAAATTCTTTTGAGTGAGAGTCAAGAACGAATGTTAATTGTAGGAGAAAAAGGGAAAGAACATTTATTAGAAGCAGTTTTTGACAAATGGGATTTGGAATGTGAGTTAATCGGAGAAGTAACCGATAATGGGATGATAGAATATCATAGCAACGGAGAAATCGTAGCGGAAGTAAATGCAGACTCATTAGTCCTTGGTGGTGGTGCTCCGATTTATCAACGAGAAACTGCAACGCCTAAATATTTTGAGAAAATCAAAGCATTCAACATTGATAATATTAACGAGCCAAATAACATTTTAGAAACAGCTAAAAAAGTTTTTGCCTCACCTAATATTGTTTCTAAAAGATGGGTTTATCAGCAGTATGATTCAATGGTGCGAACAAATAGTATCAGCACCAACCAACCTTCAGATGCGGCATTAGTTAGAGTAAAAGGAACGGACAAAGCATTGGCTGTAACGACAGATTGTAACTCAGCTTATGTTTATGCTGATCCATATAAAGGTGCCATGATTGCAGTAGCAGAAGCAGCTCGTAACATTTCTTGTTCTGGAGGAGTTCCTGCAGCAATTACGAATTGTTTAAATTTTGGGAATCCTTATAATCCTGAAGTGTATTATCAATTCAAGAATGCCATCAAAGGAATGGGAGAAGCTTGTAGAAAATTTAATACACCAGTTACTGGTGGAAATGTAAGTTTCTACAATCAAACTGTTTTGCCCGAAGGAACTGAGCCAGTTTACCCAACTCCGACGATTGGAATGCTCGGTATTTTAGATGATTATAAAAATCAAATGACTTTAGGATTTAAAACAGAAGGAGATTTAATTTTTATGTTAGGAAATGCCAAAAATGATATTTCTAGTTCTGAATATTTGAGAGTAGAACATAATGTTCACCACTCTCCTACTCCACATTTTGAGTTAGAGGAAGAATTTGAATTGCAAAAAAATATTCAAGCATTGATTACTGAAAAATTAGTAGCGTCTGTTCACGACATTTCAGAAGGTGGATTATTTGTAACTTTAATGGAAAGTGGCATGGTTGGCAATCTTGGATTTGAAGTAAATACTGATCCAACATTCCGAAAAGATGCTTATCTTTTTGGAGAGGCGCAAAGTAGAGTGGTTGTTTCAGTAAAGCCATGGAATGAATTGGCATTTTTACATTTCCTAGAAAAACAAAATATTGTTCACACTCAACTTGGAAAAGTTTTTGGAAGTAAAATAGCCATAGATGATAAAGATTTTGGGGAAATGAGCGAGTGGAAAAATGTTTATGATAATACTTTGAAAAACAAATTAGAAAATTAACAGTTTATATAAATGAGTCGCTAAATGATTTAAGGTATCGAATATCGTTAAGATATTCGATACCTATATTTCTTAGTGACTTAATTTTTTTTCATTAAAAATTCAGTCTTATGAAGATTAAAAAATTTAGTTCATTTTTAGTTTTTGCACTTTTAATTCTCCTTAATTTTAATTGTGGAGATTCTGGCAATACAACAGCTACAAATGTAACCAATCCGGCAGCCCAGCAAGTTAAAAACGAAACGCCACAACCAGTATCAGCAAGTACTCCAGTTGTAGGTGCAGCAGTATTGACAGGGAACTTGACTAATAGTGGTAATCTGAAAATTTTTGTAGATGAATCAAATCTTGAAAATTCAAATCGAGTAGTTGGAAAAGCAGAAATAGATGCCAATGGAAATTTTGAAGTACAAATTCCAGAAGGATTTAATGCAGGTATTTATAGAGTTCGAATTGGTGCACAAAAAGCTTATTTGGTTACAACTGGTTCTGAAAAATCAATAAGGCTTTCAGGAGATATAGATCAAGTCAATACTTTTGGAATCAAAGTCGAAGGTGCTCCAGCTACTCAAGAATATATGGATTTGATGAAAAGTTTCATTGTCAAAAGACCTTCTGCTGAAGAAGCTAAAGAACGATTAATGAAAATTAATAATCCATTAGTGATGGCCTGGGGAGCACACTTAGTTTATCCACCAAGTAATAACACTTCTTCTACTCAAATGAAATTAGAGATTCAAAAGGCGGCGTTAGCTAAATTGCAAAAATCTTTTCCTGGAATAAAAATGACAAAAGATTTGAAAAGAACTATTCCACAGCAAGAAGCTCAAATTGCAGCACTTTTAGCAAAACAAAAAATAAAAGTAGGGCAAAAAGCACCGAATATTTCTATGAAGTCTCCTGATGGAAAAACTTATTCTCTAAGTGACTTGAAAGGAAAAGTGGTCTTGATTGACTTTTGGGCTAGCTGGTGTGGGCCTTGTCGAAGAGAAAATCCAAATGTTGTAAAAACATATAATCAATATAAAAAACAAGGATTCGAAGTATTTAGTGTTTCACTCGATGGAATCCATCCTAAAGTTTTACCAAGGTTAAAAGATCAATCACAAATCGACCAACAGACCGATGCTGCCAAAAATAAATGGATTGCAGCAATCGAAAAAGATGGATTACTTTGGGATTATCATGTGAGTGATTTAAAACATTGGGGATCAACTGTTGCGAAAAGTTGGGGCGTTTCATCTATTCCTAAAACGTTCCTTTTGGATCGTGATGGGAAAATTGCGGCGATCAATCCAAGAGGTGCTGCATTGGAACCAGCGTTGAAGAAGTTGTTGTAAAAAGATTATTTTTAATCTTAAAAAAACTAGAAGGAACAATAATCCTTCTAGTTTTTTTTTGCGCAAAATTTAAAATTCATGTTGAATACAACTAAAAAATAATTGAAGCGTCTTTTATTTTGTAACATTTCTATCATTACATTCGTCCTCTCTCCATAAACCTACATTTCACAAAACCTTTATCAAAACGACAATTTATGAAAACTCCATCATTGCTCTTTTTTTGTCTTTTTTTTATGACAAATATTTCTTACGCCCAAACTTCTAAAATCACACTCCGAGGAAAAGTCGTTGACCAAGTCACCAAAGAACCATTAGGTTTTGCTCATATCGGAATTCCGAAAATCGGGATAGGAACAACGACAAGCGAAAAAGGAGAATTCGAATTTAAAGTGCCCGCCAATATTTTCGAAGAGGAATTAACAGTTTCATTTTTAGGATATCAATCTTATTCCAAAAAAGTAAAACATTTGCGAAATCCTTCTACCATCGAATTAGTTTTGAGCGAAGAAGATTTATTGGAAGTAGAGGTACTCGGTCCAGCAGCAGTAGAAAATATAGTTAGAAAAGCAGTCAAACGTATTCCAAAAAATTATCCAACTAACGGACACACTAATTTAGCCTTCTATCGGGAGTCTCGAACTGATAATGATTCCACTTATATTTATTTGGCGGAAGGTGTTTTAAATGTTTATAAAAAGAGTTACAAAAGTTCTAAAGAAGGTCAAGTAAGTTTGGTGCAAGGCCGGAAAATTAATTTGGCAAATCCATTGGATACGACTATTCGTAGAGGATTTACTTCGGGACACATGGCTCCTCATCGGTTTGATTTTGTTTATAATCGAGAGGATTTTTTGCAAGAAGATTTTTTCCCAGTTTATGATTATTGGATTGAGAGCATGACAACTTATAATGGCAAACCAGTTTATATTATCGGTTTTAACAAAGATTATAATGCTCCTGATGAATATGGTAAAAAAGGAAAAAACGTTGAAAAATCACGTGGAGAAAGAGGTGGTTGGAGATGGTCTTGGAGATCAAAAAGACCTAAAAAAATTACTGCCCGAATGAAAGGCAGAATCTATATCGAAAAAGAATCTTACGCCATCATCAAAGGAGAATTTGAAATTACTCCTGATGGATTAAAAAAATATGACGACTATCCTTTGTACTCTGGAAATTGGAAAGGCAATTCTTATATTGTCAATTATCAAAAATTGGGTAACAAATGGTATTTCAGCGATGCCTTCCGAAAAGGACTTTATGGCGGTGGAGGAATTTACACAAATGAAGTGAAAATTACTCAAATCAATCCTGCGAAATCTTCTCCTCTTCCTTATTTAGAAAGGATGACTAGAAACCAACGGTTTACTAAAATGACTGGTAGTTACGATCCTGATTTTTGGGCGAATTATAATACCACACCAATGAATGAAAATCTTGCAGCTAGTATGGTACAACTTAATAATGCCGATAAAGCTCGGGAAGCACTCGATCCAGTTTACTTAGCAGAGTTGCAATTGCGAAGAGACTCCATTCAATATGTCAAACGACAACAAGAGTTGGATCAAGAAGAAAAAGAATTAGATTTTGATATGAGTGAGATGAAAAGTTCAACAATAATTAATCGAGCAGCCAAGAAGAAAAAGAAAAAGAAAAAAGATTTTAATCGATTTAGTACAAGTATCGGATTGGGAACTCATTTAATTTCTTCAGGTGGACAACAAATGAGTGTTACACTTTTGACAGATGATGATCCGAAGGAAACAATTTTTGTCGTAGCAGATGAAATAAAAGAAAGAGAATTTGAAATCATTTCAGATTTTGCTTTTGAAATATATATACGTAAAAATATATTCTTTCAAGCCAATACAGTATTCGATTTTGCAAATAGCAGATACAAAGAACGTTCACTTGGTCTTGGATTAAGTATGAATTTATCAAAACAACGTCCTTTCTTTTTGCGAGTAGCTGCCGCTTACTCTAATTTTAAATATTATAGAAAAATTGGAATCGCAGATAATGATTATGGGAAATTTAAAATCGAAGGAAAAAAATTCAAAGCAAATAATATCAAAGTAAATTATGGAAGCCAAACTCGGAATTTAAAATTATCAGCGGAGATGGCAATTGAATTAAATCCATCACGTGAGTTTTATTTGCGTGGAACTTATTTTATGCCTTTTTCGAGAAGACAGGATATTTGGATTCAAGAACGTAAAGAATTATTTAGGAAAAAAACTGATGTTCCTGTTAATGATTCAAGAGTTTTGGTGACTCAAAATGATGTTCCTTTTGATGGACAAATTCTGCCAGATGAAACCTTCACCATCACTTTTGGTTGGAAATTTAAATAACAGTCATTAATAATGGTTAATACCTTAACGGGAAATCCCCAGAATGGTATTAACCATTAACCATTATAAAAGCTGTCCGATTGGGTAAATAAACTTGTAGCATTTCACTTCCATTTTCTTCGAAAGATTCATACTTTATATTTTCGTCTATTCGATTATGTCCTCCAAATTTTTCACTATCCGAATTTAAAACGATTTGATATTTTCCTTTTTGGGGAGCTGAAAATTTATAATTAGGAATAGAATTCACCGGATGAAAATTAAATAAAAAGACCAATCCTTTTTTCTCAAAAATCATCACATGGTTCTTGGTATCCATGTTTAATTGATTCGCAATAGAATCCGTCAATACATTGTTATTTCTAAAAAAAGAAATCATGGCTTGATCAAAATCATTGAGCCATTCATATTTCAATTTTGGATTATCGACCAAAGACCATTGTCTTCTCGCATATTTATGACTCCAATCATTTCCTTCTCTTGGAAAATCTATCCATTCAGGATGTCCGAATTCATTTCCAATAAAATTCAAATATCCTTCCCCTCCCAAACTAATCGTAATCAAACGAATCATTTTATGTAATGCAATTCCTCGTTCGATAACCAAATCTGTATCTTCTTTTTTCATATGAAAATACATCTCCTTATCCATCAACCAAAATGCTAAAGCTTTGTCTCCCACCATTGCTTGGTCGTGAGATTCAGCATAGGCAATAGTTTTTTCTCGAAATCTTCGATTATTCAATACTCCCCAGATCTCATTAATATCCCAATCTTCATCTTGGGAATGCTTCAATAATTTTATCCAAAAATCTGGAATCCCCATTCCTAATCGATAATCAAATCCTAAACCTCCCGATTCAATAGGTTGACATAATCCAGGCATCCCACTCATATCTTCACCAATAGAAAGTGCATTTGGATTTAAATCATGAATCAATTGATTGGCTAATTGAACATAAATCAATGCATCCCAATCCACTCCTTCTTTGAAATATTTATCATAATGATCAAAACTCATAAAATGTCCATGATGATCGTATAACATTGACGTCACCCCATCAAAACGGAAACCATCGAAATGAAATTCAGTCATCCAATAATTTAAATTGGAGAGCAAAAATCGTCTAACTTCATCTTTTCCGTAATTAAATAATTTAGAATCCCAAGCAGGATGATAACCTCGATCACCTTCGTGAAAGTATTGTTGCTTTGATCCATCAAAATCATTCAACCCATCTTCCACATTTTTCACCGCATGAGAATGCACTACATCGAGGATGACTGCAATGCCTAATTCATGTGCTTTGTTGATTAAATATTTTAAATCTTCGGGAGTTCCAAATCGAGATGAAGGAGCAAAATAATTACTCACATGATAACCAAAAGATCCATAATAAGGATGCTCCTGAATCGCCATCATTTGAATACAATTATAGCCCAATTTATGAATCCGAGGTAAAGTATCATTGGCAAATTCTAAATAGGTTCCGACCTCTTCTTCCTCCGATGCCATTCCAATATGACATTCATAAATCAATGGTGGCGTATCTTTTCCATAGTCAAAATCATCATCTGTCCAAGAAAAAGAATCAGATGGATTCCAAATCTGCCCAGCAAAAAGATGTGTTTCTGGATTTTGTAAAACTCTTGTTATGTAAACTGGAACTCGGTCTCGAATTTGACCATTGGAGTGAATTTGGACTTTGATTAATTCCTCATGTTTTAGAACGGACTGTCCGTTTTCATCAGGAATAAAGATTTCCCAAAGTCCATCTCCTTTTGGATACATTTGATGATCTTTTCCTTTCCAATTATTAAAATCACCAATAAAAAATAAAGCATCTGCAGCAGGTGCCCATTCACGATAGTACCACCCATTTTTATTTTTATCATATTGTAAACCTAGATATTGATGGAAAGAAGCATATTTTTTTAAACTGCCAAATTCTTCTTTTATCCATTTTAGGGTAGCTTGGAATCGATCAAACCGTGCTTGGATTTCAGGTTCGTAAGGAGTTAGCCAGCCGTCGTCTTTTATTATTTGGAACATAGGTTATTTTAAATAAATTATTTGCAGCAATCGCTTAATTTTTTAATTTAATACTTTTAATGTATCCCAATTAGATACAATCTCAGAATCAAAATCTGAATTTACAAATCTGATTTTATAAGTTCCTTTTTCAAATTTATAGAAAACATCTAAATCAATTGTATCTGTTTTAGACTCATTCCATTTTAAATTTACCTCTTTCAAATTTTCTTCCCAAAAAGGTAAATAATGATAATCTACTTCTTTACCAACTTCGATTAAATTATTATCAAAATCAAAAACTTGAATGTGGCTGTCTCCTTCACTTTTTAATCCATAAAATATAGTTTTCGAAAGTTTCATATCTGTTTTATTCAAATTCGTTTGAATCAATTCAGCTGGGATTTCAAGTTCCTTTTTTCTCCAAGAATCATATTCATAAATTATCTCATCAGGAATAATATTAAAATAAATTTTTAATGAATCTTTCTTAATAAATTTATTTTCAATTTCACTCACCCCAAGGTTTAATGATTTACTATTTATGGAACAATCAAAAAAAATTAAAATTAGGAAGAAAAAGAATTTAATCAGTCTGATCATTTTTATAAAAATATTTAAATCATAGATTTCTGTCACACCTCCAACTTATGCCACCTATTCGATTTTAAATACCAATACGACATCGCCAAAATCGCCATCCAATAAAATATCTCCGCAGCCCAAGCCCATTCCAATCCAACTTCTAATTGTTTTACCGCAAACGAAATATATAAAACATAAGCCACCGCACAAACTGTTTGAATCATTAATCCATAAAAAGTAGCCCCCGTTCCAGCTAATCCATTAAAGTAAACTCCGCCAACCGCAAATATCATCAAAATGCCAAACAACACATATAACGTATATTGAGCGTCTTGAATCAAATCCAAATTTATTTCTCCAAAAAATGGATACAAACTATATTGAGGAAACAAAACTACCGGCAAGGAGATCGCAAAAGTAACCACCAAACAAAGGAAGGCCGTTTTCCAAATCAAAGGCATCACCTCATCTCTCCTATTTTGTCCAATCAAGTTACTCACCATCGTATTGATGCCTGATGCAAATCCCCAACAAGGAATCGAAAGCACCAAATAAACAATTCGCATCATGCTCGTAATAGCAGATTCTCGATCTCCTAAGTTCTCGACCAATCCAAAAAAGAAAAGCCAACTGCCCATCCCAACTACCGCTTGTGCAACAATTGGGGTAGCAATTTTTTGCTGCTGCTTAATTAATTCATAATCGATTTTAGGTAATTTAAAGAGATTATATTCAATAGCTTTTTTATCAAAAAAGATATAAACCACAAATAAAACAAAGGCAACAACTTCAGCAATAGTACTTGCTAAACCTGCTCCAGCAATTCCCATTTCTGGTAATCCCCATTTTCCAAAAATCAATCCCCAATTCAATATAAAATTGACTACCGCTAAAATTAAAGTATCGATAACGATAAAATTCGTTCTTGCTACTCCTGTATACAGCGCAACAATCGCCACTCCAACATAGCTGAAAAATACGCCATAGGAACGATAATTCAAGTATTGTAGACATTTTAAAAGAATATCAGGGGAATCAACAAATTGCGAGAAAAACTGAGCTGCACCATATTGCATAAACAAAAACATAAAAACTGCTAGCAACAATTCAAAGTAAACCATTGCATAAAAAGTTCGCCCAACTTCTCCAATTTGTCCTTCCCCCATTCGACGAGCAATCATGATTTGACCTCCTTTGGAAAAACCAAAACCCACCGCTGCAACAATCAAATAAAATACCCCAACGATACCAATAGCAGCTAAATCTGCTTTTGACAATCGAGCCAAAAAAACCACATCAGTTGCCGCAATGACATTCTGAACAGCACTTCCAAGCATGATTGGAGTACTTATAGCTAGTATTTGTTTATATGATGTATTAAGTTGCATAAGGCGAATGCAATATTGTTAATCTCTATAGAATGGCAAAATATATTCGATAGAATTTTCTTGAAAATCTAACAAAGTATTTACAAATTCCATGAACAGTTAAAATAATCAATTGTTATCTTAGCTCTTCAAATACTAAAATATTGAAATATATTGCCATTTCTGACACTCATGGTTGTCATCGACAACTAGAATTACCAAAAGGTGACGTATTACTCCATGCAGGAGATGTTTGTAATCAAGGGAATCAAGAACAGGTAGCTGATTTTTTGGTTTGGATGAGTGAACTAGATTTTGAACATAAAATTCTTATTCGAGGAAACCATGACTTTGATTTAGAAAACCAAGTTTCTCTTTTGGATATAGAAATGCCAAAGGGTGTATTACAATTAGATCATTCTGGATTTGAAATTAATGGACATCTGATTTGGGGAGTACCTTTTCCATTGGATTGGGGAAATAGAACTTGGGATAGTATTCCACAGGATACTCAAATTCTTATCACTCATCAACCTCCCTACTCTATTTTGGATTTGACTCCCAATTTTACATCTAGAGGAGAAAAAAGACTTTTGGAAAAAGTAAAACAAGTGCAGCCAAAAGTCCATTTATTTGGCCATATTCATGCAAGTTATGGTAAAAAGGAAATTAATAATACCATATTTTTAAATGCATCAGGTTATAAAGCAAGTGAAAATAGAATTGTAAATGCTCCTTTTGTTTTTGAATTATAAGTTCTTTTGCCCAATTCGAAACGGGTTCTAATTTTTTTCGTTACAAATAACACGTAGTGGCCTGCTTTAGCAAACCACCATGTATAATTTAAAAATTCTAAAATATTACAATGCGTCAAAACCAAAATCCTAAACCACCGATAGCAAAAAAAATACCTCTAAAAATAACCACTCACAATGACACAAGAGTAGATGATTATTTTTGGATGCGACTTTCTGATGAGCAAAAAAATGCAGAAACACCTGATGCCCAAACACAAAATGTCTTAGATTATCTCAATGCTGAAAATGACTATACCAAACAAGTTTTAGCACACACCGAAGATTTTCAAAAAAAATTATTTGATGAAATCGTAGGCCGAATCAAGCAAGATGATGAATCAGTTCCCTATGCTGATAATGGATATTTTTATCTCACGAGATTTGAAGAAGGAAAGGAACACCCAATTTATTCTAGAAAAAAAGGAAACTTGGAAGCTCCTGAAGAAATCATGTTAGATGAAAATGAATTGGCAAAACCTTTCGATTATTATAAAATTGCAGGGAAAAGTGTCAGCCCAAATAATCAAATTATCGCATTTGGAGAAGATACTGTGAGTCGAAGAATTTACACGATCAGATTTAAAAATTTAATTACAGGTGAATTTCTTCCGGACGTGATCGAAAATACCACAGGAGGAAGTGTTTGGGCCAATGATAACCAAACAGTTTTCTACACTCGAAAAGATGAATCACTTCGTTCTTTTAAAATTTTCAAACATAAGTTAGGAACTGATCCCTCTTCAGATCAGCTAGTTTTTCACGAAGAAGATGAAACTTTCTCCACCTATATTTACAAAACCAAGTCAAAAAAATATTTGGTCATCGGTTCTCATGCTACGTTAACGCAAGAATATAAATTCCTCGATGCAGGTAATCCTGATGGTGATTTTCAAATGTTCGAACCTCGAAATCGAGAATTAAAATTAGAGTATGACATCAATCATTATCATGACAAATGGTTAGTCAAAACTAATTTAGACGCTCAAAATTTTCGTTTGATGGAATGTCCTGAATTTAAAACATCTCGTGAAAACTGGGCAGAAGTCATTCCTCATCGAGATGATGTTTTGTTGGAAGATGTTGATCTTTTCAATGATTTTTTAGTAGTCTCAGAACGGGTCGAAGGAATTACACAATTGAGAATTAGGCCATGGGAAGGAGAAGAACATTATGTTGATTTTGGGGAAAAAGCATTTATGGCTTACACTTCAATTAACATGGATTTTGACACACAAATTCTACGCTTGGGTTATACTTCTTTGACTACTCCAAATTCAGTTTTTGACTATATATGCAGACCAAAGAAATGCAATTATTAAAAGAACAAGAAGTTGTTGGAGGGTATGATAAAACTCAATATCAATCAGAAAGATTATTTGCAACTGCTAAGGATGGAACAAAGGTTCCTATTTCACTTGTCTATAAAAAAGGATTTAAAAAAGATGGTAAACAACCACTCTTACTCTATGCTTATGGAAGTTATGGACATAGTATGGATCCTTATTTTAGTTCGATTCGATTGAGTTTATTAGATCGTGGATTTGCTTATGCCATCGCTCATATTAGAGGTGGAGAAGAAATGGGAAGACATTGGTATGAGAATGGAAAGTTGCTCAATAAAAAAAATACATTTAATGATTTTATTGACTGTGGCGATTTTTTAATACAGGAAAACTACACTTCAAATAATCATTTATATGCAATGGGAGGAAGTGCTGGAGGCTTGTTGATGGGAGCAATTATCAATATGAGACCAGAGCTTTGGAATGGAGTTGTAGCAGCAGTTCCATTTGTAGATGTCATTAATACTATGTTGGATGAAACGATTCCTTTGACGACTGGCGAATTTGATGAATGGGGAAATCCAAAGGATGAAAAATTTTATCAATATATCAAATCATACTCTCCTTACGATAATGTAGAAGCAAAAGATTATCCTTCTATGTTAATCACAACAGGCTACCATGACTCGCAAGTTCAATATTGGGAACCTGCCAAATGGCTAGCCAAATTACGAGATTTAAAAACGGATAATAATAATTTAATCATGCATTGTGATATGGTAGCGGGACACGGCGGATTAGCAGGACGTTTTGAAAAACATAAAGAAACTGCTTTAGAATATGCTTTTCTACTCGACTTAGAAAAAATTAATCAGTAGACAGCTTTTCAGTTAACAGTATTCAGTTGCCAGTTTTATTGACTGCTAACTGAATACTGTAAAACTGTCTACTAAATCCTCCATTGAACAGCAAGCTCTGAAATAGAATCACTAATTAATTCTTTTCCATTTGGGAGCATTTCTTCTATTTTAAATCTCCCTGAAAATTTTGCCAAAACCTTTTGTAACAATACAATTGCAATTGGAGAATTCAAATCGATTAGTTGAGGCTTAAAAAAACCTCGACCTAGTTTTGATTTTGTTTCCTCAGAATTCGGGATAGGTTTTAGAAAAATAAATTGAGGAATATTATTGTCTTTTTTCCACTTTTGGATCTTAAGAAAATACGAGCTACTCGTTTCGTTTTTTTCTTTTTTTGGAAAAAATAAATGGGGCACTTCTTGAAACTGGCGTTGCAAAACTAAATGATCATCAATCACAACTCTTCTGAAACCATTGATTCCATTAGGTTTTTCATCAACAAACAAACCATTCACTAATTTTAAAAAATATCGATAAGTGGCATGAGGCAAACTAAATCCATTCAACAATTGAAACATTGGAGAACGATTTTCAGGATGCTCGAATCCAAAATCAAAAGTAATAATTCGTTCTTTTGTTTTCGAATAAACTAAAATTAGCTCTTTTAAATCTTCATCCCAAGTGACTTCAATTTCATTAATTGGAATTTGGTTTTCAGGAGGTAAATTATTCTGACTCCTCGAATTTTTTATCTCATAATTTAAAATTGGCGGATGTAAATTAGCGTTAAAAATGGAGGCATCTACATTTTCTACCCATAGATTACCATCTTGTATCTCAGCATTCCAACTTTGTAATTGTATTGTTATTTCTTCATCAAACAATGGCAAGAATCTTCCAAATAATTTTCCATACCCAGGTGTTAGTCCATTAATTACAGCTTTAACTTTCCCTTTATTTTTATAAAATTGAAACAGTCCACTATATTGGCTAGAAGTAGTTTTGCTTCTTTCGGAAAAAATATTTTTTAAATCTTTTATGTAAAAATGAAGATTTCCATTTTGATCAATTTTCACTTTTTCTTTAATTTCTAATTTTACTTTTTGTAAAAAATTGTCTTTTTTTATTTTGC
>JBGCFD010000003.1:0-2529 GCA_045106765.1 Saprospiraceae bacterium | reverse complement strand
GACTTTGACGGCAAACCATTCTACTTGGATTCCTATTCCTCTATTGGATTATCAGACCTTAAGCAATTTTGAGTGTTGGATTGGACTAAATGTTTTCTTAGAAGAGGAACAAAATGAAAGCAATAATATTCAAGAATGGTATCAGCCTCTTAGAAATCCTTTTTTTTGGCATACGCTTAGTGTAAATTTTGAAGAATACTACAACCACAAACCTATAGGAGATTCTTATCCAGGATGGTGGGAAGGGATAGGGGCAGAAAAACCAGTAGAGGAGGGTAGCCGATGGAGTTCAAGTCTTCATAGTGAAGGACGTGCAGTATTAGATTTTGAAGAGGGAGAAGAGATAGAGGAGTGGATTGTGAGTCCTGTATTTGTTCCTGAAAACAATACCGAGTTGCGTTTTAATTTTTTCATTAATAGTTGGCCTGAACAAAACTTAGGGAATGATGATGTTTTTGAGATTATGATCAGTACCGATTGTATGAATTTCGAGCCACTGAAAGTGTATGACAGTGCTTATGTTCATCCTATAGGTAGAGTAGAAGATGTTTATGATTTATCAGCTTATGAGGGAGAGGAGGTCATGATTGCTTTTCATGGAAGTTCGAATGGTATAGCGGATAAATATGCGATTTTGGTTTTGTATGATGTCTATATTGGCCCTGCTTTGGATACAGGTATTGCGGATAATCTTTTGGAGGAAGAAGGTTCTTTGAGGGTGTTTCCGAATCCGAGTAAGGATTTGTTTTATCTTGATTGGGGAGAAAAAATGCAGATAGAGGAAGAAGATGAAATCATAGTAACAAATGCTATGGGGCAGATCATATATCAAGCTACCTTATCTTCTATCCTAACAAATAGCAACAATGGTAAACAATATATTGTTGATGCGAGTGATTGGGAAGATGGAATGTATTTGCTTTTGTGGCGGTATGCGAATCAATCGTATAGCCAAAAACTGGTGAAAATGGGGAGGTAAATAGCCGTATTGTTGATTTTTTTTGGATTAGATAAAAGTAGGTTTATGAAAACTATGTGTTTGTTTTTCAGTTTGTTGGGGCTTTTTTTTAAAAACTTGGAGGGGCAGATTCCTGATTTGCCTTTGAGTTTTACGAATGAGGAGGTAGCAGAATTTAGGGATAAAATAAAACCATATATTTTACCTCCTGCCCCCGAAAATACATACGATTTCGACATTCCAATAGTTGCGGTAGGAACTCCTTTTAGCATTAATTTATTAAGAGATGCAGAAGTATTTGACGTTGATAGCGGTTCTTTATATGTATATAAATTCTATTCTTACAAAGTTGGGGCAATGGAAATATTTTACGAAGATTTCTTCATTTCAGAATCATCAAATTTTCGAGTATATAGTCCTGAATATATGAACGAAACACATGTTTATTATTCGAGTTCAAGCAACCCTAATCCCATAAGAAAAAAAGGATATTTATTAAATATAGATAAGTACAAAGACGCTCCTTTTTATTATCCAAAATTAGAAAAAGTTATCTTTCACAATCTCTTAATATTAGAATTTTTCCAAGCTAATAAAGATTGTTTAACCAGTAGTATAATAATTGATGGTCTTGTATATTAAATTCTGTTATTAATCAATGAAATAATACCAAACTTCAATATCATATCTACATCTATTTGAACAAAGATGTGATAGTGTAATTCCTTATACAATAATATTTTCATGAAAAATACAATCCTCTTTTGCAGCTTATTACTACTTTGTTTTTTGAATTTGAAGGCGCAAGTTCCTGATTTACCTTTGAGTTTTACAAATGAGGAAGTGAGGAGGTTTAAGGAGAGTGTTGAGCCTTATTGCGTACAGTATCATGATGAAGAGATTAAGAATTCAAAGCATTCATACAAAAAAGGATGGTTGTATAATTATTTCCTAGGGTGGTTAGACAAATATACTTTAAGTATTGAGCCTATTGTAACTGGAAGAGGAGAATTGGCAGAAATAAATGTTTTAGAAGAAGCATCAAGAATAAACATCGAAAACGGATATTACTATATTTCTAAAATTGAGGCTCCTAATATTCAGGATTTAAAAATATATTTTGACAATTTTTCCTTATCAGATTCATCTTATATGCATATCTATAATGAATTTAACTTTCTCCTGAGTAGAAAAAAAATAATAAATGCTGATGAATTAAATTCAACTCTTATAAGAAGTAACCCTTTTATAGGTAATCAACTAATAATAGAGGTATTTGAACCTAAAAATAATACTCGCCCAAATAATATAATAGTTTCGTATGTAATACGATTAATATAGGAATATTATTATTGAAATATGAGAAAAAATAATCTTAACACATTTACTTAAATAATACTATTTCAAGCCTATTTATATTCAATAATTCTTATTAATAGCATACTACACAGACTTTAAATAAAAAAATCGAACAACGCCTATCTGCATTGTTCGATTTTAAAAAATAAAAAAAAAAACGAGTCACCGATTACCAGTCACAAGTCCAGAAACCTACCCCATCGCTTCAATAC
>JBGCFD010000029.1:0-43193 GCA_045106765.1 Saprospiraceae bacterium | reverse complement strand
TGTATTAAAAATTGCTTTTAGAACGTTTTAGTCGCTTTATATAGAAATTAAAACATATAAAAACTCTTTTCTCCACCAAGTACAGTTGTATTATCTAAGATGGAACTCTAACTAATATTTTGTACTTAAAGCTTCGAAAAGAAGATCTTTCCTTTTTTTAGTTTTTTACTTTTGAATCCCTTACATAACAATACTTTTAAGTATACTAGGCTATGTCAAGAGTAATAAATAATAACTTCAATTTAAAGGTGAATGGTTTCAGAATATATCTATTCAAGTGAGTCCATTTTACTTATTACAATTTCGTTATTATAAATGTAAGTTTGTTTGTTTAGACAAAATTGCCAGAAAAACTGACAGCTACTTTTTGGGAAAAATTCTAAGCTATTTCGAATCGAATCGCAACTAAAGTATCTGATAGTTTAATATTATATTCGCCCGTAGTAATTAAGATTGGTGCACCGCCCAATTTCAAATCAACAGTATACTCCTCTTCTATTGTAAAAACACCATCTTTAAAATGGAAATCATAAATAGTCTCCGAAATAGAATTTCTTTCAAAAACTAACTCAAAGTAAACACTTTCTTTTAGGTTTGCTAGAGCATATAATCTACCAGAAGATTGGCATGAAAATGATTCAAAATCTTCAAAACTGTTTGAATACACTCTCTCTATTTTACATATCCCTAAATGATTACATTTAGCACTTGGTCTACCAAGTATAACTTCTACAAAAGCCTTCTCAATCGAATCGACCTTCCCTGCTTTAATGTATGCTGATTCTGTCTGTATAGGTCTCATAATGACTATTTTTGATTTTTTATTATCACCTGTACAAAGATATAGCTAGAATCTACTTAAATGACATGACAACTTTCACCAAATTGTTAGACTTAAAAAAAACCATAAACTTGCACTATAAAATGTAAAATACTGATTATCAATCATTTAAGAATACGAATAAAGCAAGAATAAATATCTTCAAGTTGTAAATTCCAAAATTTTTCTTTAGATTTGAAAGAACAATTATTCATTAAATTAGTTATGTAAGTAAATATAAAAATTGAATATTTTCTCATCTAACTCCTTACATATATAATGTATTTCATCTATAATGTATCTACATCATCAATAATAATTTGCTCGTAAGAATCTATTTGTGTTTGGTTTAAGTTATCATAATCTGATTCTGAAGAAATGAATCCAAATGAAATCATAAAAGAGATTAATAATGAAAGGATCATAGCATAGGTATTTTGTGTAGGCTCGTTAGATCTTCTCTAAGAACCTATAGGTTAAAAAATTAGTGTTAGTTGTTTCAGTTCAATTAAAGAGGAAAAGTTCAGATTGGATTTTAGTAACATCACTTTATATTGAATTGATATTACAAATATAGAATAGAAAAAAAGCTTAAAAAATGACAGCTACAACGTTAATGTAAGATGAAAGCATATCTGGTTCAATATACGAACACATATATAACATGCTCTTAATCAACACTTTACAACGCACAAATTATTATCTGCGTTAGAAAATTATATTCTCTACTGATAGAATAACAACAAAAACATTACACTTAAACTCCTATCAAAACTAAACACATGGAAGAATTACAAGAATTAGCGTATATCCTAACAAAGTATAAAACTCGTTCTATTGAAATCATCGGTGATGACTCTAGACAATATGATTCTAAATTATACCAACTCTTTGAAGCCATTCAAACTGGAGAAGTAAAAACGGATAAACAAGCAGCACTTTCTATTTATGGAAAAGAAGAGATCTCTGGAAAGTATCGTAACCTCAAACATGAACTCAAAAAAAGATTATTCAATACCATTCTATTTATTGATACTAATAGCCAAAAGAATAGAGATGAAATTTATTTTCAATGTTGGAAAGAATGGGCTGCTTGCAAAGTATTAACTGAAAAATCTGCCCGCAAGACAGCAGTTAAACTCGCAGAGAAAATTCTTAAGAAAGCTGCCCAATATGAATTTTTTGAATTAGGTATATCTACATCAATTTTATTAAGAAAGCATTATGCTTTAAGAGAAAAAAATAAAGAACGGTTTGAATACTACGATCATAAATATGATTATTTTAAAACGCAACAGAAATATATCAATCTAGCTTATAAATATTACATGAAGTTAATTCTTGATTATACTACAGATAGCGTTACCGCTAACCCACAAATAAAAGAAGACGCTAATATGTATTACAAAGAATTATCAGTTATGAAGAATAAGACTGATAATGTTAAGTTTCATTATCACTTATATCAAATTCAGTTAATAGGTGCAATGGGAGTTTTTGATTATAAGGCAGCTAAAAATATTTGTATAAAAGCCATCTCATACTTAAAACAATATTCCGTAGACTTTGAAGGTGGTATTAGAAATCTTTCACTTAATAAATTAGTTTGTCATATCCAATTAAAAGAATTTGAAGAAGGAAAAATTACAGCAAAAGAATGTAAAGATTTTGTAACGGAAGGAACCTTTAATTGGTTTAAAACTAATGAGTATTTCTTTATGCTCTCTTTTCATACTGGAAATTATCAGGAAGCATATGAAATATATCATACCGTCACTAATCATGCTAGATTTAAGTCTTATAAAATCTTTTATGAAATATGGTCTGTGTATAAAATATATTTACACTTTTTGTTTTTAGTCGACAAAGTTACTCTCTTAAAAAATGATAAAAACTTTAGTAAAATCCGACTGGGAAAATTTATTAATGATGTCCCTTCTTTTTCAAAAGATAAGCATGGTATGAACATTCCCATACTGGTTATCCAAATGGCATTTTTAATTTATCAACGAAAATATGATGCAGCAGCCGAACGGATCGATGCGCTTAACAAATATTGTGACCGTTACTTAAAAACGAACAACCCCAATTTTCGATGTAATTGTTTTATTAAAATGCTAGTGCAAATTCCTATTTCAGGCTTCCACAGAGCTGGAGTCGAAAGACGAGCAAAACGGTATCTCGACAAATTAAAAACGATTGAAATTAATTTTAATAACCAAGCTCATGAAGTAGAGGTTCTACCTTTTGAAGTATTATGGGAATTCATACTCAATACTCTTGAATATAAATTTTCAAGAAAAAAATAAATCACATTCTAAAATAGTAACCCCTGCAAGACCCCTAGTAAATTGAATTTTCATTTTTACTGAATGTATGAATATCTTAGATTCAGAAAATATCACCGTTGATATCCTCACTAATTAATACTGGAATAACTCTGCCTGGTTTAATTGGTCTACCTTTTCAAGGCTATTATTCTGCAAGTAAGCTTTTTAATCAAATCAACTTCCTGTACAACCTGCCTTCCCACGGTTGTAAATTTGTATTTTCATTGTTAAGGTAATTCCCAATCACACATTCATAAGACGAAATATTTTCAAGATGAAATCCACTTGACTTATCACTAAAATTTAAAACAACATAATATTCAAATGCTTCATCCCATCTTCGATAAATAAATAATTGTTCATTATCCGTTTTTATTTCTTCATATTTCCCATAAACAAGTGTTAGGTTTTCTTTTCGAAATGCCAACATTTTTTTATAAAAATAATAAATAGAATCAGGGTTTTCTAATACTATCTTTGCATTGATAGAAGGGTAATTTGGATTTACTTTTATCCAAGGTTCACCAGTTGTAAATCCTGCATGTTTATTGTTATCCCATTGGATAGGTGTTCGAACATTATCTCTTCCTGTTGTATTGGCGATTTCGATAAATTCCTTTTCACTCATTCCTTCCTCTGAAAATTCTTTATAAAAATTCAATGCTTCCAAATCGTCAAAATCATCAATAGAATCAAATTTCACATTAGTCATTCCAATTTCAGAACCTTGATAAATACTTGGTGTTCCTCGCATGGTGAGCACTAACATCGCTAGCATTTTGGCACTCTCTATTCGGTAAGTCGTATCATTCCCCCACCTCGAAACCATCCTTGCAAAATCATGGTTGTCTAAAAATATGCTTACCCATCCTGAGTCGCCCATCGCATCGTACCATTCTCTAAAAATACGTTTAACATCTTTTAAATCATAAGACACAACATCAAATCTTCCCCTTGAGCCGAATCCTAAAAACATATGATCCAAATGAAAAATCATACTCAACTCTCCCCTACTTTCATGCACATAATTTAACCCAACTTTTGAAGTAATTCCTGGTCCTTCGCCCACCGTCATGATGTCGTATTCTTTTAAAACAGCTTCATACATTTCATTAATAAATTCATGAACACGAGGTCCATTAGAATACATTTTCTCCACACATTCTCCAAAAGATTCAAAATTAGCATCAGCAAATTCCAATCGTTTTGAAATCAATGGAATCACATCCATTCGAAAACCATCGACTCCTTTGTCTAACCAAAATCGAATATTTTTATAAACCTCTTTCCGAACATTTGGATTTTCCCAATTCAGGTCGGGTTGTTTTTTAGAAAATATATGCAAGTAATATTCATCTGTTTTTTTGTCATATTCCCATGCACTACCACCAAAGAAAGATTTCCAATTATTAGGAGGACCTCCATCTTTTCCTTTTTTCCAAATATAATAATCACGGTGAGCATTATTCTTTGATTGGCGAGATGCCTCAAACCATTCATGCTCGTCAGAACTGTGATTCACTACCAAATCCATGATCAATTTCATTCCACGATCATGTAACCCTTTGAGCATCTCATCAAATTCTGCCATCGTCCCAAACTCTGGATGAATTTTATAATAATTACTAATGTCGTACCCGTTATCATCATTAGGAGAATCATAAATAGGACTCAACCAAATTATATCTACGCCAAGATTTTTGAGATAATCTAGCTTCTCAATAATCCCTGGAATATCTCCAATCCCATCCCCGTTTGAATCATTAAAACTCCTTGGATAAATTTGATAAATCACTTCTTCTTTCCACCATATTTTTTTCATGTCCTTCTTTTTTTTAATTAGAAATTAAGGACTCAAAATAATGAAATAAAATGCAATTTTAAAGGCATTTTTAATCTATAATTTTGATAAAAAAGGTCAAAAGTAATCTCTTAATTTTTATCTTTAAGAATATATCTTAATTCATTATCCATGGTTCGATTTCAATCCATATTATGTGTCATATTTTTGTTGGTGAATTGTTCACTACAAGGACAAACTCCTTTTACTTGTGAAGGACAAGTATGGATGATTGGAGAAAGTGATAATACACTTTATCAATTATCCGTGGGTTCAAATAATGGTATAGTCTTCACTAGCATTAATGATAACCTTGGAATTGAAATTAATGCAATAGGTTATAGAATCACAGATCAGATGCTCTATGGACTCAATCCATTGACCCATGAACTCTATAGAATTGATGCAAATGGAAATGTTGAAATTTTAGGAACACCAAATGTTGATGTTAGTCTTGCATATTTTGCAGGGGATGTTACGCCTGATGGAAACTCTCTGGTCGTTATTGGATCAAATAATGGCGATGATACTAAACTATTAACCATTGATTTGACAAGTGGTAATTATGAAGTAGTCGAAATAGACTTTAGCAATGGAACTCGAACTAATGATATTAGTTTTCACCCCATTACTTCTGTGATGTTTGGTTTTGACGATATAGGAAAACGGTTCTATACTCATAATCTTGGCTCCAACTCTATCAATGCTATGCCTCCTATTTTTTTTGAACATGACGTTAAAGGAATGTACTTTGATGCTTTTGGAAATATGTATGGATATGGAAATGCAGTATTGGGTTTAGTCAGCGGGCTTTTTGAGGTAGATCAATCTACTGGTGAAACTCGACTTATCTCTACCTCTGGGGTGCTACCAATTACAGATATGGCAGGCTGTCCTTTTTCCATTGAAATTGATAACAAAGTCATTCCTGAAATCATGCTTCCATGTAGTGACTTGAGTTTTGAATTTGCTTTTGCAAATCAAACAGGTGGAATAATTGAAAATGTTTTGTTAGAACATGAGCTCCCAAATGGTTTTACTTTTATCTCACCTACTAATATTCCTTTTGGAGGTACATTGGATAATACCACAGCAGATAATTTTTTACGCATTGAAAATCTAAGTATTCCTCAAGGCATTCATACTTATACGGTGCAAGCTTATGTAGATGACATACCCAAAGCATTCTATAAAAGTCAGGCTACCTTAAGTAATATTCCTACGGAAAATGGAAGTATCGTTTTATCAAATAATCCTTCATCTGCTGCAACAGAAGATAGTACTCGAATGGAAGTGAATAGGTTTGATGAAGATAGTTTGACGTTCAATTCTTTTTTGTGTTTGGGAAATTCCGTAACACTTGATGCTAGTGAATATGGAAATAATATTACTTGGAATAATGGTTCAACGGCGCAGCAAATAAATGTATTTCAAACAGGTTTATTTTCGCTTTCCGCAGGAAGTGCCTGTGAAAATATCATTGTTAATTATGATGTAGTTTCTGCCACCTGTCCCTATACAATTGAGCTTAGACACATTGTTCAACCTGATACACTATTTGGATGTAGTGAAGCTTTGTTCCGATATATCTTGGAAAATGACTCAGGGGAAGAACGATTTGATTTGACCCTTTTGGATACATTACCCACAGGATTTACCTTCTTGGAAATAGTCAACAATCCATATGATAGTGAGTTGACTCCTAATTTGCCACCCAATGTTTTTCAATTAGAAAATATATTGTTACACGAAGGTATAGATACTATAGATATATTAGTTTCAGTAGAAGATGTCATCCCTGGAATCAATCGTAATAAGGCCTTATTAAAAGGACTTCCTCAAGGAATAGGTCAGACTCGTACCTCCGACGATCCTTCAACGACCTTTTTTCCTGACAGTACTAGTTTTTTTATAAAAGGGGTGGGTGATGATTTTTTGACTATTGATACTTTTATTTGTGAAGACGGGAATGTCTTGTTAGATGCTTCACTTTTTGGGAAAACTTTCCTTTGGTATGATGGCTCTACAAACAGTCAAATTGAAGTGGAAGAAATGGGTGATTACCCAGTTTTAATATTAGATGGATGTGATACTGCGACAGTCATTTTTAATGTCGAAGAAGGAGATCATATCAATGTAGAATTTGATGTCGCCTCCTACTCTATTCAGCAAAGTGAAAGTATTGAGCTAGAGCCATTTATAATTAATGCTGGAGATTCTTTAGCTATCCTTTGGAATGACCCGGCACCTAATTCGCTCAACTGCATTAATTGCCCTCAACCAATTGCCACTCCTTTGAATGATATTATTTACGCTGTTTATGTCAACAATGGATTTTGTGCAGATTCCACTTTGATAGAAATTTTGGTAGATGAAACTCGTCGAGTTTATATTCCCAATGCTTTTTCTCCAAACGGTGATGGGTACAATGATTCTTTTTTCTTCCAAAGTCCTGACCCTGCGACGATAACTTCTTTTAAAGTATTTAACCGTTGGGGAAGTTTGGTTTTTGAAACAAAAGAGGCGATGCTCAATTCCGCACAAGGTGGTTGGGACGGAATGGTTAATGGGAAAATTGTTCAGTCAGGTGTATATATTTGGCTAGCTGAATTTGAATTTTTTGATGAAAAAAAAGAAACGTTACATGGAGATGTTACTGTGACAAATTAGTCATGATTTTTTAAAAAAGCCTGCATCGCTAGATAGACTCCATTCGACCAACCAAAGCCTTCTTGCACATCGTACTCTCCACCACCTGCATCTAGTGTTAAGTCTTCCACATTGTATTTCTCCATCATTTTCCCACTATTTTTAAATACCTTTTCATTGAGGTGACACCATCGTTGAGCTATTCCTTTTGCTAGTTTTTGATGTCCATAATTATCGAGACCTTTGACGGCTATCCATTGTAATGGTGCCCAACCATTTGGAGCATCCCATTGTTGTCCACTTTTAATAAGTGTTGTTGGTAGACCTCCTTCGTTCAAAAATTTCTCCTCAACAATTACTGCAACTGAATCTGCCTGACTTTGAGTTGCTAACTGAAAAAACAATGGATACAGCATCGCCAAAGTCAATTGTGACGATTGCCCTGCTACTTTATCAATATCTACGAAAGCCGTAATTGTATTGTTATAAAAAATAGTTTTAATGGCTCTTGCCCTTTGATTAGACAACTCTAAATATTTTTGCTCATTGATTTTATCACCTGAAAGTTGGTATGCTTTACAAATTGCTTTTTCCAAATGATGCATCAAACAATTCAAATCCACAGGTAAAATATCTGCTGCTCTGATTTGTTCTAAGCTATTTTTATCTGCCAACCATCGTGAACTAAAATCCCAACCCGACTCGCAAGCTGCTCGAAGATGTAACATCGGTTGAGGAAAAACACCTTCGAGTTCCACGTCTTCTGCATAGGATTCTTCTCTTGGAAAATCTTTGTTATCAAAATATCTATTTAGTAAATATTCTCCAGTTTGAATCACTCTATTCGAATCTGAACTCATCCAAAATTCATATTCTTTTTCTAAAAAAGGTAAATAAGTAACAAGGATTTCTTCACCTTTTAATTCTGATAATAAATTGACCATCAAAGAAAAAAATGGTGGCTGAGAACGAGACACAAAATAAGAGCGGTTGCCATTCGGAATGTGCCCAATCGTTTCGATGAGGTAGGCAAAATTTTTCACCATATTTTCGACCATATCAATCTTCCCATCTTCTGCTAATCCCAACATAGTGAAATAACTGTCCCAATAATAAATTTCTTTAAATCGTCCACCTGGAACAATATACGGATATGGCAAAGGAATCAAACTACTACCGACAATCGTTTCATCTTTTTCTCTAGTCAGGTGTTTCCATAAATTAGAAATATGTGCAGATAAGGTAATGCTAGTATCACTTTCAAAATCTGAAGCAGCTAAAGTTTGCGCTTTAAAATTTTTCCAAACAAATTTTTCTAAATCAAACCCTTCTTCGTTTTTCTCCATCTTAAAAGCAGTCAATATTTTTTCAGGAGAAAATAGAGGAATCAAGTCAACAAAAGTTTTGCTATCCTTAAAGACACCTCCTAACTGAACAGCTTCGAAGAGGTCACCAAATATTTGGTCAGGTGTTTTTATCATTATGAAAAATTTTGTTTTTGTTTAAACATTCTATTTAACATCACTAAAGCAACCGCCAATAATCCAATAGGTATAATCGACATATAAAAAGCAGTTGACCCATCAAATGCTTCAAATAAATTTCCAGTTATTATCGAACCAAAAGTTCCTCCCAAGGCTGAAAAAACAACAATCAATCCTGCCATTGAACTATGCAAATATTTTGGAATCGAAGAAAGAATAATGGAATTAATCGTTGGATAAATCGGTGCTAAAAATAATCCCATCAATGGAAATGTCCAAGCTACAAAAGGAGCATTCCACCAAGTTACATCTTCCGAAATGATTGCTGAATTTGCTAAAGGAATATTTAGTAAAATACACACGACAAGTAAGGAAAGACAAGTCAAAAGAAAAACCAACCAATTCATTTTCTTTAAAACAAAACCTGCGGCAATTCTCCCAATAGCAAAAGCGCCTGCTAAAATTGCCCCCGCTTGAATACTCATCGAAGCAGGAACACTTAAAATATCTTTATAAAAGGTAGGCATCCAAGTTTGGAAACTTTGTTCTATCAAAACAAATAAAAATGCGCTTATGATAAAAACTAAGATTAAAGGTTTGGCTGCTAATTTTAGCATATCTATAAAATCATCTGCCATACTATTGTTCGCTTTATTGGCTGCTGTTTCATCTAAAGTGGAGAAGGTCACAAATGCCGTTGCAATCAAACACAACACTCCTAACAACCAATACACATTTAACCATTCGGTAGATTTTGCATCGACATCATCTATAAAATAACTAATGATAATATTTCCGATTAGTACGCCAATCATAAAAGTTCCTTCTATCCAGCTCATCATACTACTATGTTCTTTTTCATCATTAGTCACTAAACCGATGATGGCAAAAACACTAATTTTTATGATAGCAAAACTAACTCCCGTTACTGCAAATAATAATTTAAAATGCCAAAATTCATCTGCGACCATAGGCATCGCTAAACACATCACCGCAACCATAAGCAATCCCAAAATCATTCCTCGTTTGATTCCCAATCTTGGTAATAATGAGGCAACAAAAAATGAAGCTAAAGCAATAGGAATATCCTTAAATCCCTCTAAAACAGAAACATCTGCTTTTGAAATATCAAAGTTTCTTTGCAATTGTAAGATTACTGCACCTACGCTGTTGAGTAAAATCGCAAAGACAAAATAGTTGATAAAGAGGGAAATTTTGATTAGTAGGTTTTTCATTGTTTTGTCTTGTTTAAGTATCGGGTATTAACTTCATTAGTAATTATTCAACATCTTTCTATGTGACTCTGTGGTAAAAAATTATATAGTGAAAGATTGCTAAAGCCAATTTTTCACTATCAATTTTCCACCTTAACAATTTGCACCGCCTTATCATTCTTCACAATAATATAACATTGCTTTCCCGCAATCTTTATAGCCTCAATTCTTCTTACTTGTCCTTTGACATTTAGTTCTTTAATCCCATCCACTTGCATTTTTTTATTTTTATCAAAAGATAAAACATTACCATAGTCAGCATCATAACGTCCCATCTCAATATTGTTTTCATAGAAATTTCCAGCTAATAATAAATTAACATTTTCTTCATTTGGAGATTGAATCAATGCAGCAGCATTGAGTGTCGAAAATTGTAATCGGTCAGGAAGTACTTGCATTTCGAAATTCAAATTTCCTTTATTTTCAAAAAAGACACTTTGACAAAAAGTAGCTTCATGCTTCACCGCCTGATTGATTTTTTCTTTTGGAAAAATATTCTCAAATTTCTCATTGGCTAAATCTTTCGAATAAATATATTTCTTTTTTATCATCGGCAAGGTAGTAGTCAACTCCTGATAATTAGCAAATGGTATTTTTGTCCCATCCAAATAGTAAGTCAAAATTTGCTCGACTTGCTTGTTATCATCAAAGTCATTAACATATAATTCTAGGGGTTCCTTTTTGGAAATATTTTTAAATTTATTATTCAAGCCTAAATTGCCCGCAACAATATCAACATCCCCATCTTGGTCAAAATCATACGGAAATACAAAATTCCAAAATCCTTTTTCATCTGTGATTTCTTTTTTCACAAAAGAATTGCCTTCATTCAGATAAATTTGAATCGTACTCCACTCTAAAGCTAATAATAGATCTTCGTCACCATCTTGATCGATATCCGTCCAATTTCCATTTTTCACTAAACCTATTTTTCCTTCTTCACCTAAATATTTATTCGTAACATTTTCGAACTCGCCATTTCCCTTATTTTGAAATAAATATGAAGTCGGCACTATTCCATATTGCCAAACTTCAGCACGTGCGCCAAAGAAAAAATCGGTTAGTCCATCTTGATTAAAATCTGTTGGTAAAACACAGGAAGCTGTTAAGTAGGTATCTGGAAAATTAATTTTATTAAAAAAATTGCCACCGCCATCATTTATATAAATTCGTTGTTGCCGATATTCACTATTTGCTTTGTATTCATTTCCTCCACTTGCGATCACAACATCTAAGTCACCATCATTTTCTATATCCACCAAAACAGCATCTACATCTTCATAAATACTATCATTCACAATTAATGTAGATGTATTGTTATAAAATTGTCCATTTTTAGCTTGCAAAAAAACTTGACTCCTTCTTCTCTTTCCAGAACCTAAAAACAAATCATCTAATCCATCTCCATTCAAATCGCCCACAGCCACAGCAGGTCCTTCTCTAGAAACCATTTGCGGAATTAATCGCTCTCGATTAAAATCTATAAATGGATTTTCATCATGAACATAATCTAACCCTACCTCATCCGAAATATCTTTCAATTGTACGTTCGATACTTTTTGTTTTTTCAAAGAAGAAAAATCAAACGTGGGCAAACCTGTTTTCCATGATATTTTTTGAGTGGTATTTAAAGTGTAATTATCTATTCGTTGGTAAGTTCGGTCAGTCCAAATCACTATCACAGAATCAATATCATCACCTGCACCAACTCCTAGATGCACCCCTTTTTGTACACTTGATTGATAACCTCTAACTGGAAAATATGCTCCGCTAATAATTTCATTATTTTGAAAAATAATTACTTTCGTTCCAATTGCATTTATATTGTTAGGCGTTCCTTGAAAATTAAAAGAAAGGTAGTTGCAAGCAGTATCTTTCTTTTCAATGGTTAGGTTTTTATATACAAATGGTTGGTCTTCTAAGTTATTGACCACAACATCTAAGTCACCATCATTATCCAAATCCGCATAGACCGAGCCATTAGAATAAGAGGCTTGGTTATTCGAAATCTGTTGCTCAATATTTTCAAATGTAAGGTCATTATTATTTTTAAAAAATAAATTAGGCAATTTTATCTTAGGCATTTTCTCCGTTAACAGAAGGTCTTTATTCTCCATATTATTGGAATTGGCTTTAAACCTGATGTCATCGTTTGCTTTGAAATTAATAAAATCCAAATCATTCATTCGACGAGGAATACCATTACTGATAAAAATATCTTTGTTGCCATCATGATTAAAATCTAAAAATAAATTGGCCCAAGACCAATCTGTCGAATGGACATCTGCAAACATTGCTATTTCTGAAAAAGAGCCATCACCATTATTGAGTTGTAAATTATTTCTAGCAAATTGATGATGATAACCAAAGCTTCTTTTGAAATCATAAACTTTATATTCGGGTTCACTTGATGAACTTTTTAAAATGATTGGATCATAAGGCATCATATCCAACGACATAATATCAGTCCATCCGTCGTTATTAATATCTGCCATATCTACGCCCATCGAAAATCGACTGGTGTGCATGGTTTGTTCAGTAATGACTTCCTTGAAAGTGCCATCTTGTTGGTTGATGTAGAGATAGTCATTTTCATGAAAATCATTTCCGATATAAATATCTGGATAACCATCTAAATTCACATCACCTGTAACAATCCCTAAACCATAACCGATTACAGTACTATAAATACCTGCCTCAAAAGTCACATCAATAAATTTCCCATTTTCGTTTTTCAATAATTTATCTCCTGAAGTCGGATGAACATCATTAAAACTTTTGCGCTGTCCAAAAGTCCCATTAAGGTGTAGCGAATGATTCATTTGATACATGTCTAAATCACCATCCAAATCATAATCAAAAAATGCAGCTTGAGTAGAAAACCTTTGAAAGTCCAATCCTAATTCTGACGCTTTATCTTCAAATATTGGAATTCCATTTTTGATTCCTTGGCAGATATAGAATTGATTTTTTCCTTTTATTGTAGCAAAATCTCCTAGTTGAGAAACATAAATATCGAGTAACCCATCATTGTTAATATCTACTGCTGAAGCTCCTGATGTCCAACCTGACAGTCCTTCCAAACCAGCTACAGCAGTCACATCTTTAAACTGCAACAACTCTCCTTTTGCACCTTGGTTGAGAAATAATTTATTCTCACTCATATTGCTCGTAAAAAATAAATCTTCCCATCCATCATTATTATAATCGCCTACAGCAATTCCTCCTCCATTGTAAAAATACATGTAGGTGAACATATTGAAATTGGAATCTTGAGAAGTTTCACAATTAAAATTTAATCCTGTTTGGTTACTTTCTAACAATTGAAACTGTGAAGATGCATGGTTAATTTCCGTTTGGGTACAACCAAACAGTACCAATATAAAAAAGATACTTACCCTTGCTGAGAATAGGTATCGG
This sequence comes from Saprospiraceae bacterium, assembly GCA_045106765.1. Classification (GTDB taxonomy): domain Bacteria; phylum Bacteroidota; class Bacteroidia; order Chitinophagales; family Saprospiraceae; genus CAJQQY01. Next base: position 29,376 of record JBGCFD010000029.1, on the reverse strand, counting down.
ATACCTGCGATACTTCTTTGGTTGCTCATTGATTGACTTTATTAAATTGATGCAATTTCGGTTTCTCATTATTTAATAAAGTCAAAAAATATTTTTCGCCTTTATTTTCTATTTCTAAAAATTGTTTGATGTTTCCTCTGACAAAATATCCAGAAGATTTATTCTCCAATCTTTGAAATGTTCCATCGCCGTTACCTAACAATACATGTCCGAAACTCGCATCTAGTTTTGAAAACTGTGGTGTAAAACCATCGTCATTCCCACCTAATATCAAATCTATATTTTTATCCCCATTTAGATCTGTACAATAAATATCGCACACACACGAAAATTGAATTTCTTTTGGCAATGCTTTTATTTCAAAATTTCCATTGCCATTATTTATCGCCACCGCTGATTTAAAATAGTTGCCTTCTAAAACTGATGTTTTGTTTTTTAAAACCTCTGGCGAAAATAAATCTTGTATCGTTTTGTTGGCATAGTCAACATGTTTCAAATTTTTCTGTTTTTTCAAACTTACAATTTGGTCGGTCAATTCTTTTTTTAATGGAATCGGAATATCTTTACCATCAATATTTCTTGACATGATTTTTTCCACAGACTTATTATCATCAAAATCTGACACCCATAATTTTGCAGGAGCTTCTTTGGTTCCTGTGAAATAAAAGTTCTCTCCTCTATTTCCTAAAATCAAATCTTGATCGCCATCATTATCAATGTCATGGGTTTCTATAGCATACCACCATCCTGAATATTCAGAAAGATTTGATTTTTGTAAAGTGATTGTTTTATTCTTTATTTCAAAAATTTGTGGCGACATCCACTCTCCTACAATGACCAATTCTGGTTTTTCACTTCCTAGTACATTAACTAATTTGGCATCTGTAATCATTCCTGTTTTTTGAAAATCAGGTGCTATTTCGTCAATGACATTCTTAAATTTTCCCGTCCCATCATTTTCATATAAAAAATGTTGCGGATTCACTCCATAAACTAACGGCACACTTCTACTACCTACAAACAAATCTAAATCACCATCTTCATCAAAATCTAATGGCAATGCAACTGAGGTATTGTAACCATTATTTGGAAATGCTTTGGTGTTTAATGAAAAATTTCCACCACCGTCATTGACATATAATCGGTCTTGCATCTCTCTTGTTAATTGAGTTCGGAGGTTTCCTCCTGAGCCGATAAACAAATCTAAATCGCCATCATTATCTGCATCAAAAAATTTAACAGCAGTATCCTCAAAGTTTTTTTGTTTGGTTAAAAAAGCAATATCCGCCATTGCAAAATCTTCTACTCCCTGAATATATAACTTCCCCGTTTGACCACTTGCACCTCCAATAAAAATATCCTCTAGACCATCACCATTGACATCACCTTGGTCGGCAAAAGGGCCTTCCCTCGAAAGCATTCTTGGCACTAATCCTTCTTTATAAAAATCGACGTGACTATCTTCTTCGTGTTTTTGAAAAATGGAATTCACTTCAGTTAGCACCTTTGTAAATTCATTAGCGGCAGCGTTATTTTTCTGATCGGGAAGGTTTGATTTTTTGATTTCTTTAAAATCAATAACTAATATAGTATCTATTGGCGGTTGATTTAAAATAGATTGACTTAGATCTGGCCAGATTATTTTTAAAGAATCCACTTGGCCAGATTGCCCTAAACCAAAAACCATTTTATAGTCAATCGAGGATTGAAATCCTCTGGTTGGAATCATTTCAAAGTTTAATATTTCATCACCTTTATAAGCATACACTTTTGCGCCTACGGCAAAAGTATTTTTATCACTACCTTTTAAAGAAATACTTAGGTGATGGTTTCTGTTAATTTCCTTTGATTTATTTTTGTATAAAAAAGCTTCTTGATTAAGATTGTTGACAATCAAATCCAAATCACCATCATTATCTAAATCACCGTAGGCAGCACCATTTGAAAAAGAGGCTGTTTCAAATCCCCAATCTTTTCCAACATCATCAAAAGTTAGGTCTTTGTTATTTCTAAATAGTTTATTCAACTGAGGATTGGAAGGCATCTTTTCAATCACCTTTTCCATATCTTCTTTTTCACCGGTCAATGCCATTTGCTGAATCACATCATTGGCAAAAAAATCAATAAAATCTTGATTCGTTACATCTTGATAAATTCCATTACAAACATAAATATCTCGATAACCATCATTATCTGCATCAAACATCAATGCACCCCAACTCCAATCAGAAGCATGTACTCCACTATAAAAAGAGATTTCACTAAAAGATGCATCTTTGTTGTTAAACTGTAATGTATTATGCATATACTGATGGTAAAAGTCTTTTCGTAATTTCAATTGATACGTCTGATAATTTTCAAAACGACTGACAGTTTTTAAGCGAAAATCCTCACTAGGCAACATTTCCGTTACAAAGATTTCAGGATAACCATCATTGTTGATGTCTGCCATATCTGCTCCCATCGAAGAAAGGCTGAGGCGTTCCATCCAGTTTTTTATGTCTTCTTTAAAAGTTCCATCACCATTATTGATGTAGAGATAATCTCTTTCAAAAAAATCATTTGACACATAGAGATCAGGTAAATGATCGTCATTGACATCTCCAACTGTTATTCCTAAACCGAATCCTACTAGACTTCCGTAGATTCCTGCCTCTCTCGAAACATCTACAAATTGACCTCCATCATTCCGCAATAATTTATCTCCACCACCTTTGACAAAATCTTTTACCTCCCAATCTTCAGCATATAATTCCCGCTTGTTACTATAGTTCAAAGTGTTGACAGGAATAAAACTATTATTTAAAATGTAGCAATCTAAATCACCATCTAAATCATAATCAAAAAAAGCAGCATGCGTGGTATAACCATTTTCATTCAAATTATAGCTTGCTGCTTTTTCCGTAAATGTATTGTTTTTGTTATTGATAAATAATTCGTTTTCCTGATTATCTCCTTCTACATATCCAGCATTGCAAACATAAATATCTAACCATCCATCATTATTAATGTCAACCATCACGACGCCAGTACTCCATGCTTTTGTGCCATCGACACCAGCTTGTTTGGAAATATCTTCGAATTGAAAATTACCTTTATTGAGGTAGAGTTTGTTTTCTCCTAAATTATTGGTGAGATAAATATCAGCTAAACCATCATTATTGATATCGCCAATTGCCGCGCCACCGCCATTATAAAAATTTCGATAACTAAAAATGTTAAAGTCTTCAGAGTTTTTTACTTCATTGACAAATTGAATTCCAGAATGCTTCGATTGGATTTTTTCAAATAATTTGGCAGTATCTTTTTTGGAATTAGTACAACTGAAGAAACTAATTAATCCAATCAAGATGATGTAGGTTCTCATAAAAAGTTTGTTTTGGCAAAGGAATTATTACATAAGCAATTTACTAAAAGTAATTGTTTTACATAAAAACAGCCCGACCTAAAAGGCCGAGCTGTCTAGTATTTGTATCTAAATATTTTTAATCAAAATCACTATGGATTAGTACCCTGGATTTTGAGTCAAATTTGGATTAGAAGCCAAAGATGTAGCAGGAATCGGGAATAATAATCGCTCACTACCTGATGCTGCCTTCTCTTGCCATGCATCTAAGAATTTACCGAAACGAATCAAATCTGTTCGACGGTGCCCTTCCCAGTATAACTCACGACCACGCTCAGCCAACATTGCATCTGCATCAATAGAACCTAAATCAGAAGCTCCACGAACACCTCTCAATGTATTTACCATATCCAATGCAGTTCCACTATCACCATTTCGCATAGCTGCTTCTGCTTTCATCAACCATACATCAGCATAACGATATAAAACATAATCATTATCTGCATTATCACCACTAACATAGTCAATAGGATATTTGATCACTCGAATACCAGTAACCTCTAAGTCACCACCCGATTCTTGGATAGCTACTTCAGGAGTAAATGCTAATGGAGCTCCACCTCTATCTTCAAGTGCAGTTCCATTTTGATCAAATTGTTGACCAATTAAGAAACCAGCTTTAATACCGGAAACGTCTGTCATTCCTGTATAATCTGCGCTTCTACGCATATCATCAGTTTCAAAAGAATCATAGAAATCACTTAAAGTAGCAAATCCATTCCATCCAGATGGGTTCTGATTGTAATGTAATGTACACATCCAACGAGAACGAACGTTACCTGAACTTGTACCACCTTCATTCAAATTTGTAAAGATATTCTCAGTAGAAATCTGATCATTGTTAGGTGCAAAGTTGTCGAAATAATTAGTTGCTACTGAGTACTTACCACTATTGATTAATTCATCAGCTAGGTTAATAACTGTTGTCATATCACCTGCAGCAAATGATGGAGATTCTCTATTCTCATAAGTACCCTTATTTAACAACGCTTTCATCATTAATACTTTAGCCGCATCTTTATTAGCTCTATGAGTAGGTCCATCAGGTAAATCTCCCATGATTTCATTACACTCTTTAACGATAAATTCAATCGTCTCTGTTGGTCCTAAAACTTGTGCATCATCCAATAAATTACTCCCAGCTTCACGGAATGGAACTTGTCCCCATCCGTCAACTACAGAAAGCATTGCAAATGCTCTTAAAAAACGAGCTTCAGCTTCTTGTTGAGCATCAGGACTAAAAGTCAAAATATTTGTAGTGTTAAATACAATTTGTAATAACTCGGAGAATGTGCTACCCAAGAAGGCATGAGTAGGTGTCCAAGAGTGATCTTGAAATGCTCTCCAGATTCCATTATCATCCCAATCTGGTCCACGAGTAGGTCCTATTGCAAGATCACCAGTATGTTCTTGAGCTGCCCAAAAACGAGACTGATCCTGATAAGGTAATCTTAAGCCTTCGTACGCAGCGTTTAGAAGATCCGCTACATCGACCAATTCGTTGGCAACATCTCCAGTAATATCTTCACGGATATCCTCTTTTAAATCAGTACAAGAGAAAACTCCGAAAGCTATAATAAATAATAAAAAATATTTTTTCATAATTAAAAATTTTGTTTTGAATTTAATAATTGATTTTGTCAACATTAATCAAAATTTAAATAATATTAAAATGATGCACTTAATCCCAATACAAATGTTCTTGCAGTAGGATATGGAATGTATTCAATACCAGAAGAAGGTACACCATTAACTAAGTTAACTGTATTTACCTCTGGATCAAATCCAGTATAATCAGTAATGATAAACAAGTTTTGTCCAGTCAAAGTAACTCCTAATCCTTTTAATGGTCCAACATCACCAAAACTATAACCAACAGTAGCATTTGCTAACTTAGTAAATGCACCTTCCTCGATGTAACGAGAAGAAGCAGCAATTGGATTTGCTTTACTTTCTTGAATAGAAGTTCCTACTAAATTAGCATCAACATTTCTATTACCTAAGTTACCAATTGGAATAACTGACATCTTAGTATTGTTAAACAATTGGTGTCCATAAGCTCCATTGAAGTTTAATCCAGCAAAGAATTTACCCTTACTAAAATTCACAGAAAGACCTGCAATAACGTCAGCGTTAGGATCACCAAAAGTTGATTCTAATTTACCATCGTTTTCATATTCACTAGTACCTGATTCGCTTATGCCTGTAAAATTACGAGTTTGATAAGTATTTAATGGTAAGCCATTTGACATTACTTGAACTGTTGCTCCAGAAGAACCTTGACCAAACAATTGACCAACCAATAATTCTGCCCCCTCATAACCACGGAATTCATTATTTAAGAAAGCCATATTAAGGCCTACGCTTAATTGCATATCCTTTCTATTTATAACGTAACCTGTTAACTCTAATTCTACACCACTATTATAAACTTCACCTGAGATATTTTGCCATGCACGAACAGCAGGGCCTGGCTCAGATACAAATGGATCTAATAATAAATCATTAGTTGTTCTGTTGAAATATTCAACCGTACCAGTTAATGCATAATCAAATAAAGCAAAATCAAGACCTACGTTAAAGGTAGTAGCTGTCTCCCATTTTAGATTTGGATTAGCAACATTTAACTGTTGAACACCACCATTAGGCAATAGGTCAAATAGTTCTTGTGAAGCTCCAGAAGGAAACTCTTGGTTTCCAGTTTGTCCCCAACCTACTCTTAATGCTAAATTATCAAATGTACCATTATCTAAGAATCCTTCTTTATGCAAATTCCAACGGAAAGCTACAGATGGAAAAATACCAGTTTTGTTGTTCTCTCCAAATTTAGTAGAACCATCAGCACGTACCGTAGCTGTTAATAAATATTTGTCTGAAACATTTAAATTCGCACGACCGAAGTAAGATTGTAACTCACTAACTGGATCTGCAAATGAAGATATCACTCGATTACCATTAGCACCATTTTGTAACGCATTAGAGTTAGTAAAGTCTATAATTGAAAAGCCTCTACTTGCCATAGCACTACCTGTATAGTCAAATTTTTGATACTCATACCCTACCAAGACATCCAAACTTAGACTTGAACTTAACTGATCTGTATAATTTAAAGTATGGGTATGTAACTGATTGGTCAAAGTTCTTTCTGCACGTGCTGCCCATCCTTCATTTTCTATTCCTTCTAAGTTTATATCTCCTGATACTTCACTAATTGCTTTACCTGTACCATAGTTAACACCATAACGGTAACGATATTGAAGCTTGTCTGTAATATTGAAGTAAGGCGAAATACTTCCCAACATTGTAGTTGTGTTGGCAACTTCTTTGTGTGCCTCTAAGTAATGTAATGGATTAACTGTTGTTGCACCAACTGTTGCATTTGTATTATTGTTAGTTCCAGTAGTGAAATCACCATCTGTCATTAAAGGAATCGTTGGATTCCATTGAAGTGCTTGACCAACTAGGTTCCCTCTAAATCCTGCATTTGAACCAATAGGAGCAACATCTTCTTTTGCATGAGAAGCAATAATAAGAACATCCATTCCAACTCGGTTGTCAAGGAACTCAGAGTTAGTACTTAAAGCCGCATTATAACGCTTAAGGCCTGACTCTTTGATGATTCCTTCTTGATCATGCAAACCTAATGAAACACGGTAGTTTCCATTTTTTGTACCACCTCCGATAGATAGTCCATACCGCTGAGTAATTCCAGTTTGAAGGATTTCATCAAAAGCATCTACATTACTACCGCCATCTCCATCAGTCAATCCATAATCAGACAAGGCAGAACGGTACTCGTTTCCATCAAGTACATCATATTTTTTCAAGACGTTACTTGTTCCTAAACTCACATTAAAATCAACAGTAGGCTCTTGAGATCGTCCTTTTTTAGTTTTAACGATTACAACACCATTTGCACCACGAGAACCATAAATGGCAGCAGATGATGCATCTTTCAATACAGTAATAGACTCAATGTCATTCGGATTCAAAAAGTTTAATGGATTTGAATTAGGGATAGCACCTGTATCTCCTGGAGCTTGAGGTGATCCTGCTCTAGCCGAACGTCCATCCAATGGAACTCCATCGACTACAAATAATGGGTTAGCACCAGCACGAATAGAGTTGTTACCTCGAATCTTGATAGTTGCTTCCCCTCCAGGTTGTCCACTATTGTTAACTACATTAACCCCTGCAAGACGACCTTGAATCAATTGATCGGCAGCAACAACAATACCTTTATTGAAGTCTTTTGCCTCTATGGATGCTACAGCACCTGTTAAGTCAGAGCGCTTAGCAGAACCATAACCAATCACCACTACTTCATCAATTAATGTTCCTTCTGACATGGTAACATTCATAACATTAGAAGCACCTAAAGTTTGTCTTGAAGAAGCATAACCTGTGTAAGTGAATTCAAGAATGGTTGCTCCAGCTGGAACGGTAAGAGAATAATTACCATCCATGTCTGTAGAAGTACCTTCATCAGTACCTACAACTAAAATGTTTGCACCGATAAGAGTTTCTCCAGTTTTGGCATCAGTAACAGTTCCTGTTACTGTCCTTTGTGCAATGGCGAAATTACTTAGCAAAAATAGCATTGCTAACATAGAGCAACTCCGCTTAAAAGTGATTTTTACATTCATACAGTTTTGCGTTTTGAAAATTAAAAAATAAATAAGTTGAATAACGAAAATAAAGAATTAGGAGGCTCTTTTTGTTTTAAAAAGAACCATCATTTAATGCCTTATTTTCCTAATGTAATAATAGACAAGAAAAATGTTTTAATTTATTTTTCGGCAAACAATGTTGTAGTACTATAAAATTCAATAAAACCACTTCAAACCATACATAACATATTGATTATCAATTATTTAATACAACCAAACAACTATCTTTTTTACATTCTGTAGAAGGTTTGTATAAGGTTAAATCCATTATTCTTAGCAGGTTAATACACGTTTAGGCTAAAATTCTGGTATTTTTCCGATAAATAATTATTCTCAAATTTTATCAAAACAAAACGAAACTTTGGACTCGAAACTTGAAACTTTAGACATCTCGATAATGATACTTTATGGCATATTTATTATCGGATATGGATTGTATCATGCCAAAAGAAATACTTCAGAAGAATACTTCCTGGCTGGTAGGAATATGATTTGGCCAGTTGTAGGTATTTCTCTATTTGCAGCAAATATATCTAGTTCTACATTAGTTGGTCTAGCTAGTTCTGCTTTTCAAACAGACACCCATGTTTTTAATTATGAATGGTTGGCGGCAGTAATTTTAGTCTTTTTTGCCATTTTCTTTTTGCCTTTTTACCTGAAATCAAAAGTATATACCATGCCTGAATTTTTAGAGCGTAGGTATGATGTTCGGTCAAGGTATTATTTTTCATTTATTACCATTGTTGGAAATGTAATTATTGATACTGCTGCTTCTATGTATGTAGGTCTAATTATTTTGAAATTAATGTTTCCAGAAATATCTTCTCAAACAATTGTAATGATTTTAGCATTTGCGGCAGCAGCATACACTATTCCAGGAGGTTTGAATTCTGTTATTCAGACAGAGGTGATTCAAGCAATTCTATTAGTCTGTGGATCTATCTTACTGACTTATTTTGCATTAGATCAAGTAGGTGGGTGGTCTGGAATGATTGCGGGCTTGGATGCAAAAGGAGCAGCAGGAGAATTACTTTCTGCACAACAAACTGGTCCTCCTAAAGCATTACAAAATGCAGAAGAAGTGTTGAGTATGGTTCGTCCAAGTGGAGATAAATTTATGCCATGGACTGGGTTGATTTTAGGTGCGCCAATTCTTGGATTTTATTTTTGGGCCAATAATCAATTCATGGTACAACGTGTTTTAGGAGCTAAGGATGTTAACCATGGACGATGGGGAGCATTGTTTGCAGGGTTGTTAAAATTGCCTGTTATTTTCATTATGGTGATTCCTGGAACCATTGCAATTCTATTGTTTTCAGATTTGGATATGACCTCTATAAATTATATGATTGATAATCCTAACGAAGCAGTTGGAGGCAAAATTCCTTGTTCAAATCTAAAGGATTGCCCTAATGCAACTTATCCAGTTTTGCTTTTCCAATTATTACCAAATGGAATATTAGGATTAGTATTAGCTGGCTTATTAGCTGCTATGATGTCTAGTATTTCCGCAACTTTTAATTCTGCTTCTACTCTATTCACAATGGATTTTGTTCAAAAATTTAATCCAGCTATTTCAAGTCAACGACTAGTAAGAGTTGGTCAAATTACAACTTTAGTCCTCGTCGTTTTAGCAGCACTTTGGGCACCTCAAATTGAAAAATTCGGATCCTTATGGGAATACTTGCAGATAGTACTTTCTTACATTGCACCTCCCGTCGCTGCTACTTTTTTAGTGGGTTTATTTGTAAAAAGTGCGAATGGAAATGGATCGATTGCAGGACTTTTAACTGGCTTTGGAATTGCTGCATTAATGGTGGTTGCCTCCATTCTAGAAGCTCAAGGAAGTGAGGCTAGTTGGGTGGTATTTTTGAAAGGTATACATTTCTTACATTTCACTACTTATCTATTTTTTATTTGTGCAGCAGTAGTAATTATTGTGAGTAAAATGACGACAGCTCCTAATGAAATTTTTCTTCGAACTGCTTCAATTGATGATGTAGAACGACTAGGTGGAACAGTTAAAGTCGGGGAAATGATAGAAGATAGACTCGATAATTATGTTTGGAAAAAAACATTATTCACAGAAGAAACCGAAGAACTGACTAAAATAAAATGGTACTTAAATTATAGATATCAATCTATTGTCTTGCTAATAATCACGGCTATTTTAGTTGGTTATTTCTGGTAAAGAAAAGTTTAATTTTTTATAAAATAATTCAAAGATTTTAATTTCATACGTTTTTCGTACCTAGCTATATTCTTATAGTTAGGTATTTTTTTTTACCAAAAAAGAAAAACTAAAATACTGGTTAAAAATATCAAAATACCTGACAAAAATCGGTAGTCTAAATACCAAGAAAACCCTTCATTAATTTCCTCCTTCAATCGGTATTTCCAAGTTAAATCTTGTAAATATATCATTTCAGGAGATGAAGAACTTAGACTTATAACAATATAAATACAAAAACAAAATAATGTAAGTAGTCCCGCTGTAATTGTAAAATGCAACCAACTAATATCCACCAAAAGATATAATACTATTACTATTAAACAGGTAAGATGCCCAAAGATTAAAGTATATTTAGCACCTTTAGCTGTTCCTCTTGACCAAAAAACTCCCATAAAAAATACAGTAACAATAGGAGGCACTATAAATGATAACACAATCTGCACGTAATCAAATAAACCTTGGAAATTTGAAATCACAGGAGTCCATATAGCTGCAAAAGCCATTAGAACTAGTGTGGTAACACTTCCATATTGAACTATCTTCTCTGGTGAAAGTTCTGGTCTTCTAGGTTGTATAAAATCTAACACAATCATTGTGGAAGAAGCATTTAGATTTGAATCTACACTTGACATAATTGCTGCGATCACTCCTGCTAAAACAATTCCTATTACACCGGGTGGAAGTAATTTGGTAATTATCTCCGTAAATATCAAATCAGAATTTTCCAGTCCAGGAAAAAGAGTAATTGCAAATACTCCAGGGATCACCATCAAAAAGAATACTATTAATTTTAAAAAACCTCCCATTAATGCTCCCCATCTTGCATGATTTAAATTACGAGCACCAAGAAATCTTTGACCTATCGTTTGAGTATTACACCAAACATAGAATCCTAAAATAGGTAAACCAATTAAAGTTCCTAGCCAAGGAAGTGTTGGATCATCTATAGGTTGAAATAAAGACATGTGATTTTCTGGAACACTAGACACAGCTCTTGTCCAAGAGAAATCAAATTCTGCCATAACTGCAAATAAGACAATACTACCTCCAAATAAGATAATTAATGATTGCAGTATATCTGTAAAAACAACAGCTTTCAATCCTCCTTTGACGGTATACGCCCCAGCCAAAATGATGATGATAAAATAGGTTTGCCACATGACCAAATTTGGAAAGAAAATTTGAAGAATCAATACTCCAGCATATAATCCAGCAGAAATATCTACTATTATTGATGAAATAATTAAAATAATGGAAACATATTTTCGAGCAAAGGGACTATATCTTTTTTCCAGATATTCAGGTATTGTCGATATTTTTGAACGGATAAAAAATGGAAGAAAAAAAATGGTTATAAAAACTAAGACTAAAGTTGCCATCCATTCATAATTTGAAACGGAAATACCTGAACGGTAAGCTTGACCTGAAAGCCCCACTAATGTTGTACTTGATACATTAGAGGCAAAAAGTGAAAAACCGATTGCCCCCCAACCTAAAGAACGACCTGCCAAAAAGAAGTCCTTACCAGTATCACTTTTTAAAGAAAAAATAAAACCTATAAAAAGAACTACTATAAAATATCCAATAATAATCCCTATATCAAGATTACTTATCTCATAAGTACTCATATATTATGAATGTATGTTTTGAGGTCAATATCTTTACCTAAATTCATTTTTTTCTTTAATCTAAATCTTGCCATTTGCACACTTGTAGCACTAATTCCTAAAAGTCGAGCTATTTCTTTAGTGTTTAATTTCATCCTAATATAGGCACAATGTTTATTATCAGTTTGACTAAGAGAAGGGTGAGCATTTCCCAATTTTATAAAGAAATCAGGATGAACTTTTTCAAAGTGTAATTTAAAATCATCCCAATTATCTTCAAAGTTAATGCTTGCATGAATCATTTTTTTAATAGCTCTAATTCCGCTTTTTTTATTTGAAGAACTAGAAAGCATATCATCTAATTGATTCGATATTTTTTTGAGTACTTCATTGTGCTGACTACTAAGAAGGATAGATGTGGTGAGTTCTTTATTTTTAAACAATACTTCCTTTTCTAAAAAGTTTACTTCCTCTTTTTGCCTTTGTTGTTCATTTTCAATTTTGATTAAAATGATCTCATTTTCTAATAATTGTTGTTTACTTTTTTCTTTTTCTAAAACAGTCTTTCTCAAAGCATTTGAATACCAATACAAATAAACGAAAAAGATTAAGGCTATACCAAAAGTCACAACTAAGGTAAATTGATATATTATATCGTAATTATTTTGATGTTCCATTTTAGCTGAAACTGGTTGAATATGAAAAGTAAATAATTCTAAATATTAGACTTTATTCTGCATTTTCCAAAATTTATTTATCATTATCTCCAAGTAGATTTCAATTCATAAATATTTCCTAATAAGATTTGAAAATCCCCATCAGCTCGTAGCTTTAAATATTCAAAATCTTTTGTTGGAAAAAAATTAGAAGTTATAATACTCCTACCATCATCAGCAAATAATTCAACTGAAGTAACATCAATAAAAAGATGCATTCTTACAAGGTCATCTTCCACAAATCTTGGAGCATAATCTTTACTACTGAAAACATTTGAAAATTCAAATGTTTCCCTTGATTGCTTTCTATCAATGAAAAACTGATTACTCATAGGTTCAAAACCAATAATTACTTTTTCACCAATATCATTAGACAACTCAAATTCAAGTTTAGCATCAGTCACTTTACTTGTTATTTTAAATTGCAATTCGATTTCAAATATATTTCCAAGAAGTTTAGGTGAAAAATCTCGTTCCTCATCTAATTTTCCTTTTAAAATCCCCATTGATTTTCCTCTTAGCTTTTCTAACTCTTTGATTGGTTTTGAAAATAACCGTAATCCTTGTGGTGTATTTTTCAAAACCAATTCCCGTGGTAAAGTCATCGCACTACGCCATTCTTTAGTAGGTACGTCTTGAGCATACGCCCAGTTACTCATCCATCCCATAAATAATCTTCTTCCATCTTCTTTGGGAACATCCGCCCAAGTGACTCCGGCATAATTATCTCTACCGTAATCCAACCAAACTGCTTTATCAAAAGCAGCCTTAGCTAGTTCATCTGCAAACATAATTTGATCGACATGGATATGTCCCCAACCACCTGGATGCGTATCTATAATTTCAAGATGAGCTTGCTTTCCTTTAAATTCTGAAACATCCCAACCTTTCCAATCCAATGCTTCTTTATTGCTGCCTGCTGCACTACGAACATCTTTTCCATTTACTATTAGTTTCATCACAGTTCGTCGTTGGTCATTTCCTCCTCCTATCAAGAAATTGATAAAATCTTTTTTGATGGTAAATTTCTTTGAAGTCATTTTCCCAGTTGCTTTATCTCCGTTAAGAAAACTATTGACTAGACCATTTCCATCAAAACCAGTCACTTTATTTTGTCCAGACATAGCTCCACGAGCTGGTTGATTTCCAAATGCTTCTCCTTCCGTAGTCCAATTGTTATAATTTTTTTCAAAATCTTCAAATACAATTCCTTTGGGTACACGAGCATTTACTCTTCTAAAAACACTCGAAAATTCTTTATCTAATGAAAAGGATTTCCCATCAAAATCACCTATAAAATATTGAGTACCAGAACCACCATTGATAGCTCCTGGATTTAGACTCTGTAATAAAACCCATTTCTGCTCATCTGTTCCTTCTACCTTCATCGGAAATAAATCAGGGCATTCCCATACACCAGCATGCGTTCCCCATTCTTTTCCAAAATCACTTAAATGTTGCCAATCAATTAAATTAGATGAGCTATAAAATTTCACATGATCCCATGCAGCAAAAACCATAATCCATTGCTGAGAATCATCATCCCATATCACTTTTGGATCTCTAAAGTCTCGAATACCTGGATTAGCGACGACTGGATTATTTTTGTATTTTGTCCAAGTTCTTCCCTTGTCATTGCTGTAAGCCAAACTTTGATATTGAAAATCTATCTTACCTGCTTTTTCACCAACAGGATCATGATGCGTAAAAATTGCAATCATAGGCGGTTTACCGTTCTCCCCAAGTCCCGAGGTGTTTTTCCAATCAATAACTGCACTTCCTGAAAAAATATATCCTAACGAATCAGGATATAAAGCAATCGGTAAATGCTCCCAATAAACCAAATCTTTACTTACTGCATGTCCCCAATGCATTGGCCCCCAAACAATATCTTCAGGATAGTATTGGTAAAACAAATGATATTCCCCTTCATAATAAACCATTCCATTTGGGTCGTTCATCCATTTTTCCGAAGGAGTAAAATGAAATTGAGGTCGGTGTTTTTCGGTATAAAAATTTTCCATATTTGGCTCAGATGTTTCATTGCCAATTATTGATTCAGAGGAATTCCCATCATCACAGGAATTACAAAAAATTGTTACGAATAGAATGAAGATTATCTTTTTCATTTTTTTAAGCATTTGAACTTTGAACAATGGATGCTGATTCTTAATTATCATCTCCAATTAGTTGTTTTTCTAAATCTTCCAAAGCGACACCTTTGGTCTCTGGCATTTTAAATAACACCCACAATAATTGTAAGACCATCATTCCTGCAAAGAATAAAAAGATAGTAACTGGAGAAAATGCTTTTAATACCGCTGGTGTTATCATCGTAATGATGGCAGCCAAAACCCAATGTGTTCCTGAGCCCCATGACATCCCATTGGCACGAACTGCATTTGGAAAAATTTCTGAAATAAAAACCCAGATGACCGCTCCTTGCCCAATAGCATGTGATCCTACAAAAGCACAAACAAATGCTACAACCACGAATCCTTCTGCTCCTGAATAAAATGCCCAAGCAACACCTAACAATGTAATAATATATCCGACTGATCCGATAGTCATCAATTGCTTTCGGCCTAATTTGTCAATCAAATACATACCTAGTAAAGTGAAAATTAAATTTACTGCACCGATAGGAATAGCTGCAACCAAAGTATTGGTTTGGTCGATACCTGCTGCTTCAAAAATTCGTGGGGAATAGTACAACACGAAATTGATACCTGACAATTGATTAAAAAATGCCAATAAAAATGCTAACGTAATTGGTGTACGATATTTTCCAGAAAAGAAATTAGACTTTACCGATTGCATTGATTTTCGAATGGAAGCAATTTTTTCATCAACATTACCTGTGGGATCGAGTTGTTTCAATAATGTCTTTGCTCCAAATTCGTCATTCTTTTTTAACAACAACCATCTTGGACTATTCGGCACTCCTAATACCATCAAAGAATAAATCAATGCGGGAACGGCTTCGATAGCGAGCATCCAACGCCAAGCATTTTCGCCCATGTATTGTCCGATCAAATAATTGGAAAAGAAGGCCACAAATATTCCGAATACAATATTGAACTGATAGGTCGCTACCATTCGCCCTCGATCATTGGCTGGAGCAATTTCGGAAATATAAATAGGTGCAGCTACCGACGAAGCTCCAACGCCCAATCCTCCTAAAAATCGAAAGAAGGAAAAAATATATGGATCTGGTGATAAACCCGAACCAACAGCAGAAACTAAATACAATATTCCAATCCAAAATAAGGTGGTCTTTCGTCCAAATTTATCACATGGGATACCTCCAAACATGGCGCCTACGACTGTCCCCCATAATGCCATTGACATAATAAAGGTACCGTGAAACCATGCGCCTGTATTCCACAATTTTTGAATGGGCTGATCTGCCCCTGAGATGACGATTGTATCGAAGCCAAATAAAAATCCAGCTAATGCTACTGTTATCGTCCAGTAGGTGAGTTTGTGATTTTTCATTTTGTAACGTTTATTTTGTTTGACCAAATGTAAACATTTGGGAATATTATCGACTTTAAGTTTTAATATATTCTATTCCTACCCTCGCCTTAACGACTGCATGAAAAAGAGGAAATTAAAATTAACAAAGTAATGATGAAATAGAATGTTTACCTCAACTTTTTTTTCAAGTGAAGATAAAAAGGAATAAGACAATATGGACTATAATTCATACAACCTTCAATAACTGAACAAATCTTCAAATCCTAATTTGACCGATAAGAAATCACATAAATAAAATGTTAAACTCTGTACAATTGATATGTAAAAAAAGATTGCATTGAATTATTAAAATGAATAGGTTGAGAAAAAAATATAAATGCAAGCTGAAGAAGCTGAAAGAAAGGGTAAGAAATTCTGAATTATTTACCTTACACAAATAAAAAACCGTAACAAGCTGACTATCAATAAGTTACAAATCAGAGGTGTGATCCCGCCTCCATAACTAGGAAGTAAGAATAAAATAACATTGTC
The DNA here is from genome assembly GCA_045106765.1 of Saprospiraceae bacterium. Classification (GTDB taxonomy): domain Bacteria; phylum Bacteroidota; class Bacteroidia; order Chitinophagales; family Saprospiraceae; genus CAJQQY01. The sequence goes on along the minus strand of JBGCFD010000029.1, from coordinate 12,733 downwards.
TTTTTTCTAATTACATTATCTTTTTTCTCTTTGATAAACTTTATTCCGCCATCCCGCCAAAATACCAATCACCGTCAAAACCCCAACAGCATAATACACAAAAGAAGGAATCGGCACAGGATCGCCCGCCGCATAAGAATGTAATCCTGACAAATAATAATTCACACCAAAATAGGTCATAATAACGGAAGCCCATCCAAACAAAGAAGCTACATTAAAGGCATAAGCTCCCCTCATTCCAGGAATAAATCTCATATGCAAAATGAATGCATATATTAAAATAGTTACTAACGCCCAAGTCTCTTTTGCATCCCATCCCCAATATCGCCCCCATGATTCATTCGCCCAAACGCCTCCAAGATAAGTTCCGACACTAATCATAAACAGCCCACCGATAAGTGTCATTTCACTAATCTGTGTCATTTCTTTGACCATTCTATTGACGTTGATAGCGTTTTTTTGATTTCTAAAAATGATAAAAATTAGATTCAATGCTCCGATTAATGCACCCAACATCAAGAAGCCATAACTACCTGCTTCCAACGAAACATGAATTGTCAACCAATATGATCTCAAGACAGGAACAAGCGGCGTGATTTCAGGATCCATCCAACTCAATCCTGCTACCAATAAAATCGTAGAGGACAAAATATTAGTCGCCGTCATTCCTCCTAAAGATTTTCTTCCAAAAATCATCCCCGCCAAAACTGTGGTAAAAGCAATATAAATCATTGATTCATATCCGTTACTCCAAGGTGCTCGACCAGAAACATACCACCTCAATCCTAATCCTATTAAATGACTCGAAAAGCATAAAGAGAAAAATCCAAAAGCAATTTTAGAAGGAATATTTAAATTCAAATTTGGCTTAAAAACAGATGCAAACATCATCACTAAATATAGTAATCCTAAAATACCATAAGCCTTTCCTAGTCGACTAAACACATCCATCTTATTCAACATCAATTCTGCTTTCCTCTGTGTATCAGAAGGGATAACTGCACTTCCATATTTAAATTGATATTGTTCTAATTCCGTCAGCAACTTATTAGAAATGATCCAATTGGATTCGGTCATTGCTGTGTTGAGATTCGTAATGTACGTATCATAAAAATTATTAGGATAAGTATTCTCCGCATGATTATGACCTGAATGGCTTCCAGGTGATTCCCATGTATTATTTTCATCTTTAGGAATAGGAAATGTTTTCATAAATCCGCCAGAGAAAACCATGCTACAAATATTAACCTTCTCATCCAACTTCATCATTTCTTTTTCAAATACGCCTCGATCTTTTTTTGGAGTATTGTAAGCGGTTCTTACATGCTCTCGTAATTTGTAGCTTCCATCTTTATTAAAAAAATCGCTGTAGGATATTAGATTCCCCTGAACTGGTTGTGGCAATATTTTTTTTGTTTTTTCATGTTTGCCAACTTTGATTAAAGGAATGTCATACCAACTCTTTGGATGAGCAGCCATGCCTAAAATAATTTGTTCAGAGGTCATTCCATAAAGCGAAGTATTTCTAGAAAGTTTTCTTAATATCTCACTTGTATAAGTATTCATCGGTTTCATTCTCCCTCGATGGTCTTGCATAATGATGAGACCAAATTTTTCTGCATGATTAATATCAATCGTTTTGATATTTCCAATAGGACTTGGAGCAGCAAAGCCAATAGATGAAATACTCATCATCATCCCAACCAATAATGTTGCTAATGCACCTTTTACTTTTTCCTTCTTTTTCAGATTCCTAGCTAATTGTTGGAATCTACTTTTTTTATCAAAAAAAGTAAGGAACATACCAATCGTCAAAATCGCATAACCTAAATAAGAAATCCAAGTTCCCCACCAATCATTGTTAACACTTAACCATGTTCCCAATTCATCTTGGTCAAATGAAGATTGGAAAAAACGATAACCATCATGATCCAAAATATTATTCATAAAAATGCGAGAATCCTGCTCCATGCTTTTTCTCGAATCAACTAAAGTTACTTCACTTGCATAAGAAGAGGCACTATTAGTTCCTGGATATTTTTCAAGAATAAAATCTCTAAGACGCAAAGAGAATGGTAGTTTTCTTTCTTTAGCTCCATAGGAAATAGCTAAACTAAAATCTTCAAAACCAAATATCTTTGGTCGTCCTGCTATACCCTTTGCTCCATAGATCATTTGTTCTATTTCCTCTCCATTGCAAGAAGCTTTGACTTTTAAACCACCTGTACTTCTACTCGTCATTTTTTGATCGGTGGAAACAATCTCTAGTCTGGCACTTTCTTTAAAGTCTCCAAATACAAAATTTTGTAATCCATTGGAATATAGACTTTTTAGTCTTAAAAAATGTTCTTGATTGGCTGGCAGATTTGATTTAGTTTGAGAGGCCATGATCGTCTCAGAAAAATCTGTTGGTGCGGTAAAAGATAATTCTCCATTTTGAAGTTGAATGTTAAATGCTTGTGGTATTGTTGTTTCCGTAAAGTTAAAAAGTGTTCCCCGAATCCGAGAGCGTTTTCCTTTTTGCAAAAAATATTCTTCTCGACCATTTTTTCCACCAATGACTATTTTCAACGTGGGCAATCCATTTTCATCTTCTACCAGCGATTCTTTTGGGTTAGGTAAAAACTCTACAACTTCCACTTTCACTTCTCTATTTCCTAAAACAAAAGACTCTTTGAAATCATTATTTCCTAAAGTTGCAAACAAAACTGGCTCATCAAACGAATATTTTTTTCCATTTTTTTTCGCTTCAAAAACTAAGTAATCTTCAAATGATAAAAACGAATTCGCAGATTCTCCTTCTCGAATATGCATCATACCTTCAAAACCAAAATACCTAGTTACACCTGCTCCCAAAAGAATAATTAGGATGGATGCATGAAAAGCAAACGTCGACCATTTTTTTTGTTGAAGCATTCTGTATCGAAAAATATTTATTAGAATAGATATTCCAAATAAGATTAACAACAACTCAAACCATCTTGATTTGAAAATCACTTTTTGAGCAGAACTCGTTCCAAAATCATTTTCAATAAACGTAGCTACAGCTATTGCTATGGCAAATAGAATCATGTATAATCCTGCCGCAGAAGTGGAGAACAATCGATTGGATATTTTTTTAAGCATATTCATAGGAAGTCGATTTAATAGTTTTCAAAATTGAAGAGAAACTGTTCACAATTTTCTTTTATTTCACAACTGCCTTTTCCATAATAATTTCATATCGATAGCCTGCTCCAAAATCTTTGTCAACTGTTATTGTTCCTTCCAAAGAAACAATGGCACCAAGTGCCACCTCTTCCTGCGTAGTTACTGTCAAGTCTAATCCATTACCTGAACCATCTTGGATATGCAACCAATTTCGATTCATAATTCGTGGATTCACTTTGACACATTTACCAGTAATTTTCACATTCGTATCGTTGTACATCGGCTTGTTGGAAAAGAGTTCTTCAAGTGAAATTGCTCCTTCGGCTGGGTTAATTTTTTCTACAACTAAATCAGGTAATGAATGCCCCGCAGGTATGTTCAGTTTATTTTCTTTTTCATTCGCAACATCTTCTTTGTTTTTTTTCCAAAAATTAGACACCAAATAAAGCGTTTCAAAAACTCGGTTAAATTCACGACTAAAGAAATCTTTCTTCAACAATCCTCCTCGATAAAAATAAGTCTCCCCTTCTTCTACATCCGTTTTGGCAATAGCGATCCAAATGGATTCTCCTTTTTTATCCACTTGCAAATAAGAGTACTTATCAGTATTAAGCACTTCCTTAACTACCACTTCGTAGGTTTCTCCAGTTGTTGACGAATTAGATTTTGGGGTATTCGAAATCTCTTTTACAATTGGTGAACTAGGATAATCATTATTAGTATTTTCAGCTTCAATCACCTTCGGGCCAGAATCACAAGAGTTGAAAAAAACCATTAAGATGATAACTGCAATTAAATTTATTATTTGACTTTTCATAAGAATTATTTTTAAACTTCCCCTTGTTATTATTTTGAATAAGAAAAAATATGATTGACAATGGCATTAAAATCTCTTGATAATTTTTGCATTCACTCGATGATAAATCTGGCTATTGTTATCCATGACTCCTTCATAAAAAAGATGTAGAGAAAGCTGTTTCTGTATTCGATAAGAAAAATTAACTCCAGCAATATTCTGATGAAGTACTCGATCTCCTACTTTATATTTGTAATCTACCCAGCGATAATAAATATCTCCATTTAACTTTCCTTTGATCAATTCTTTTGAAAGCCTTGCCCCAAAAATTTGACTATCCAAGAAATCTGTTTGAAGAAAATTAGCTCTAACTGTAGCTCTCGCTTTGATGAAAGGAATACTGCTATAAGTAAAATAAGCACTTGCACTTTGAGAAGTATTTCTTTGACTATTTTGGAATCGTCTGCTTGCATTAACTCCCCATGAAATTTTCTTAAATGGACGATGACTAACCCCTACTCTTAACCCTTGTCTGGTTTCGTCATCTATGAATTGATCAATAAAATTTTTGTAGGACTCATAATAGACAATATTTTTCCGAGTATCATAAGAAGCTGAAAATCTCATTCTTTTATTTAGACGGTAACGTAAAGAAGCATATAGATTAGTGAGCTGTGCTTTACTTTTTACTTCATTATTTATATTTTCAAAAAGGTCTACTTCCATTGATCCAAAAAAATGTAGCCCCTTCGCTAACTCACTTGAATGTTGTAAGTAAACAAACCGTCGATCAGTATTTCCTTTATTCATTTGTTCAATAAATCCAATTGTGGTTTGGTTATATTTTCCTGGATTTGACGAACCGTAACTAAGGTATCCTCCAAATTGTAATAGGGCTAAATTCAAACCATAGTTTTGAAAATCAGGTCGAGTTCCTGCGACAGCACCGATGCTAAAGTTGTTCCATTCTTTTTCAAATTGAAGTCCATCAATAGCTCCCATACTTGAGAATTTTGGATTTATTTTTCGTCCAAAAGTTAAGCTAGTATTTTTATTAAAATCATATTTCACATTCAATGAATAAACTTTCAATGCATCAGCGATATTAATCGAATCATTTAGTGTGTGACGGAAAGTAATATAGTTTTCAACAGAAAATCGAGAGTCTTTTAAATTGTATCCTCGAAAAGAAAATGCGTAACGCATTCGATTCACATTTTTAAAATCAGAAAGGTTATTATAACTAGCTGCGGAAAATCTACCTTTTACTTTTTCTTTAAATAGGACATTCTCCTCTTTGTCTTCGTCTGGTTCTACAACAAGATCGTTGGAAGGAATTTCGGGCTCAGTAAACGGAAGGTCATTTTCTGCTTCTTCAACTGGAGGTTCAGGAAGGTCAACAGGTTCTAAAAATCTTGAAATAATCACATCTCCTTTTTTTAATCTTTGAGTTCCCAACGGAATACACACAGTAGAAGAAGAAGATTTATTTTCAATTTTCAAAACAGAAATTAACTGCCCTTGCTTATCTAAATAAAGGGTATCACCTACATTGATATTTTTTGTAGAATTAAATTTTACGTAAATATTTTTAGTTGTAATAAAAGTTACTTTTCCATTTTCCAAAACAACATTGTCCTGTGCATGCAAGGAATTGACACAAAGAAAAAGCAATACAATTTGAATGAATTCTTTCATTACAATTAAGTTTAAAATTTACAATAGTTGTCTTTAGAAATGATGGATTGGGATAGTAGCTTACAAAAGCACAATAGAATTATCAACTCGTTTTTCTCCTCATTATACCTTTGCGAAAATTAAAACTCTTCAATGAATCTGTGCCATTTGTTTTTAGCCCCTTAACCCCAAAAGGTAGCCTTCCTCGTGACACAGTTCATTGAAAAGTCTCATCTCATTAGTCACCGTTGGGATGACAACCGTAACAAGAGATACTTACGTATTCATAATCATTTACATCATCGTGTTCTCCCGCAAGATCGTTCGGGTCATTATGCTCATGACAATCTATACAACTAAAAAGTGAATAGTTCCCTGGAGTCGTATGGCATTCATTACAATCATTCCATTCATTAGCATGATTACCACTATATATTGGAAAATATAGATTGTCATGATCAAAAGTAGCAGGCGTCCAATTGGGTGCTAGCGTATGACATGAAGCACAATCCGTATTAAAATTTGAAGCAACATGATTAGGACTTTGAGTTGCGATATAATCATCTTGATGGCAAGAGAAACAATCAGCAGGAATCGATTCAAATATTCCACTAGTATGACATTCTGTACATCCAATATTATGACCTTCCACTAATGGAAAAAAATCATGTAGAATATTCTCAGCGGACCATTCAAAAGCATTAACATCATGGCAGTCGTTGCATTGTAATGAATATCCTAACTCTATGTGGTTCGGTTCGGTGGTTGCCAAATAATCACCCATATGGCAGTTAATACACTCATTGCCCAATCGAGTAAATTGTAATTCAGAATCCGAGACATGGCATTCATTACAGTTGATAATCGCATGAGCACCGAGCAAAGGGAAACCTTCATCTTGATGTAATTCCGTTACATTATCAACTAGCCAATTATCCACAGTATGACATCTTGCACAATCAGATCCAACGGTCATATTATGTATATCTGTGTGACAAGAAATACATTCCGAACTCGTTGCTTCAAAAACCAAAGCATCATGACACAATCGACAATCTGTTGCTGCGTGTCCTCCGTCTAATGGAAAAGCAGTTTCATTATGATTAAATCGAATAGAATCTGGAGGGATACTTATCGTAAGATCCGTAAGTTCCTTTGGGCTGAGCGGCCCATCATAATTCCAAACCTGAGAAGGGATTTCCCAACTTTCATTGGAATGACATGCGGCACAATCCATTTTAAATTCCTCGCCATGCGGAGACTGAGCCAAAAGCCCCGAGGCAAAAAAGAGAAGTCCAATCATTGATGACAATCTATACATTCGAAGCTATTAAATTTATATTGAGTAATAATATTTCCACTTTCAGTTTCTGTAGGTTTATGGCAATCTTCACAAGCAACAGCTTGGTGAGCACCTTCTAACGGGAAGGCTGTGTTATTATGATCAAAATCATCCATTGTCCAATCTACAAACCCATGACATCTGGCACAGTCTGTAACTCCATCTACTACGAATTGGTCTTCATGAACATTATCATGGCACTCGGCGCACTCCTGAGGAGAATTCGCAAATCGCTCATATCGGTTCTCGGCATTGCCATCAGCCTGATGACATTCCATACAAGTTACATCTGCATGCTTTCCTAATAATTCAAAACCAGTCAAATTATGATCAAATGAAATATCCACCCAAGTCTCTACAACATGGCATTTTTCACAATCTTGTTCAGGGTAATATTCAGCAGCAATGTATCCTTCGTGAACATCTTCATGACAATCCACACAGCCTTCTCCAATATTTCGGAACTTCCATTTATCTGATTTCTCATCCAAATGACAAGCAAAACATGGAGTGGCTAAATGCCCTCCTTCCAAAGGAAACTTAGTTTGATTATGTTGCTCAATCGTGTAAAGTGATCCTTCAAACCCATCTTCTGTATGGCACTCTACACAGTCAGGACTAATGCCATTAACGGCAAATTCTCCTTCATGATAATCAGTATGACAAGCAGCACATTCATTATGAACAAGTGGTGCGGTCAAACTTTCCGTATGACATTCTCTGCAATCAACCTTGATATGTTCTCCTACTAAATCAAAATCTGTTTTGCTATGATCGAAGCCATCTGTTTCTACACTAAAGAAAGAATCTTCATTATGGCACTCAGCGCAATTAGTTCCAAATTTATTATCGTGAACATCTTCATGACAAGAATTACAATCATTCACTCCTACTCCAATTTGGTCTTGAAAAATAGTAGCAGGTGGTGCATTCATATTGTGACATTCTTTACAATCCACTTTTTTATGCGATCCTTTTAAGGGAAATTTGGTTTTATTATGATTAAATCTTTTTACTCTTCGAAGAGAAGTCCAAGAAGATTCATGATGACATTGTTTACAATTTGTTCCCAAGTTATTGTTGTGTTCATCTTCATGACAACTAATACAATTGTCAAATTCTAGCCCAGCAAATTCTTGAAAGTCTTTCCCGTTTCGTGTCTCTTTTTGGTGACACTCGATACATTCTACATCAATATGTTTTCCTATCAATGGATAGTCAGTATCATCATGATTAAAATATTCTGCTGGTGCAAAAGTTTCCGTCGAATGACAACTTGCACAATCATTTGTTGAAAGCGTATTTTGATGTACATCTTCATGACAAGCGACACAATCTTGCTCTAATCCTAGAAAAGTATTTTTCCTTTTTTTTAAATCTTTATCTTCAATAAATTCTGATAAATGACAATCTCTACATTCAATTCGATTATGCGTTCCTGTTAATTCATACCCTGTCAAATCATGATCGAACTCGTCTTCATCAAATCTTAACATGTCAAATTTCTTCCCATGATGCTCACTATGGCAAGCAATACAATTTTTAGTTCTGACTTCACGCGAATTATGAAAACCTCTATTGGTATCCATTCTAACTTTTATTTCATCATGACAATCCAAGCATTTGCTGTCCTCTACTTTGTTTCCAATCGTATGACATTGGGTACAATTATTCACTCCTTCCAAGTCAGCATGAGCATTAGTCAAAGGCCCAGGAGAAAATTGTGCTTGTAATGAAACAGCCATCACGACAAACACAAAGACGAAATATGTTTTTTGAAATATCATTAAATAGTTAGTTGTATTTTTTTACAGTATACCCAAATCGTCTGGTTATTTCCACACCTGCTTTTCGTAAAAACTGAGTTGGTAATTCTCCTCCTGCAAAAATGTAAACCTGATCATTTTTCAAAATCATTTCTTCTTCCTCATTATCTTCAAGGGTAATTTGTGATTTCTCAATCCTTGTAAGATTAGTGTTATATTTAATATCAATTTTCCCATTCTCAATCGCATCTAATATTTTTTCACGATTTTTAGGTTTTATTCTACTAAATTTATCCTTTCGATAAGACAAGACTACTCGATTTTGATCGGCCAAAAGTAAGGCTGACTCAACAGCAGAATCTCCACCTCCAACGACTAAAATATCTTTATCATTAATCACTTCTGGTTCCAATAAACGGTAGGCCACTTTTTCAGTCATTTCTCCTTGCACCCCTAGTTTCCTAGGTGATCCTCGACGACCAATTGCCAAGAGAACATTCTTTGCTTTATACTCATCTCCTTGCAAAGTCCTGATTTTAAAATGTCCATTTTCAGGAATGATTTCTTCAACTTTAGTCTTCTCTTGAATCGTAATATTATTTTTTGAAAGTGCATCTTGCCAAAGATCAATTAATTCAGACTTGCTCGTATCGTATAATTTTATCTTTCCATAAAGAGGTAAATTCATCGGTGCAGTCATTACAATTTTGGCGCGAGGAAATGTAAATACTGTTCCACCTATCGTATCTTGTTCCAAAGTCAAAAAATCTAAATTATGTTTTTTGGCAGTTAGAGATGCTGCAATTCCAGCAGGGCCAGCACCAATAATGATTAGGTCTTTGGAAGAAAAATCTCTTTTATAACCTTTCTTAATCATATTCTCTACAGCTGCTCTTCCTTGGTCAACACTATTTTTGATCAGTCCCATTCCACCCAATTCTCCTGCGATATAAATCCCTGGAACATTGGTTTCATAATCCTCACTCACATGAGGTAAATCCACTCCTCTTTTCTCCGTTCCTATCACCAAGGAAATTGCTTCAACTGGACAAGCGTGAAAACAAGCTCCATGTCCCACACAATTCGAAGCTTTGATAAGTGTTCCTCCTCCATTCAAAATACCAATAATATCTTTCTCTGGACAAACCTCTACACATGCACCACTTTTGATACAAGTCCCCAAGTCAATAACTGGATGCAACGAAATTGGTTCGTGCAAACCATCTTCTTTAGCCTGTTCTATTTTCGCTTCCACTTCTTTTGATGCAGCTTTCAATTTTCTTAAATAGATGAAAACAATTACACCGCAAAACAAGAAGGAAATACCATATATTAAAATTTGTTCTATAAGCATATTTCAGTTTTTAAGTGGATCTTTTACATTTAATAACCTCGAAAAATTTAATTTTAAAAAATCCATTTATAACCTAGAGCTAAAGTTATGGCTACATGTACGACAACTATCACCAGCATGATTATGGCAAATGGTAAATGAGCTACATGCCAATATTTGAATAACTGCTGCATCGTTTGAAGTCGCTCTATTCGCTTGTTCAATGCCATCTCATTTTTTACTATGCGGGTAACTTTTCGTCTATCACCTCTTCCTAAATTATTCTGTTTTAAGATTTTTCTAATACCACTAATTTTCTTTCTTTCTTCAAAAAACCTTGTGATAGACCTGACTAAAAAATTGCTTTTATTTGTTTGAGTTGGTACATGAAGTGCATTCAAAATATTATTTTGCCCAATAATATCTACTTGATAACTATTGCCTAATAAGTCTTTTAAATTAGTTTTTGTATTCTGAATTTCACTTAAGCTCAATTCTCTCCCTTCAATTGACCGAGGTATTTGTATATAAATATATCTTCCAATTACTCCGCTCAATACAACAGCAACCATACTCCAAAAAGCGATAGATACTATTCCTCCAAACTTGAAAGCGGTATGAAAAAGAACCATAACCGGCCCAAGCGAACAAAGAAAAATGTGAAACTCTAACCAATACTTTAGCCTCCCAAGTCGTGCTAAAGATTTACTTCGCTTTCGAACTATATACATCACCACTCCAAACAAAATCAAAAAAATACCAACTATTCCTAAGCCATGACCATACAACCCGCCTGCTTTAAAATTCTGATGATCGGCATGATAAAAACGTTCAAGCATAGGGGTAGAATAATATGAGTACCCTTTATAACTTAAAAATATAGTTGTCAAAATAACAATGCCTGCCATTGTGGAAATGTAAATACGATGAGCTGTTCTTGACATAATTTTTCACCAGTTTTACTAAAATAATTGTAAGAGTCTTTTCATATTTTCATTTCCAAAAGGTCTATTACCTTTTTTATTTATTAGAAAAAATTTAATTTGTTCCCATTACGAGAATAAGGTTATAGCAGGTTGCCTCCTGCCAAAAAATATTTTAAAATTTAGAATATAGAACAGAAAATAGCTTTTTAGATAAATTCAACTTCCGAAGTTTCCTTAGAAAAAATGGATAAGTAAATAGGGCTATTTTTAAATAGGTAAGATTTTTATCATATAGATTTTTGAAAAACTTATAAAAAGTATTTACGATTTTTGATACAAAAATTTATGGTCGAACATTTAGCTCTTTATTTTCTTGAATTTTTCTGATTGCTTCACAATCATAATGACCGTACTTTTTAGTTGCAGCATTGAAGGAATTACAATGTAAGAATTGGTTTCTATTTTTGTTGAACACTTCCTTTTCGTTTGAAGAGTTAAGTATTTCAATTACTCGCATTTGGCTTTGATTAAAAAAAACTTCTTGATTTTCATTTCTCAATTCTTGACTATGAATGAAAATTAAAACGCCGCTTAAGATTATTAATCCAATCCATATTTTTATTAATTTATTCATCATGTTGATTTTATTTATATTGAGTCTTTACAATAAATTATTGCGAGTGCGTTGCTTAAAAAAATATTTTTAATTAAGACATATCTGTTCTAATAACTTCAATAACTCAATACTGCATGAAAAATTCTTATTATTCAATTGCTTGAGTCGTTGATTCATTAATCTAATCTTCTTGGTATCTATTTCGAAAAAAGGAGGATTGTTTGAAATTTTTCGAATGTATCGGTCAAAAGTTTTTTCGTCCATCTATAATTTAGGAATATGATCATCTAATTTTATCAGATTAAAATTCCCTATACGATAGATTGATGTTGTCAGTTGTTTCTATCTAGACAATTTATTTTTGGATGTCCCCTATTGATAGTAAAGTATTTGGTTGAAGGGAAAAAAATGAAACTAGTAATCTTCAATTTTTTTTTGAGAAAAAGTGATTTTAAAAGACTGTTTTGAAAGATCGTAAATCCATAAAAAAACTCAACTCTTTTACGTCTTTTTAAATTTTGGCTATCTAATTGAATTTGGAAAACCTACTTTCTAAATATGTACCATCCCCTCCTCCATCTTCAACGAAAGACAATCCTTGAATAGCTTTACCTATTTCAACTAAAATTTCTTCAACTAGATATTTATAAGAATGGAAATCATTATATCCATTAAGGATGAAAGAATACTAGACCAAATTAGTCATAAAATAATACCGTTGATTCCCAAAAACGGTAAACTATCTTATGATGATTTAGTGAATAAATATAAAACGACCGTTGAACCAGATTTTGATTTGGATAAAATCATTGAAAAACAAAATTACAAAGGATTGAATTCTCAAAAACTTGATGAATTAATTGAAGAAATAAAGATTGAGGAATCTTTAGAAGACTTATTGGAAATGATAGAACAATATCATCCGCAATGTAAAACCGTCAATTCCATTTGACTTCCCTACTTTGAAGATCTTTCTTCCTCAAAACTCATCTAAAATAATAAAAAGAGCATCTAACAGCAGCTAAAAGAAAGGTGAGTAAATTTCAGATTGCTTACCCTACTAAAAATAAAAATGCGCAACAAATTGTTTACCAATAAGTTACGCATTAGGAGTGTGATCCCGCCAG
>JBGCFD010000028.1:0-115265 GCA_045106765.1 Saprospiraceae bacterium | reverse complement strand
TCGATGGATGGAAAATTGATGGATCAAGTATCTAATCTTTCAGGAAATGAAATTATTTATGATTTAGATATTTCTAATTACCCTGCTGGACAGTATTTTGTCAAAGTGAAAATTAGACATAAAGTGATTAATGCAGCTTTTATTAAGCAGTAGTGAAAATAATTTTGACTACTTGGGCTGTTAGCGCTTCAAGCGCTAACAGCCCTTTTTATTTTATTATTTGTAGAACTTATATAATTAGTTATTTTTGTCATATACGAATAAAATAATAGAATGAACCAAGTAGAAAAACGAATACAAGAAGCCATTCAAGAAAATAGAACCAACCTCGATTTAAGTTCTTTGGATTTAACTTCTTTGCCTGACACCTTTCTCCGAGTTGCACCACAGTTAGAAGTTTTAACCTTAGCTAAAAATAAATTTATCAACCTTCCAAAAGCATTAGGTGCTTGCAGAAATCTAAAAGTTCTAATTCTTGATAAAAATCAATTAACTGATTTATATGGTATTCGTTCTTTGCAAAAATTAAATAATCTTTCCCTCAACGAAAATAAGTTAACCTATTTTCCTACCGATATTTTGGAATTAAAATCCTTAGAAGTTCTTTGGATAAATGAAAATTTGATGACCTCTATTCCGCAAGGAATTTTAGAATTAAAAAAATTACAAAGTTTTTCAGTTACCAATAATTCAATTGAAATTTTACCTGCTGAGATTGCTCAACTTCCCGAGTTAGCCAATATTCATTTATCTGGAAATCCATTGAAAACTCCACCTATCGAAATTGCGCTTCGAGGTATTCAATCTATTCGTGGTTACTTTGAAGATTTAAGTAAAACCAAGAAGCAAAAGACAGAAAATTATTTGTTAGCCATTGCTATTGATGAGTATTCCGATCCAACTTTTTCTCCTCAAGAAGGCAGAACAGAAGATGCTAGGAGTTTAGCAAAAGTGCTCCAAGAGAAATATGAATATCAGCCAATTGAATTAATTAATGAGTCTGCAACTGCTGAAAATATCTTAGGACAATTAGATGTTTTGGTCAACGAAACCCATGAAAGTGATTCGGTTATCATATATTTTAATAGTCAAATTTCAGATGCTTATGGATATGGATATTTTAGTTATGATATGGAAAAGATTGAGGAGTCACAACTTTTTTCAGCGATCAGTAAAATGCGCGCACAGCATGTTTTAGTCATTATTGATTTTCATTATTATACTAGTCAAGGAACCTCGACTCGGAGTATTAGTTTGGAAAAAGGAACATATAGTTCAAGATGGATTTTACATCGTCAAGGTTCAGAATGGGAAGATCGATTTACACCAAAATTGGTTGATTTTTTGGAAAATTTGAATTTTGAAATTGGTGTGCAAGAGTTGCTAAATATTTTAAAAGATGTAGTTATTGCACCTTTAAATTTAGGTGGAGATGAAGGTGGGATGTTTAAATTTTTTCCCAAGAAAAATACGAATAAAAAATCTAAACCTTCCGAAAAAAATCCAAATGAAAAAACCGAAACTAATTTAAGAAATCTAAAAAAGAATCTTAGAGATTCCATCTCCATAGGAAATTTAAAAAGAGTATTTGATAAATTAAGATATACAGTAATAAATGATGCCAGATATTGGGATGAAAAAAATTTGTTGCAAAGCCGATTTATTGATTTAGTGAATAGAGAAAAAAATGGAAGAATATCAAAAAGTGAATATCAACTTGAATTGAATAGAATCAACAATGACTTGCTGAATCTTGTCCAAGATTTAGATTTAAAAGATTTGAAAAATGATGTGATAAGTCCAAATATTGTGAACGAAAATTTTTCCGTTGAGCAAGAGGAAATTTTAAAAAAATTAAATGAAAATATTATTCAAGTTGAAACATTAAGAAAAAAATATCTTGAGATAACTTCTATCAAAGAAAAAAATAATATTCTGACTTCCATTGATAAAGTGCTTAAAGAGATTGAATTCCTTCGAGAAGAATCTCGTTCAAACTATGCGCCTGATGCTGATGAAGAAGAATCATTTAAGTTTTTAGAAGAAGAAAAACTATGGCAAAATGCACTAGCAAATAACTCCAAAGAAGATTTTCAAAAATATTTAGATGAAACCAAAGAAGGAACTTACCGACAGGAAGCGACTGTTTTTCTTCGAAGTTTAGAACTAGAAGGAGAGGAAGAAGAACTTTTTGAAAAAATAAAAAACCAAGAAGATATTTCTCTAATTAATATTTATCGGAGTGAATTTTCAGGTGGGAAATATATTCAAGAGGTTGAATCTGTTTTCGAAAGATTAGAAAAAGAAGAAGAAGATTTGTGGCAACGAATTTTGAAAAAAAATACCTTCAACGCATACAATGAATACTTGGATAAATCAAAATTAAAAACTTACCAAAGGAATGCAGTCGATAATAAAAGAAGACTAGAAGGTGAGGGAACGAAGACTCGAATCAATGAAGCCAAATTGATTTTTGTAGGCAATGGTCGAGTTGGGAAAACTTCTTTGACAAAGCGTTTAGTCAGCAATGATTTTGATCCAAAGGAGAAATCTACTCACGGAATTAGAATAGAAAAATGGCCTTTGGAATTGGAAGATGGGCGAACAGTTCAGGTGAATATTTGGGATTTTGGTGGACAAGAAATTTATCATAATACGCATCGATTTTTTCTCACCAATCGAGCTTTATATATTTTAGTTTGGGACGTAGATTCACAAATAGATGCAGAGGAGCATCCCGAAAAAGAGGAAAATTTTATTTTTGATTATTGGTTAGAAAATGTGAGTGGATTGAGTGAAGAAAGCCCTGTGTTAGTTGTTCAAAATAAAATGGAAGAGCCTTCAACGAGAGGTTTTGATTTGACTAATTTAACAAAAAATAAAGGATGGAATGTCAAAGAAACTTTGTCGGTAAGTGCTGCCAAAGGTTGGAATATTGATGAGTTGAGAGTCTGCATTAGGGAACAATTGCAAAATGCTCCAAAGTTGAAAAGTTTGATTGGGTATGATTTAGGACTTGGTTGGTCAGCGGTGCGAGTTGAGTTGGAAAAATTAGCATTGGAACAACCTTATTTAAAATTTGATGATTATCTGAAAATCTGTGATGCCCAAGAAATTTCTGCTGAGAATGCAGAAGACTTGAGTCGATTTTTGACTGACATAGGAGTTATTATTCATTTTCCAGAAAATACTATTTTAAAAGAAATGGTCATCCTTGACCCTCGTTGGACAACTAAAATAATTTACCGTTTACTCAATGAAAAAATAAAAGAGAACAAAGGACAATTCAAAAAGTCTGAGTTAAAAGTGAATATGAAAAAGTCGGAACTCGAAAAATTTTCTAAGGAATTTAGATTTCGAGATGAAAGAGAAATTCAGATTTTTTTAAAGCTGATGAGTAAATTTGAAATATGTTTTGAATTACCAAATGAGAAGGATTCATTTATTGTTCCTCAATTTTTGTCTGAAGAAAAACCACTATTTGAATGGAACAGTAAAAAAGCGATTAGCTATGGTTATCAATATGATTTTTTACATAAAGGTATAATTGCAAGAGCTATCGTTAAACTAAATGAGTATGCTGTCGATAATACTTGGTGGAGAAATGGAACACTTATCGAAAAAGAAGGAATCAAAGCTAAAATTGAAGCGCTACCAAAGCAAAATGAAATCCGGATCGAAATGATTGGGGAAGAAGGGGAGCAGTTGCGGAAGTTTTTATTGAATGATATTTTTGAAGAAGTGAATCATAAGATGGATTTTAAAACCATTCGATATTGTGCTAATGAAACTTGTGATTGCACTTTTGAGGAGGAAGTTATTTTAAAATTAGAAAACGAAAACGAAAAATCTATTTATTGTTCACAATGTAAATGTAATGTTAGCATTGATAAAATTTTAGGGAAAAATATAGATCAAATGGATGTACCGAAAATATTTATTTCTTATTCTCACAAAGATGAATCTTACAAAGACGAATTACAATCTTGGCTAAAATCCTTACAATATAGTTTTGAAATTAATGTTTGGGAAGATCGTCAGATTCAAATTGGTGATGATTGGAGTGAAGAAATTTCGAAGGCGATGGAAGCTGCAGAGTTTATAATTTTGCTGATCAGTAAAGATTTTTTAGCTTCAGACTTTATTCAAGATGTAGAAGTAAAACGTGCTTTTGAAAGACATGAAAAAGGAGAAGCGGTCGTTTTACCAGTTATCATTCGTCCATGTTATTGGCAACAAAAACCAATTAGTGATGTGCAAGTTGTCCCTAAAGATGGAAAGCCTGTTACGAAATATGATGATGCCGATGAAGCTTGGTTGGAGGTTTTACAAAAGATAAAAGCAAGGATTGAAAAGTGAAATTTGATGGAACGCTGATTGGGCGGATCGAGCTGATTTACGCAGATTTTTTCTCCATGAGTGTAATCGTCAAATCCGCTCAATCCGCTCAATCCGTCCAATCAGCGTTCCATCAAAATCATGGGGAGAATTTAAAAGATCAAACCTTCGAACCAACATTCCTCAACCAAAAATCTGCCAAAACCAATGCCGTCATAGCCTCCACAATCGGCACCGCTCGTGGTACCACACAAGGATCATGTCGTCCTTTTCCTTCTACAATCACTTCCTCGCCAGCCTCATTGAGCGAATCTTGTTTCCGAATAATTGTAGCTACAGGTTTAAAAGCTGTTCTAAAATAAATATCCATCCCGTTAGAAATGCCTCCTTGCACACCTCCTGAGTAATTAGATTTAGTTGTAGTCACTCCATCTTTATTTTCAAAAATGTCATTATGCTCTGAACCTCGCATCGTCACACTATCGAAACCACTTCCATACTCAAAACCTTTACAAGCATTAATTGATAACATTGCTTTTCCAAGATCAGCATGTAACTTATCAAAAACAGGTTCGCCTAATCCAACGGGACAACCTTGCACTACTGCCGAGACAACTCCACCAATCGTGTCTCCTTGTTTTTTAATTTTTTTGATCAAATCAATCATCTGATCTGCCGTTTCTAAATCAGGACATCGAACTGCTGTTTCTTCTATTTTAGAAAAATCAAAACTTTTATAATTTCTTGAAACAGCAATTTCTCCCACTTGGCTAACATAACCAGTTATAGAAATACCTTGTTTTTTCAATAACAATTTTGCAATCGCTCCTGCGGCAACTCGGGCAGCAGTTTCTCTTGCAGAACTTCTTCCGCCACCTCGGTAATCTCGTAAACCATATTTTTTTTGATAAGTAAAATCTGCATGTGATGGTCGAAATTTGTCCGCAATGTGAGAGTAATCTTTCGATCGTTGATCTTGATTATAAATGACCATTGAGATTGGAGTTCCCGTACTTCTTCCTTCAAAAATTCCAGAGAGAATTTGTGCTTGATCTCCTTCTTTTCTTTGAGTAACAATGGCAGATTGACCAGGTCGACGACGAGCTAATTCACTTTGAATAAATGTTTCATCAATTTCTAAACCCGCAGGACAACCATCGATGATGACGCCAATTGCTTTTCCATGAGATTCTCCGAAAGTAGTAATTTTAAATAATTGTCCAAATGAATTTCCAGCCACGTTGATTACTTTTTTAGTGAGGTGCAAATGTAGGGTTTTTTGAGTTTTAAGAGAGGAGATGATTTTGGTTTTTTACGATAAGTGGGTTTTTTCAATCCTGTAGTAAAAAAAATCACTAAGGCGTGATAATTGCTGCAAAAATGCTATCTGACAAATATTACACATTATAACATATCAAGTAATTTTTCACGAAAAAAGCTTTATTTTGCGTCGTTTTTAGCCTAATTAATTTTCAACCCATGAACAAAAAAATATTAATTCTGCTTATCGTAAGCATTATCTCCCTATTTGGGTGGATAGTTTTTCAAAGTAGAATTGCACCCGGAACATTACCAACCCATATTTCTCCTGAGAAAGAAGCAGATGAAGAAGTAAGTGGAGCAGGAAAATCTCTTGATTCTTGGTCTTTTGCAAGATCTTATCCTTCTGAAAAAATCCA
Source organism: Saprospiraceae bacterium (assembly GCA_045106765.1). Classification (GTDB taxonomy): domain Bacteria; phylum Bacteroidota; class Bacteroidia; order Chitinophagales; family Saprospiraceae; genus CAJQQY01. The sequence continues at coordinate 109,248 of JBGCFD010000028.1, read as the reverse complement.
ATCTAATAAGTTTACAGAAAGTCACGAAATCAAACAACGACTTTTGTCAAATAATTCTTCTAATCGATCTGATTGGGAGCCACTTGGTCCACAAAATTTTGCAGGTCGGATTTTAGCGATTACCGTTGATCCTAATAACCCAAACACCCTCTATGCAGGAGCTGCAAGTGGTGGACTTTGGAAGTCAATTGATGATGGAGCTAATTGGAATTACCTTTCTACTGGCATGCCAGTTTTAGGAGTTTCGAGTATTGTAATTAATCCTAATAATTCGAATGAAATGTACATAGGTACAGGCGAAGTTTATGGAGATTTCGATCCTGATGATATGGATCCTAATCAAAGTACAGGGCAAGGATATACCATTCGATATCGAAGAGGAACCTATGGAATTGGAATTTTAAAAACTATAGATGGAGGATTGACTTGGAATTACAGTTTGGATTGGTCGCAAGAAGATGAATTAAAAGGAGTGAATTGCTTAGAACTTTCTAAGTTCAACTCTAATGAATTATATGCAGGAACTACAGATGGACTTTTTCATTCGACAGATGGAGGATTGACCTGGAGTAATATTTTAAATTTGCCAAATGTGATGAGTTTAGCAATGCATCCGACAGATGAGGGAACTATGCTTGTTGGGGTTGGAGTATTTGGAAGTGTTGGAAGTGCGGTTTATCGAACTACGGATGGGATTAATTTTAGTCCTGTTGATTTGCCAGATTTTACAGGAAAAGCGAGAATGGATTTTTCACAATCTGATCCAAATATAGCTTTTGCAAGTATTGGAAATTATGATGAGACTGTCGGTCTGTATCGATCAGAAGATGCCGGAATCAATTGGACGCTGGCAAACGATTATGATTATGCAAAATATCAAGGTTGGTATTCACATGATGTGGCGATTAATCCAACGAACCCTTCAACTGTTTTAGTTGGAGGAATAAATGTCTACCGTTCTACAAATGAGGGACAAACTTTAATTCCAGAATCTGATTGGTTATTGTGGAATTTATCCGCCTTTCCAGTCGCCGGTCCGGAGCAATTACCAGGTGATTTTATTCATGCGGATATTCACGAAATTATTTATCATCCAAGTATTCCAAATAAAATCTATGTGGCATCTGATGGTGGAGTTTTTAAAAGTGAAAATGATGGACTTGCTTTTGTGAGTGCTAATTCAGGTTTGCAAACCGTTCAGTTTTATCAAAAATTTTCTTCCTCTCTTTCTGATCCTGATTTTGCGATAGGAGGTTTGCAAGATAATGCTACCGCAGTTTATCGAGGAGGATTAGCTTGGGAAAGAAAGATCGGAGGAGACGGATTCGGAACGGTCATCGACCCAAATGATGATCGAAGTGTTTGGGGATCATTATATTATATGCGGTTGTTTTATTCAAATGATAAAGCAGAAAATTTCAATAGTAATACTGGTGTTTTACCAGGTTGTGCTGGAGTTGATCCTGCATGCTATTCTAATTTTTCCGCACCGATTTGTTTTGCACCGAGTAGTCCAAATCAAAGACTTTATGGTGCGTCCAATATAGTTTATACCATTGAAAATGGAACAACTCGAACTGCGACAAATGGAGGGAATCCTTTAGATGGAAATAATCCAGTTAATTGTCTTGCTGCCTCTCCAACAGATCATAATTTGGTTTTTGCTGGAGTTGCACCATTGTACACCTCTCCTGCAAAAATGTTTAAATCCGAAAATGGTGGCGATACTTGGACTGACGTGACGAACGGTTTGCCTGATCGATTTCCGATGGAAGTGATAGTTGACCCTTGCGATAATAATGTAATTTATACTGTCTTTGGAGGTTATGATTTATTATCACATGTTTACAAATCGGAAGATGGAGGAGGATCCTGGAATACCTTAGGAGAAGATTTACCAGATGTCCCAACTAACACAATTTTTATTGACCCAGAAAATACCCAACATATTTATGTAGGAAATGATATTGGTGTTTTTGTTTCTACCGATGGCGGAATGACTTGGATGACTTATTCAACTGGACTACCTGATGCTTGTATGATAATGTCATTAAGTTATACAGCAGCGACTCGAAAACTAAGAGTAGCGACACATGGAAATGGTGCTTATGAAACTGATCTCTTGTATGAGCAAGAAATTTATGTGGCAAAAACAGGACAGCTAGGAGAGTGGTTCATGGATGATTTTGAGGTCAACTTTGATGATTTACCAAATGCTTGTGTTTATCAAAATTGCTTTTACACAATTAAAGATTTTGATGGAATAGAATGGCGAGGGAATAATTTGAGAGGCTTTATATCAGACGATTTTGAACAACCAAATATGCACTCAGAATGGGTGTCATATATGGGTAGTTGGAACGTACAAAATGGAACACTCTTACAATCCGATTTTTTTAGTCAAAATACTCAATTAAATATTGGTTTGGCTCAAGATAATGCCTCATCATTTTTGTATCAATGGAAAATGAAAATAGAAGGAAATGGAATTGAAAAAAAAGCAGGTGTTCATATCTTTGCAGATGATTTATGGCAAGATTTCAGAGGTAATTCTTACTTGGTTTATTTTTATGCAGACCAAAATAAAATCAGAATTTTTAAAACCGATTCCACAGGTGATTATGAAACTTTACTGATTGAGGATGTATCGATTTTAGCAGATGAATGGTTGAATTGTAAGGTGATTTATGATCCTGTCGTTGGACGAATTTCAGTTTATTTGGATGACAAAAGGGTGGCTAATGTTGTCGATAATAATCCTTTGCAAAGTGGAAACGGTTTGTCATTTAGAACAGGTGAAACGACTGCTACTTTTGATGATGTCGCAGTTTATAAAGGAAGAGATTGTTCAGGGACAGAAAGTATTGTTGTTGCTACTGATGGTGATTGTCGGTTTGAGTCGCAAGATGATTCTACTTTTGTTTGTGGTATTCAATCAGTTGGTTTTTCTAATATGAGAGGTTGGTCAGTTCCAGATGAGTCTCAAGTGAAAATTGGAGAACACTTGGTATCATTACAGGGTAGCATATTTACGGAGGAAGATGAAGCGGTAAAAGAGATTGATGTTATGATTAGTGGTGATGTTTCTACGACTTTAATAACGGATGATTTTGGACAATTTAATTTGGAGATGATGAGTGGACAATCTATTGGGATTCGTCCTGAGAAGTTGGATGAAGTGAAAAATGGGGTGAATATTTTTGATATGTCTAACATTCAAAAACATATTTTAGGATTGGAATTATTTGATTCTCCTTATCAATATATTGCCGCTGATGTCAATAATAGTGGAACAATTACAGTACTTGATGTTTTGAAAATTAGATTGGTAAATTTGAATATCGATACAGAATTTTCAGGGACTGATTCTTGGCGATTTGTTCCGAATGATTTTGTTTTCCCAAATCCAATTGATCTTGATAATTTTGATGAAACGATTTCGATTACTCAAATTTCTGAAGATCGAAGTGACCTTGATTTTGTAGCAATAAAAATGGGAGATGTAAATTCAAGTGCTACACTTTTTACTTCAGATATTCCTGTGGATACTCGGACAAATAATTACGTGTATTTATTGTTAGAAAATAAAAAGTTGACCGTAGACGAACAGATTGAAATTCCATTTTTTACTAAAGATTTTAAATCGATTTCAGGCTATCAAATGACCTTAGACTTTGACGATTCAGCATTAGAATTTGTGGAAGCAAAGTCCAATGGCAAAAGTGATTTTCCAAAAGAATATTTCGGGACAAATGATTTAGGAAAAGGATTGCTTTTGATGAATTGGGTATCAGGTGAGGCAATTTCTGTTGACGATGAAACGGAATTATTTACCCTGATTTTTAAGGTGAAAAAAGAAACTACCTTAAAAGAAGTTATAAAAATTACCGACCAAGAATTGCAAACAGTCGCTTGCAATCAACAAAATGATCAATTAAGAATTGGACTTGAATTTTTTGAAGAAAAAGAAAATTCATTTTCCGAAATCAGTTTTTCTCCAAATCCTTTTTCTCAAAAAACTCAATTGAATGTTCTTAGTGAAAAAGATGATCAAGCAGAAATTGTTTTTTATGATGAAGCTGGAAGAATTTTGAAATCGGAAAAAATGAATCTGCAAAAAGGAATAAATTTGATAGAATTCGATTTTTCTAGAAATGAATATTCTGGGATGATTTTTTATCAAATTAAAAGCGTGAGAGGAAGTGGTGAGGGGAAGTTGTTGAAATTGTAAATGTACCCAACGTATAATTTTGAACCACAGTAAGGCACAAAGATTTCTCAAAAGAAATATATTATAATCTTTTGTATTTTTTGTGCCTTTTGTGGTTCAAAAAAATCATTATAGTTATTTAAAAAAATGGAACTTTATCTTCGTACTTTTGTTTAAGTGTTTTTAGAAAAAAATAAAATCAAAAATAGATTTGAGTATCATGCAACTGGAACCGAAAGACCTTTATGAAAAGGTAGAATTTGATAAAGTAATAGAATTATTGCAGAGGGAATGTTTAGGTGAATTAGGCAAAAATGTTATTCAGCATTTGCCTATCATGACTGTGCGAAAAGAGATTCATCAACAGCTTTTAGAAGTAAGTGAATACAAATTGAGTATAGATGATAATAAACATTTTCCGTTAACTTCCTATTCCGATTTATCTGATGATTTAAAGCATCTTGGCATTGAAGATTCAGTATTGACTACAGAAGGACTACAAAGAATAAATACAATCTTACTTTCCATTCGAGATATTTTTAGATTTTTTACACCTACTCGACAAGAGCTTTTTCCTAGTTTATATTTTATTATTCGTGATGTTGTTTTTGATGCTGAATTGATTTCAGCAATCGAACAGGTGATAGATGAGGACGGAAAAATAAAATCGGATGCGTCCCCTGAGTTATTAAAAATTAGTAAAGGCATTGGAGCGAAACATAGAGAATTAGATAAAGTATTTCGAGCTGTAATTACTAAATATCGAAACCAAGGTTGGTTGACTGATAATGCCGAAAGTTATCGGAATGGTCGTCGAGTGCTAAGTGTGCCTTCCGAACATAAACGAAAAATTCGAGGTATCATTCACGATGAATCTACAACAGGAAAAACTGCCTTTATCGAACCCGAAATTATCATTGATATTAATAATGACATTTTTGATTTAGAGACAGAACAGCGCCGAGAGATTTATCGAATTTTAAAAGATTTGAGTACCACTCTGCGTCCTTATATTTCTTTGTTGAAGGACTATCAAAGTTTGATGATTCGATTTGATATTATTCAGTCGAAAGCTAGAGTCGCTATCAAAATGAATGCCGCTCAACCTAAATTAAAAAAGATTCCTCACTTCGCTATTCAGACTGCTTACCATCCACTTTTATATTTAAAAAATAAAGAAATCAAAAAGGAGACCGTTCCTTTCGATTTAGTTTTTCATAATAAAAACCGAATCCTAATGTTGTCTGGCCCAAATGCTGGAGGGAAATCGATTACGATGAAAACTGTTGGTTTGATTCAATTGATGTTGCAAGCAGGAATGTTGGTACCTGTCGATCCAGAATCAGAAATGGGGATTTTTACAAAAATGTTTGCGGACATTGGAGATCAACAATCGTTGGAGGATGACTTGAGTACTTATAGTTCGAGGCTGCAAAATATGCGAACTTTTTTGGAGCAATCTGATGAAAATACTTTAGTGCTTATTGATGAGTTTGGTTCAGGAACTGATCCAAAAATTGGAGGTGCAATTGCTGAAGCAATTTTAAAAGAATTGAATCATAAAAAAGTGTTTGGTGTAATTACCACACATTATTCTAATTTGAAAATTTTCGCTTTTAACGCTCGTGGAATTGTTAATGGGTCAATGACTTTTGATAAAGATAATTTGACACCTACTTACGAAATGAAAGTTGGAAGACCAGGAAGTTCTTATGCATTTGAGATTGCAAGAAAAACTGGTTTGGATCAAAAAGTCTTGAAATATGCTCGGCATAAAACAGGCAAAAATGAAAAGGCAGTTGATCAATTACTAATTGATTTGCAAAAAGAAAAACAAGAGCTAGAAGAGAAAATCGATACGATGAAGGAGCGGGAAAGGAAGCTCGATAAATTGATTAAAAATTACGAAAACCTTCATCGTGATTTAGAATACAAACGAAAGAAATTAAAACTTCAAGTCAAGGAAAAAGAACTACAACAAGTAGCCCGAGATAATAAAGAATTTGAAAAAGTCATTCGTGAAATTAGAGAAGAAAAGAACTTAGAAAAGGCAAAAAGAATGGCTGCGGATGTGCGTGCACAGAGAACAGAATTGGCAGATAATGTGGATGGTCTACGAGAGAAAGTTTATTATGAACCGACTGCTGCTAAAGCGGCTAATGCAACTATTAAAGTGGGAGATTTTGTAAAACTAAGATCTGGTGGAGCGACTGGAACTGTCGAAAGTATCAAAAAGAATAAAGTAATTGTTTTGATGGGAATCATGAAAATGACAGCTCATTTAAAAGATCTTTTACCTGCAAACCAACCGCTAGAAATTATTAGTTCGAAGAGAGTAAAAACTGATGTGGTCGATTCAGGAACTACTTTTGAATCGAAAATTGATTTGCGTGGAGTGACGACAAGTGAATCGTTGAGGTTAGTAGAATCCTTTGTAGATAAGGCTTTGATGACTAGTGCTACTCATTTACAGATTTTGCATGGAAAGGGGAGTGGTGCGCTGAGAGATGCGGTGAAACGAAAATTAAAAGAGTACTCTGATTCGATCTCTAAGGTTTATCATCCGCCGAGAGAACAAGGTGGAGATGGGGTGACTATTGTGGAGTTTTGATGTCAAGGGCTTAAAATTTTTGAATATCGAATATCCAATAAGAAACAAAGAATGACGAAGTTTGTCTCTAATGTTTGATATTCAAAAGGGTAAAAGATATGAGTCATCCCGAACTTTGGGATGACTCATGTCTTTATAAAAATCAAAAAACTAATTAGTTTTCTAAAGTAGTAACTTTTTCATTAGTACTCTTTTCGATGGGTTGTTGAGGTATTGATTTTATCGTTTTAGATGCTTTTTCTTCTTGGTCAATAAGGTCAATAAAAAATATATTATTCAATCTGTTGCACTCGACATTAGTAGAAATGGGATTTATAGTTAAAGCCAAAACGGGGGTAAATTTAGTAACTTTTGAAATCTCTATTTTAAGCTTTTGAGAAATCGATTCTTCTGGATCAAGCATACCTTTTACATCTTTAGTTCTTTTTTTTACAAAAGCAATATCAACTGGAATCGATCCTCTTGTCAACTTATGCGACCTAGTGAAATGAGATTGAATGGCGATATTATCTATTTCTTTTTTAGTTTCGCCATGCAATGAAATGGGAATATTACCTACATTTTTAATCGTATATTTTACAAGAACAATACGTTTGTTTTTCTTCAAAATTTCCACATTCTGAATGATTAAATCAGCACAAAGTTTTTCTTTTGAGATTTGATTTTCTAATTCTTCTTCAACTATCTGATTATTTGCGCTCGAATCAATCAATTCAATTTTTTCTACTTCTTTGGTTTTAATTTCTTCTATCTCTTCTTTTCGGTCTTCCTTTTGATCCTTTTTTGGGAAGCCATCTAAAATAGATTCAGTATCTTTTATCGCTAATTTTTCAGAATTTTCTTTTTCCTTTGGCTTTACCAAAACAGTTTCATCTAATGGAATTTCCTGAGTTTTTCTTTCTTCCATTTGAGCAGTAGACTTGGATGGATATCTCGGACTCTCTAATTTATTTATTTCAGTATTTGGCAAAGGAACTTCCTCAACTATATCCTTAACTGCTTCCTCAAATTTTGATTTTGGAACTTCTTTGGTCTCTTTTTTAACTTCTGTCTTAATTGGAATCTCCTTTTTTTGCTCCTTGTTTTCAACAATAGTCTCCTCAGGTTTTTTTATTTCATTAGCAATTCGATCAGAAGGTGGAATTGGTTGATAAGTGAATTTAAGTTTATTTCCCAAAATCAATTGACCTGGGCGGAGTGAAATAGATTTCTTTTTAATGCTTTCAACAATTGAAGATTTTGCACCAACTAAATCATTTTCTTCCAAGGATTTATCAAATTGGACAATGAGGTCTTTTGGAATCAAATTGGATTTCCCAAGTTTGATTTTATTTCGTCCATTGTTGACAATTTTGTACTCGATTTTGTAGGATTTCCCTTTTTTCTTAACCACTTTAATTGCCTTGACTAATATTCGATTGCCTTTGTATTCAGGTTCGATCTGAGGAATAGTATCAATTAAATTTGTAGTGAAATGAGTGAGAGAAGTGGCAGTCAATTGATATTGACAAACGAATAGAGAGAATAAAACTAATATTAGTTTCTGTATAATTTTCATAATTCTGCAGTTTTGGAGGGTGATGTTTGCAAACCAATAAAAAATAAAAACAAGAACTATTCCATAATATAATTCTTATTCACAATTCAAACTGCGTGATAGATTTGTTTTAAGTTTTAGGGAATTGATTGATTATTTATGTCCGACTACTTAAAACTTAATTACCTGGTTAACCAATTTTCTAATCTTCTTTTTTCTCAAGCGTAAGTGGTCGATTGATACTTTCTTCCAAGGAAATCATGGTCTCAGTCCTTTGGATACCTGATATTCTTTGAATTTTGTCATGTAAAACCGTTCGTAAATGAAGTGTATCTTTACATATTATTTTTGCAAAAATACCATAATTTCCTGTCGTATAATGTGCGCTTACGATTTCGGGGATCATTTTTAATCTTTCCGAAACATCATCGTACAAAGAACTTTTTTCCAAATAAACCCCTAAAAATGCCACCACATCATATCCCAATTTAGTATGGTCGATCATCAAATTTGCCCCTGTGACAATACCCATTTCTTTAAGTTTTGTCATTCTTACATGAACCGTACCACTTGAGACAAATAATTGTTTCGCAATAACGGAATAAGAAGTATTGGAATTATCCATCAAAATAGAAAGAATCTTGCGATCAATATCATCAATTTTTCCTGTTTTGTCCATGGCGTTTTTTTTTGATAAAATATGGTTAATCTTATTTCAATTCAGAAAAACAATAATAAGAAAAACTTGTTTCATTTTTTATAAAATCAACCAAAGAAGTATCGTATTATTTGCAAACTTGGAGATAGAAAATCCTTACATTTGTTCTTTTAGAATATAGTTAATTATAGATAATGCCTGAAATAGAGAATTCCAAGAATGGAAAATTAAATATTTGGCTTCCTTTTCTTTTTGCCGTAGTCCTTGCCGGTGGAATGTATGTCGGTACCCAACTTAATCCTGCTCCTCAATTAATCATCCAAACGGATGGAATCGATCCTGCTGAATTTAGTAAAATTGGAAATGGTAGAATTGAAGATTTGCTTCGTTTCATCGAGGCTCGTTATGTTGATGAAGTTAATAGTGATGAGTTGATTGAAAAAGCGATTGATAAAATAATTTCAGAATTGGATCCACATTCATCCTATATTCCAGTTTCACAAGTGGAAAGAATTAATGATGAGTTGGAAGGGAATTTTGATGGGGTTGGAATTGAGTTTATCATTTTGGATGATACAATCGTAGTAGTTGCTCCAATTGCTGGTGGACCATCAGAAGAAGCAGGGATTTTAGCTGGTGATAAAATTGTTGAGATAAATGATTCAACTGCCGTAGGTGGCGAAACAGACGTTCGAGAATTAGTCAATAAATTGAGAGGAAAGGCAGGAAGTGAAGTGAAGGTTGGAATAAAAAGAGGAAAAAATAAAACAGTTAAAAGTTTTAATATTAAGCGAGAGCCTATTCCAATTTTTAGTGTAGACGTTGGATATATGTTGGATGAACGAACAGGATTTATAAAAGTGAATCGTTTTAGTGCGACCACCTATCGAGAATTTATGAAAGAAGTGGAGGAACTGAAGGAAAAGGGGATGGAAGACTTAGTGGTAGATTTACGTCAAAACCCTGGTGGATATTTAAGGGAAGCCACTAAAATGTTGAGTCAATTATTTCCAGAAAAAGGAAAACTGTTAGTTTATACTGAAGGGAGAACTGTTCGAAGGAATGAATATAAATCGACAGGACTGACACATTTTTCCATTGGAAAAGTAGCGGTTTTGATTGATGAAGGATCAGCTTCTGCAAGTGAAATTGTCGCTGGAGCAGTTCAAGATTGGGATCGTGGAGTAATCATTGGTCGTAGGTCATTTGGAAAAGGATTGGTCCAAGAGCAGTTAGATTTGAATGATGGATCTGCTTTAAGATTAACGGTAGCAAGGTATTTTACTCCTTCAGATAGATTGATTCAAAAGTCCTATGATGATAAAAGTGCTTATAGTTCAGATATCATAAATAGGTATCAGGGTGGCGAACTTTTAAATAAAGATAGCATCCATCAGTCAGACACCACTCAATTTTTTACCAAATTAGAAAAACGAATTGTCTTTGGAGGTGGTGGAATTACGCCTGATGTTTTTATTCCCTTGGACACGACTTATTTGAACGATTCGTATATTTCTTTGCGTCAAGTTTTACCACAATTTATTTATCGGTATGCAGAGGATAATGCCAACGCATTAAGAGAAATGTCTTTAGATAAATTAAGAGATGATTTTGAAGTAGATGAAAATATGCTGAATGATTTTTTAAAATTTGGAAAGGAAAACGGAGCAAAGATTGATGATGAAGATTTTGGAAAAATTAAAGAAAATGTAAAACGTTTATTAAAGGCTAGATTAGCAAGAAACCTTTATAAAGAAGATGGATTTTATATGATTTGGAATGATTCGGATGAAGTGGTTAAGGCAGCAATGAGAGCTTTGAAAAAAGAAAATCCATTGGCAGATTATGATGAATAATTTTACAGAAAAGAAATAGAAAAAAGCTTGCCCTTCAAAACTGAAAAGGCAAGCTTTTTTATTATTTTTCATAAACGATTTCTCCTTTCAAATCTACTTATTATTGCTATCCTAATTTTTTGACAGTTGGTTGAAAACTTGAGGAAGAAATTAATATTTGATCGCCTAGTTTTAAATGATTATGATCTTTATAAGAAACTAACAATTTGGCTATTTCTTTTCCAATTAAAATTGTCAAAATCAAATTTAAATTTTGTTTTTCCATCAAAACAATTTCTCCAGTCACTTGAAAATTTCCATTTAATTTTTCCTTTGAAAAAATATCTATTGGATGCCCGCTTTGAATTATTTTTCCCTGATTTAGAATTAATACTTGATCCGACATTTTTAAAACTTCCGCCAAATCATGACTAATCAAAATAGTCGTCAAATTAAATTCTCGATGAACTTGTAGAATATATTTTTGGATTTTACTTCGCATTTCTTCATCCAAAGCTGAAAGTGGTTCATCCAATAAAAGCAGTTCTGGTTTTTGAACCAACGCTCTAGCAACTGCAACTCGTTGTTGCTGTCCTCCTGAAAGTCGATGAGGTTTTTGGTTTTGAAGGTCACCAATTTCCATTATCTCTATTAACTCATTCAGAATTTTCTTGCTTTGATTTTTACGTAGAGCAAAGCTTAAATTTTCAAGAATAGTCATGTTGGGGAAAAGTGCATAATCTTGAAAAACAAAACCAATTTTTCGTTTTTGAGGTGGGAGATTTATTTTTTTTGAAAAATCTAACAATACATTTCCGTGGATTGAAACTTTGCCAGAATCAGGTTTTAGCAGCCCAGCTAGAATTCGTAAGGTCGAAGTTTTACCTGCTCCAGATTTTCCATAAAGTGTAACAAATTGTCCTTGCTCAATTTCCGTTTTGAAATCGAGAAGCATTTTGCCTGATGGAGCATTTAGTTTTTTTTGAATGTTGATTTCTATCATTTCCAAAACCGTTTTAGGTAACCACCATTCACAATATAAACGAATAATAGGATGGAAAATGTCAAAGCAAATAAAATCAAAGAATAAGAATTAGCTGCTGCATAATTTAGAGATTCTACTTCATCGTATATGGCTATAGAAGCTACCTTTGTCACACCAGGCATATTTCCGCCGATCATCAATACTACTCCAAATTCACCAATCGTATGTGCAAAAGCTAAAACAATTCCCGTCAAAAGTGATGGTTTGATATTCGGTAAAAGTACTTTTGTGAGTGTTGTCATTTTTGATTTTCCCAACATATAACTTGCCTCCAATAGCGATTTGGATAAATGAGAAAATCCAGATTGAATAGGATGTACCATAAATGGTAAACTATAAATTACAGAGGCAAATACTAATCCTTCAAAAGAAAAAACTAATCTTAAACCTAACCATTCGTCTAGCCATTTTCCAAAATTATTGGAGGGACTAAATGCAATGAGCAAATAGAATCCTAAAACTGTTGGTGGTAAAACCAAAGGCATACTAACTAAGGTTTCGATGATGGGTTTGATTTTACTTTTAGAAAAGGCGAGCCAATAGGCCAGAGGAATAGAAACCACCAATAGAATTATTGTGGTAACGAAGGCTAATTTGAAAGTTAAAAAAAGTGGTTCCCAATCCATGGAAAATTAAAATTAAAAACTTAATACTCTATAACAGAAATTCTTTAATATTATGAACATGCCTTTTTATTCAACTCTTCGTCACGTACTCGTCTTGATAGCTAAGGCTATCAGACTCCGTGCGTTCCTTAATTTGAATAAAAATTCAAAGCTCAAAATATCAAACAACTTTTGTTACAGAGTACTCAATCAAAATTGGTTGAATACCCAAAAGTATTTAAAATTTCTTTACCCTTTTTGGAAAAAAGAAAATCAGAAAAATCCAAGGCTAATTTTTCTTTCTTTGGATCATTTTTGAGGCAAACGATACCTTGAGAAATTGGTGGATAAATAGATTCATCGATTTCTTCCCATTTTCCTTTATGAATCATTTTTGGTGATAGGACAACTGATTTTGAAGTGAAACCTAAATCAGCCACTTGCGAATTGACAAATTGATTGACTTGGGCAATACTCTCTCCGTAAACTAATTTGGGAGTTAATTTTTGAAATATTTTGTAGTGATTCAAAATATGGATGGATGCATTTCCATAGGGAGCAGTTTTTGGATTGGCGAGTGCGATATGCTTTATTTCTTTATTTTCTAAAAGTTGGATAGATGGAATGAGGTCTTTTTTCATGGTCCACAAAACTAATTTTCCATGGGCATATATTTTTGGTACTCCTAAGGTTAATCCTTTTCTATAAAGATCATTTGGGTATTTCATATTAGCAGAAACAAAAACATCAAAAGGAGCACCTTCATTAATTTGAGCGGTTAATTTTCCAGAAGAGCTTATGATTATTTCGCAATCGATTCCAGTTTCCTCTGAAAATTTTTTAACCAATTCGTTGATAGCAAATTGCATATTCGCAGAGGTAGCAATTCTTAATTTATTGGAATCTTTTTTTTCACAGGAAAAAAATAAAAGTATAAAACTGAAGATTAATAATATGATTTTTCTCAAAGTAAATTTATTTCATTCGTTCAAATCAAAAAGGAGAGATCGAAGATAATTGAATTAAATGGAAAAGATAAAAGTATTCCCAGTAAGATTTAACTAGTTTATTTTAAACACTTTCGTTGCATAATGATTTATAATTATGTCTTTTTTTCTCTAAAAAAAGATAAATTTGAGAAAATGACTTCAATTACTTTTTTCCAAAACAATAAAAATCATGGAATTAAAAATTAACGGAAAAGTTCAAAATGTAGATGTCGAAGAAGGTATGCCTTTATTATGGGTGCTACGGGATGAATTAAATATGACAGGTACGAAATATGGTTGTGGGGTTTCTTCATGTGGATCTTGTACGGTGATGTTGGATGGTGTGGCAACGAGAACCTGTACTCTGCCAGCTGTAGCAGCTGAAGGAAAAGAAATTACGACTATCGAAGGAATAAGCACAGCAGGTAAAATGTCAGAAATTCAACAAGCATGGGTAGAACATCAAGTTCCTCAATGTGGCTATTGCCAATCTGGAATGATCGTCGCTGCGGAAGCCCTTTTGAATGAAATTCCAAATCCAACGGACGAGGATATTAATTCGAAAATTACGAATATCTGTCGTTGTGGAACTTACAATAGAATTCGAGCAGCAATTCATACCGCTGCAAAAATGCGTACTGAGAAGTCAGAACTTCTTGGCTAATTGTTATTCTTTAACAATTTTTACTCTTTAATTTTTTAACAAAATAAAAAAAAAGAAAAAATGGGAAAGTGGACACGTAGAGCATTTATCGGAACAGGTGGTTTGATTGGAGTTGGACTAGTTGTAGGCATTGGCGGAAATATGTATTTGAACAAAGTCGCCAAACAATATTCAGGAAAAGGAATGGGAGATGGAAATTCTATGAATGCTTGGATTAGAATTTCTCCTGATAATAAAATTACGATTGCAGTTCCTCGATCAGAAATGGGGCAAGGAGTTTACACTTCTATTCCAATGTTGGTGGCAGAAGAATTGGAAGTAGATATGAAGGATATAAAAATTATTCAGCCGCAACCTGAACCTGCTTATGCCAATACCTTATTATTGAATCCCAATCCAAAGGATATTTATAGCAGTTTGACTTTTATGGAAAAAATTGCACATTTCCTTCCTTTAATTGCGACAGGTGGAAGTACCACAATCGCAGATGGATTTGATCAATTACGAGCAGCAGGAGCAAGTGCAAGAGTAATGTTAACACGAGAAGCAGCAAATCGTTGGAGTGTTTCAGAATCAGATTGTTACGCAGAAAATGCCCACATTGTCAATCGGAAAACAAAAGAAAAATTTACTTATGGTGAGTTAGCTGAAGCCGCTGGGAAAATCGAATTGGCAGAAATTCCAAAATTAAAAGAAAAGAAAGATTGGAAAATTTTAGGGAAAAATGTTCAACGATTAGACATTCCTGAAAAAGTAAATGGCACAGCAGAATTTGGTTTAGATGTTCGATTGGATGGAATGTTATTCGCAGCTATTCGTCATGCGACTTATCATGATGGAGAAATTACTGGTGTAAAAAATCAAGATGAAATTGAAAAAATGCCTGGCGTAAAAAAGGTTTTGATTTTACCAAAAGGAGTAGGAGCAGTTGTCGTAGCCAATAATACTTGGCGGGCAAAAAATGCAACACTAGCACTTGACTTGGAAGAGACTGGAGACAACACACTTTCATCAGAAAAAATAAATGCACAAGCAGAAGATGTGATTGCCAATAATTTAATTGCTACTCCTTTGGATAAGGGAAATGCGGTAGACATTTTAGACATAGCTGAAAAAGTAATTGAAGGAAAATACGATGTACCATATTTAGCGCATGCTTGTATGGAACCAATCAATTGTACTGTTTTGGTGAAAAACGGGAAAGCCGAAATTTGGGCTGGACACCAAGGAACTTCAATCATGCTTGATGGTGTAAATGCTTCAACTGGAATTGAGAAAGAGAATATCACCGTCAACATGAAATACCTCGGTGGAGGTTTTGGTCGTCGAGCAGAAATAGATATGATTTTGCATGCAGGATATGTGGCTAAAGAAATGGAAGGAACACCAGTTCAATTAGTATACACTCGAGAAGAAGCGATGCGACATGAAATGTATCGACCTTTTGTAAAAAGTTATTTTAGAGCTGCGGTAAGTTCGACAGGCGAGATTGAGGCATGGGAAAATAAAATGGCTTTGCAATCAGTCGGCTATAGTTCAATTATGAGAATCAAACCTGCCTTTGCTGAACCACCTGCCAAAGATCCTTCGACGATTGAAGGTGCTGCGAATTTACCTTACACGATGGCAAATGCTAAAGTTGCTTTTGGGCAATTAGAGTTGCCTATTCAAGTTGGAAATTGGCGAAGTGTGGGGAGTTCACAAAACGCATTTTTCACAGAATCATTTATGGATGAATTAGCACATGCTGCAAGGCAAGATCCATATGAATTTAGGAAAAGTAAACTTCAACACGAACCTCGTTTCTTAAAAGTTTTGGAAAAAGCGGTAGAAATTAGTAACTGGAAAACACCTTTGGCAGAAGGAAGATTTAGAGGTATTGCTCTCCATGAATCTTTCCGATCTATTGTTTGTCAAGTGGTAGAAATAACCAAAGTGGACGAGAAGAAATTTAGTGTAGATAAATATTACAATGTGATTGATTGTGGTCGAGTGGTCAATCCTGACACCGTCGAAGCCCAAATGCAAAGTGGAATTATGTACGGATTGTCTGCGGCACTTTATGGTCAGATTACTTTTAAAGATGGCGAAGTGGAACAATATAATTTCCCACAATATGAAGTAGTCAGAATGAATGTTGCACCTACCGTTCAAAATCATATTATGGATAATGACGAATATCCAGGTGGAGTAGGAGAGCCTGCGACTCCGCCAGCAGCACCTGCTTTGGCGAATGCAATTTTTGCTGCGACAGGTGAAAGAATACGATCATTGCCTCTAGCGAAACATGGTTTTAGTTTTGTGTAACGAATCGCTTTAGCTACGATTAAAAAAAAATGAATCATTAGCTCAAGGCTGATGATTCATTTTTATTCAAAAGAGAAATCTATGTTTAAACATTGAATGTAACACTATCAGAACCTGAATCACCTTGGACCCAAAATTCATGTTTCCCTGAAGGAAGTTTCCAAACAAACTGAGCGCTAAACATATCATAATAGTTTGCTTCGCCTAAAGTTTGGTTATCGACTCCCCACTTTACAGTATAGGAACCTCCACTTTTTGTGACACTAAAACTAAATGAAAGATAAGCGCTATTAAGGTTTGATTGAGGGTCAACTTTTGGAAAAGTTTCACCTTGAATAGGATAAACGATATTTACTGGGGCATTCATAATTATTGGTTTTTTGTTAAAAAAATAATATCACATCAAATATAAAACTTATTTAATATATTATTCAAATTTAACTTGTTTTTTTCATTTTTAAATAAATCTTGAAATGTTACCTGATCCAAAAATATTATTACAATTAGTAAAAATGAGAATGCCATTTGGAAAATACGAAGGAAGGTTACTTTGTGATTTACCTGTTTCGTATTTGGAATGGTTTAATAATAGAGGTTTTCCAAAAGGGAAATTAGGAATGTTGTTGGAGACGATGTTTGTGATAAAGTCGAATGGATTGGATGATTTGTTGAAGCCGTTGAGAAGTGGTCGATTTCCAGAGAAGGGGCAAGAGCAAAAGTTTAAGAAATAAAACATTCCAAAATGAAGTGGCTTTTAAATGATCAACAGTTCCAATTATGTTTTTCGATTTATCTAATCAAGTCCAAGCCACTTTTCTTCTAGTTTTGCAAGTCTAGTAATTACTTCATTATTAGAAAATTTTAAGAAATCAGGATTTTCCCATTCTCCCCCAACTTCTTTAACATTATTTTCTAGTAAGGTGATGAATTTAAGTTTATACCTATAATTGATTTTTTGGAAAATATATTCTATTTCTTTACGAGTTATCATTTGATAATTTAGAAGTTGTTTTAAAATATCTGCTGAAACCGAGTGGAAAGGCTTGTGTTTATTGGCGAAGCTCTTTTTGAGTTTCAACCCCTTTGGGTTGGGACTAAAAAAAGCTGAAGTCCAATAACCACAATGCTTTTTGCGCAGGTCAGCTAGACATTTTAAAACAACTTTTTAATCTTGTATCATTATTTCAGGACAAGACAATTTTTTCTACTTCGTTTTAGGCCGTAACAAATTATACTTCTCCGCCGCCTTCCGATGTGAATGAATTAATTTATCAAATTCAATCAAAGGTAAAGGAATTCGAGTCTCTACCACATCAGGATCGAGCGGGCGATAATTATCATCTGGAAATGGAAAACTAATTTCCTCTCCATTTTTTCCAATCATATTTTTTACCTCCAAAAAATATTGAGTGTGGCTATCCTTCTCAATATAATGAACTACAATTGGTTCCAAATCCATTGGATAAAAACCTATCTCTTCCAAAGATTCCATCACCATCGTACGAAGCATAAAAATGGCCGCTTTGTTATTAGTATATCCTTCCAGAAGTGTTTTTCGTTTTCGTTCATTTTTATAAATGATCGCTTGCGTTTTTCTTGGAAATTCTAATTTATCTAAAACTTTAAAAAGCGCATTTTCATAATCCATATATTCCTCATAGATTTTTTCATCGGAACCTCCAGGCAATTTAAAATTGGTTACATCTCGAAAACGATCTCGATCTTTCAATGCTAAAATATTAGCATCTCCATCAGCATCGTCAAAGCAAAAAATAATTCCCACATAATGACTCTGAGGAGGTTCGGGCACTTCTGTTAATTTGAATAGTTGATATTTTTCTATCATTGAAAAGGTTGTTTTTATTTTTAATAATTAGATTTTTGAAAATGACTGTAAAACTTTTAACGTCAAACATTTTTCTAATAGTCCGTTTTAATGTCTTTATTAAAAGGTAGTTTGATTTGATATTCTAAGTCATTAGATTTGGAATTATCAACTACGTCTAAACCATATTTAATTTTTGAAGGATCATCATAAACGAATGTTCCAAAGGTGCGATCCCAAATAGAAAATATATTTCCAAAATTGGTATCAGTCCAAGGACGCTCGAAATGATGATGGAATTTGTGCATGTTTGGCGTAATCAAAAGGTAGCTTAAAAATTTATCCAAGCCTATTGGCATATTTAAATTTGAGTGCGACCAATAGGTGCAAATAACGGTTGTAATTCGATAAATCATATAAACACCAAATGGAATTCCGCCAACAATGATTGCTCCCAATGCGAATAATTCTCGAAACATATAATCTCCTGGGTGATGACGAGTTCCGGTGGTCACATCAACTTGAGTATCACTATGATGAACCATATGAAATCGCCACATAAAGGCTACTCTGTGCAATAAATAGTGAACAAGATATTGGGCAATCAAATCTAAAAACATTACTCCTAAAAGCACTTCAGCCCATAAAGGAAGTTCAATTAAATATAATAATCCAAAATTATTATTACCTGCCCATACAAAAATACCAGCAGTCAATAAACCAAAAAGCACATTGATTAAAATAGAGGTGGTCAGTAAAACTAAATTCACTTTGGCATGTTTCCATTTTTCATAAGCATTTTTGGCAAGAGGAAAAGCACTTTCCAATATCCAAAAAATACCCATACAAAAAACTATCCATAGGAATTTTTGGGCACTAGATAGTTCTTCAAAAAAAGTAATGATTTCTTGCATAATATTGTTTTTTACTTAGTTTGTGGTTAAGTTGCGAACAACTTCTTCGAGGAGATTAAAGGTAATTAGAATTTTCAAAAAAAGGCTTAAAATTTATCAGACTTTAGAATTTTTAAAACTTGAATGAAATAATAAAATTAGTTTAATGTCAGACTTAAAATCATATCCAATTCGCTTTATTGAACCAGTTCAATTAAAAGATGGAACTTTGGTTCAATTGCGTCCAATTCATCCATTGGATGAAAATCAAGCAGAAGAATTTAGAGGGAAATTATCTGCAGAAAGTGTGTATGATCGGTTCTTAGGTTATATTCCCAAAATCTCGAAAAAGTTAGTTGAGCGATTAACTAATATTGATTATTCCAGAGAAATGGCAATAGTGGCAGAGGTACATACTGAAGATGAAAAAGAAGTTATTGCAGTTGGACGAATTGCAAGCGATGAAGAATCGGCAGTAGATTTTGCGATCATTATTGCCGATAATTGGCAAGGAAAAGGTTTAGGAACAATTTTAACAACCTTCCTAATTGATGTGTCAAAAGAAATGGAATTTGAAAAAATCTATGCTACTGTTTTTACAAAAAATAAAGGGATGCTAGAAATTTTGCGCCGCAAAGAATTTACTTTCCGCAAAGAAGATGAGATCACTACTTATGCAGAATTGATTTTGAAATAAAAAGTTTATTAGGTCACTTTGAGTTTTCACCAAATAGGCACGTAGATAACATAAGTTTTAATTTTTCTCTTAATAAACCTATGTGTTCTATGTGCCTATGTGGTAAAAAAACAATAGATATAATAGAGTTTATTTTAAATGAAATTGTATGTGGGACTGTAAAACGCCTAACGTTCAACGTCAAACGAATAAACTCTAATATTCTTATCTAAATGCAAAAGAAATCAATGAAAAATAACATGCAAAAGAATCAACGAAGCCAATAACCCCAAACCAATCTGTTGCACTCCTTTCGATTCTTTTTGTAAAAAAATAATATCCTTCCATTGCTTAAACCCATCTTTCCAACTCCCCAAAGTCAAAATAGAAAAAGCAATCACAATTACCCAACCAGCTCGCACGAAGTAATTCATTTTTGGAAAAAAACCATTAAACGAGATCACCCCAATATCAAATCCTTTTAAAATTAAATGCAACGGAATAGTTGATAAAAATGCAATCAATGCTACTCTATGATTCGGAGCAACCAAAAACGCAGCAGAACAAATCAACACCACAATTCCACAATTAATATAATATCGCAACTCATTTAAAGTATGTGTAAATGCAGCTTCTGGATTTTTAAATTTGACATATAACAAAACGAAACCCATCAAAACACCAGTAATCAAACTGATCAAAATCGTTTTTCTCCCAGCAGCAACCACTTGCCGATCAGTAGCATTTTTATTAATATAACCTTTGTAAATATCAATAGAAAAAAGTGTAGCCAAAGAATTAAAAGTAGAATCTACCGTACTCATCAACGAAGCAAAAAGCGCACAAAGAATAATTCCTTTTACGCCTGTCGGCAAATATGTTTTAACTAAATAAGGAAAAGCTAAATCAGGTTCAGCCAACGGCGTTCCATTTTCTTGCATGATTCCATACAATGCAATTCCAGGAATGACAATCAAAGCTGCCATCACATATTTAATAATTCCTCCTAGCATCAAACCTTTCTGTGCTTCTCGCAAACTCTTTGCAGCTAATGATCTTTGCACGACGGTTTGGTTAGCGCACCAGTAATTTATATTCAAAAGAAACAATCCAAAAATATGTATCCAAGGTAGTTTTTCATGATCCGCTGGCAAATGGAGATGCATTAATTCAGGCGTTTTGATATATAATTGAGACCATCCACCCAAATGATAAACCGCAGTAAACATAACTACAAAACCACCTAACAATAAAATTACAAATTGAATAATATCCGTCTTAACCACCGCAGCCAGTCCTCCCAAGTAAGTATAAATGGCCGAAAAAACACCTAACCCAAAAACCAAAATTGCGATCCGAATAATTCGATCTTCATGAATAAAACTCAACTGCTCCGCAAAAACTAAATCAGCTGCATAGGCTCCCCAAAACAAAGCTGCCCCCAAAGTGATGGTAGCAAATAACAATATATTTGCAATCGAATAAAACAACGCAACTCGTCGCCCCAAACGTTTTTGAATAAATTGAGTGATAGTAATAATCCCATCTTTCAAATACATCGGAACAAAAATAAAAGCTGCCATCAAAATTCCTTGTACCGCATTTATTTCCAAACTCGCTTGCGCTAGCCCATACAAATAAGCAGATCCCATCATCCCCAAAAATTGGTAACCATTGATATTGGTGGCAATCGTTGACAACGCAATGGAGTACCATTTTAGATTTCGATTACTCAAAAAATATTCTTCGGTAGTTACATCATTTTTGCTCCGACCAGAAATTGCTACAACAAAAATTATTGTAAAATAGGTGAGGACAATGGCTAAATCTATCATAGGAAGTTATTTGATTCTCGTTTTTTTATGTACCTCTTTTTCTGTGAGGAGAATTTTTTTTGACGCTGACTTTTTTATGACTAATTATGATCGATTATGTTTTGTTCCCACTTCTCAATTTTATTTTTTCTTTCAGCAAAAAACAATTGTTATGAAACATAAAAAGTCATAATTAGTCATAAAAAAGTCAGGGTCAAAAAAAACATCAAAAACGACTTTAGTCGTTTTCTTTTAATTCATCTATTTTCAATAGTAACATCTTATTTTCGTATCCCACTTCCCAACGGTGTCATTGGTTCCACTTTCGGAATTCGACCTTGTTCTTCTGGCAATGAAACTGTTTTTAAATGCGGCAAAACCATTTTTGCAAATAACTCGCACTCCTCCAGATGTGGATATCCAGAAAAAATAAACGACCGAATTCCCAAATCCATATATCGTTGAATTTTTTCTAAGATCTGCTCGGGCGTTCCTACCAATGCAGCACCACAACCTGAACGTGCTCGACCAATACCAGTCCATAACAATGGTTCTACAAATCCATCATCGTCAGATAAATCTCTCATGTTAGCTTGACGAGAAACACCCAAAGATTTGGCATCTAAGGCACGTTCTCTAATTTCTTTTCCATGTTCATCATTACCATCCACTTTGGACATTAATTTTCTTGCAGCAGCTTTTGCCTCTTGTTCCGTTTCACGAACGATGACATGAACTCGAAGACCAAAGTCAACTGTACGATTATATTCAGCAGCTTTGTTCGACATGGTTGTCATTAATTCTTCTAACTTTTTTTCCGTTTCTGGCCACATCAAATAAACATCGCAATGTTCTGCACACAAGTCAACACCAGCAGGGGAGTAGCCTCCAAAATATAAAAGTGGACCTCCTTGTTGATAAGGTTTGACAGGATCGGTGGGTAATTTTATATTATAAAAATCTCCAGAGAAATCAATTTCTTCTTGCGTCCAAGCTTGCTTTAAAATTTGGATAACTTCTCTTGATCGTTGATATCTATCAACAGAACTCAAATCTGTCCCCGGTAAATTGGATGAAATAATATTGATCGTCAGCCGTCCTTTTAAAATATGGTCAAGTGTTGCAATCGCTCTAGCTAGCATCGGAGGATGAACTTCGCCACATCGAATCGCAGCCAACAAATTGATATTACTAGTCATCGGTGCAACTGCCGAAGCAAATGTCATGGTGTCTTGTCCCACTTGATAAGAAGAAGGGCAAAGAATATTTCTATATCCTAATTTGTCAGCTGCTAATAAAATTTTGGAAGCGTTTTCCCAACTACTTTTATGATTCATGCTGTGTGCTCCAAGTATTTCATCATCACCATTACAGATTGGTGCAAACCATGAAATTTCTGCTCCATCAAGATATTTGGAGCGAATATTTATTTTTGATTTTTCCATTTTGTTGGTTGTTCAAAATTTTCTCATTAATCTATATCTTTCCCCATTGAAGCTTTCCAAAGCAAATACCATTCTTGTCGAGTCAAGTCAATTTTGCAAGCATCCATAGCGGATTTTACTCTTGCTATTTTCGATGTTCCGATGACTGGAATAATTCCAGAAGGATGTTTGAGCAACCAAGCTAAAAGTATTTGATCGAGTCCAACGCCATATTTTTTAGCGAGTTCATTTCCTACCTTTTGAATTCGAAGAATTTGTTCATCTTCTGTTTTTTCAAAAACTTTACCTCCTCCCAACGGTGACCAAGAAGTTGGAGCAATTTGATTTTTTTGACATTGCAAAAGTGTGCCATCTTCAAATGCATCTAATCGAGTAATCGAAATTTCCACCTGATTTGTTTCCAAAGGAAAGATGGAATTCAAAATGTCAAATTGAGTTGGCGTAAAATTAGATACTCCAAAAT
This sequence comes from Saprospiraceae bacterium, assembly GCA_045106765.1. Classification (GTDB taxonomy): domain Bacteria; phylum Bacteroidota; class Bacteroidia; order Chitinophagales; family Saprospiraceae; genus CAJQQY01. The sequence continues at coordinate 85,671 of JBGCFD010000028.1, read as the reverse complement.
GTTTGACTTTTCCTTGTGCTTTCAAATCTGAAAACGCCGCTGCAATTTCATAAGGATCCATTAAAAAATCAGGGCGATGAACTAAATATAAATCCAGATAATCCGTTTCTAAATTTCGTAGCGAATCTTCGGCCTGCTGAATCAAATGAGATTTAGTATTATTATAAGTGTTGGTGAGAAATTCAGGTTTCCTTTTTGTTGTCAAGCAAATCCCACCTTTTGTGGTGATCTGCATTTTTTGACGCAAGCTAGGATGGAGTTTTAATAATTTCCCAAAATCACTCTCGGTGGAATAATGTCCATAAATATCTGCATGGTCAAAATCATTTAATCCCATTTCGAGGCAACCTTCCACGAATTTTTCTAGCGCTGCCAAATTCATTTTTGCGCCCCATTCTCCAAGTCGCATTGTTCCGACAATGATTGGTGCAAACTTTATTGATTCCATTTTCGTTATTTATTTTTTGAAAAAAACAAATATACAATTCCTCAAATCATTTTCTATTTTTACAAAAATTTATAAATCTGGTTTTATGAAAAATGACCAACAGCTTATTCATTTTGAAGAAGGGCAAATTAAAGGCTACGATGTAGATATTCATCAGCGGGCAACGATTCCTGCGATGGTGATGATGATGCAAGAGGCAGCTATGCAGCATGTTTTGAGAATTGGAGTTTCTGCCAAAGAATTGGTGAAAGATAATTTAGCTTGGGTGTTGCATCAGCAATATTTTGAGTTTTTTCGACAACCAACTTTAGGCGAAAAGTTAGAAATTCAAACTAATCCAACTGGACTTGAAAGAATATTTACCTACCGTGATTTTCAGATGAAAGATGAAAAAGGAAAACAAATTGCACAAGCAAGTTCTTCTTGGATATTGATGGATACCGAAACTCGAAAGATGGCAAAGTATCCAGCATTTATTTCTGAGATGTTGCAACCTTCTAATGATTTTGAAAAATTATCTCGACCTCCAAGAATGAAATTTAAAATCGAAAATCCTGATTTTGAAAAAACGTTTCAAGTAGGATTTCATGATTTAGATTTCAACGGACACTTGAGTAATTTTTATTATTTTAAATGGATGTTGGATTCGATGCCTGCTGATATTTTAAAAAATCAGCAGTTGGAATCTTTGCAGATTCGATTTAAGGAGGAGTGTTATTTGGATGATGAGGTGAAGGTTTTAATTAAAAAAGTGGGGGAGAAGACTTACGTGTGTATATTGTTGAAAAATGAGAATGTGTTGGCGGAGGGGAGGACTGTTTGGAAGTGATTTGGATTTTTTTTTCTTAAAAAATTATTAAATGGATATACCAAAAGCAGTAAAAAAACTAATAGCGAAAGAGAAAAGAGAGAAAAGTGGATATTTAAATTTATTTGATCAAAAAATAAATAAGCTCCCCATAAGCATTATGGAGTTGTATCATTTAGAGAATTTAAATCTTCCATTTAATAAGATAAGTGATTTAAATTATTTATCTGGTTTTCGAAATTTAAAACAGTTGAATCTTTATTCTAATAATATAACGGATATATCTTACTTGAAAAACCTTACTACTTTAAGACATTTAGATATTAGTAATAATGGTGATATTATTGATGTATCTTATTTAGAAAATTTAAAGAAATTGCAAAGTTTACATTTAAGTAATACTAATGTAAAAGATTTTAGATTTTTACAAAATTTGCCAAATTTATTAAATCTTGATCTTAGCAATATTGAAATAAAAGATTATAGTTTTTTAAAGAAACTTACAAAACTAAAAAGTTTAAGCCTTAGGAATAATCATATACCCAATTTGAGTTTTTTAGAAAGCCTATCGAACTTAGAAATTATAGACATGCAAAATTCTACTTTGCAAAATGCTGATTCTTTAGCCAAGTTAACTCATTTAAAAAATCTGAACCTCAATAATACTCAATTAAAAGATTTTTATTTTTTGGAAAATTTGACTGAGTTGGAAAGTTTGAAAGTCATGAATAACCAAATAAAAGACATTAGTTTTTTAGAAAATTTAATTGGATTAAAAAAATTAATTCTTGACAATAATCAAATTTCTGATTTAAGTCCTCTTCTTCCTCTGATTAAAAAAAGAAAACTTGAAATAGTTAAAAAAGGGTATAGTAAAATTGGACAAATAACCTTAGAAGATAACCCTATTGAAACACCACCTTTAGAAGTCGTCAAGCAAGGAAACACAGCAATTTTAAAATATTTCGAAGAACTCGAAGCTCAAGGCACCATCGAACTCTACGAAGCCAAAATGCTAATCATCGGACAAGGCGGCGTAGGCAAAACTTCCCTAGCCAAAAAATTAATGAACAACGAAGCCGAACTTCCGGAAGAAGAAGATACCACCAAAGGCATCGAGATCCAAGAATATCATTTTCAAACCAAAGACAAAAAAGACTTCCGAATTAATATCTGGGATTTTGGTGGACAAGAAATCTATCATGCCACACATCAGTTCTTCCTTACTAAACGATCTTTATATGTGTTGGTCGATGATACTCGCCAAGATGATAAATCTTCTAATGATGCGGCTTTTAATTATTGGTTAGAAACAGTAGAATTATTTGGAGGAGATAGTCCAATTATCATCGTCCAAAATGAAAAAGGAAATCGTAGTAAAGCACTAGATTTAAAAAATATCCAATCAAGGTTTTCTAATGTCAAAGGAAGTTATGCCACTAATTTATTAGATGGTCGAGGTCTTCCAAAAACACAAACTGCCTTAGAGCATTTTATTCAAGAACTTCCGATCGTCGGTCAAAAATTGCCTAAGCAATGGGTCGAAATTCGAAATGCATTGGAAGCTATAGAAAAAAAAGGAAAGCATTATTTGACACTTGAAGAGTATATGTCTATTTGTGCTGAACATAAAATTCCTGAGGAAGATCGTGCTTTATTATTGAGTCAATATTTGCATGACTTAGGCGTGTTTTTACATTTTCAAGAAGATGATTTACTTAGGAAAATTGTTGTCTTGCAAAATGAATGGGCAACCGATGCGGTCTATAAAGTTTTAGATTGTGAATCGGTCAAGCAAGCAAAGGGGAGATTTTCCAGAGAAGATTTAAAAACCATTTGGGGAGATGACGACTGTCGAGAGAAATATAAAAATATGCATGGCGAGTTATTAGCCTTGATGCGAAACTTTGAATTGTGTTATGAATTGGAGTCTGAGAAAAATACATTTTTGGCACCTCAATTATTTCCGGAAGAACAACCTGATTACAATTGGGACGAAAAAGATAGTTTGATTTTAAGATACGAATATGGTTTTATGCCCAAAGGAATTTTGAGTAGATTTATTGTCAGAATGCATCGGTATGTAAAAGATTTGGCAACGGCTTGGAAAAATGGAGTAGTGTTGACTAATGGAAAAACCCAAGCAGAAGTTGTTAATCTTTATGCAGAAAAAGTGATTCAAATTCGAGTAAAAGGCTTGGAGAGTAAAGCATTTTTAGATATTATCAAAGAGATGTTTGAACGAATCCATGATACTTACGAAGGTATTAGAGTCAATGCATTTATCCCATGCAATTGTGATCGTTGCAAAACTCAAAGTTCAAAAAATAAGTATTATTTTAAAGATGAATTTCTAAAAACGGCCTACCAAAAAAATACTCCTGTTCAATGTCAAAAAAGTACTGAGATGGTCAATATTCATGGATTAGTCAATGATACTTTTATTGCAAAAAATATGAGAGGTTGGAAAAGGGAGAGAACAAACGTATTTTCAATTAATAAAAAAGAAATAAGAACTTTAATTTCGGAAAATGAACTAGCAGAAGTTTTTGATATTTTATTGGATGAATTGGAAACTAGCGATTGGCACAATGAAGTAATATCATTAAAATCAAGATGGAGAAATAATAAAAAACAAAAAAGGAATGGTGTAATTTCAGAAGAGTATTTTAAACTTGAAAGAAATAAAATCAATTCGGCATTGTTAGAATTAATCGATGAATTATAAAAAAGAAAAAACGAAGAGATGAAATATATTCACATCATATTTTTAGCATTCTTATTTTTGATTTCATTAAGTAGTTGTCAAGCTCAATCTACAAATGGTTATTCAGAATTAAATCAACTTTTTCAAGATTTCCCCAAAGTATTAATGTCTGAAAATCAAGATGAGATGAAAGTATTTATAAAAAAATTGCTACCTGATGATGCTACGATTGCTTATTTGAAAAAGAATAATTATTCCTATCGGAACATAGTAGAAGGTGCTGAAAAAAATCCAAAAGCACTTGAATTATTTAGATCAAAATATCTTAAAAAAATGATTCGTTTTCAAGCAAAACTAAAAAGAAACGGGCAACTCGAAAATCTAGTTTTTGAAAAAATGGAGCAGGAAGAAATTGCTATTATTTATGAACCATTAAAAATTGAGGCGACCGAATCATTAATTTATTTGAAGCATGGAGCAAATACCATTAAATGTAAACTCGGTGAATTATTAAAAATTGATGGAGTTTGGAAATGCTTTACTTCGCCTAGATTTTGATAAGCACAGATATTTCGAATTAACACTTTAAATACCTGTGCTTGTTTGTGAAAAGGAAAATTAGCGAACAACTACCTTCTTAATACTTTACCATTTCTCATTTTCAATTTTAAAAAAATAAATACCAGAAGGTAAATTCTTCACATTAATATCATGAGAATGAAGACCTTGATTTAGTTTTTCTAAAAAACAATTTGACCAAAATTATTATAAAAAGATAATTGTGAATGTATTGTTATTTTTTTTGAATAATTAATTATTGTTAAAATTCCATTTTGGTTTTCCAGATCGCATATCATAATCTTTATAACTATTTGAAAATATTATAAAAGAAAGTCCGACACCAAATTGTATCCCACCAGAGATTAATAGTTTTTTACGATTTTCTGATTTTTTAAACATAAAAAAATTAGCTGCGGTAACAATTCCGGTAAGCGTTATTACACCTCCTATCATAAGGAAATTTTCTTTTCTGCAATAGTTTTTTTCAGACTTATAAACATCAAAACTATTAACGTCTTGTTTCGCAAATTTAATTTGATTTGGGTTATTGGTAAGTTTAATAAATTCAGCTGGTTTTACTAAATGTGAATTTGTAAACTGGTTGAAATTCGTTATTTCAAATTGAATGCTATCTTGAAATTCGTCAATAATAAATCCAGCTAAAGTTGTTTGAACTGTTGGAATCCAATTTTGAAGATCGTCAGGTTTTGATAGCGAAAAAATGAAGAAATTATTTTCTTTAAAACTTACTGTTTTATCCTCTTTTTTAATTGGCAAAATCTGTCCTATAGCAGCAAAAGAAATAATAAGGAAAATGAAGGTAGGAATTGTTTTCATATTTAATGTTGATTTGTTTCAAGGCAAAGCCTCTGTTTTGTTTTCAATTATTAAACTCGATACTAATAAAAAAGTTATTTTAAATATGGTGCAATTTTAACTTGAGAGGTTGCCTGACCTAATTAAACATTTCATTTAGAAATTATTTTGATAAAAGAAAAATTGAATAACTTTGTTGGAATGAAAAAAATAAAAAATCTCATCATCGGTGCTGGACCAGCAGGCCTTGCCGTTGCAGGTCGAATGCGAAAAAAAGGACTTGATTTTGAAGTTCTGGAAAGCACCAAAAATATTGCAGACCGTTGGCATCATCATTATGACAGATTGCTTTTGCATACAGTAAAGCAACTTTCACATTTGCCACATTTAGAATTTCCCGAAAATTATCCCACCTATGTTCCAAGAGAAAAATTGGTAAAATACTATGAAAGTTATGCCAAGCATTTTGAGATCAAACCTCACTTTGATGAAACAGTAGTTTCCATAAAATTAGAAAATGAAGGATGGGAAGTGATGACTGAAAATGGAAAACAATTCATCGCCCAAAATGTCATCATCGCAACTGGAATCAATCGAATTCCACATGTTCCAGTTTTTAAAAATCAAGAAAATTTCCAAGGGAAAATAGTACATAGCATTCATTATAAAAATGCTCAACCTTTTGAAAATCAGAAAGTTATCGTGATAGGAATGGGGAATACTGGAGCTGAGTTAGCACTTGATTTAAGTGAAAATAATATCGATACAACCTTAGCCGTTCGTAGTCCGATCACAATTGTTCCAAGAGATGTCAATGGGCGACCGGTGCAATTGACTGCAAAGACTTTAGCTAAAATTCCTTTTGGAATTGGCGATTGGTTAGGCACACAAATTCGGAAAGTAATCATTGGTGATTTGACAAAATATGGCGTTCCTCTTTCCAAACAACATCCTGTAGTGCAACTTCGAGAAACAGGAAAAACGCCTGTCATTGATTTAGGAACAGTTAAACATATTAAAAATGGAAACATAAAAATCGTTGGAAAAATTGATCGCTTTTTTGAAAAAGGAATTGTATTCGAAAGTGGTGAACAAATAGAATTCGATGCAGTTATTTTGGCAACAGGTTACCGAGCAAAGGTGGAAGATTTTTTGGAAAATGGAAAAGAGTTCTTAGATAAATATGAAGTTCCAAAACAGCCAATTGGAGATGGGAAATTTAAAGGATTGTATTTCGTCGGATTTGATAATTATAAATTAGGTGGAATTTTAGGAACGATTTATAATGATTCGAAAATAGTAGTTGATGATATATTAGATAGTTGATTTTTTACATTTCATCCTCATCCAACGTTCCGTGATTTTTATCAAAATGTTCTTTTGCATTCATGCCTTTGATCGCAAAATATAAACCTCCAATTGCAATACCTGTTATAAAAATTCTATAAAACATAATCGCAATTCCAAAAAAATTAGAAGCATCAATTCCAAAAGAATAAGGCGAACCGGTCAGAAATCCTAACCATCCCCACAAATAAAATAAAACAACAATTGCTAAAACCACCACCGCAAAAAAAGGATATTTAAAAATAACTTGATCTGAAATTAATAGCACAATTGTAACTGCTAATTGAATAAAAGTTGGAGTTTCCCATCCCACCGCAGAATACATTCCATAAGAAGCAATTAGCGAAAGAACGAATAAAAACTTAATGGCTTTTTTTGCTTTTTCTAGTTGAACATCTACTGCCCAAAGTTGTTTATTACTGGTCATGTTTCTTAATCATTTAAAAAAATAAAGATAAAAATTATAATCATTTGACGACGGACAAAAGGATTATAAAAATATTCTTATTTTTGCACCCGATTTGAAAAACAGACAATACTATTTGATTTAAATTTTATAATCAAAATCTAAAATAATATTAAAATGGAGAATGGAATTGAGCATGTAAAATGTTTGATAATTGGCTCAGGGCCAGCAGGTTATACAGCTGCAGTTTATGCAGCTCGTGCGAATATGAATCCTGTTTTATATACTGGGCCAGAAATCGGTGGTCAATTGATGATCACTACTGATGTGGAAAATTATCCAGGTTACCCAGAAGGAATTATGGGGCCACAAATGATGGATGATTTTAAAAAGCAAGCAGAACGATTTGGAACGGATATTAGAATGGCGATGATTACAAAAGTTGATTTTGCGGGACCAGTTCATAAAGTATGGACAGATGGTGATGTAGAAATTCATGCTGACTCAGTAATCATTTCTACAGGCGCAAGTGCGAAGTGGTTAGGTTTGCCAAAAGAAGATGAGTTCGCTCGAAATGGAGGAGGTGTATCTGCTTGTGCAGTTTGTGATGGATTTTTCTATAAAGGTCAAAATGTCGTAGTCGTAGGTGCTGGAGATACAGCAGCGGAGGAAGCAACTTATTTATCAAAGTTGTGTAAAGAAGTTCATATGTTAGTGAGACGAGATGAAATGCGAGCTTCAAAAATTATGCAAGAGCGAGTTTTAAAGGCAGAGAATATTACTGTTCATTGGAATACAGAAGCGTCTGAAATTCTAGGCGAATCAACTGTAGAAGGGATTCGAGTAAAAAATAATAAGACGAATGAATCTCAAGTTTTGGACGTAACTGGTTTTTTCGTGGCAATCGGTCACAAGCCCAATACAGATATTTTTGGAGATTGGTTGACTAAAGATGAGACAGGTTATATCGTTACTAATCCTGACCGAACTACCACTAATGTTGAAGGTGTTTTTGCAAGTGGAGATGCTCAAGATCATGTTTACCGACAAGCAGTAACTGCTGCAGGAACGGGTTGCATGGCTGCCTTAGATGCAGAAAGATATTTAGCAGAAAAAGGAATTATATAATGGAGATTGGTGATCGGTAACCGGTTACTGGTTGCCGATCACCGATAAGTTAATGACGTTAAACTTAGTTCCGTCCAATACTTATCGGCTTTTAATAGACATCCAAATAAAACCGTATTGAACCTTTTTTTAAAATCAGGAAAATTCAATATGGATTTTTCAAAAAACTAAAAACGAAATGGCTACTAAATTTAGAACAGGTGTACTTTATGGCGATGAAGTAACTGAATTATTTAATTACGCGAATGAAAATAATTTTGCAATTCCAGCTGTAAATGTAATTGGAACTAACTCTATTAATGCAGTTTTGGAAACAGCGAGAGATTTAAACTCACCTGTAATTATTCAATTTTCAAATGGTGGTGCTCAATTTTTTGCAGGGAAAGGTTTGGGAAATGAAAATCAAAAAGGAGCAATTTATGGTGGTGTATCTGGTGCTGCTCATGTTCATGCAATGGCAAAAGCTTATGGTGTAACCGTAGTTTTACATACGGATCATTGTGCCAAGAAGTTATTGCCTTGGATTGATGGTTTGTTAGCTGCAGGTGAAAAATTCTATGCAGAAAGAGGTTATCCATTATACAGTTCTCACATGTTGGATTTGTCAGAAGAGCCGATTGAAGAGAATATCGAAATATCCAAAAAGTATTTCGAGCGAATGGATAAAATCGGAATGACTATCGAAATTGAATTAGGAGTAACTGGTGGGGAAGAAGATGGTGTAGATAATACTGATGTAGATTCCTCTAAATTATATACGCAGCCAGAAGAAGTTTCTTATGCTTATGAAGAGTTGAAAAAAGTGAGTGATAAATTTACGATTGCTGCAGCTTTTGGAAATGTACATGGTGTTTACAAACCAGGGAATGTGGAGTTGACGCCAAAGATTTTGAAGAATTCTCAAGATTTTGTGCAAGAGAAATTCAAAACTGGAGACAATCCAATTAACTTCGTTTTTCACGGAGGAAGTGGCTCTAGCCAAGAAGAAATTCGAGAAGCGATTGGTTACGGGGCAATCAAAATGAATATTGATACTGATATGCAATGGGCATTTTGGGATGGCGTAAAAAATAATTATGAAGACAAAAGAGATTATATGCAAACACAAATCGGGAATCCTGATGGCGATGACAAACCAAACAAAAAGAATTACGACCCAAGAGGTTGGTTACGAAAAGCGGAGGAATCTTTTGTGGTTCGATTGAAGCAAGCGTTTGAAGATTTGAATTGTGTGGGAACGAATGCGGCTGAGTAATCTCGGTTTTTAATATTTTAAAGAAAATGCAATTACATTGTTATGATGTGATTGCATTTTTTTTTGAACTGGTTTTGATTTTTTTGCCGCTGACTTTGACTGACTATTATGACTATTTATGACTTCTCTTGCAAAGTGTTATTCTAAAAAAATAAATTTTAGGGAATAGTCATAAATAGTCATAATAGTCAGTCCAAGTCAGTGGCAAAAAAATCACTTTATCCTTTTCAAAATAATCTTCCCACGAGTTTCCAGAATTAACTCTTTACCCGTCTTCTTCACAATCGTACAAAACTGTTTTTCATTATCTCTTTTTAGAAAAAAACCACCATCTATATTTTGGACTTGGTAAATGACATCTTGGACTTTGTCACTTTTAAGTTGAGTGGAAATTTTTAAAGTTTGATTTTCAAAGTGCCAAGTTTCTTTGATATTGTCTCGGATAGGAAAGGAGTTTTTATTGATGTGGGCGACTTCGGAAGTTGGATTTCCGTTGGCATCGATTTTAAAAGTAGTGTCTTTTATTTCAACGGTTTGGGAAACGAGTTGGTAGATTTCTGTTCCTGTGATGGTTTGTGGCGTTTCGGAACAGGAATAAAAAACAATTAGAATAAGTAAGATAGAGGCTAATTTCATAATTTATTTAGTATGTAAATGTATTGTTATTTTTATTGTTGCTCCAGTATTTTTTTACCAGATTCTCACCTTCAAAACAGCGGAAGGGTCATTACTACTAAAATAAACTTTAATAGTTCCCGCTCCAAAAAAACGAGTATTGTTTTTCTTTTGACCAGCTCTAATGGTATGTTTTTTAGTTCCACCAAGAGGATGCTCAACAGTTACATCTCCGATGCTACATTTGGTACCTTCTAGGCTAAACTCTACGTTTGTATTTTTTAAAGCCCATGCATTTTCAGAATGTTTTTTTCTTTTATTAGTCAATGATACTAACTTATTTCCTCCACTAATTGCGGCAGCCTTTATTTTTTTTGGAGCTTCGGAAATTGAAATCGCGATTGCATCATTTGCTGAGATTTGAGTACCAGAAGAAGGTCTTTGATTGAGTACAGTTCCAGGAGCTACATCACAAGAAACGGTTTTTACTTCCTTGATATTTAAGAACCCTGCGGTTACTAACTTTTGTTTAGCGTTACGCCAATTTGTTTTTACTAAATTAGGAACCGTTTTTTTTGCTGGAGTCTTAACTTCTTTAATTGGATGATCTGTTTTTTTTGCTGGAGTCTGTGTAACTTTATTTCTAGTTGTTTTTGAGTTATTGGAAGGCCACATCATAAAAGTAATAATGGTAGCTAATCCTATTGCTAATAATCCTGCGATAGGTTTCCATTTAAAAGATGAAATGGAGGATTTATCTGAGATTTGATGAACTGAAGTTGTTGTTTCTGTTATTTCCGATTTTTTTTCTTCTTCCTGAATTTTTACAACTAATTGCTTGATCCGTTCAGCAACATTTGCAAATGCAGCATCTTCATTATTCCAGGCATTTTTATCACTAATAGCTTTTTTATTATCAGGTAAAATTTGCAATTGGTCATAACTCTCATCATACAAACAAGGTCTAAGCAAAACAGGAATAACGATAGCATCGTTTTTCATTTTCATACTAAAAGCTAAATCTTCTAATCTTCGACATTCATTTGAAGCTAAAAAATCAGAACTAATTAATAATAAAATGATTTTGGCATCATTCATCATTCGCCGAATACTCAAATCAGAATCACTACCGGCAAGAACTTCACTAATACAAAATTCATTTAAAAAACCATTGGATTTTAGAACGGATAAATGTTTACCAATCTGATCACGATATTCTGCATCTTCTGGAGCATAGGCAAGAAATAAATTGATTCCTTTCATCTTGGTTTTTTTGTTTTTGGTTGAATTAAGTAACTACAATTTAAACGATTTATGATATCATTCTGAAATAAGTTTCTGTAATTGGTTGAAATTTATTTTATCAATTTGTCGATCCATTCTTTTTATTTAAAAACCACCGTCTTCAATTCCTTCGCCAAATCACTACTCATAGTTTTCAATTTCATCACCATTTTTAAATGTGTATTTACCGCATTAACATCTCCTTTTTCGGAAGCTGATTTCATTTCATCCTGACTTTTTTTACACATCCGAATTAACTTCGCCAATTTAAATCGCTTCAACGAAAGCACACTATCCAGGGTGAAATTTTCTTCAGGTTGTGGTTGAGTTTGCAAAGTCACGCCCCATTTTTTTTCCCAATTTTCACTAAACTCATTGGGTGAGGTAGAAAGATCCAACGCCAGTTGAGCAATCTCTTCATCTTCATGTCCAATATAAAATTGAGGAGTCAAAGGTTTCTCTTCCACCAAATGTTGCAAACTCAAAGCCGCTACCCGTTGATACAAAAGATTATCAAAATCCTCCAAAACATCTTGAATATTTGCCAAGACAAATTGTCCAACCGTAATATTTTCCTCCTTATCAAAAATCACATTACAACCGGTCACTAAAATTCTAATGATTTCTTTTTCCTTAAAAGCATCTCCACTTTTTTTAGCAGAAGGTCTAGCGGCAATACTGTGAACTCCTTGTTCTTCTGCCGCCGCCATCGCATCCAACGCAGCCAAATCTTCAGGACTTGGTTCATTAGCATAAGGATTTTCATTTGGATTTTGATTTGACTTTGGAGTAGTCGTTTTTTTAGGAGTGATCGCCTTTTCTCTTTCTGCTCTTCGTTTTTCAAATAATCGTTTAGTTTCACTCTTTTTTACCAGACTTTCTAAAATCCGATTCGCCTCAGCCACTAGGTATTTTTCTTCGACATCCATGATCGAAGCACACTCTTTAATATAAAGTGACCGTTTTAGAGTGTTTGGGATTTTAGCAATACTTTCGATAATGCTTCCGATTAGTCGAGTCTTTTTGACAGGATCATTTTTAGCCTCATCGAGTAATAATTTTGTTTTGAAAAATATAAAATCATCTGCTTTTTCGTCAATGTATTTTTTAAATTCTTCTGTTCCAACTTTTTGCAAATATGAATCTGGGTCTTCTCCATCTGGCAACAGAACCACTTTTACATTCATGTCCTGTTCCAATACCAAATCCAATCCACGCAAGGCAGCTTTGATTCCAGCATTATCTCCATCGTACAGAATCTTCATGTTTTTGGTAAATCGACTGACCAGTTGAATCTGTCCAACCGTCAAGGAAGTACCAGACGATGCCACCACGTTTGTAATTCCCGATTGATGCAAAGAAATCACATCCGTGTATCCTTCCACCAAAACACATTCATCTAATTTTCGAATTTCACTTTTGGCATGATATGCTCCAAAAAGTACTCGACTTTTATTATAAATATCCGATTCAGGTGAGTTAATATATTTGGCAGCCTTAGCATCTTTTTGCAAAATCCGTCCACCAAAACCGATAATCTTTCCACTCAAATTTCGAATGGGAAACATCACTCGTTCTCGATAAAAATCACTTCCATATTGAGTCGTCAAACCCAGTTTTTTCAAAATGTCAGGATTATACGAATCTTGTGTTGCTTGCAAAGTGAAGCTATTTTTTTGTTTAGAAGTATATCCCAAATGCCAATGCTCAATCGTCTCTTCTCGAAAACCTCTTTCTTTAAAATAACTTAAACCAATACTTTTCCCTTCATCCGTTTCCATCAATTCTTTATGGAAATAATCAGCGGCATATTGATTGGTGATAAATAAACTATCGGCTAATTGTTTTTCTCTCCGCTGGGATTCAGTCAATTGTTTTTCGACAACTTCAATATTATATCGCTCCGCTAAATATCTTAATGCCTCAGGGAAAGACATATTTTCATGATTCATGATAAATCGCACCGGATCACCACCTTTGCCACAGCCAAAACATTTGCATAAATTTTTCGCAGGGGAAACCACAAAAGAAGGAGTCTTCTCATTATGAAAAGGGCACAAACCTTTAAGATTGGAACCTGCACGTTTCAAATTCACAAAGTCGCCAACGACATCTTCAATCTTCGCAGTGTCGATTATTTCTTGTACCGTTTTTTGTGGAATCATTTATTGGAAAAAATTTAGTTACCTGTATGCTTAAAAATGAAAAATATTTCTGTAAAAATACCAAAAATAAAACAATACATTAAATTCCTTTTATGAGAAATGGGAAACAAATAACGCGTAGCTGTCTGTTTTAGCAGACCTAGAAAAAAATACTAGGGGAACTTCTTTTAAGTCTACTAAAGCAAGCCACCACGTGCTACTTTAACTCCAAGTTAAAAACTTTAACTAATCTCCATTTTAAGATTTAAAAATCTGATTCTCAATATATTACGAAATCAATTTTAACGTCTATTAAAATTGATAACATCTTTTGGTTATAAAATTGTTTATTTTCTAAAAGACAACTAAAAGACAACTAAAAGGGGAGAAGTAGATTGAAGTGCTGAGATTAATTGTCGTTTTAGTTTTGATAAAAAAGTATGGGTGTTCTCATAGTGTGTGGATTACCCTTCCTTCAGAAATGAATGGGAGGGTAGTTTTTATTAAACGAAGTTGTTTTAAAATGTCTAGCTGACCTACGCAAAAAGCATTGTGGTTATAGGACTTCAGCTTTTTTTCGTCCCAACCCAAAGGGGGTGAAACTCAAAAAGAGCTTCGCCAATAATCACAAGCCTTTCCGCTCGGTTTCAGCAGACATTTTAAAACAACTTCAACGAGAATTCCCCAAAAAATAAACTAAAAGCTATAAGAATTTTTGTAAATTTTTTTTAAAATAGTCAGCACTATCACTTGCACTTCTTGTCGAATTATGAGCATAATTTCCACCTTGTTCAATAAAATAAAATTCTAAACCTGATTCAATTGGATCAGGAAGCATTTCAACATAATCAATAGAACCATTGCCTAATTCAGTATAATCTCTTGATACCTTATCCATATCTTTTATATGCCACATGACGTAACGACCAGGTTGTTTTTTTACCAATTCTTTTGGAGTGAAATTAGAAGAATGCATGACCCAATACATATCTATTTCAAGTTTGACAAGAGCAGGATCAGTTTCTTTTAAAATAATATCAAAAGCATTTTCCCCATCATGATCTATAAATTCGAAGCCATGGTTATGGTAAGCAAATCCAAGACCAGCAGCAGATATTTGTTCTCCAATTCCATTAAGTTTTCCAGCCATCAATTTAAAATTATCTAATGTTCGAAGTTCTGGAGCAATCCATGGCCAAGTAATATATTTCATATTCAATGCCTTTGCACCTATAATAGCTTGATCGACAAAACGAATTAAGTCATCATCTGATTGGTGGAGAAAAGGAGAAAAACCAAAATGGCCACTAGAAGTGGTGAGTTGTAAATCATCAAGAATAATTTTAAATTCTTTAGACTTATACCCGTAAAAAGTATCCTCTTCAGAATTATATCCATAAGTTTCAAAATCTTCATAGCCCATTTTTTTTAATGCCTTCAAAGTGGCTACAGTATCTTTAGCCATCTCATCACGAATAGAATAAAGTTGGTAACCCATTTTAAATTTTGCTTTTTGTTCAGCAGAACAACTTGAAAAAGGAAGTAAAGCAGTTGTCCCTAAAATGGCAGATTTTTCTATGAAATTTCTTCTATTCATTTTGAATTGTTTTATGAGGAGGAAATAAAAAATTGAAGGTAGAATTGGCTGAATAAAATATCACAACAATATTAGATTTTATTCAGAACAATTTTATCTTTTCGAAAAAATTTATTTCCCAAAAAATCATCACTAGTAATTCTTCAATATTCAATATTCATTTATCTTTGTGGCGAATTTGAGAATGATTTTTAAAAAAATAACAAACCGTAATTATGTCAAATCAAATTGAAGGGAAAACAATCGCGACACGTGCAGCTGATAATATCAGAATCCTCGCCGCCGCCATGGTTGAAAAAGCCAAATCAGGTCACCCAGGTGGACCAATGGGGGGAGCCGATTTTGTTCAAGTACTTTACTCTGAATTTTTAAATTATGATCCAGACGATATGTCTTGGCCGATGCGTGACCGCTTCTTTTTAGATGCAGGACATATGTCTTCGATGTTATATGGAGTACAAACATTGTTAGGAAATTACACGATGGACGACATCAAAAATTTCCGTCAATGGAAAAGCCCAACACCTGGTCACCCGGAGGTTGATGTAGAAAGAGGAATCGAAAATACATCAGGACCTTTAGGTTTGGGACATGCATTTGGAGCAGGAGCTGCTATTGCAGAACGATTTTTGGCAGCTCGATTTGGAGAAGTGGTGGAGCACATGACTTACCTTTATATCTCTGATGGAGGAATTCAAGAGGAAATTTCTCAAGGAGTTGGAAGAATTGCAGGGCATTTAGGTTTGGGAAAATTAGTGATGTTTTATGATGCTAACGATGTGCAGCTTTCGACGATGGTTGATGAGGTGACGATGGAAGATACTGCTAAGAAATATGAAGCATGGAATTGGCATGTGATGACGATTGATGGAAATGATACAGATGCTATTCGCCATGCGATTCAAGCTGGAATTGATGAATCAGAACGACCTACGTTGATCATCGGAAAAACGATAATGGGAAAAGGGGCAATGACAGAAGGTGGAGAAATGTATGAGGGAAAAGTAGACACACATGGTCAACCGTTGAGTAAATCAGGTGGAGATTTTGACGCTTCAATTAAAAACTTAGGAGGAGATCCAGAAGATGCTTTTCAAGTATTTCCAGAAGTGAAAGAATTTTATGCAAGAGCTTTAGACCGAAAAAGAGAGCAAGCGCAGAAACGAAAAGCTGCTTTTGAAGTTTGGAAAACAGATAACCCAAAACGATCTGCAAGATTAGCAAAATTTTTCTCCAAAGAAGTTCAAGAAATTGATTGGTCAGCTATCGAACAAGGTAAAGATGGCGCCACTCGAAATGGTTCAAAAGCTGTACTAAGTTATTTGGCAGATCATGTAGAAAATATGATTGTGTCATCTGCTGATCTTTCGAATAGTGATAAAACAGATGGTTTTTTAAATAAAACAACTGCCTTCCAAAAAGGAGATTTCAAAGGACAATTTTTGCAAGCAGGTGTGGCTGAGTTGACGATGGCTGCTTTGTGTACAGGTTTGGCTTTGCATGGTGGAGTGATTCCAGTTTGCGCGACGTTCTTTGCTTTTTCTGATTATATGAAACCTGCGATGCGAGTTGCTGCCTTGATGGAAACGCCAGTAATTTTCCTTTGGACGCATGATGCATTTAGAGTAGGAGAGGATGGACCAACACATCAACCGATTGAGCAAGAAGCACAATTAAGATTGTTGGAGCAATTGAAAAATCACTCAGGAGAAAATAGTTTGTTGGCATTACGACCTGCGGATACTGACGAAGCAACCGTAGCATGGAAGATGGCTTTTGAAAATAGAAAGACACCTACAGGAATGATTTTCTCTCGACAAAATATTAAAACGCTTCCTGCAAGTGAAGGGAACACTCGATACCAAGATGCTCTGCAAGCTCAAAAAGGAGCTTACATTGTTCAAGATTGTGAAGGAACGCCTGATGTGATTTTGGTGGCAAATGGTTCTGAAGTAGCAACGTTGATTGATGGTGCAGCAATGCTAAGAAATGATCATGGTAAAAAAGTAAGAGTGGTTTCTGCGATCTCAGAAGGATTATTTAGAAATCAATCTGCAGATTATCAAGTATCTGTTTTACCTGCTGCTTGTCCGACGTTTGGATTGACTGCTGGCTTGCCGAGTACGTTGCAAGGTTTGGTAGGAGTGCGGGGAAAAGTATTTGGGATGACTCATTTTGGGTATTCTGCACCTTATACGGTGTTGGATGAGAAGTTTGGATTTACAGGAGAGAATGTGGTGAAGCAGGTTCAAGAATTACTTGGGTAATAAATTTTTATCGCAGAGTTGATAAGGAGTTTTACGCAGAATTACAGGGAGTATTAAAAACTCTGCGAAACTCTGGGTAAAACTCCTTTTTAACTTTGCGGCAAAATTCTTATTTAAAAAATATCAAAATCGCACCAACTGCCGTCAACACTAAAATCAATTTTCGATAAGCCTCATTTTTAATTTTCTCCACCACTTTTAAACCTACCAAAAAACCTAAAATTACCATTGGAAATAACCTGAAATTCACCGCCATAGATTCCATTGAAATACTTTCCCAATGAAAAATATGAAAAGGTAATTTGAAAATATTAATGATAAAAAACAACCAAGCTGCAGTTCCAATAAATTGATCTTTTGGCAATCGCATCGCCAAGAAAAATATATTGGAAAATGCTCCTGCCAGATTCCCTAACATCGTCGTAACTCCCGCACTAAAACCCATCAATCCCCCAAACCATTTTGAGGTAGGAACAGTTTTTTCTTTTTTATTTTCCCACCAAAACATCATGATGACGGAACCAATAATTATGATCGCCATGATCCTTTTAAAGATTTCAGGAACTAAGTCTTTCCCAATAAAACTTCCTAGAGTAACCCCCAACATCATCCATGGCAAAAGTTGCATCAATAATTTCCATTGTGCATGACGATTATAATATATGACAGCCATGATGTCGCCGACAATTAGTAAGGGTAAAACAATTCCAGTAGATGCTTTTGGATCAAAAACGAAGGCTAAAATCGTTACGATAATTATCCCGATTCCTTTGATTCCTGACTTAGCAATTCCCATCAGGAATGCGCCAAATAGAGCATAGCACCAATAAAGATTTGAAACTTGAAACTGTGGGGCTAATTCGAAAAATGAACTCATAAAGTGTTGATAATCAGTTTTTTATATGATTGGTGGTTAAGGCGTTGCTGATTTTTTAGACATCGCAAATGCAAAAATCTGTTCCACTTTTTCTACTAAAATATCTATCTCATCCTCCGTATTATAATAATGAATGGATGCTCTTGCAACTCCTTCTAATCCTCTTTTATTCATATCTATAACTGAGCTAAATCTAAGACTAGCAGAGAGGTTTATTCCTTGTTGTAACAATGCATTTACAAGTGCTTCTGCCTCAATTCCCGCAACTGAAAAAGTAACAATCCCACATTGGTTTTTTCCAATATCAGTAACTTCGATTCCTGCAATTTTTTCTAATTCACTTCGCAAATAAGTTGATAAATGTTTGATTCTTTTCCAAGTATTTTCTACACTTAAGTTATTCAAATAGGAGAGTGCTTTGGAAAAACCTAAAACCAATGCATAAGATTTTTCCCATTGCTCAAATATTTTTATATCACAATCCAAATCATAATTATCCGCATCTTTCCAATGAGCAGTAACCATATCTAAAGTGATTGGTTTTAATTTTGGCAAAACCTCTTTTCTCACATAAATAAAGCCCATTCCACGAGGACCCCGAAGATATTTTCTACTTGTAGTACTTAAAAAATCACATTGGATTTTTTTGACATTGATTGGAATATGACCAACAGATTGACAAGCGTCAAGGAGGTATAAAATGTTATGTTTTTTAGCAATTTTTCCAATTGCTTCGGCAGGCATAATTAGGCCACTATTGGTAGGGATATGAGTGACTGCGATGAGTTTTACCTTAGTCGAAATCATCTCTTCCATTTTTTCTAACAATATATTCCCGTCATCATCGCTTGGGACAACTTTCACCTCAATTCCTTTTTCTTCTTTTAATTTTAAATAGTTAAGATAACAATTTCCATATTCAACTTCAGTTGTCAGAAGCACATCGCCAGTTTCCCAAGGAATGGAAAATAAAATTTTATTAATCCCATCAGAAGCATTTCCGACAAGAGCAATCTCATCGTCAGCTGCATTAATTAATCGAGCAGCTTCAGTATAAAATTCATTGATAATATGGTCATATTTATTTTTTACTTCATAGCCACCAAGTGTTGCTTCGAGTTGTAAATACTCTGTTATAATATCAATAGTTTCTTTGACTGGAAGAGAACAACCTGCATTATTAAAATGGATTACAGCTTGTGTTCCTGGAGTATCTGCTCGTAGTTTGTCTATATCTAAACTCATTTGGAAATAAAGATTAATGGTTTGGTTTGAAAGTTTTTTTCTCCTGTTACTCTGAGGAAATAAGTACCATTTGGAATTTGTAAAGGGAGTGTTATAGAATTTTTTCCTTCAGGTAATTTTCCTATATTTTTTTCATAAATAATTTTCCCATCAAAATTAACTAAAGAAATTTGAATAGTTTCTGATTCCTCCAAATTCAAAGTAACTAAATCGTTTTGAGAAAATGGATTTGGAAAGTCAACTGAAAAGTTATTTTGTAACACGTTATTTACGGGAGTAGTCAACTCACTTTCCATATCTAAATACACCACAAAACCATCATGGTCAGATGTTCGATATAAAGGAGGATACTGACTTTCGAAGTCTGATGAGAAATCAGCATTACCTCTTACATATTGCATTTTGTTAAATGTAAATCCTTGGAATTCAGTCGTTAAACAATGATCTAAGATTTGGGCATTGTCTTGAAAAACATAAGAATATTGCTCTTCTATCGGAAGAGTCAAACCTTGATTAGTCAAGGGAGTAGAGACAATATTTTCCACAGAGTATTCTGCTCCAAGTGAAGGTGTACCTGCAATTTGATTTACCACATCGACATAACCATCTGAAAATTGAAATGCATTGAAATCACCCAATACCAATAAATTTTCGTCAATTCTATCTTCTACCATTTGAGCGACAGACATTGCTGCTTCATGTCGTTTTATTTTGGTACTAGTTTGAGTAATGCCTCCTAAAGATCTTAAGTGAAGATTTAAAATACTAATCGGTTGAGGCGGAGAGCTATTTAGATTACCCTCCAAAAGTAGCGGTGGTCTATCGTGCTTTCTTCCTCCTGTGCTGAGATTTTCATCTACTCCGAGTCTAGTAATTTGAACATCGCTAACAGTATTTTTTACAAGATATCCTAGGTTAATTACCCAACTTCCATTGTCTCCATTAGGAATTAAATAAGGGGTGTAAATAATATCTGGATTATTTTCCTGAATCAAGGTAGCGATATCTTCAAGGACTGCTAAGCTTCGAATTTCTTGGAGTGCAACAATGTCTGGTGCCTGCATTAAATCCACTATGTACTTTTCTACTTTTAGTCGTCGAATTGAATACTCATTTTCTAAATTAGATAAGCCTCTTATATTGACACACCCAATTGTTGCTTGAGTAGTGTTGGGTTCATCGACACCCATTAAAGGAACTTGTCCAGTAATTTCGTAATCGGTGGCAAGTAACAAATAATCATCAAAAGCAAAATTCATAACACCAGTTGCCGCGATATTCATTCTTGCCCAAGGTTGATCTGCATTGGGTAAATCTAATCCACCTAGTTTGACTTCAAAAATTTCCGGATTTCCATCAAACTCTGGTAAACTACCAGGAGCAGGTGTAACAATTCCAGCCTCTCGAAATGCCCTTGTAGTTCCAATTTTCACAGATGTTTCTCCATACTGATTAGTCGGAGAATTAGTAATCGCTTGGGGAAATGTAACGAGCATCCCTTCCACTTTTTCCAAATCAGGAATGGCTACATTATTAGGCGAAGGAAAATCCTCAGTTAAAATTACTGGAAGCGGAAGCGAAACATTAGTGGAGTCAACGGTAATTGTCATACCATCTGCTTCATCCATTTGAGTTCGTTGGAAACTCTCTCGAACAGTTCCTGAAATTGAAACCATATTCCCAACTTCAACTGGCGGAGCATTATTAGTAATTATTATTATTCCATCAGAAGTTGCTTGATTATTGTCAGACCGATAAGTTGGTGTTTGGATAAAAAAGAAGTCATCACCTACAGCAGTTACTACATTTTCGTTGGTTTGAACGATTTGATTTAGGTAAGGAGTAAAAAGTTCTTCTCCTTGGATTTCCCAAACTTCAAGAATAGGATTCTGTGCACTTAAAGTGTTGATAGTCAGTAAGGTAGCAGAAATGGTAAAGCAGAGTTTATTTATCATGTGATTTTATTTTCTCAAAAAAAAATGCAAAGTATTATTAATTTTAGCTAAATAATTAAACAATACAATTTTTATTTTATTTCTATAATATGCAAAATACAACCAACGATCCTTTTTTTGAAAAAGCCAAAGATCCTGTGATGCAAGCATCCTTGATTTTAGGTTTCGTAGTTATTTTTATGACAATCTCAAAGGTAGCATCTTTGACTGGAGCAGCCGAATTTAAAGATTACTTTCCATGGATAATATCGGCTTCCTTCCTATTATTTTATGCTGTGGTGAATTCGATTTTTAGTCTTACTTCGGACGATATCAATAGATATTGGATCAGATCGATTATTTGCTACCTTGGCTTAGCAATAGTTTCGGCTGTATTGGCGTATTTAGCATCGTCAATAGCATTTGATGATGCAGGCACCATTCGGTGGATTTTTTATGTACTGACTTTTGTGTATTTGGTTTTTTTGTCTATTCTTAATTTTATGAAAAAAATTGTAGCGTTTGCAGAACGAGAGGAATGGACGGCTCCAAAGAAAAGAAAATCTAAAAAGAAAAAAAGGAGGTAATATTACTATCCTTGAAATGAAACATTTGTGATTCAAAATTATAATTAGAGTATGTTTAAAAATTTAACTAACTGAAAGTCAATGATTTGTGGTTCTTGCTAACGCTAACGCTAATTTAATTTGAAGTTTAGCGAGCTAAATGAAAATTAAATTGGACGCAAGGTTCATAAAGCATTGATTTTCAGGACGGTAAGATTTTAAATATGTTCTTAGATTCCTCATTCAAAACTATACTATCATGTTAAAAATATTTTCAGGTGTATTGTTCTCTTTTTTTGCAATTGTACTAGCGTCAGCGTTATTATCTTGTAGCCAAAATCCTAATGTGGCTAATTCAGAATATGATGTAAAAAAAGCAGAAGCAAGAATTGCCAAAGTAAATGCTGAAATAGGAGATACCTTAAAAAAAATCGTTAAAACAAAACAAGAGTGGAAAGCTCAATTAACGAAAGAAGAATATTATGTTTTGCGAGAAGCAGGAACAGAAAGATCTTTTACTGGTGATTTGTGGGATAATAAAAAAGAAGGAATTTATACTTGTGCAGCATGTGACCTACCTCTTTTTGATTCTTCGACCAAATATAAATCAGGAACTGGTTGGCCTAGTTTTTATCAACCAATTAATGAAGATCATCTTGGAAGAGATACCGACCAAAATTTAGGATACACTCGAAATGAAGTTCATTGTGCAAGATGTGGTGGACATCAAGGTCATGTTTTTAATGATGGCCCAAAACCAACAGGATTGCGATATTGTATTAATTCTGTTTCTCTAAATTTCGTAGAACAGAAATAAAATACACTTAGCAATCGTAAAACAATCTTTAATTTTTTTGTAAAAAAAAGAGAAACCCTTGTTTTCTATTAAATTAACTATTAGGTTTGTACAAATTAATCAACACAAAAAGATGAAAGATTTTAAAAACAATTCATTTTATTTTAGCTTTTTTTATTTCTGGAACACTACGAAGTAGGGGCTAATTTGAATATGTTTTTAAACAAAAAAGAGTTCCTAAAGATTTTAGGAACTCTTTTTTGTTTGTAGACGATTAAGTGAAAAAATACAAAACTGAATATAGAATCATGAAAATCCTAACCAATGCATTTTATTTTTATTATGGTTTCTGGTTTTACGTTGAATCGTAAAGAGGACATTCATTTGATCTATTTATTCCTAGAATAAAAAATGAAAGTCCTCGGTTGAGGACTTTTTTTTATTTAAATACTAAACTTTAATGAGTAATTACAAAAACTTAAAATCGGAGGAAGAGAAAATTGAAGCAACTTCGGAAGTTGATTCTGGTATTTCGAAACAGCCACGAATTGCAATTCAAGGAGTGCCTGGAGCATTCCATCATATTGCTGCTCGAAGATTTTTTAATGATAAAAATTTAGAAATAATTCCTGCGGATACTTTCGATGAGTTGGTCATTAAAGCCGAAGATAAATCGCAAACTGATTGTGCTTTGATGGCAATTGAAAATACCATCGCAGGAAGTATTTTAAATAATTACCAATTATTAAATCATTCTGATTTACATATTGTGGGGGAAATTTATTTAAGAATTCAGCAAAATTTAATGGTTTTGCCAGGTGTGAAAATTGAAGATTTGACAGAGGTGTATTCTCATCCTGTGGCAATTGTCCAATGTCAGAAATTTTTTAAACAATATCCACACATAAAATTAATTGAGGCGGAAGATACTGCGTTAAGTGCCAAAAGAGTACTTGATGGGCAGTTAAAAAATACAGGAGCAATCGCAAGTTCTTTGGCAGCAGAAATGTATGAGCTAGAAATGATTGGAAAAAGTATAGAAACTTTTAAGAAAAATTATACTCGTTTTTTAGTGCTTGGTCGATCTGAAAGTCCTGTAAATAAAGAGTTTAACAAAGTTTCTCTTTGTTTTACTTTACCACATGAAGTAGGAAGTTTGCATCAAGTGCTAGCAGCATTGGCTTTGTGTAAAACTAACTTAACAAAAATTCAATCTGCTCCATTGTTAGATAGTGAGTTTGAATATTTGTTTTTTGTAGATTTTTTATTGGACGAGAATAAAGATTTTGAGAGCATCATTAATGTAATCAAAAAACACACTTTAGAGTTAAGAATTTTAGGTACTTACAATAAAGGGGAGAAATATGAACATTAAACAAGCTAGTAGATTAGACTCAGTTAAGGAATATTATTTTTCTAAAAAATTGAAAGAGATTGCTGACCTACGAGCAGCTGGAAAAGATATTATTAACCTTGGTATTGGTAATCCAGATTTGCCACCTTCTGAAGCAACTCGAAAGAAATTGGAAGCAGCAGTTTGGGAAAATAATACACATGGTTATCAAAGTTATCGAGGTGCTCCACAACTACGCAAAGGGATTGCGGACTGGTACCAAAGATATTATCAAGTTGAAGTGAATCCCCAGAATGAAGTGTTACCCTTGATCGGATCGAAGGAAGGTATCATGCATATTTCGATGAGCTTTTTAGAAGTAGGAGATGAAGCTTTAGTTCCAAATCCTGGCTATCCAGCTTATAGAACTGCTTCGATGTTGGCAGGTGCAAAAGTAGTTAATTACGATTTGAAAGAAGAGTTAGGATGGATGCCTGATTTGGAAAAATTAGAACAGCAAGATTTAAGTAAAGTTAAAATCATGTGGGTGAATTTTCCCAACATGCCGACAGGGGCAGCTGCTCATCCAGATTTTTATAACAAACTAATTACATTTGCAAAGCGAAATGAGATTTTGGTCATCAATGATAATCCTTATAGTTTTATTTTGCGAGATCAGCCGATGAGTTTGATGTCGATGGAAGGAGCTAAAGATGTTGCGATGGAATTAAATTCTTTGAGTAAATCTCACAACATGGCAGGTTGGAGAGTTGGAATGTTGGTCGGAAAAAAAGAATGGATTAATATTGTCTTAAAATTTAAAAGCAATATGGATTCAGGCATGTTTTTGCCACTTCAGTTAGGAGCTGTTGAGGCATTAAATAATCCACCAAAATGGTTTTCGGATTTAAATGAAATTTATCGGGAACGACAAAAAATGGTTTTTAAAATTATGGAAAAGTTGGAGTGCACTTTTCAAAAAGACCAAGGGGGAATGTTCGTTTGGGCAAAGGTTTCAAGTAACTATACTGATGGTTATGCGTTATCAGATAAGGTTTTGTATGATCAAAATGTATTTCTAACTCCAGGTGGAATTTTTGGATCGCAAGGAGATCAGTTTATCAGAATTTCTTTGTGTAATAAAATTGAAGTTTTAGAAAAAAGCCTTGAACGAATCAGTAGAATTTCTTTAGAACCCGTTTCGAAATAATAATTTTTTCTATTGGAAAATTAAAAAAGTAGAATGACGATTACAATAATTGGAATAGGACTTATTGGAGGATCCATGGCGATTAGTTTAAAAGAAAATGGATTTGCCGATCGGATCATCGGAGTAGATAAAAGTCAAGAGAACTTGGACAAAGCAGTTCGACGAAGATTGATTGATGATGATATGGATTTGGAAAATGCGGTTAAAGTATCAGATATTATCATTTTATCCATTCCCGTAAATGCAATGTTACAAGTTTTACCAAGAGTGTTAGACTTAGTGGAGAATCAAGTAGTGATTGATGTGGGATCCACTAAAGTCGAGTTGATGCAAAGTGTAAAAGATCATCCAAAAAGGAAACAATATATTGGAACACATCCGATGGCAGGAACGGAACACTCTGGACCAGAGGCTGCAATTCCAAACTTATTCAGCCATAAAACTACGGTTATTTGCGATGTAGAAAAATCCCAAAAAGAGGTAGCTGAATTAGCGGAAAGGATGTATGACTCATTGGAAATGAAAGTGTTACATATGGATGCGAAATCACATGATATGCATACCGCTTACATCTCTCATATTTCTCACATCAGTTCATTTGCTTTGGCGTTGACTGTTTTGGAAAAAGAAAAAGATGAAAAAGCGATTTTGGATTTAGCGAGTTCTGGTTTTAGTTCGACAGTACGTTTAGCCAAAAGTTCAGCTAATATGTGGGTACCCGTCTTCCAGCAAAACCGAGATAATGTTTTAGATGTACTGGATGAACATATTAATTCTTTATCAAAATTTAGAACACTTTTAATCAAAAAGGATTTTAAAAAAATACATGAATTAATTGAGCAGTCAAATGATATAAAAAGGATATTAAGTAAATAGAAAAAAAAATGTTTTACGTTTTACAAATTACTTCTCAAAAGTAAAGATGGGCAACAAAAATCGTCACAGAAGCGGTTCGTCTAATGTTCAATGTAAAACGTGTAACAATAAAATTACAAAATAAATCAAATCACAAAATAATGGAAATGCAATTCAAACCACTAGTCGAAAAAGAAGCAGGTCAACCGATTATCATCGCTGGACCTTGTAGTGCTGAAACGGAAGAACAAGTTTTAGCAACAGCTCACGCACTTAAAGATCAAAAAATTGATTTCTTCCGTGCAGGTATTTGGAAACCTCGAACCCGACCAAATGCTTTTGAAGGTGTTGGTAAAGTTGGATTACCTTGGCTTAAAAGAGTGAAGGCCGAAACGGGAATGAAAGTAACGACAGAAGTTGCGAAAACTCAACATGTCTTTGAAGCTTTGAAACATAATATAGACTTGCTTTGGATTGGAGCTCGAACAACGGTAAGTCCATTCGCTGTGCAAGAAATTGCAGATGCGGTGGAAGGAGTTGACATTCCAGTTTTGATAAAAAATCCGATTAATCCAGATTTAAATTTATGGATTGGTGCGATCGAAAGAATTTATAATGCCGGGATTCAAAGAGTGGGAGTTATTCATCGTGGGTTTTCTTTGGCAGGAAATAGTTCTTACAGAAATGAACCGCTTTGGCAAATTCCAATTGAATTAAAGAGACGATTTCCAGACCTGACGATCATATGTGATAATAGTCATATTTGTGGTCGAAGAGATACTTTAGCTGATGTAGCCCAAAAATCTTTTGACTTAAGTTTTCATGGATTAATGACTGAGACTCACCCTGACCCGGATAAAGCTTGGAGTGATGCAAAACAACAAATTACGCCTGCTACCTTTAAGGAGTTAGTTGATAATTTAGTAATCAAACATGAAGAATTGGATGGAGAAGCTAAAGTAAGTATTGATGCGCTTCGTGCTGAAATTGATGGAATTGATAATGAGTTATTAAATATGCTAGGTAAGCGAATGGAAATTGCTGAAGCGATAGGTTTATATAAAAAAGACAAAAATATTTCGATTCTTCAGCCAGTTCGATGGAATGAAATTTTGGAAAAAGGAATTGTCAAAGGAGAAGAAAAAGGATTGAGTGAAGAATTTATCGCTCAATTTTTAAAAGCGATTCACCAAGAATCTATCAATCACCAAATGGAGGTGACTAAACCAGCGCTGAAGTAAATTGCCTGATAAATTAGTCAGCTAAAAAAGAGTCGATTGTAATTAAATATTGCAATCGACTTTTTTTATTGAGCTATTTTAAATTACTTAGCGTTTCAAAAAGAATAAATGAAATACATTAATCAAGTAGTTTGGATAACTGGAGCTTCATCTGGAATTGGAGAAGCTTTGGCCATTGAATTTGCAAAGGAAAAAGCGAAAATAGTTTTATCCGCTCGACGAGCAGAAGTCCTTAAAACAGTTGCTAAGAAGTGCGAAAAACTAGGGGCAGAGTGTTTGGTTTTACCGATGGATGTCACTAATTATGATGTAATTGGCGAAAATGTAAATATAGTGTTACAGAAATTTGAGAAAATTGATGTACTTATTAATAATGCTGGAATAAGTCAAAGAGGTTTAACGGCTGAGACTGATTTTGAAGTGGATCGCCGAATTATGGAGATCAATTATTTTGGCAATATAGCGTTGACCAAAGCTGTCCTACCAAAAATGCTTGCTCAAAAAAATGGACAAATTGTAACTATGAGTAGTTTAGTTGGAATTTTTGGTTTTCCTCAACGATCTTCTTATTCTGCCTCAAAACATGCCTTGCACGGATTTTATGAAACCTTGATGGTAGAACATTATAAGGATAATTTAAAAATAAATATCATTTGTCCTGGACGAATCAAAACAGATATTTCTATCAATTCCTTGACTAAAGATGGAACACAACATGGCAAAATGGATCCCGGTCAGGCGAAAGGAATTTCAGCTGAGAAATGTGCTCAGATAATTGTCAAGTCAATGAAGCGAAATAAGCGTGTGACGGTGATCGGAATGGAAGGGAAATTAATGGTGTTTTTCAAGAAATTTATTCCGCCTTTATTTTATAAAATTGCGAGTGGTATTAGTGCGACTTGATATTTTTATTTATGGGAATAAAATTACCTAATTCCAAAAAGCAAAGAAGTAGGGAAATATAACAATACATTTGCATCTGCTTCAATAATTATTTCCGAAAATAAAATCATCGTATTTTTTTCTATCTCGCGAAGAACTTTTTCCAAGTCAGGATGATTAATGTCGTCAGTAATATAGGCAGTTGGAGTTTCCCCTTTTGGAATAATATAGACTTTCATTCGCTTAATTTTATACGATTGAAATCCTTGTGAAAGTGAAAACCTTCCACCAATCGCATCTTTCAAATCATATTGGTCATAGTCTTCAAATTTAATAACTTCGCCCATACTATTTTCCCTGAAAATTCCATCATTTCCACTAGCACTAAATGATTTTCGTGAGTCGGTCGTCTTCATTTCTCCCCATTTTAACTCAATTGGATAACCATTATATTCAGTAAACTCTGAGAGTAAATTCAAATCAATTTCTTTGGTCTGCTCATTTTTTACTAAATCAAGATTAATATCACAGTCAATTTCAAGTATATTTTTTGGAGTCAAATATCTTCTAGTAGTTTTAAAATGAGGAATATGAATAATATTGTATTTACCTAGTTTTTTGTAGGTGGTAAAAATTTTCTCCAAAGCTAGATCGGTTGTATCTAATTTTATTTTTAATGGTTGGTTGGGAAATTCATGAATTTGAAAACCAAAAGTTTCCTCTTTCTTAATTACAGGGAGTGTAAAATTTAACTTTAGAGGTCGTTTAGCATAAGAGATTTCAATACTTAAAAAATGCTCTTCCGAATCTTCACCTTTCAAATTATTAAAATAAATATTTTCGCCTTCACGTAGATTTTTTTTGACAAATGCTTTTCCATGAGTGTTAAGGGCATTTTTTTTATCATAATCTTCGATGTGAACAAAAGTAGGAGAAGCGGTTCTATTATTCTTAGTGATGACAAAATAAAAGCTTTTTAGTTGAGCATCTTTTCCATTTTTCATTAATAGAATTGGTTCGTTGGCTGAATCTAACACATCGGTTAAACTCATTTTTATTCTTCCGTTGGAACCATTGACTAATTCATTGATGGGAATTATTATTTTTCCCCATTGCAAATAGTTGTTGGCAGGGATTTCATCTTGAGCAAATAATATGAAAGTGGAAAAAATAGCAAGGATAGTTGTGAATATTTTTTGTTGCATAAAAGGAATTTTTTGTAATAAAAGAACAACATTATACTTTAGAAAAACGCAGATGAATGATTTTTAGTTTGGAGGTTTTATTACTTTTGACAACTACATCGACACACAAAATGAATAAATACGATTGTATTTCAAAGTGTTATTTGATGCATTAACTAGTAGTTAACACAAATGATTGAACTGAATAAATCGTGTATTAAAAAATCTTGAAAGAAATATCATCATTAGACTTTATTCTAAATAGAATTGTATGAGCGACCGTAAAACGTAAAACGTCAAACGTCAAACGAATAAAGTCTATTAAACTAGAAAAAAAACTTTTAATAAAAATGAAAAAAGATACTCTCCTAATTTTTGGAAGTGCCCGTGAGAATGGAGACACTCGGATGATGGCCAATTTTTTATTAGAAAAAATATCAACTGCTGAATTAATGAATTTACATGATTTCGATTTTTCAGGTTATGATTATGATCATAAAAACGCAGGTGATGATTTTTTTAAAATGGCAGAACATATGTTGACTTTTGATAAAATCGTTTTTTGTACGCCAGTTTATTGGTATTCGATGAGCTCGATTATGAAAAGGTTTTTAGATCGATGGTCAGATTTGGTGACTATTCGAAAAGAGAAAGGTAGAGGCTTAGCTGGGAAAAAAATGTTTGCTCTTTGTTGCAGTTCTGATGAAGAAGAACACAAAGGATTTTTTATGCCTTTTGAAAAAACGGCTGATTATTTAGATATGATTTATGGTGGAGAAGTTCATACTTATATAGTGGATGAAAAAATACCAGAGGAAGTTCAAAGTCGACTTCTAGATTTTTGTAATAAAATAGTTGCTTAAAGTATTGATTGTCAACTGTTTAAAATAATATATTAGTCAAAAAATATATTTACAATTTATTTGATTTCTCCTTGATTTTTCTTTGTTTTACTGTAGCTAAGTAATTTTATTTTACTTGATAAAATAACCAAATGAACAATAAACACCTACCTACTTTTTTCCAATTAAATTTATTTGAAAACTGCCTATGATTAAAGTTTTTATCAGCTACGCACATGAGGATGAAAATTATAAAAACGAATTGGCTAAGCACATGAGTGCTTTAGTTAGGCAAGGCGTATTGGAAGAGTGGAATGATCGTCAGATTAAAGTAGGCGATGAGTGGGACCAAGCGATCAAATCAAAATTAAATCAAGCTAATATTATTTTATTTTTAGTGAGCAAAAATTTCATTGCATCGGATTACATTAATGATGTGGAAATTAAAAATGCCATTGCCCGCCAAGAAAAAGGAGAAGTTCGAATTGTTCCGATTTTAATTAATTACTGTTTTTTTGAAGGAAGCCCAATTACTCAATTTCCAATTTTTCCAAAAGGAGATAAACCCATACAAGCTTGGAAAAACCAAGATGAAGCTTGGTTAGATGTCATACATGGAATCTTAAGTACGATTGCTGATTTTAAGGGAGAGAATGCGAACAACTTTGTTGCAAAATATAATCTCGATTCAAGGCAAGATGCCAAAGAGGTGATGGACATTTATAATCTACAAACTCCACAAGGACAAGTTGAGGTTGGGAAAAAAATTGAAAACCTTCGATTGCAGGGACCAATGGGAAATTATCAACTCGTCAATATCAATCGAGAAAAACCAAAAGATAATTGGTGGGATGCTTATGATGAAAAAGTGAGCAAAAATGATTTTTTCCAATTTTATTTTATGACAGCGTGTCCAACTCAGATGCCACCAAGTTTTGCAGAGCGAATGATTTACGAGTTGATTAATGAAGAGTTGGAAGATTCACCTGAAGCGATTCATTTTGAAACAGTTCCTGATAGTGGGAGAGTAGCGATTCGAGAATTGCCGATGAAGAGAAATTTGGAAAAAACAAAAGAGGAATTTAAAAAATATTTTTGTCAAAGATTTGATTTTCAAGATACCGAATTTGATTTTCAAAAATTTGTCAAGGAAGGCATTCCAAGATTGAATTATCAATATGTAGCAAGTGTGTTTAAATTATCCTCTTTAAAATGGAAGGATTTTTTAGGTGAATTTTTTGAATGGATTGTGGAGACGTTCCAAGATGAACACGAAGAATTACCAACCTTTCTTTTTTTCTTTGTCGTCTCAGTCGAACATGCACATTTACCAGAAAAATTGGTTGCAAAGGATTTAAAGATTATTTCAGATTTAGAAAAAATTACAAATAGTAACGCTAACAGCACGATGTTTAAGCAACTCAATCCAGTCAACATTGATGATGTTAAATTATGGTTTAGTGAACTGGGTGAAGAGAATCCAGATAAAATTACCGACCTCGTCAATAGTGTGGTACTTGGTTTGGATTCAGAAAAACAAAATACTTACGAGCAAAAAGAATTAATAGATATGTCTACTATTGAAGTTTTACAAGAGTTAGTTTTTAAAATAATTAATAAATGATTTTTAGTTGATCAGTTAATCGGGTATTCCGATTACTTAATCAGCCGATCAATTGTTTAACTGATTTCCAAATTACTTAATCAACTTTTCAATTTTTAAATTAAAAGAAATGAGTTTTCATATTTACGGTCAGTCAGAAAAAAAACCACTTCCTACTTTTTCCAAAAATAATCGGAAAGATGATCCACAGTTTTATCAACCTTCCAAAGGATTGATAGACGCAGTCAATGTTGCGATTGCATTAGGACAACCATTGTTGCTTACGGGCGAACCAGGAACTGGTAAAACGCAATTGGCAAAGCATGTGGCTTGGTATTTTGATTTGGGAAAACCCATGGTGTTTAATGCACAAACGACAAGTACTGCATCAGATTTATTTTATCGATATGATGCTTTAGGGCATTTTCAGTTTTCTCAAAATAATAAAAGTACGGATGCTTTGAGTAACGATGAAGTGGAACAAAAATTTATTCGTTACGAAGGTTTGGGGAAAGCGATACAATTAAAAGAAAGGAAAGTAGTGTTGATTGATGAAATTGACAAAGCACCTCGGGACTTACCAAATGATGTTTTAGCTGCAATTGAAGCGTTGGAATTTTCTGTTCCACAAATTGGGAAGCATTATCAAACCGATGATAACAATCGACCAATCATCATCATGACGAGTAATTCTGAAAAGAATTTGCCTGATGCTTTTTTGAGAAGAGTAGTTTATTATCATATTGATTTTCCGAATGCAAAAACTCTGTTAAGGATCTTGGAGAAAAAAGTAGATGGTGTTTCTAGTGAAAATTTAAGTAGTATCATTAAGCACTTCGAGCATATACGAAATCACCGAACCATAAAATTGAAAAAAAATCCTGCGACCGCAGAACTTATTTTTTGGGCGATGCTATTGAATAAAATTGGTTTTGATGCGAGTAAGTTGGATAAATATAATTCAATGTCTGAAGCAGAAAAAGAACAACTTTTTTCTTCTTATTCGGTACTTGCCAAAACGAAAGAAGATCTTTATGCTTTGCGTGATTTGTTATTTGGGAAAAAGAGAAGGTAATTTTTCAAATAATAAATGAATCAACAAAATCTAAAATATCAACTTTTAGCTGACCTCTTAGCTACGCTCGAATCGGAAGAATTTCCGATTGGGGTAGGGAAGCATTTGGAATTACAACAATTGTATTCCATGCTGCCAGAAGAGATTTCAGCAGAAGAGATGAAGACTCTGTTGGCACCTATCTTTGCAAAAAACAAACAAGACCAAGAGTTCTTTTACGATATTTTTGATCAAAGTTTAGATCGAGTAAAATCGAAAACTTGGAAACCCAAAGACCAACCAACAACTCCAATTTTACCTCCCAAAAGTAAATGGGAAATTATTACAAGAGTATTAGGATTGACCTTGATTATTATGGCTGCGTTCCTTGCTTATCTTCGAATCTCTGGAGATGAACCTCTAGTAATGCCACCACCATGTGAACATCGAATACCTCTTGAAGTAGAACCTGATTCAATTTACACTTCGAATTTATTAGACAATTACTGTAAGGAAAATAAACTGCGTGAATTTTTAATTGAGGGGGCTTCTCTTGAATTTGTTTCTTTTTTGAATGGAGAAATTGTTGGAGAAATAATTGGAATTGGAACTTATCAAATTGATAGTAATGGAGTTTTTACTTTAAAAACGATAGAAGACTTTGAAGCAAGTCGTGAAACTTTTATGGTTACCGCTATTGCAAAATATGAGCTAGGAACTGACACCACTAATTTTTTTATTAAGCAAAAAAAGGAAATAGAAGAGGTTGAACAAGAAGATACATCTCCCAAAAAAGAATATTCAAGTTTAAATTTAGAGCCTCATCCCTTTCCTAAAATATTATCTTTTCCAAAGCAACCTCCTTTGTGGGTTTCCTATTTCCAAAAACATAAATATTGGATCAAACCGATTTTGATCTTTCTTCTTCTTGCATTATTTGGTGCATATCTAAACTGGTGGGCAGAACGCCAACAAAAAATTATTGCTGATATTCAATCCAAAAATGATCCTCCCTTGCTTTGGAATATACAAATTCCAAACATTTCAAAAATCAATTTGAATGAGGATTATTTTAAAGTGTTGCAACTGATGCGACAGCGGACGAGTGACGATCATTATGTTTTAAATATTCCGCAAACGATCAACAAGACGATTGAAAAAGGAGGAATTATTGATTTTCAATATCAACATAAAACTCGACCGCCTGAATACTTGTTACTCATCGATCGTCAAAGTAGTAAGAACCATCGAGCTTATTTATATAATTATTTGTTTGAGTCATTTAAAGCGAATGAAGTTTATATTGAACGATTTTTCTTTGAAGGAGATATTCGATTATGTTGGAATGAATATTATCCGAATGGAATTAAGTTGATGGATTTGCAACAGACCTTTCGAGATGCTCGATTAATTGTAGTTGGTTCTGGATATCAATTGCTAAATCCAGTTACAGGTAAGTTAGCGAAGTGGACTCGTATCTTTGACAACTGGTCAGACAAAGCAATTCTTTCTCCTCGACCAACTAAAAATTGGGCCAGTAGAGAAAAACAATTGAAGCAAAAATTTATTTTGTTGCCGGCCTCCATTCAAAGTTTGACAGCAATGGTTGATAAAATGGAAGCCATTGATCCTGATGAAATTAAAACTAAAATTAATGATGAAGTCAATGAGTCGATCGAATTTCGAGAAGGATTGATAGAAACACTTCAGCATTATTTTTCCATAAAAAAAGAAAGTAAGTCGAGAGACGAATCTTTGGTACATTGGATTGCCGCATGTGCCATTTATCCAACTTTACATTGGGATCTGACGATGTACTTAGGGCAAGAACTTTCTACTGAAGATAATAATTTATTGACTTTTGATAATATCAATCAATTAACACGATTGCCTTGGTTTGTCGAAGGAAAAATTCCTGAGCAAGCTCGATTGGAATTATTAGAATATTTGCCTGAGGATGTAGAACTGAAATTGAGAAAAAGTCTACGAGATCTTTTTGAGACCATTCCTCCGCCTGATGAAAACTCCGTTGCTTTTGCAGATTCAAGAATAAATATTTCTCTCAATAAATATTTATTAGAAAAAAATAATTTACTCAAAACGGAGATAGATCAATATGCACGAGCAGGAGCAGATATTGATGTGACGATGTTGAAATATTTGGAAGGAGAAAAATCTCCAAAAGATTTTGAAGTTGATCCGAATTTGAGAAAATATGCTGAGGGAGAAAAACCAAAAATTGGAACAGATCGTTGGACCAAATTTTTATCGTTTTTAGTATTAATGTTATCAATTGGAATTTTATTTTATAATCCAATATTTGAAGGTTGTGAAGGAGAGCTAATTGAGTTTAAAGATTTTGAATTGTGCCTTGCCACTCCAGATGAACATCTTAGTTACCGAGCAGCACAAATAAGAGATTTTATCAATCATAATAATTATAAACCGATTGATAGTCTAGAGCAAGAAGCAATAAAAAAGTATTTTTTATTTAATTCTGGAAAAAGAACAGTTGCTGAAATTGGACAAATCCAACAAGCTGGTTATAGCGTTGAGTCAATTATGCCTTTTGTGAAAAATGATACTTCTATTTTACATTTTTATCAGAATCTAGCAGTTGATTTTTATAATCATGGAGTACCTTCCTATAATCGATTTGATAGTCTAGGAGAAACTGTTGAGGAATATTATATATCCTCAGGTGATTCGGTGAAATTTTGTACCGCTTTTGGAGAGGCAAAATTTTATGATAATAAAATTGTTTCAAGTGGAATAAGTATAGAATTAGAAGATATTTTAAAATCAAAATGCTTTGTCACTCCTGTTATTCCAAACCCTGAAACAGCGCCTGATCCTGAAGTTTTGAATAAAACTTTAGCCTTGAAAATTGGAGGTCGAGTATTTGACAAAAAAACTAATGAGCGATTAGAAAATGTGAGTGTACAATTTTTAGGTAAAAATATAATAACTAATAGTCGTGGAAGATATGTCCATGATGTGCCTGTGGATGACCCAAGTAAAGATTTTGTTTTAAAATATGTAAAAGAAAACTATCAAGAAATTTCTAAAAAATATGATCGAAATGAAATAACTGTTTTGGAAAAAGATAAAGCTGTTGAATTTCAATTAGATGATATTTTTATGGAAGAAACTGAAATTGATTTAGCTTGCTTTGAAAAGAATAAAAGAACCATTTTAGATTATTTTTCCAATGGATCTTATGATGAGATAAGTCAAGCAATTTCGCAAGTGAAAAAATGTAATTTGGGATACGTTCAAAAAAATGAAATAAGAAAATGGGAGAATCAATTGAGAGATTTAGAAAATCAAACTAAGAATAATTTAGCTTGTTTTGATGAAAATAAAAGGTTTTTTGAAAATTACATTGCCACTAAATCTTATGATGAGGCAATAACTACAATATTAAAGGCAGAGCAATGTTTGGAGAAGATTCCCGATGGAATTCTAAAAGCAGAAAAATATTCAAATGAATTGATACCATTATTTCAAAAGGTAATTGATGAAGGGGATGCGTTATTCGATGAAGCATCATATCCAGAAGCTTATAAACTTTATAGGGCTGCTTCTAAATTCGTTGAAGTACAAACCTCCCAGTTAGCAACTAAGTTATCTACCACAGAAGCAATCCTTAATGAAGAAATTTTATTAGATGTTCGTGATAATCAACAATACAGAATAAGTAGACTTAAAGATAATAGAATTTGGATGATGCAAAATCTAAACTTTAAAGCTCCAAATTCATTTTGCGTAGGTGAGTATACTTCCAATTGTGATAAATGGGGAAGACTTTACCCATGGCCTGTAGCTAGAAAGGCTTGTCCTCAAGGTTGGCATTTACCTAGTGAATCGGAGTGGACGGCAATGATAAATTTATATGGCTATGATGCAAAAGAACGATATACTAATTTATCTAAAATAAAATTTACTTCCCAACTAGGAGGTTATCGAGATAACAATGATAAAAGAAAATATCTTTATGTTGAAATAGCTGGTGTTGTGTGGACAAGCTCACGAGATACTAAGGTTAAGGCACACATTATTGATTATAATGTAAGTTCGAAAGAACTTAATTTAGGAAGTAGACTGATGACCAATGCCAACTCATGCAGATGTGTCAAAGATGAAAATATTAAAAAATAAATCAACCGATATTAAAAAACAATAATACCACGAAGTTCTAATATTTCACAAATCTAATTATATTTTTTCTCAACTTACCTTGTCACAATTCTGTGTAACCTTTTTTTAATTTTCCACTATAATGTGTATAGTTTTTTTATTTAGCCCAAAAACAAGCAGTTCTATTTTAAATTTTTAACACATTTAACTAACATACTAAATTTACTAAACACACTATGCGTTTTAAAACTTTTTTATTCATGGGAACCATGTTCTCATTGATCTTTAATTTCTCTTGTTCTAAAGATGAAATTACAAAACCAACAAACCCGTCAAACCAATCTATTCCATCAAATCCTAAAAACTCAATTACAGACGATTTTCAAGGTCTAAGTCACGAGATTCCCTACACACCGATTCTTACGACCAAAGAAGTAAATGAAGTAATTCAAGCCAAGGAATTACTTAGAACCTTAATTAAAGAATCTCTAATTCAGCTTTTATTTAATTCTCATTTCAATCCAAACATGCCAATGATTGACACTAGAATGGCTTGCATGACATGTCCTGAAGCTGATTGTGGATGTCCCTATCAAGATGAATCTTTGGATCCTGATATCAATGTCTTTCCACAGTTATTATCATTGAAGTATTACGACCCAGAAGGATGTGATTGTACATTGATAACAAGCCCTACTGGGTTGGAAGTACATGGAGAAATAAGGATTAAATTTAGTGATCCTTTTGATACACTTGGACACAAATTGACGCTTTATCCACAAGATAATTTTATAGTTGATGGGTATGATATTGATGCGGATAGTATTGAACTAGAAAATCTTTTTGGAGATGCAGGTATGACACTTTACAAAATTTCCGCTTTAGAAAATGTTACTGTAACTCGAAATGGGGATGTGACTAATTTTAATAGTATTGGAGGTAAATCAAGATTCACTATTATTGATGTAGGATTAAATCATGGATCTATTAATAATGCCTATGGATTATTAGATGATATTTTTAGACTTAGATTAAGGCAACTATCTATCACCTGTAGTAATGGTGAAACTGTTACGGCTAATTCTGGAGAAGATTTAATTTATGATATGGATTGTAGTAGTATAGAAGATGGAATGGTCGATATTTTTGATTCGACAAATACAAGAATTGCAACATATGATTATGGTGCTCCAGCAATGGGTTCTGATCCTGGAGTTTGCGATGACAGTATTTTAGTCACTATTCCGCAAGTTTTAGACTAAGAATAAAATGTATATAAAATTTTGGATATGTGAAATGATTATATATTTTTGTAACAAGATCATTTAAAAAAACCGTCGGATTATCTATTTTCTTTATAATTTGACTAAAGATTGATACTAACACGCGCTAAACAGTTCTATTTTAGAACAATTGTTTTCCGAATAAAACCAAGAAATATATAATTTAAAAATTATATTTTTTAGGTTTTTACACCAAACCTGATCAGCGAAATTGGCATTCGCTGATCTTTTTTTTTCTACAAGTTAATCTCCCCTTTTTTTTTCATTATTACATACATATGGTAAATATAAATATTGTTTTTTATAGAAAGCGAATATAAGTTTAACGGGGTCTTGGTTGTATTATACTTTTGAATATTCTGTTTCAGAAAACTTTTACAACGCAAACATTAAAACATTATGAAAAACTTATTGGGAACAATTACCCTGATATTCCTATCTCAAATTCTATTTTCACAACCTACTTTTACTGCTAATGATACCGTTCCGATTTATGATACTCCATTTCGATTAAGTATTAATCCAAATTTTAATGGAAACCAATGGAGCGATCAAAAGTCAGCGGACATTGCAGCAGGTAATCCTTTAGTCGGAACCGAAGGAGTGGGAGTGAGAGCTTTCCGAGTACCACTTCCTGAAACTTTTTTAGACTTTTGGGGCTACGATATTCGAGTCGATGC
The DNA here is from genome assembly GCA_045106765.1 of Saprospiraceae bacterium. Classification (GTDB taxonomy): domain Bacteria; phylum Bacteroidota; class Bacteroidia; order Chitinophagales; family Saprospiraceae; genus CAJQQY01. The sequence goes on along the minus strand of JBGCFD010000028.1, from coordinate 46,563 downwards.
ATTTCAACATTATGGAGATGTTGGAGTTCTTGATAATACTGTTTTCTTAGAGACTCCAACTGATGCGCATAGAGATACTACCATGTATTGTCCTGGAATTCAGTCGGAGATGTTTGCTAATATTTATGAACCTATTTGGGATGGAGGAGCAAACGGTACACCAGTAAATGATGAAAATTATGCAGCGCTCTATATTTATCGAACGGTGTCTACCTACAAGGACAATGTGAAATTTTGGGAAATATGGAACGAACCAGATCTTGATCAATCAGGCAATGGATGGAAACCCCAAGACATCGCAGGCAACTGGTATGACAATGTTCCTGATCCTTGTGACTATAAATTGAAGGCTCCAGTTTACCATTATATTCGGCTACTGCGAATTAGTTATGAAGTAATAAAGTCAGTTGATCCAGAAGCTTATGTCACCGTTGGAGGTCTTGGATATGAAAGTTTTTTAGATATTATATTGAGGCATACTGACAATCCAAATGGGGGAGAAGTGACGGCAGATTTTCCTTTGAAAGGAGGTGCTTATTTTGATGTTTTGAGTTATCATGTATATCCACACCTTAATGGAAGTTTAAAATATTGGGATAATTCTATTAATGGTTTTGCTTATCGAAGGCATTCTGATGCAGCTTTGGACGGAGCGATTGGATTGAAAGATAGATTTGTAGATATATTGTTAGAATATGGTTATGATGGAAATACTTATCCTGAAAAATATTTTATTCTAACCGAAACTACAGTTCCTCGAAAAAAATTCGAAGACTATATTGGTTCAGACGCGGCAGCTCGAAACTACTCTATGAAAATTCAGATCGGTGCTTACCAAAATGATATTCGACAAGTTGCGATCTATCAATTAGCAGATCAGGCAACCTTTGATAACTCCACTAATTGGTTAGAGATGGCAGGATTATATGAAATAATTTCAACTTCTCAACCTTATGAGATTACCCCAAATGAATCTGGAATTGGTTGTCGAACGATGACTCAACTTTTGCATGGAAGCACCTACGACTTAAATGCAACTAATGCTTTAAACCTTCCATCGAATATTCGAGGTGGTGCATTTATTGGAGGTGGAACTTCGTCCACGGATACGACTTATGTGCTTTGGGCGAAAACAGAAACTGATGAATCAGAAACTGCATCTGCTATCTTTACTTTTCCTTCAAACTTAAATTATGTAACATTGGAAAAAAGAAACTGGGATTTTTCAATTACTAATAATGTGGATATCATCAATAATGAAAATGTTCAATTGACTGGAACGCCAACTTTTTTTAAAGGTATTCTAGCTGGAGATCCTGTGGCTATAACTAACTTAGATTTAAATGATAAATTAAAAATTCAACCAAATCCATTTAACGATGATTTCAAAATTACATTTGAGTTAGATGAAACTAAGAATGTGAAATTGGAGATTTATGATGGAAAAGGAGTTTCAATATATGAGTTAAATCAAAGTAAATTGCCTCAAGGGGAACATACTATTTTAATTGAGGCATCTCAATATTTTGTAGAAGGAATGTATTTTGGAAAATTAATTATTGATGGAAAAAAACCAATTAGTTTTAAAATTTTGAAATTATAGAAGTATATTTTGAGTTGAACAGGTATCGGATACCTCCAAGGTATTCGATACTTCCTATAAAAATAATCTTTTTCTTAAGCTAAGAATTTGTAATGACCATTTTCATAATCTGCTTCTCTTCTAAAATGTATTCCTTCGTTTTCACTATTTCATTATCAAGCATTGCTAAAATTCTCAGCACTTTGTCATGAATAGTTTCGATAGCATAAGAAGTATTTTTGATATCTTCTTTGATAATCCAATCAGTAATTAAGTTGTCGTAAAATATTTCAAGAAAGTTGGTAAAACTTTTTATGTACTGCCGATAATCCAATTTGAACTGTGTATAAATATCTAGAATTTCTATTTCAAAATGTTCTAATAAAATATTTGCTTTTTGAGCATCATTTTTAGCATGATAAAGAAATTTCTTTTTTGCATCAGCTGCACTTCCTCCACCATAAATTTTTATTTTCTTTTTTGCCAAAATAGAATTCCCCCAAGTTTTAACTTCTGACAAGTCATCAATAATTTTTGTCAAAACCTTTTCTGCTTTTTTACCAGCTCGAATCGCTTCTCTAATTTCAACGATTCGTTCTTCATGATTTAATATTCTCAAATCAATGGCTTTGATTTTTGCTTTGGTTTTATTATCCAACTGCGAAGAAATGGTTTGTTCATATTTCTTAAATAAATTATCAAAAGTCATTTCTGCTTGAAATAAACCACTAAGTTGTTTTTCCAAAATCTCTTTTTCGAATTTCAGCGCCATTAAATTTTTCTCTGCTCCTTGAAATTGTAATACTGCCATCAAATATTCTTGACGCTCTTTTTCCAAGGCTTCTTGTTTATTTCCCAAAATGGTTTGAAAAAGAGATTGCATACTTACTTTATCCAAATTATGAACATCTTCTTCTTCCTTAGCCATAATTCGAGATAGTCGATTGATTTCCATTTCTTGTAGTCTGATACGCTTTTCCAAATTCACCAAATGAATTTCGATTTTCTTTTTTCGCATCATGTTCTCGTAAGCTAATTTTAATTCTGATTTTTGTCTTCCCATTTTGAGATTAAAATTTTGCAATTATATTGTTATAACTTCTTTTAAAAGTAAGGTTATTTTTCTTTTACGTAAAATCTAAACACTATTTTTGTAAAAAAGAAATATTAAGATATGATGAAATTATATACTGCCAAAAGAATTCAATTTCAAATCTCTGAAGAAATCGGTTCTACTTCAGCTCTTTATATTCGTCCTGTCAAACCCAAATTTTTATTGGTTTTAGCACACGGCGCAGGCGCAGGAATGGAGCATTTTTTTATGGAAACTTTAGCACAGTTTTTAGCACAACAAAAGGTAGCAACCCTTCGATTTAATTTTGCTTATATGGAAAATGGAAAGAAAATTCCAGATCGTCCAAAGAAGGCATTACCTGCGATTTCAGCAGCAATTAATCAAGCAAAAAAATTAGCCAGAGGAGTTCCTGTTTTAATTGGAGGAAAATCTTTTGGAGGAAGAATGTGTTCTCAATTAGCTGATAATGAGGAACTTACAGGTGTGGAAGGAATAATATATTTTGGATTCCCTCTTCATGCGATTGGAAAACCTAGTATGGATCGGGCAGTACATTTATCTAATATTTCTCAACCACAACTTTTCCTTCAAGGTACAAGGGATACCTTAGCTGAAATCAATTTGATCAAGCAAGTTTGTAAAAAATTAAAGCGAGCAAAATTAGAAATATTCGAAGGGGGAGATCACTCATTTAAAATGCTAAAAAAGACTGGAGTTCCTCATGAAGAGATGATTGAAAAATTAGCAAAAACAGCAGCAGAGTTTAATGGTTAACGATTAGCGGTGAACTGTTAGACCAAACGAGATATTAACAGTTCACCGTTAATCATTCACCGTTAACCAAGAAGTGATTGTACTTTCATTGCTACTCCCATATCACCTTTGATTTTCACTTTTCCCATCATAACTGCCATCATAGGATTTGAGTTACCAGACAAAAGTTCTTTCATCGTATCCATTGAAGTTGAAATGACACATTCTGCTTCTTTATCTTCTTGAGAAACTTCATTAGCATCGCCAGTTCCATCTACATAAACCACATGTTCATCTACGACTATTTTAAGAGTTGCTCCGATTGGATCTAAATTGGCAGCTTTCTCTTTCATGTTTGAATAAATTGCTTCTAAATTCATTGTATTATTTTTTATGAAAAAATTAATTCTAAGTTTTTGCGAATTTACGCTAAATAATGAAAACTAAGTAACTATAAAAGAAGAACTTATTCTTTTATAATTACTAAAACTGAATGCTATAAAAATTTTAAACAAACTGGCGTTGGTATTTCTATGTTTCCAACTTCTCTTAATTCTCCAGTCTTTTGATTTATTTTAAAAATAAAAATGGAATCTGAATTCTGGTTAGCCACCCATAAAAAATCTCCAGTCGGGTCAATAACAAAGTTTCTAGGAAAATCACCTTTGGTCGATTCCGTTTTTATTAATGAAAGTGTTCCAGTCTTTTCATCCACACTAAAAATGGCAATTGAATTATGTCCTCGATTCGAAGCATAAACAAATTTTCCAGATGGATGGACATGAATATCTGCACACCAACTAGGTTCTGAATAATCTGCTGGTAAAGTGCTAATTGATTGTTTTTCAGTAAGGGATCCATTGGATGAATTATAATCAAATGTATTAACCGTGGCATCTAATTCATTGACTACATAGGCAATTTTTCCATTTGGATGGAAAGACATATGTCTTGGCCCAGCTCCAGGTTGAACTATTGTTTTTGAGTCTTTGGTTGGTAAAACTTCTTCTTTTTTGTAATTGATGGCCAATCCCGTAATCTTATCTGTTCCCAAATCTGCTACGAATACATGTTGATTATTTGGAGAAATAGTAGCCGAGTGAGGATGAGAAGCTTCCTGCCGATCAGTTGGGCCTTTTCCTTTGAATTGCATACTTAGCGAGTTGCTCTTAAAAGTACCATTTTTATCTAATGGAAAAACATTGACAATTCCACCGACATAATTGGAAACAAAAGCAATATGATCAGTATCATCCACCGTTACATGGCAAGGTGCAAATGCTTCTGTGATAACTTTGTCTATTAATTTTAGATCCTTGGTTTGAGGATCAATTTTATAGGCTTCCACCGTTCCTGAATTCCCATCATTTGGCCCTAATTCGTTAACAGCATACAAGTATTTTTTATTTTTGGAAATAGTCAAATAGGATGGATTGATGGTGGGAAAATATTTACTTTCTAAAAAGTTAAAATAGATAGAATCACCTTTTTGAGAAAATGCTAATCGGTAAATTCCTTTTCCTTTTCCATCCACATGTCCTTCTTTTTTAGTGTATGTTCCGATAAATAAATATTGTTCCTTCATATCTGTTTCAGTAGTATCTGTTTTTGTAGAGGTGTTGGTATCAGCGTTTGAATTATTTTCGCAAGAGAAAAATAATGAGATTAAAATAAAAGAGAAAATGTATTTCACGAGTAAAATGTATTTTATGGTTAAAGAAATAGATTGTAAGTGTTTGATAATCAGTACTTTATAGTGGTGTTTTAGTATTTATAAATCTTCTAATTCTTGAATGACAATATGGAAGTCATCAAAATAAATAGGTCTTCGATCAGGATTCCAACAATAGATGTTGAGTAATTCATTTTGTAAAAAATTAGGAATTTTAAATTTGAATTGAATTTTCTCCCAGCCATTTTCTTTGGTTTCGACGACTTCCTCGCTTGCTTTCCAAAATGCCCCCCCAGCTGCTGCGACTATTTTTCCATTGTCTTTCCATTCACCTTCTGCGTACCTCCAAACCCAAGTCACGACTTCTTCATTTCCTTTTAAAAATTCATAATCGAACCCAAAACCAAATGGATTTTCTGCTTTTAGTTCCAAACTATTTTTTCCTTCAAAAACAAAATTCTGAGTTTGGAAATCTCCTCCGTTAAAATAATTTCCATCTTGCAAAAAATAATTTTCTCTATTTTTCTTTCCTACATTTTCGGCATTGCAAGCAAAATGATGATTGGTATTTCCAATAATTCCAGTTAGCCACATTGCTCCAAAAATGATCATTCCAATAAAAATAAAAACACGTATCCCATTTTTTAAGATTTGGAAAAAACGATCTTTTTGATCTTGATTTTCGAAATTATTTAAATCACTCATGTAAAAATTGATTCTGCCACAAATTCTATTAAATTTGAGGTTTCTAAAAAAATGACAAATGTTAAGCTTGGATTTTCCAATTTTAAAATTCCGTCAAATTTAAAAATAAATAAATGGTATTCAGCAGTATTATTTTTCTGCTTTATTTCTTACCTATTTTTTTAGTCTTATATTTTATTTCTCCTACTCGGTGGAAAAATGAGGTAGCATTGGCTGGAAGTTGTTTTTTTTATGCGTGGGGAGCTCCTGAGTTTTTCTTTGTGGTTTTGATTTCTTTGATTTTAGATTTTTATTTGGTTCATCTTTTTTCTAATTCAAAGGGAAATTTACGGAAGCGACTTTTTTGGGCAGCTGTAATATTAAATGTGTTGATGTTACTCTTAGCAAAGTATCTCAATTTTTTTGTTGGGAATATCAATGAGTTACTTAATATTTTTGGAGGAGAAACTTTTTCTTGGAGAAATATATTATTACCCATTGGTGTATCATTTATCACCTTTCAAAAATTAAGTTATGTGATTGATTGCTATCGTGAAAAAGTAAAACCGTTGGAGCGACTACGGGATTATATGTTATACATTTTATTATTTCCTCAGCTCATAGCTGGGCCAATTGTACGTTTTAATGAAGTGGCTTCACAGTTGATTGATCGAAGCAAGCAAGAGAATATTGATTATAAAATTTCTGGACTTTTTCGATTTATCATTGGACTTTCCAAAAAAGTTTTAATTGCAAATGTTTTGGGTGGAGTAGTGGATGAGATTTTTGCACTTCCTGCCAATGAACTCAATACTGGCGTGGCTTGGATCGGAATTGTTGCTTACTCGTTGCAGATCTATTTTGATTTTTCAGGTTACTCAGATATGGCAATTGGTTTAGCACGAATGATGGGATTTCGATTTCCCGAGAATTTTAATTTTCCCTACATTTCTCAAAGTATCACAGAGTTTTGGAGACGCTGGCATATCACGTTGAGTAATTGGATGCGAGATTATTTATATATTCCTTTAGGAGGAAATCGCGTTTCTACTGGTAGATTATATTTTAACCTTTCTGCTGTATTTTTGATTTCTGGATTTTGGCATGGAGCAGCATGGACGTTTATTTTTTGGGGAGGATTTCACGGATTATTTTTGATTTTGGATCGACTATTTTTGTTGGATTTTTTAAGGAAGATTGGAAAGATTCCAGCGGTGATTCTAACTTATTTAATAGTATTAATTGGTTGGGTATTTTTTAGAAGTGATTCAATAGTTGAAGCATTCCAATTTTGTTGGCAAATGTTTGCCTTTGATTTTTCAACTACAGGAATTTTTATTCCAAATAAATTTTACGTGTATTTATTGTTAGGATTTTTGATTGCATTTTCTGGGGTTTTTGAAAAAGTAGAAAAGACTGCTCAAAATTGGTATGGAAATTTAAATTATAACTCTATGATTTTGATTGGGAAATCATTTGTAAGTGTATTGTTATTTTGGTGGTGTTTGATTGAGATTTTTGGATCAGAATTTAATCCGTTTATTTATTTTAAATTTTAACTAGCAGAGGTATCGGATTCCTTTAAGGATTACGATACCTAGAAAAACATGAAAAATAATAAATTAAAATACTTTCTTTTTGCTTCCATGATGGCATTGATTTTTTTGCCAATGTGGTTTATTCCTGCTGTGCAGAAAAAGTTTCCCAACTTGCAAGTAGAACGAATAGTTGGTTATTTTGGTGAAACTAAAAAACCCAATTTCTATGGTAAAAGATGGATGTCGGGGCAATACCAACAAGCCTATGAAGCTTATGTGAAAAATAAAAACGTACTCCAACCAACAGCTATTCGATTAAAGTCTCAAATGGATTTTTCGTTTTACGGAGACATCATGCATGCAAATATTTTGTCGGGGAAAAATGATTTTCTTTTTCAAAAAGAAGGTTGCGAAGCATACATAGGAAGAGATTTTATGGGAGAAGAATGGATAAGAAATAAAGTAGAAAAATTAAGTTTTATAACAACACATTTCCAAAAAGAAGGAATTCCGTTTTTGGTTTTGATGCCACCATTGAAGGCGAGAATAATGTCAGAACACTTGCCTGATTTTTATCGAAATAATGCTTCTGATCAAACAAATTGGGCAGTTTTTCCTAATGTTTTAAAGGAATTTAATATCCCAACACTTACTTTTTCTTTTATGGAAAAAGCAAGTGAAACAACTCCATTTCCATTTTATCCACCTTCAGGACAACATTGGACGAAGTACGGCGCAGCCTTAGCATCCGATACGATTAAGAATAATTTATCCAAAATTTTGGATGTCAAAATGGTGGAAATGCTATGGAAAGATAGTGTCGAACTAAGCGATGCAAAAGTGGAATATGACAATGAATTAATTGCAGGTGCTAATTTTATTTGGAACCCACCGCTTGAACCTTTACCTTATCCGAATATCAGGTACATTGAAAGTGACTCAACGGTTCAACCAAATGTTTTGTCAGTTGGAGATAGTTTTTATAAACTGATTTTGGAGTTTGGAATTGTAGACGGGTTGTTTGATCGGCAATCAACATTTTGGTATTATAATCATGAAGTTTATCCATTACGATTAGAAAATGGGAGACGATTGACGAATAAGGATTTGGACATTTTAGCGGAAATTCGGCAAAGAGATGTGGTGATTATTACTGCGTTTGAAGATAATTTAGAGCGGTTTGATTTCGGATTCGTAGATATAGTTTATGATTTGTTGCAAGAGGAAAGTAAGTGATTTTTTCACCACATAGGCACATAGAAAACATAGTAACTTACCTATGTTTTCTATGTGCCTATGTGGTGAAAAAAAAATTAAGAAGTTTGCTTCCTATTGTTATTCCTAAGAGAGCCTTTATGTTTTTTAACTAGATTTAATATTAATGATTTGCTTACCTAAATATTCCAAGTTTTTCAATTTCTTCAAATAAAGTATTCGAAATTTCCCTATGACCTTCCGCCCTTGGATGCCAATCATGCTCTGATAATTTCCATTGAGCAGTTGGATTTTTACTTTTATATTTTTCCCAATGAGGGGCGAAATCAATAAATTTTAAACCTAAATTATCACACGTTTCAGTAACTATTTTTGGAATTTTTAAATGTGGACTTTGAGATAAAACTATAATTTCAAAACCATGTTTGTCTCCTAATTCTTTAAGTCTTTTCATCGCTAAAACATAAGCTTCTTTTCCTACCAAATTTCGATATTCATCTGGAACATTTTCAACTTTGCTTTCAAAATATCCTTCTTTGTCCATAGGTGAATCAATTAACCACTCATCTCTTTTTCGTTTTTTGGAAAAGAAATCACCTTCAAAAAACATTAAGAAAAATGATTTTTCTAGAGTAGTAAAATCTGGTTTCTTCCGAATAAAACTAGGTAACTCAAAATCATTCGTTATAAAATCGATGATGACTAAGTCTACTTGATCCAATTGAATTTTCTTTTCTAAGACTTCCACTTCCATGACGGTATTGTAACCTGGAACGCTAGTGTTAATGATTTCAAAATTAAGAGAATCATTTTTATTGAGCCGATTTTCTAGTTGAGTGAGATAGCATTCCTCTTCTTCAACGCCCCAACCAAACATTCCTGAATCGCCAATTCCAATTATTCGTTTGGTGTTTTTGGATTTTTCTTTCGGGTAATTTTTATCCTTAAATCCTTCATCATTTGTTTTGACCAAAACATTTTTAAATTGATAACTAGAATTAGGAATGAGTTGATAGATGATTTTATTGTTGTCTGAAATTTGAATTATTTGTCCTAAAGTCAATTCATCATTTGGTTGATTGATAGGTGTTCGATTTCCAAATTCTATATTATCTAAGTTTTGGAAAGTCATAAATTTAATAACCCTTAGTCCTACTTCTGCAATTAAAAGCGCTATGAGTATTCCGAAAAAAATGGAGGCTAGTTTTAGTTTAACTGTATTTTTGGACATGAATAATTTTTAAATGTTTTCTAAAATTTCTTTTAGTTTAGATACAAATTCATCTACATTTTTTTTGCTAAAAATCATAGGCGGTTTTACTTTTAAGGTACGCTCTCCTGGTCCATCGGTGCTGGTTAGAATGTATCGTTTTTTTAATTCTTCCTTAATGATTGGAGTGATACTTTCAGTCTCATTTTTTTGCCGAAATTCGATTCCTAAAAATAACCCATCGCCTCTTACATCATGAATAATTGGAAACTCTTGTTGCATTTGTAACAATATACTTTTAAAATAATTTCCCACTTTGATAGCATTTTCTATTAAATTTTCCTCTTCAATTATTTCTAAAATAGATTTTCCTATGGCACATGAAACTGGATTCCCACCAAAGCTACTGAAGAATTCCATCCCATTATCAAACGATTTGGCAATTTCGTAGGTTGTCACAACTGCTCCAATGGGATGACCGTTGCCCATCGGTTTTCCCAAAATAACTAAATCTGGAATAACATCATGATGTTCCCATCCCCAGAATTTACCTGTGCGTCCAAAGCCAATTTGAACCTCATCAGCAATGCAAACACCACCTGCTTCTCGGACTAATTCATATGCCATTTTTAAATAACCATCAGGTAGTGGGACTTGACCCGCACATCCCAAAATTGGTTCAGCAATAAATCCTGCTAGACCATTTTTTTGAGCTTTGGAAATCGCTAATAGCAAATTGGTTTTCCATTGGGTTTGATTTAATTCATGATTTTGTAAATGCATTGTTGGAAACGGAATGGTAAAAGTATTTTTATGTTCACCTTCTCCACCATCATGACTAAATTTGTAATGGCTTACTTCAATTCCTGCTGTGGTATTTCCATGATAGCCTTCTTCCATGACTAACATCCCTTTTTGTTGAGTATGTGTTCGAGCCATTCTCAATGCGGTGTCAGTTGCGGCACTTCCAGAATTGACAAAGAAAACTTTATTTAATTTTTTGGGGAAATGTTTTAATAGTTGACTCGCATATTCTGTCAGATTTTGGTAGAGGTAGCGAGTATTTGTATTCATTTTTGCCGCTTGTTGTTGAATGGCATTAACCACTTTTGGATGACAATGGCCAACGTGTTTGATATTGTTGTAAGCATCTAAATAAGTTTTTCCATTAGCAGAATACATATATTGTAATGCTGCTTTTTCGAAGTGAATGGGTTGTTTGTAGCTGACAGAAAGAGATTCAGTCATGACATGATTTCGATTTTCTAACAATGTATTTACATTTGTAAATGTTTTGTTGGGGAATCCACAAGTTTTTCGAAATTCATTTTCTGCAAAGATCGGATTGACCGTTATCCATTTTTCTAAAAAGTCCCATGCAGGTTTTTGACTAATCGTAATATACTCATTATCAGGCTTTAAGGTAGCTTGATAACTTGAGTTGCAAACGGAAACAACTGCTCGGATGGCTATCAAATAATATAGAACTTCTAATTCTTTTTCTTCCAGGGGAAGTTTTTGATGATAAGTTTTAAGTATCTGGCAAGCTGCTTCTACTAGATTTTCTTTTCCAAAAAGTGCATAAGAAATGGCTATAGCTAATTCATTGATTTGCCACGAATAAGCAATGTCCCCAAAGTCAATTAGGCCAGTAATTTCCCCATTTTGAGATAAGGTATTCCATTCATTGGCATCTCCCTGAATAATAGATTTTCGAAGTTTATATTGATGAGGTAAAACGACTTCTTTGAATTGTTGGAAAAAATATTCTGCCAATCTTCTTTGTGAATGGTCAGAAATATATTGTGTCAAATCTTCATTCATCAAAGCATGTTGATTGTCCCAATTTTGATTTCTTGCTTCGATGTGAGGAGAGCGATGATTTAAAAGTGTGGCACTCATCTTTCCCAAAAAGGTTCCAAATGAATTTAATAATTTCTCATCAGTTTGAAGATCACCTAAAAATGTTCCTTCCAAAAAAGTCAATAGCTGGGCGAAATAATTTTTGCCTTCATATTGAACTGGTACTATTTTACTTCCTGATGTTGTAGCAATACTTTTAGGAAATTGATCAGATAGTTTATTTAATACTTCATCTGTTGCTTTTAAAAAATCAATGCTTTCACCTAGTGTATAAATTTTTAAAACATACTTTTTTTCATTGACTGACACTCGAAAATTCAAGTTGTCGTAGCCAGCCATTTTAGTGACTTTAGTTGGTGAAATTTGATAATGATTTAGTAGAATTGAGTTGACAAAATTTGACATAGGTGATTCTTAAAATAAGAATGAATATTCAACACTTGATTGAACATTCATTCTTAAGATGTATAATATTGAATATTAGCAATTAACTTTTTACATGAGTTTCATAATCATTAATCCAATCTTTAGGCGAAACCTTTGTACAAAGTTCTGCAATCAAATCGTACGGGATTTCTTCAATTTTCTTAAATCGAATACAACTTTTACCCATGTCTAATTTGCGTTTGCAATGTTTTGGGTATTCCTCAACAAACCATTTTAACAAATCTGGATTTGCATAAATTCCCATGTGATACAAAGCAATAAAGTTTTTTTGCGAAGCGAAACTAATGAATGGCAAAGGCAATTTTGGATCACAATGATAACCGTCTGGATATAATTTATGAGGGACAACGAAGGCTGGCATTCCATAATTAAGATCTTCTTTGAAACCTTTGGGGAGGTTTTTTTTGATGACTTTTCGTATTTTAGTCATGGCTGTTTGTCGATCTTCATCGAGTTTGCTAATGTAATCGTCTACTGAAGTTGCTTTGATGGTCATAGTGTAATTTTTATATTTTATAAAATAGAATCAATTGCTTTACCTCCTACATTATTCTTATACATTTTAAATGCAGTTGGAAATTCCGTGACCTCAATATCATCGAATGAAACCTCTTCTAATGATACAGGGCGAACCTTATCTTTAATATAATCTCTTCTTTTGAACCAAACTGTATTAATTCCAAGATTATTAATAGTCTCATTTATTTTATTTTGAGTTTCGTTATCTAACTCAGAGTTTGCCTTGAAAACATGTAATTCATTATCGTATTCTAATAATTGAAATGGGTCATAATCGTCCCTATCTGGTTTTAAAATCTCATCAACGGGGAGATCATTTTTAGCTTTAGTATTGGTATCAGATTCAACCATAAAAAAATTATCCCATAGCCAATCTTGTCTGCCTACAGTATCACTTTTTTTCGATTTTAAATTTGCATCGAAATGATCTAATTGTCCTTTTAAATTTTGATTAGGAATTTTAGCAGTAAATTTTCCATCCGACCAGTTTTCTGCAACGAAATATTCTTCTGGGCATAATCGAACTTCTGTATATGCACAAAGTCCACCTTGACAACGATAAAGTTGCATTCGAATGTCATTGTAAAACCTATGGTTAGAAGAAGTATATTTTGGGTGGGGAATAGTTAGATGTTCTTCCCAATTTTTATACTCAGATGAAAGTGCACAATTTTTATTAATTTTTCTCATATTGATTTAGAGATCTCCTTTCCAAGCAAGAAGTTCCCCTGCTTTTTTATATTTTTTAATTAATTCCTTTACTTCAGGACTTGGATTCTTTAGTTCTCCTTTCTCTTTTATCTTTTTTAATTTTCCTTTTAAAACAGAAAATTCTAATAATTTTTTTGACCTCCATTCAACGTTACCTTCTACTTCTAAATCAAAAACTTCTGTAAGAATGGAATCCCATCTTAAATATCTTGGATCAATAAAATAATTGTCAACATGATCTTCTCCTGAATAATATTTATCTCTATATATTTTTCCTTTCTCATTGAATTTTAATTCGACAATTTCCCAAGGTTCAAAATTTGAAGCAATTAATGGAGAATGAGTTGCAAAGAAAAACTGGCAATCTTCTCCAAGTCGTGTGTAGTGTTCAATTATTTTAGTTTGAATATCAGGGTAAAGAGAGTTTTCAGGTTCATCAATAAATATGATACTCTTTTTTGGAGAGTTAATATATATAGGTAAGGTTTTATGTAGAATTTGTTTTGTACCTGTACTCCAAGCTTGGTCAGGAACAATATTATTATTAGAATCTATTAGATTGATAAAATTAGATTCTTCGAGATTTTCTAGATTAGTCTTAACGCTAAGTTTGAAATGTTTAAGAATGGGATCTAAGAAATTATCTGCCAAATCTCCTAGTGGACTTGGATTTTTTTTATCCCATTCATCTAATTCTTCAAATTTTTTATTTCGTTCTAAAGGATCTTTTAAGTTTGCAACTGCGAAAACATGTTTTGATCTATCATTTGTATGTAGTCTTATCTTACCTGCGAGATTACTCCATAATAACTTTGAGTCTTCATGAGAAAATATTTTTAAGTCTGTAAAGTTATCAAACAAAGTTTCAAAAGATGCTTTAAAATTACTATGAGGAAAGTAGAGTAATGAATAGGTGTTTTTAGAAATAATACCTAAGTTTTTATAAAATGAACTTGGAGAAATAGGCTCTCCAATATGACTAAAATATTTAACAGATTTATGGTGCTGTCTGGGAAGTACTCTAGATATGACTTCATCTTCTTTAAATTTAATTTTTAAGTCTAATTTTTTAGATGGAGTAGTAGAACGTATTTTTTTTTCTCCAACACTTTTTTCTAATAGAGAACCATATAGTAACTCTTCCATAATAGTAGTCTTTCCTGTCCCACTTTGCCCAATAAAACAAATCTTATCCAAAGGTTGTCCTTCTTTCTCATGCCCTTTTGGATAAATTAAATCAACTCCAAAATCATCAAATTGAAATCCATTACTTATTTTAAAATGACTAATCTTCATAAAAAAGTTTTATAACTAAAATGATTAAAAATCAAAATTAAATAAATAACTGAAATTTTTATTGAATTTCTTAAAGTAGCCAATAGATTTATTTATTTTTCCAAAAAAAATAAAATGAAAAACATACTAACCATTCTCATTCTTTTTACTTTTTCTAACAATGCTTTTACACAAAATCTAAAATTTAATATTCTTACTGAAAAAGAGCGAGCTCGCGTTGTCGATGATATTTTAGAAGATCGACTCGATAATCTTTTGCCGCAATTAATGCAGCGAGAAGGAATTGATATGTGGATTTTGATTTCACGAGAATATAATGAAGATCCTGTGATGAAAACTATTTTGCCGAGTACTTGGCTTTCTGCTCGACGACGGACGATGATGGTTTTTAATAAAAATGAAGAAACAGGAGAATTGGATAAGATTGCGATTGCTCGATATTCGGTGGGGAAATTACTGCAAGGAGAATGGAATGTTGATGTTTATCCCGATCAATGGGAAGCGTTGATGAATACGATTAAGGAAAAAAATCCAAAATCGATTGGGTTAAATTTTTCAAAAGATTTTGCTTTGGCTGATGGATTAGTGAGAACGGAGTACGAAAGTTTTATGGAGAAATTGCCCAAAGAATTTCATGGAAGAGTGAAGTCCGCCGAACGATTAGCGATTGCTTGGCTGGAAACAAGGTCAGAAAAAGAGTTAGAAATTTATCCAATGATTTGTAATATGGGACATCAGATTTTGCAAGAAGGATTATCAGAAAAAAATATTCATCCAGGAATCACGACCACAAACGATGTAGAATGGGCACTTCGGCAATTGGTGAGAGATTATGGATTGGACACTTGGTTTCATCCAAGTGTATCCGTGCAAAGATCGGATGAAGGAAACAAGGAATTTTTGCGATCCTTTTCCAAGCGACCCGATCAACAGATTATTTTGGCAGGAGATTTATTGCATGTGGATTTTGGAATTACGTATCTAAGATTGAATACGGATCAGCAACAACATTTTTATGTGCTCCAACCTGGAGAAAAAGATGTGCCTGATTATTTGAAAAAAGCTTTTAAAAATGGCAATCGCGTGCAAGATATTTTAGTGGAGAATTTTAAAAAAGGAAAGACGGGAAATCAAATTTTACTAAATGCATTAGCGCAAGCAAAAAGAGAAGGATTGACTGCTTCCATTTATACGCATCCGATTGGATTGCACGGACATGCTGCTGGCCCAACGATTGGAATGTGGGATTCGCAAGGAGGTGTAAAAGGGAGAGGAGATTATCCTTTATTTGAGAATACGGCTTATTCGATTGAATTATTTGCGGCAACTGAGATTAAGGAATGGGGGAAAATTGTAAGAATTATGTTGGAAGAAGACGGTGTTTTTACGAAAGATGGTTTTTACTTTTTGGATGGAAGGATGGAGGAGATTTTGCCTATTCCAAGAAAATAATTTTATTCAAGTAATTTATATTTTAAAAAAAAGTAAGTCTACTCATTTGGGTAGACTTACTTTTTTTTGTATGTTTGATAATAATCTTTCCAAAAACTTTATTTTACCAATTCAATTTTGCTGACTTATTTCCCTTCGGATTTTAAATAATCATTTTAAAATCAGGCATTTCTATGCCACAAATTATCAATCTCATTATTATGGAAAATGGAAAAGTTTTAATCACCGGTGGTGCTGGATTTATCGGCAGTCATTTGGTCGATGCCTTTTTGAGACAGGAGTGGGAAGTTTCAGTTTTAGATAACTGCTCTGTAGGAAATAAAATTTGTCCTCTCGCAATGAAAAGAATTCAATTCTTTAATGGAGATGTTCGGGATTTGGATTTAGTATTTCAAGCTGCTGAAGATTGTGATGCGATTATTCATTTAGCAGCGGTGGTCGGAGTAGATGCAGTAATTGCTCGACAAACTGAAACTATTGAAACCGAAATTATCGGCACTCAGAATATAGTAAAAGCGGCTAAAATAAATTCAGTCAAGAAAATAATTTATTCTTCGTCAAGTGCTGTTTATGGAAAAGTGGGAGATCGATTTAATCGTGAAAATGATTCTCTTGATTTAGTCAATGCGTATGCTGTGGCTAAAAGATTGAATGAACAATATTTGAGTTCATTGACATTGGAAGAAGGAATGTCTACTAATTGTCTTCGGTTTTTTAATGTGTATGGAAGTCGTCAAGATTGTCGGATGGTCGTGCCTCGTTTTTTTGAGCAAGCCATAAAAAATCAGCCAATTGAAGTTTTTGGTAATGGAAATCAAACAAGGGATTTTACTCATATTGATGATGTGGTAGAAGCGATTACTACATTACTTCCCGACTGTTCCGTCAATGGGATTTTTAATATTTCTAGAGGCATTGAAACTACGATTCAAGAATTGGCCGAAGCTATAAAAATAGTAACGAACTCTGATTCAACTATTTCTAATTTGATTTTTCCAGTCAAAAGAAAATTATTTAAAGTCGATCGGAGAGTAGGGAGTGCTGAAAAATTGTTCGAACATATAGGAAAGAAACCAAGTATATTTTTGCAAGATGGTTTGGAAAAGTACTATTCGAGAATAATTAAAAATGTGAAAAACGTCGCTTAAATTTAAATTATGGCTGAAGAAGTAATTGATTATTCAGGAAAGAAAAATTCCAATTGGTTTCAAAACAAAATTCGAGGATTGAAAAATCGTTATCACATTTATAAACGATATTCATTATGGTACGTGCACACCTTGTTATATGAAATAGAACCAGATTATACCAAATTGCCAAAGGATGCGATTCCTGTTTTAATAAATAATTTTAATCGACTGGAATTATTAGAAAAACAAGTGAATTGGTTATTAAGTTTAGAGGATAAAGTTTCGATTATTATTGTGGATAATTTGTCAACTTATCCACCGCTGTTGGAATATTATAAAAAAATAAATCACCCGTTAGTTCAGGTAGTTTATTTAAATTTTAATTCTTGGCGAAAAGGAGTTGAATATATAGGTGAGCAAAAATTAAAGGATTATGAAAAATTTATCATAACCGATTCTGACCTTTTACCTTTTCCAAATACGCCTAAAAATTTAGTGGCTCATCTTTCTTATTTGATGGATAAATATCCTCAGTATAATCATATTGGAACTTCGTTGGAAATTAATGATTTGCCTGACGATAATCCAATGAAGGAAAAGATCATTCATTTCGAATCCAATTATTGGGAACCTATCGCTGAAGTATTAAATGAGGAAGTTTATGTTGCTAAAATTGATTCTACTTTTGCAATGTATCGACGTGGTTCTAGAACAATTATTACACATCCTTCTTTGCGAACTATGCGACCTTATACTTTAAAACATATTGATTGGTACTTAGCTCCAAAAGATTTTTCGGAGGAATATATTTATTATTTGAAAAGCTGTAAAAGTTTTGCGACTTGGGCAACACAGTTAAAAAAAGATACCAAAGTTGTGGAGAGTTAAATTAATTTAAGAGAAGCTATTTTAATTGAGAATGGATGATCACAGTAATTTTTTTCACCACATAGAAAACATAGAGAAAGTACTATGTTTTTCTATGTACCTATATGGTGAAAAAAATAGAACAGTCTCTTTGAAATATTATTTTTATTTTAAAAAAGCACATATAAAAAACTCATTTATAATAATGTATAACAATACACACACGTTACCGCCAAAATCTCCTCGCTATCGTTCCATCATTCGATTGCAAAGGTTTATTCAAAATCCAATTCCATTTTTAAATGAAAACTTGAAAGAATTTGGAGATACGTATTGCTTTAGTTTGCGATATAGTAAAGTGAATATTTTAACAATTGATCCAGATGTAATTCAACATATTTTAAGAAAGAATGCCAATAATTATGAGAAGCCAGATGGCTCGACTAATGCTCTTGCAAGATTTATCGGTAAAGGACTTTTGTTGGCTACAGGGGAAGAACACACTCGACAACGAGCTTTAATGGCTCCTGGTTTTCGCCCCAAACAAATGGCAAAATTGGTAGACTTGATGGACAATGAAATTGATAAATATTGCGATGAATTAGATGTCCGATTAGCAAAGGATTCTAAAATAAATATTGCTGATGAAATGAAAGCAATGACTTTTCGAGTGATGTCAAAAGCTATTTATTCGGATGATATGAGCAAAGAAATGATTCATGATTTTTCGAAACGCTTTGACACTTTGCAAGATTTTTTTATAAAATTAGTACGCTTACCAGCTATGATGAAATGGTATGATTTCAATGGGAAAACCAAATTTTATGAGAAGGTAGCAAATGAAAATAATCAAGTACTTTTAGACATTATTACAGCGCGAAGAAAGCGAGAATTAGATGATGATTTGCTTGGCATGTTGATGGGGTGCAAGTATGAAGATACGCAGGAAGGCATGACTGATAAGCAACTTACAGAAGAAAGTTTGATTCTTTTTGTTGCTGGCCATGAGACAGCTTCTAATATTTTGTCTTGGATTTTTTACCTATTGCATGAACATCCTGAATGCGTAGAGAAAATAAAAACCGAAGCTGAAAATCTATTGCAAGGCAGAAAACCTGAGTTTGTTGATTTGATGAAAATGGAATATTTGACTCAAGTGATTGATGAGTGTTTGAGACTTTATCCACCCTCTTGGATAACGGATCGTATTGCTAAGGAAGACGATGAAGTAAAAGGTTTTTTGATTCCTAAAGGATCGAGAGTGATACCATTTATTTATGGTTTGCATCACTCTGAAAAGGTGTGGCCAGATGCTGAAAAATTTGATCCAAGTAGATTCACCAAAGCAGGGAGAAAGGATCGCCATAATTTTGCTCACATGCCATTTGGCGCTGGACCGAGACAATGTATAGGTCGACATTTTGCGATGACGGAGATGAAGATGATTATTTTAAAATTGATTTATCGTTATGATTTTAATTTAGTAAAAAATCAAAAGATTGAAATACTTCCCGTAGTAACTTTACGTCCTCGATATGGTATTCAATTTAACTTAAAGCACCCTTAATCAGTTTTGAAAATGAAAAAAGTAGTTTTAATTTATTTTGTAATTGCATTAGCGTTAGCGTTATTTGTCTTAGGATTTTGGACGCATACTTCCTTTTTACCTGACATTTTATTTTACTCTACAAAGTATTTTATTTTTTTAGTTGTGATGACTTTTGGTTGCTTAGGAGTAATTCCTTATTTGCTCAATCGATTTTTGAAAAATCATTCGACAAAGGAATTAGTTTTTTCTTTGTTGCCAACATTTGTTCTGATATTAATAATTTATTCGATTGGCAATATTTATTATTATAGTCAACAAGAACATTTATTTGATCCATTTTTGCAAGTTCCACCATCCGTTTATCATTTTGAAACGCCGAAAGACACCAATTCAATTCGAGTACTTTGCCTCGGTGGTTCAACGACTCGATTCGTGCATGCTGATAGTTTGGATCGATATCCATCCATTTTACAACAATATTTTATTGATAAAAAAATTGAAATAAAATATGAAGTTTTAAATGCTGGAATGGATTGGTACACGAGCAAACATAGTCTGATTAACTATACTGCATACTGTCGAAAATTCGATGCGGATGTAGTGGTGGTAATGCATGCGATCAATGATTTGTATCGATCATTTTCTCCTCCAGATTTTTCTGTGGGGAAATATGAAAGTGATTATTCTCATTTTTATGGACCAAGTATTTATGGTGCAAAACCACAAAGTTTTTCTCAAATGATTTATAAAAATTTTAGGAAGGTGTGGTTTGGAAAAAATGTAAATTCAAGAGATTTTGAGATGGAGGAATTTGTTTCGAAAAATGATTTTGAAAATTATTTAACTCAATTGGTAGAGTTGATTCAGCAAGATGGCGCAAAACCAATTTTAGTTTCTCAAGGACATTTATATAAAAAAGAAATGAGTCTTGAATCCCAAAATGCGCTTTGGATGAGTCGGACTTTTTGTGAAAAAAACAATACATTTCCAAATAATGAAAGTTTAGCAAAAGCGATGGATAAATATAATTTGACGACTAAAAATGTTGCGGAAAAGTATCAAATCCAATTCGTCGATGCTGATAAAATGTTGCCAAAAGATCTAGAACATTTTATCGATGATGTACATTATACAACCAAAGGTTCTGCAAAATTGGCAAGGATGATTGGAGCCGAAATTTTAAAATAATGAGGTGTCGGATACCTGAGTTGCAATTATTTTATTCCCTCAAAACTTAATGGCAATTCTTTTAATGCATCAATGATGGAGTTAAAGATTGGAGTCGTTTCCTCATGGTCATGCAATAAAATAATTTCATCATTGTCAGAATTTAACCAACGATTTTCATTGCCTAATTTTCCTCGACAATCTTTTGGATTGGAAGAATTTAGGCGTTGATTAATTTTATATAAATTTTTAATTCCAAAAGTTGGACGATATTCTCTAGTGGCCCATTCCATAATGTCGAATGTCCAATGCCAATCTAAATCTTCAAAAATTTTAGATTTTTTGACAAAAGAATAGTTAATGTTTTCCCAGTCAGGTTGAGTGTAATTCAAAGATTTTAAAACATCTTGGATGAAATTTTTCCGAGTAAAATTTGCTGGCTTTTTATAATTAAAAATTGCTCCATTTTTTAAATCTCCTTTATCCCCATAAGGAAAACGAAACCAATTGTACTTTCGACTCCGTCCCGCTTTTGAATAAATGTTTTCAATGATTCCGTCTGTTTTTTCAATTTCATACTTACATTGATCCAAGCTTATTTTGGAAAAATGGGGATGCGAATAACTATGATTGGCCACTTGAAATCCTCGCTGAATACAATCGATCATCATGCTTTCTCTTTTTTCCATTAATTGGCCAATACAAAAAAATATCGTTGGTATTTTTTTACCTTCTAAGTAATCCATTTTTTCCAAAAAACTGGAAGAAGGGGAGTCGTCGATGGTGAGGTATACTTTTTTTCTGATCATTTTGCGATATAAATTTGAGGGTAAAAATAATGAATTAATTCTTTAGATTTGGGTCTGAATAAAATTATAACAATTCATTTACATTTTTAATTTTTATCAAAATGAAAATATTAACTGTCAGCGGTTCAACTCGATCAACTTCTTCCAATGCAAAATTATTAGAGGGGATTGCTTTACTTTTTTCCCAACATGATTTTATTTTTTATAAAAAATTAGACCAGTTACCACTTTTTCGAGCAGAAGATGATGCACATCCTTGGGCAGAATCTGTCCTTGATTGGAGGCGAGAATTGCAAAATTGTGATGCTGTAATTATTTCGATTCCTGAATATATTTATAATCTTCCTGCCTTAATTAAGAATGCTTTGGAGTGGATTGCGACTTCTGGAGAGTTGGTAGGAAAACCAATTTTACCAATAACTTTTACGCCAAATGAACCTCGTGGAGAGAAAGCAATGCAATCTTTATGTTGGTCTTTGCAAGCTTTGGATGCACAGATTGTGGTTCAGTTGCCTTTGTTTCAAAACGAAATTAAATTTAATGAAAACCATTCTTTGGCGGAAAATGGAAGCATGGAAATACTAAAAGAGGCAGTAGAATTATTAATTGGTAAAAGCTAATTTTCTAAAAAATGAAAATCTAACAATTTTAGAAATGTCAAAATGATTGCCTTTTTTATCACTTTTTTGTTAAAAAAATGGAATAAATTACGTTAAGTGTTCACAAAATAATTACCTTTGGGTAAATAATCAACTAAAAGTTTATCTGAAATGAATAATGTTGTTACCCAAAGGTTTATCAAATGTCACGACAAACTACGAGAAGACAAACGAATTAAGAGTAGTCGACAATTTGCTTTGTCTCTAGAATACCTACCACAAAGTTTAAGCGAAATTTTAAAAGGACGAAGAGATGTTACCATTGAATTGCTTCGTAAATCTGTGGAAAGATATCAGATTAACCCTGTCTATATTTATACAGGTGATGGACCAATGTTTATGAGCGAAGAGGATCATAAATCATTTCGAGTGTTGACCATTGTAACTAATGGAAGTGATGATGAGCGGATTGTTCATGTTCCTGTTCCAGCGCAAGCAGGATATGCAGGTGAATTGACTAACCCAACTTTTATTCAAGACTTGCCGAGTTTTACTTTGCCTGATTATAAATATAAAGTAGGAACACATCGAAGTTTTGATGTGTCAGGCGATAGTATGGAACCGACTCTTTTTGAAGGAGACAAAGTGGTTTGTAGTTTTTTGGAACCGACACTTTGGGACACTTCGATTAAAGATAATTATGTGTATGTGATTGTGACTCGTGGAGATATTGTAGTGAAACGAGTTTTTAATAAATTAAAAGAAGGTAAATATTTAGAAGTTCAATCTGATAATAATTTTTATGAGCCCTACCAAATTTCAATAAGTGACATTCGAGAGATGTGGTATGTACGAGCTAAGATTAGCCCATTTTTACCATCACCTTCTAATATTCAGAATATAGTGCGGGATGAAGTTAAGCAGTTGCAAAGTATCATCAATAAGCAAAATCATTTAATCTATAATTTGAATGAGACCATCGAAAAATTAATTGATCGGACTAAATAAGTTTTAATTTTCGTGAAATTGAACGAATAAAATTAAAATATTATGTCAAAAAGAATAACAGGAAAAGTAGTTTATCAAAACTTTAGCAGCGGATTTTGGGGAATTGTATCAGATAGTGGAAAAGAATATCGACCGGTTAATTTTCCCAATCAATTAAAGAAAAAAGGAGCACGTGTGGATATTGTTATTAAAAAAATGAAAGATGAGGTGAGTATGTTTATGTGGGGAGAACCGGTGAAGATTATTTCATTTTCGACTTTGAATGATTAAAATATTAAAGGGTTTCTTACATTGCACAAACTTAGAATTATACTCACTATAATTTTTTCACCACATAGGCACATTTTTCTATGTGGTGAAAAAATCCTATGTGACAAAATAAAATTTTGGTGATTATTTAAGTTTTACAACTTTAGGAAATCCTTTTTCATATTTTAAATCATTTTTCCTGCCTTTATAAATTCTTTTCGAATACCAGCAACCATATCCCGATTTTTTATCAAATTACTTTTTCTTGCAAGTGCTTTAAGAGAAGCAAATTGAACAACATTCATAATATTGGAACCTGATAATTCGTAATTCTCTGCTATTCTTTTCAAGTCCAGGTTCTTATCTAATTTTGATTTTTTAGAAAATGCGTTTTGCCAAATCCTAAAACGATCCTGTGCATTCGGAATATTGAATTGGATAAAAGATTGGAATCTTCGAGTAAATGCAGCATCCATATTTCCCTTAAAATTAGAAGCTAAAATAACTAACCCAGGATGATTTTCAATTCTTTGCAAAAGAAATGAAACTTCTTGATTGGCATATTTATCCTTCGCTTCTCGCACATTTGTTCTTTTCCCAAACAAGGCATCAGCTTCATCAAAAAACAAAATCCAATTTTTATTTGTCGCTCTATCAAAAAGAGAAGATAAGTTTTTTTCGGTCTCTCCGATATATTTTGAAACGACTACAGATAAATCAATTCTAAAAATTTCCAAACCAGTTTGCTTTCCGAGTAGGGTAGCGGCCATCGTTTTTCCAGTTCCAGATGGTCCATGGAAAAGTGCTCGAAAACCTGGTTTTAATTTTTTTGCCATACCCCAATCATTCATCAAAGTGGAATTATGATTGACCCAAGTTCTTATCTCTTCAATTTCTTTTAAGGTGTGTGAAGGCAAAACTAAGTCTTTCCAATCTAACTCAGTTGTCAAATGAGTGGCAGGAAAATCTATGCTGAGAGAAGGTAAATTCTTTTTTCCTAAAATGAAAAGTTCTACAAATTCTTCCTTTAAAATTAATTGACCCGTTGTTTTTGGCGTTCCTGATTTCACTCTTTCGAGATGAAGAATTCCTTCTTTTGAGAAAAAATGTTCTGATGAAAAGAGTTTGAGTATGTTCGATCTTTGTGTTAAATTATTTTCTGATAATAAAAACAAAACCGTTTCACCCGTGGGTAAAAAATATCTTTGGTCGATTGATTTGATTCCTCCGATTTCACTAAAATCACCAGATTCAGTTAGGCTCTTAGCAATTACTTTTCCCAAAAAGGAAGGATCAAGATGAGGAATTAGTGCTAATGCTAAGGTTAAAAACTCTTCCTTTTTTAATTTTTGTGTTTTTATAAATTGGAAAAAAGGAGTACCGTCCTCTTTTAACTTAGGAATGGAAACTTGATTGAAGTCAAACGAAGTTGATGAATTTGAAAAAAAAGAGGCTAATCTTTTTTTCAAAATAGTATCAACATAATCAAATAGTTCTTGAAAATTTGAGATTGATTTAGGATTGATTCTTTTCATTTTTTATAGTTTTTATCCACAAACCATTGATGCAAATCAGTACTAAGTGCTGCTAGTTCTGTAGGTTTTACAAAAAACCAAGAGTAGGCTTCTGCATAAAATTCCTCTGGTTTGTGAGGCCAGTTTTCAGTTGCATAAGGCGTAATTGGGTCAATATTATTTGTTTCTACAAAGTCCACAAATTTTTGAACTCGAGCACTTCTTTGATGCGCTAGACTTTGAGCTTTTACGGCATAGTACCAATCATCTTGTTGAGTTTCTACTTTAGTGTATAGAGTTAAAGCAGGATTATTCTTGTTGGTTTTTTCTAAACTTAACTTTTCTTTATCTCGATTAATCACTAATTTTTCAACCTCAACAATTAATTTTTCGACCTCTTCCTCCTTCATTGTTTGTTCATTGGTCTGCGCTGATAAATCTTCAATTCCTTTATTCAATGTATCAATTGCTGAGGCATAAGTATTTGCTTCTGTTTTCAATGCATCACTTTTATCATCCATTAATTTTTTGGCAATAGTAAAAGATTTTGCTTGAGTACTTTTTGACGTTCCTACTTTATCTTTGATTTTTTTTAGATCAATCGCGGAAATCTTGGTTTTATCAGCAAGATCTTTTTTGTCTTTCATGGTCTCTTCAGCTGTTTCAATTTCATCATTTTTATCAGCTAATAATTTTTCTTTTGCTTTCCAAATAGCTTGTTTTTTCATGACTACAGGTCGATCCTTATCTATTTGTTTTTTTAAAGCAGCACGCTCTGTTTTATTTTTTGATGCTTTGTGTTCTTCAATTAGCGCATTAAATGCCAATCTTGATGCTTCGAAATCATCATAAAATGGTTGCTTATCTTTTGTAATAGCTTTAGCTTCTGTCACTAATTTATTATTTTCAGCCATTGCAGTATGTTGCTCAAATACTGCTTCTCTTCTCTCAAATGATGCCACAGCATGTCCAACTTCATGGACAATAATTAAGCTGGATTCTGTCGAACCTTTTCCAAATGCACCATCCTCTAATTTGATCGTTTTGTCATAAATAACTGTTGTATCTGTAACACTTTGATTGGATTCAAATTGCCCAACGGTACTTCCTGATAATGCCTTCACTCTTTTAAATTCTACTTGCTCAATCATTTTTTTATCTCCATCAGGCAGTAAACTCAGACTAGATTTTAATTGTTTGACTTCAGCCAATGTCCAAGATTTATCACCACTTACAATTCCCTTTAATTTATAAGCTGTAATGATTTCCTCTTTTTCTTTAGCAATTGTATCGTCTTCTTCTTTCTTTGCTTCTGCTTCTGGATTTCGTTGAATTTTTGGAGCTGAGAATTGCTGTTGCACCACATGAGTCAATTCGTGAGCGAGTAATTTTTTTCCAGTAAAAGCATTTGGTTGGAAATTACCTTTATTGAAATAGATATTATTTTTATATGTAAAAGCCTTAGCATCAATGTCTTGATTTAGTTTTTCGCTTGATGCATCAGTATGGATTTTTACATTTGAAAAATCTTTTCCAAATGATTTATTCATATTCTTAAGCGTATCTGTTGGGAGACTTTGACCTTGATTAGTAGTTTTTTGTAATTGATTTTGAAAATTATTGGAGACAGGAACGCCACTATCCGAATTGGATTTAGATTGGATATTTGGAGTAGAATTAAGTGATGTATTTTTTGAATCAAGTGGTTTTTTATTGACAACTTGTTCGGCGATTTGATTTGCTTCTTGTTCAAACCGATCATTGGTGTCGCCAATTTTTAATTTGGGATGGACTTGAAAAAAGGAATTTTTTCCATTTTTTTCAAAAAAAGAAACTTGCTGATTGTTAGAGGTATCTTTTCTTTCTGAATTTTTTTTTGATATTTTCATTCTGAATTTTTTTTTAAAAGAATCAAAAATCAATGCCAATTCACTAATATTTTTTCGTTCATCCAAGGCAATTTAATAATGCTAATTTGCCAAGGCAAACTGTCTAATAAAATATCAAATGATTTCGACTCTACCTGTAATAACCAATCGCCATCTTCTTTTTTGGACAACTTTCCATTCCGAAGAATAAAGGTTTCTCTTAAGGCTTGAATCGAAATGTCGCCTAGTTTTCCCCAATTTTGAATAACAGCATTTAGTAAATCATCACATGATTTAATTTGATTTTTGTCTAAAGATAATTCAGTTGGAATTGGAGCATCTAATGGAATATTGCAAAGGATTTTATTAAAAACTAATTCATGTTCCATAAACGAAAGTTCTCCTGTGACCAAATATTGTAAAACTAAAGCTGCTTGATTTTGCCCGATTTCATTTTTGAATACTTTCCCTTCAGTCAACTCGATTCGATTAAAAAACATTTGTAAATATGGATTAAGTAGAACAAGTCCAGCATTCGAGATAAAGATTCCCTCTTTGATTTTTTTTTCCATGGAGTTAGTTTTATGATCAGAATTTGTTGATTGATTTTTGGTTTGCTTTGAAATATCTTCTTCGGGTGAACGCTCATTCTGCCATTCATTTTTTTTAAAAAGAGAGTTGGCAGGGCTACTTAAATTTAGGTTAGCTTCACTAAAATTGGTTTTCAATTCCTCAAAAAATAATTGATCCAATTTTTTTCCCGATTTAATTTTAATTTTTTTTCTGGAAAAATGGGTAAGAGATT
Organism: Saprospiraceae bacterium; assembly: GCA_045106765.1. Taxonomy (GTDB): domain Bacteria; phylum Bacteroidota; class Bacteroidia; order Chitinophagales; family Saprospiraceae; genus CAJQQY01. The sequence continues at coordinate 18,981 of JBGCFD010000028.1, read as the reverse complement.
TTTTGATAATTTCTACTTCAAGTATATCTCTAAAATTTTTAACTCCAATTCTTTCAGGTGAATTTTCGAATAAAGACTGAAAGGCCATTTTCCAAATTTCTAATTTGACTTGATTCTTATTCCATTTTTTTACAAACGTTTTTTCTAATATTTTATAAAAGGGAAGAAAGGAATATTCAGACCTAGCCAACTTATGAAAAATAAAATCTAAGGTCGTAATAGGCAAATGATTAATCAGGCGTTGTAAAGCAATAGAATCATCTTTTACTTGTTGGGCTAATAAAACGAAAGCTTGATTCGATTCAATTTCTTTTAGTAGGAAACTATCTAAAGTGTTGATAGTCAATTGGTTATTGTGCCAAGGGAAATATCCGTTTTCTAAGAAAAATAAGAATGATCTCCATTTTGAAAGTGGAGTAGGAGTTGTGGAAGAGGGAGATGAAGTAGAATTGGATTTCCATCCTTTTAATTTTGCAATCAGTTGTTGAGAGAATTTTTCCATAAAATTCTCCTCCCAATTTTCCGCTTGAATCCCTTGTACTTCCAGTTCCAAATTTTCTATTCTGATATTTTCATCTTCCCCAAATTGATCAAAGATGTCTTTCATTTTTTGATTCAATTTAGTTCGCATTAATTCTGAGAATTCTTGTTGAATCTGAAATCCTTCTTTTTCAGAATTAGCGGTTAAATCTAATCGAACTGTTTTGATAAAATGTTTTGACATATTTTTTTGTTCAAAAATCCGTGGCACAGTTTCAAACTATGCCATGGATAGTTCCTTAAAAAAATGAATTATTTCATACGAGTAATAATTTTTCCAACCATGCCTCGAATCACAGGGTTGTTGGAATTTGTACTTTCAAGTTCTTTAGTTTTTAAGTCCGTTTTTTTGAATTTATCTTTTTCTTTAAATGATTCGGTTGATCTGCCGATAAATTCTAAGGCTCGACTCTCATCACTCGAAACATCTAAATCAGTTCCCTTAGCACCAACAAAATTCAAAATGGATTCAGAACTATTATCAAAATTTTCCCGAAGCAAATTTAGTTTAGCTTCTTCATCAGAAGTTCTAGTTTCTTTAGCTTCGAGGGTTCGAATTCCTTCGGCAGTTGTATCCATTGCCATCACCAAACCACGGATATTTGGATCTTGGATTTCACGAACTAAACTTAAATTGCCAGTAATATTTCCACTACCTAAGTTCCCCGTATTCAAAAGTCTGACAGCATTAATTTGTCCGACCAAATCAACTTTAGTAAAGTCGACTTTGTAATCAACGATGGATTTGATTGGTGAATATTTAAACAAATCAATTTTTTCAATAAACTTAATATCTGGCAAAACTTCAACAATGGTAGGTTTTTCAATTTCCTCTTCTTGAATTTCAGTTGGTTCTATTTCGGGATCAACTTCAACAACACAACAATTCGGCAAGCAAAAATCTGCTACAATTCTTTGATTGGATTCCTCCTCATCAGAAATATAAACCAAAACAAAAGTTCCACCAATCGGTACTCCACCTTTTGATTCTAATCCAGGATTTTGATTGAAAAAATTGTCAAAGATATATTGCTGTTGAACCTTTTCTTTTTTCTTTCTAAAGTATTTTATCAATCCATCAAACCGATTGAATTTATAATCCAACACAAACTTTTGCATGGGCGTTTCATATTTCGTCTGTGTATATTCAAAAACATTTTTATGAATCAAATCACCTTTGACTGCTGCTTTTTGATAATTGGTTTTAAATGATTTATAATTTAAATCAAAGGAAGCCATCTTAGTTTTAACATGAGATTTGGCTGCTTCCATTTCATCTTTCATTCCATTGATTTCAACTTTGGAGCGTTCTAGATTTTCTCGCATCACGTCTTCAGGCGTGTTTTTATCAGCGACTTGCACGGCTGAAGTTGCTTTTAAGTCGGTGTGAAATTTATCGACAATTTTTGTATTTGCATTAAATTCTTCTCGGTAATGATGAAACAACATATCCACCGCAGGAAATCTTAAACGAGGTAATCGAATCGTACTGACTTCATCTTGAATTTGAATTGAAACAATATTGAATTGTAAATTGTGTCGTTTTTTTAAAGTCTCCAATTGTTTTTCTACTTCCTCTTTTGACTTTCCTAAGTGACCTTCAATACGCAAGAAGTTTAATTTGTCATGAGAAAAAGCGAGTGGGTTTTGCGCTATTTCTGAACCATCATATTGTCTAGCCCGATAACTTAAGATGGAACTAAACTGATTGCGAATTGTTTTTTCAAAACTCCAAAAACGATTTAAACTGAAACTCTGAGCATTATAATAATATGGAATTGATTTTTCTCCTAACAATACATTTCCGGATTTGGAAGGAGTGATTTGAATGACTGAATTTTGGTTGTTGGGAACTTCAAAGTGTTCAATCATTTCATTTAACCGTTGATGTAAGAACCGCGCTTTTTTAACATTCCGATCTCGTTGATTTAAAATAGGGGATTCACAAAAATGATGTCTATATTCTGCTGGAATATTTTCATTCTCCAGCAAAATTTCTCGCACATTAATATGTTTTGGATGAGCAATTGCATCGGGAGAACACTCCGTCCAAAGTTCAAAAATGCTCTCTTTAAATTCATCATACGCCTCTTTCAAATCTTTCATGAAATTATAAATGTACAGCACATCTGCTCGATCATTAATATTGATATTTTGGAAAATAGCATTTAATCGACTACGCCAAACTGAAGCTGGATTTGGGTGAATTCCAGTTACTAAATTTCTTAAGAAATCCCCTTGTCGAGTTCCACAAGTTGCTAAAACAGCAGTTATTAAACTTGGGGAACTCACTTGCACAGCAGTTCTAAATCGTGCTAATAAATTCTCCTCATGAGTAATCACACTTTGATGAAAATTGACTCGCTGAATGTTTACTTCTGGTAAAGAGAAATATGGATTAGCAGGTTTTTGATCAATCAAATCCAAATCACTTTTGGCAATCAAAAGTGGCATTAATTGAGCACGTTGTCGCATGCCTTGATTTTCACAGTCGACCTCGGTACAATCTTCTGGTGCTTCTAAAAAACTATTTAAGTACAAGACCAAAACCATATCACCTAAATTCTGAATTGGGTTGTTTCGCCCACGCATGCTATGAATGTTTTCCTCTGTGGATTCAGCTGTAAATAACTGATACAGAGGCACTTGGCTACTTCCATTTTGAAATAATTCATATTGTGCCTTTTCATCCTCAAAAAATTTCACATGAGAAAAAGTAGTATTTTGATCAATGTGCAAAAGGTCACCATCTGAGGTAATTGCACTTCCTTTTGAAATTGTAATTGTCTTGTTAGAATTATTAAAACTAACTTCGAGACCACAGACGATTCCAGTCCCAAGAAGTTGGGTTCGAGTCATCCGATCACGACGATCTAGAAAATCTACCACCGTGTTGAGATGTGAAGCAGTCAATACTTGGTTGTCTTCGAAGTAGTGAAATTCTTCGACTAGATGATTCAGTTTGATGGATATATTTTTCATGAAAAATGATTTTTTTATTAATAGGAAAACTTAAAATTTGATGTATAAAACACGTAGTGGTTTGCTTTAATCATCTTCATTGGAACGAATAATTTCCTCCTGATTTCCAATATGAGTTCTGCCCAAAACAATTGGATTCTCATCATCTCCTTCTTCACAATCATGTAAAGTGCCGGGTGGATAGACAGTATATAATTGGCTCAAAACTTCCAATAATTCATTCAGCGATTTATTTTTTAGCCGAGGTTTGTTGTAGTGGTTTTGATTGTATTCCAACCATTTTCGGTAGTGCTTTTCGACACTTCCCATTTGCCCTTCGCCCACCCAACAAATGCGAGCCAAAACATGAGCAGGCAATTCCATGCGAATCAATTTTTCCATATATTTTCTAAAATCAAGATTAGAAAATCGTGGTGTATAACCTGGGAAAATAATACTTACTCGAAAAGAATATGGATCAAGCGGTTCGCAAATCGAACAGTCAGCTTCGGTACAAACTGCCATAAAATTATCTGTCGATTTTCGAGGACGAAGCAGAGAATGTTCGATCACATAAAATCCTTCTTCGCTGAATTTTTCATTTAAAAAATCAATCAGGTATTCGATAGCATCCATTCTTTCATTGGACGAATTAAAATATTCAATTCTTCGCCCAACCACTTCTCCTGTTGAATCAATGATATTAAAATAAAATCGATTGTCAATGGTTTCGAGTAGTTGATAATTTTGGAGAGACATACCCAATTCGATGGACTGTTTCATTTCTTCAATAGCTGCATTTTTATTTTCGTAGTGCAAACTTCCACTCAATAATATTTTTTCATTATCGGTATCAATGACTCGCCAACGTAATTCACTTTCATTGTCATCATCTTTTTCTTGATAAATATCGTATTCGATATGGGAGAGGTTCCGACGTTTATAATTAGAAATTCCTGCTAGTCGTGCTGCACGATGAACGATTCCTGAAACATTGATTTGTTGAGTTGGAATATTAATATCAGATTGTGAAAACCATAATTTATTTTCAATTTGATTGCCATTTTCGTCTTCGACAAATTGATTGCAAAAGTCAAAACCACTTGCTCTGTTTTTACTGATCGTTTGGTACTCTTTGATAAAATCAATTTTATCTCGAATCAATTCTCGGTCAGTTCGTTTTCTTTTAAACAGTCGATGCATCAAAATTACATAGTCATTAAAACTCTCGCCAAAGCGAGCTAATAAATGATCGAGTAACCGGTTTTTTCTTTTGGTAAAAAGATCAGAGTTTTCAGAATCGTTTCGTTCGCCTACAACTTTTGAAAGTGTTTCTTCCAGGTTGTCGTAATTGAAAAATAAATTCTCTATTCCTCGAACATCTTTTATTTTTTGGGTGAAAAATGTTTTTCGACCTTCGTTGGTCGGAGAGAGTAGGTTTGGAATATTGGCTAGTTGAGAAAAATAATTCGCCAAAATTTGGTCAAAAAATAAAAGGTATCCTTTTAATTGTTGCGCTTGAATTTTTCTTTTTTCAGTTGCTTCACTTGGTAAACCTGCATGACTGATTCCATAAGTTTGTGGGAAATCATTTTGGATAGAAGTATAGTTTTCTAAGTTTCGAAATTTACCCAACGGCATGGGAAGATCTAGTTCTGTTTTGGAAACTGCAATTAACTGTTCGTTTTCAATTTCATGTAATTCCAACAAAATTTTATCTCGTTCTTCTTTTTGCGGAACGAAAGGAATGTTGTCTTTAAAAAAATTAAAAATAGATTTTGGAGAATTTGCCTCTGTAATTATATTAGTGGTAGCGTTGGAAATAATTGATTTTGTTAAATCCAAAACTGGTTGATGTCCATCTTTAATTTTTAAACACCATTTATAACCTTGTTTTTCAATTTCTTCTTTCGACGGCCGATCTGCTGGATTAGTATAGTTTAAAAATATTTTTCGAATCGCTTGAACACCTTTTATATCCATGATTACTCGCATCACATCAGAGACAAAAACTTGAGACCGCAGTTTTGAATTTTCTAATTCATCGTCGTCGATAAAACCATTTTTTAGCAAAGTGCCTTCGAAAATTTCTTCTGGTGATTTTCCTTTTTTTAATAAGTCATTGACAGAATATCGTTTAATATTTGGAGTTAGATATTGTTCGAGATCAAAAAGGATTTGAGCATTGACAGCTTCAATATCAGCATCATTTGCCAAATCTAAATCAGCACAAATCATAATCGGTTGCTGTGGAACTATCGAGATATTTTCGAGGTCTTCGCAGAGGTTTCTATTTTGATGATAAACGGCTCGAACTTGATTTTTGACATTTGTGATTTGAGTTTTAGTTAAATTCTCGTCTAGTTCTAACCGAATATCGTAGAGTCCATTTAATTCAATTTCTTTGGTTGGATGAGTTTTGTTTTCTAATTTTTTAACAATTTTACTGTCTTTACAATCCACTAAATAATTAACTTTTGCTTTTGATAGCCAAGCATTTTTTACTGCTGGAATATCAATTAACAGCTTTCGATAGTCATTTTCTGTGATAGGGGAGGAAGGCAAAATTTTGGCTGCACTCAAAAATTGAGCGTGCATATTTTCTAAATTACTTTCCTCAGAAGCCAGCAAGTTTTCAATCGGGTTGGAAGTTCTATTTCCCAAATCCGTAATCGCATAACAAAGTATTTCCAAAATTGTAATGCCTGGATCATGCGAATTATAATCCGTCCAAAGATCACTTCCTAGCTGCTCAATATATTTTAAACCTTCCTCGCGAAGGAACTCATAATCTTCCGCTGGTTGAGTTGGTTTTGCTTTTGATATGGTTATTGGTTTTATCATAGACAAACGGAATTGGCTTGGGTTTGATTAATCGTATGGTTCTCAGCAGACACTAAAATAGCTCTCGAAGTACTGGTTTCTGCGATTTCTAATTTATTCGATTTGATCCCATTTTCATCTTTATGATACATATAAAAATTAGTGACGAAATCAACATATTCTAATCCATCGATAAAGTGAATCAATGTGCTTTTGTGAATTTGTCCACCAAAACTTATATCTCTTCCTTCATCAAAAGCCCATGGAGTCAAAAACTTTTTGATGTCTTCATTGAGTTGTTTTTTATAAAAGCCAAACTCCAATGTTTGATGAAATGCAACGTCAAAATCTAGCACAACTTCTTCATAGTCAGGGTTTTGTGCCACGACTTTGGTAAACATTGAGGATTTTTTATTTAAAAAATTCTCGATTTCTAACAACGTATTCGAACTCACTTTTGGCTTTAGAATATTAGAGGTATTTCTGTTTTTAAAATTCGGAATAATGATGGCATAAACATTTCCTGGTAAAAATTCATTCGTTGATGAAGTATGATTCAGGCATTTTACTTTGTAAATTTCTGGAAAATTCTCCAAGACTAAATGCTCGTAATCCCAAATCGAAACGGCTCTGTTTTTATGTCTTAGCCGTTCACTAATTCGAGTGTAAAACTGGGTAGAATTTTCTTGAGTATTTCCTCCAAATGAATCATATGGCTGAATAACTTTTTTAACGCTCGGTAAACGATTGACCATTTTTGAAATAGTCTCAGAAGGTAAAGCGGTGGCTAAATGTAATGGATCATTATTGTTATTTTCAAAAACAACTTGCAACGATTGGGTGTGAACGCCGATAAAATTGGCAACGGCATCTGACTTTTCTTTGATCGCTAATCGCAGCCAATAATGATTTTCATCAAGCAAGGTATTATCATCAGTAGCTTCTTTTGGTAAAATCAATTTTACAATTCCTGAGGTTAATAATTGATTGGTATGATCTGCCAAAAGATGATTTTTATCCAATACTTTCCAATGATTGTGAGCTAGGACACTCCATTCAATATTTTGTTTTTCTAATTCAGGATTAGCACTACCTTCATCTAATTGTAAGAGCAAACTTAGAGACTGATTTGGTTCAATATTTTTTAAACCCAAATAAAATTCCCCTTCAAATTCTCTTTTTGGAAAAATTGTAATTGTATTGTTATTTTCTGAAGACGAGTTGTTTAAAAATGGAATTTCCTTTTTTAAATAAGGATGTTCTTCCGAATGACCGAAGGGATGTAAATGGAAAAGTTGAATTTCTCGATCTTCAAAGCTGGTTTTATCAGCGACATTTGAATTCATTTTTACATCTTCTGTCGTGGCATGATAATCTAAAAAAATAGATTCCAAAGTAGGAGTATAAGGTTCTTTTGGTAAAACAACTTTATCATTCTCCACTTTTTTTGCAATGGCAATTGCGTATAAACTAGTAAATTCAGCATGTCCAAAATCTTGTCTTAAAACCAATCGGATAAACCCATCTTTTTGTTGCGTACTTAATTTAAATTTTCTACGTTTTCGTCTTTTTCTTTTTTTATTTCTAATCCAAGAAGTTCGTCTTGCTTTTTTTCGAATTGGTTTTTTTCGTTCTGTTCCATCTTCAAAAAACCGAACATTTTGTCTTCGTTTAATTAATCTTAAATGGCTTTGTCGATATCGTGGTTTTACTTTTTTTGAATCTGAGCTTAATCTGAAACCTTGTTTTTTATCTTCCACTTGCTCTTCATCGTTTTCCATGAAATCGATAAAAACATTTTTTTCAGGGTTAGAAAGTGATTGATTGAACCAATCAAAATCAAACGTTTTATTCCAATTGTTTCCACTTAGGATTTGGAGTTTACCTTTGAAATCTTTGTTTTTAATATCCTTAAGTGGTTGGTTGTATTTGTTGTAACGCGTCGCGAAGTTTTTGGGTAAATTTTGCCATCGCATTTTTAACTTAAAGGAATTTAGTTTTTTGGTAAACGCTTCTTGTGAACCGATGTAGAAATTAGCATTTTGTTTTGGTGTAGCACCGAAAGGCATAAATGGTTTGGCAGGATCTAATTTTCCAAAATCATTTTCTAGCACTAAAGAATTGATTCCTTTGACTACCGCTTCAATTTTCAAAGCGGTCAAAGTACTGTTTTCTAACAAGGTGTACACGTCTGGATTACTTAATAGAATTCGAAGGATTGGAGCAGTCGAATTAAAATCTCCAGTCAATATTTCAGACTCAAAAGGAACGATAGCTTCTTCCTCATTTGGGATGATAACTATAAGTTGCATCAAATAATTATTGGCAGAACCTGCGATTTTTTTTATGGAAGATTTTGGACGTAAAGCAAACGGGCCTAACCAATCTTCTTCTCCGCTAGCATAAATCTCGAAGCTGTTTTTTAAACTATCTGAAATACTTTCTAAATCATCTAAACTCGATAAAGTGAAGTTGATAATGATTTTTCTAGTTCCTTCTTTTAGTGCTAAAATAGGAGAGGAGAGTGCAAAACCGGGAGTGCTAATTGGCAATTCTGAATGTCCAAAAGCATTCCAAGAATCACCATTTTCGATAGGTTCTTCCCCCATTCCATCTGCTGAGTTAGATACTGATGCAAAATGTATGAAATTATTTTTACGTCGAACAGTACGCATTAATTCGACTTGTGCTTTATTTAAAATAGTATCCTCTTCTGCTATATATTCCATCGGCATACCAGTAGCATCTTTACCTGCTTTAAATCTTGTACCCGCTAAAATAATTTGGTCGTTAGCATTTTTGGCTAGTTCGAAAATTAAGTGAACTTGGTCTGGGGTTTCTGATTTTTTTTGAAGTTGTAATACTTTTTTATAGTAAAAATCAAGATGAGCTTCTGTCAAATCATTGAGTTGATTTTGAGCGAACTTGAATAATTTTAGGAAGCATAAAAATAAGGTGAAATGAGGATTATTATTCGAAGCACTTTCAATTTCTTCAACTGATTGTGAATTGATTTTTTCAAAAAAAACTTGCCAATTGTTTTCTATGGAATTGGATTCTTCTTCTTGGTTGATTGGTAAGTCGAAAAATTTTATTTGCTCAGCGTATCGATAAGCGAATTGCAAAATATCTTTTGTTGAACGATCATCTAGCGGTGCGAAACTTGGTTCCAATGCCTTGTTGAAGCGTTGAGTTTGGTTGAAGCCATCTCGTTGTAAAGGATTTTTATGTTCGCAATTTTTTTTCATTGGTGAAATTTGGAGTGTTTTTTTATTATGTTTTTGCCCCTTTGAGATCTACGTGTGTATGATGTTATTTTGTATCCTATGACTTTACATAGGTTGAATCATATCGGACTTTTAGCCTTTGTTTTTTTAAGAGAATATTATATCGATTTTTCATTTTTGTAAAATGGAAAAACGAAGTTTGATCTTGAATTGGTGATTCTGATTTTATAATTTATGATGATTAAAAGCTTTCCTTCATTTTGATCATTTTCAAATTCGAGAGACTCCATATCAATTCTTGGTTCATGATATAAAATGGCAGATTTTACTAAGTCGGTGATGTAAGTTTCGAAAGTAGTATTCATTGATTCAAATACTAATTCGTTTAAATCGCATCCATATTTTGGGAGCATGATTCTTTCTCCGAGTCTAGTGGATAGTAAAATCTCTAAGCTTTGATTAATATCTATTTGATCAGAAACTAATTCTACACTTTTTAATTTTCTATCAAAATTTGGAGGAAAACTCCAACCTGTTCCAAGAAACGTTTTTTCTAAATCCATTTTTTAAAATGTAATTGTATTGTTATTTTGTTTCGTTTGAAGTTTGCTTTTTGAATCTATTTTGGATAAAGACAAAAAGGATTTTTTATCCAATCATAACTGTTGGTGCACCAAGTACGATTGATCCTCCGTGTGCGGTGGAGTCACCCATTCTTGCTGCTGGTTTTCCTCCAATCAAAACTGTTGTTGATCCAATGACAATTGAATCCGGTGGGCCAACACAAGTGCACATATCTCCAAGGACTGCAGCAGGCATTCCTGCAATTAAAACTGTTGGAACTCCTGGGCCAATGATCGGTCCGCCTACGTGAGGTACTGAGCCGGTAGTCATTGGGCAAACATGCATGTCTGTTATTCTGGCTGCTGGTGGCATATTTTATTTTTTATGAATGATTTTTAGTTTTACCTTTCCTAAGTTGGTGGATAGGATTGGCATTGTTTTTTTTTTCATTGAAACAAAAAAGATCAAAAAATTCTAGGCGAAAAAATAGCTTGACTCAAGGCAAGCTCCCGCGCCCTCATTTTTCGCCGTTCCCAGCCCGCCCCATTTCTCATAGACTACTTCTCATGGTTTTCCTTTTAATCAAAAGAATTCCCCGATGCTTGGACTGGGTGCAGGTAATACTTTTTTTTAATTAATTTTAACCAATGATCCTTTGATCTCAGCGATAGCACTTGTAGATAATTCTGCTCCTGCATTTCCTGAAATTTTTGCTTGGGCGATTGCATTAATTTCGGTATTGATAGAATCTGTTTTTAGATCACTACTTGCATTTAAGATGATATCTTTGACGCTATTAATTTCAATTCCATCTGAATTCATAATTATCTTATTTCCATTTTTATCAGACAATTCAATTGAGGAATCTGTGATCAAAACTTGGTTGTCTTTGTCGTTTTTGATGGTGATAGATTCTTTGTCATCGTTAAAAAGAATTTTCATTTTACTGCGAGTAAAAATTCCTTTTTCATGGTTTTCATCAGATGCTACAATAGGAGCAGGTTTTGCGCTACTATTCATCATTCCTAAAATTATTGCATCATTCGGATCATCGTTGATAAATCCAATGATGACTTCATCACCTTTTTCAGGTCTGAAAAAAGTGCCTCGATTATCACCTGCGTCAAGAGAAGCAACTCTTGCCCAAATACCTTGTTCGTCAGGATTTATCATAGGTAATCGAACTTGAATTCGTTCTTCTCCATCTGGATCATCTTGTAATTGTGTAACCAAACCGACTTGTAATCCTTGGACTGCTGGAAAAAGTCCTGATGCTTTTTTTTCACTCACTTCATAAGTTTCAGTAAACCATTCTGGATTCATTCCAAATTGAATGTATGTTGTCCAATTACCTTCTTCCACCTGATGTTTAATTCCAGAGACATAAATTTTCCCATTGAATCTTTCTCCAAAACCATCTAACTCAATAGTATTAGTTGGAATAATTCCAGCGTAACCTTGCATGCTTAACCTACCTTGAATTTTTGCTAATCTATTCCGTAATAATTGAGCATCAGCCCAAGATTGTAATTCTGCTTGATCGGTTTTTCCACCATGAGAAATAATGTAAGGATCAGTTCCAATCACATCTGCTAAACTTGAAGCGGTCAAATTTCCCATTCCATCAATCGAAGGTTCACTTGCTTCTGCTTCAATGATTTCTTGCTCACCAAAATCCCAGCCTTGAGCAGTTACATTTTTTAATTGATCTCTAGAATCAATGGATGCATCGAAGGAGTAAACATTGTTTCCAAATAGTAGTGTACCTGTTGCTCCAAGGTTTGGATTTGGTTCTTGAACAATAAAAAGATCATCATTTACAAAACAAATTTTTCCATTAGCTTCAGCTCGCGATAGAACAAAATCCCAATCGGTGGAACGATATTGAACTAACTCTGGATGCTCTAAAACGGTATCTTCAAAACTGGAAGATAGATCTCCGTACTCACCAATTATTTCAGCCATTGCATCACTATCTTTGGTTTCATAGAAGTATTTACTTTTTCTTCCGACAGTCATTTTGATTGCCTTGTTTTTTGCTTCTACGATCAAAACGGAATCTCCATTTCTTCTTATTTTAATTCTTATTTTAGTAATTATTCCTATGAAAACTACCTCATCATTTTGGTCATAACCCAAAGAAATTTCTATTTCATTTCCAGGTTTAAAATCATTTCCATCCGTTGCTGAAAATTTCCCTGTGGCAGGATCACCATCTTGAAGAATTATGGAAGCAGTTGGAATTCGATTAATTTCTTTAACGACATCCAAAGATATTACTTGATGTGATGATGAAATTTGACTTCCATTTACGTTTATTTTATATGAAATTATTCCACCTTGATTTATTAAAATATTATCGGCCATGTGTTTGTTCTATTCTTTTTTGATAAATTTATTATTTTTCAATTGGTGGAAAAAAAACCTGTTGTCCCACTTCTAAATTTCTAAAATTTTCAATCTCATTTACTTTTGCCACTTTCAAATAATACTTGGAGTCGCCATAAATCTTAAAGGTCATCAAAGGTAAAGTGTCACCCTCTTTTACTGTTCGAATATGAGTTAGATCTGGAGAGTTTTTGTTTTCTTCTTTTCTTCTCAATTCTATTTCTCGAAACTCTTCAAAATAACATTTTGCAGTTGCCCTAAGCGGTGTTCCATCAGGACGAAATAATTTGTAGGTGACATTCATTTTAGTGAGGCAACACTTGAACAAGAGTTTTCCCCAATTCAAAATCAGATATTTTGTCCGATGAATATCGCCATCAAATCCCATGGTCAATTCTCTTAAATTATCAATGTCGGGTTGCACGCCATCTTTATTACTTATCCCACCCAAACCAGGAAGACCACCTAATGCTACGCCTGGAATATCGATAGAATCAGGAACGGCTCCTGTTCTATCAAACAGGAAATCAAAATTTAATTTTTGGGGAAGAATCCGATTAAATAAAAGTTCCTGACCGCTGGAACCAGGTTTTTGAGTATTGGCAAATTGTACTTCGTAATCAAGAGAATATTTATCTGGATTAAGTTGTACCACCAACTCACCAGCTTTTTGGGAAAAATTGGTATCCGAAAAAGCCATGATTTTCATTTTAGGTGTTCCTGTCAAATTAAAAATCATCGTTCTTTTTTATTTTTTAAAACCTTGGAAAAATGCTCGGCGGATTCCTCCAAAAGTTCTTTCTTTATTTGAGAAATATTGATGTTGTTAATTTCATTTTGTGATGAATTATTTTGTCTAGGTTCAATAGTAGTTTTGATGATGAGTTCTTTTATTTCTACCATGGTTTTTATCCAATTTTTAAAAGTGTAAAATATTGATAGTTTAATTCGATGGATTCTATTGCTAATTCATTGCGTTCTGCATTGAGTTCTGACACCGACCATTTGACTGGATAAGCATTGACAATATTCCAAGTCATTAGCGGTAAATGTTTTTCATTTAGTAAAGAAACAATTAAATTGATTGGTTTTATTTCCATATTATTGAAAGTATCCATGCACCAATTGATCAATTGAGAATGCACAAACAATCCTCTTTTTAAAGTCAGATTAGTGAAGTTGGAACGCACGGGTAATTGGTGTACAAATCTATTTTCTCCACCTTCTCTGTAGGGTTCTGTTTCCATTTGTACATCCAATCCAGAGACCGATTGAAACATGACATCTGGCACTAATGTAAAATCAATAAAATTGACTAAAAAGTGAAAACTAGGTGGCGGATATTTTAAACTTTGAATTGGCATTTTAGAAAAAACTTTATTTTGATTAGGTACGAGATACCGAAGGAAAAATAAAAAAACGAGCAGCCAGAAAAAACTGACCAACTCGGTAAAAGAACTATTTATTCGTTTTGTACAGTTAAACCTTCATGTGCCAATTCTAATGTTTCGATTGCTACTTCATTTCCATCTGCTTTTAAGTCAGTAGATTGTACTTTGACTGGAAAGGCATTTTTTATTTTCCAAACCACAACTGGTTCGTGATTTTCATTTAAAAGTGACAAAGTTAAATCTCTTCTTTCAACCGTATTTAAACTAGTGGTATTGAACCAATTATAAAAATCATTATCGCCCTGAAATGTACCTCGCTTTAATACAATATTGGAATATTTCTGCATGCCGGGCATTCTGATTTTAGAATATTCGGGACTTGCTCCTTGTCGATATTCGATTACTTCGGTTTCTATTTCTAGCCCTGAAACTTCGGTAAATCCGATTTGTGTTCCTCCCCATTCAACTTGAAAATGGAATTTTGGTAATGGATATTCTGCCATGATTTTTTTTGAATTTTATTTTTTATAAAAAGAAATTTTGGTCGTTTAACGTTGAACGTTTTACGTTCGTCATTAGAATTTAATTTGGAACGAATGATATTAGTTAGTGAAAAAAAAATTAACCGCTCACCATTAATTCTCTTGCATTTTATGAGAAAATTGAAGGATGATAAATTCTGCAGGTCGAACTACTGCCATTCCTATTTCCACGATCATTCTTCCTTCCAAAATATCTTGAGGAGTCATCGTGACACCTAATCCTACTCTTACAAAAAATGCGTCTTCTGGTTTTGCACCAGCTAAAGCTCCGGCTCTCCATTGGAGTGTCAAAAAGTTTTCGATCATTGCACGAACTTTAACCCAAGTGTTCGCATCATTTGGTTCGAAAACAAATTGAGCAGTTGCCTTTTTGATTGACTCTTCTGCCATATTGAAAAATCTTCGACTAGAAACATATCTCCACTCATTATCATTGCCAGCTAGTGTCCGTGCTCCCCAAACTAAAGTTCCTTTTCCCGTAAATGATCGAATGGCGTTTACTGATCTTCCCGAAGTTGGATCGACATTATAATTTGTTTGATCTTCATCAGAAATTTTTACCAAAGGCTTAACGATTGCAGAAACACTCACATTAGCAGGTGCTTTCCAAACACCTCTCGAACTATCGACTCGTGCATAAATTCCTGCAACAAACGGGCTAGGAGGGAGGTCAATTTTTAACCTTCCGATAGTTGATTTTAAGGAATTGACAAAAAGATTATTGACGATAGGGTCAACTTCGGAATCTGCCCAAGTTGTTCCGTCTAAAGTTCCAGTAGAATTGGAAAAGGTAACTCCTGTTTTATCATAATCAATTCCGAAACTATACGTCAAAACGGATTTTAACCAAGGATAATAAGCTGCTCCATATTTTAAGTTGTCTCCCAAGTTAGCATTAGTTTGAAGATGAGTAACTGGCAAATGAGGACTTGCTTGAGAAGGAGCTAAAGTGTTATTCATTTTTACATCGACAATCGTAAATCGATCTTGCAATCTGGCACATTCATTTAATGAACTTTCATACAAAGAATAATAATCTGCTGGTGTCAAAGCTGCTGCATCTGGAAAAGCATAAAGCGTGATCTCATCCACTTTTTTTCCAACAGCTAAACCGCCAGTATTTGAAGCTGACTCGGTTGCATCCATTCGATTGAGTGCAACGGAATCGCCATAGTTTCCTACAGAAATAATATAGCAAGGACCACCACCATTCGCAAAAAAGACTTGCATGGAATGATACATCTTAAATGGAGATGAACTTCCTAATGTTGCAGTTCGAGGTGTCGTCAATATCGAACCATCAGACTGAGGAATATCTACAAGTGTAACATTGATTGTTTGAGTAGGAGGACCACCAAAAAGAAATTCATATTGGCGCATCGAGGTAATTCTGACGGCAGTTCTTAATAAGTCATCAGGTGCTTCTTCCTCTGCTTTTTGAGTATAGCCGATGAATGCTGGAATGGCAGTTTCGACTTGGGCAACGGAGGGTGGGAATTTTGAAACTTCTTCGATATAAACTCCCGGGGTTTTGTAAACGCTTGCCATAATTTTTATGATTTTGGTTTTTTTAATATTTCTTAGAAAATGATTTTATTGAAATTTTACTCGTTTGACGTTTGACGTTTGACGTTTCACGGTCTGGCATATAATTCTATTTAGAATAAACCCTAAAAAAGGATTTGAAAAGTCTGATAATTTTAGCTTGATCTTTTTCTATGAGAAGTTTCGTCAAACTTCTCAAATCTCAAATCCTTGTTCGATATTCGATATTCGATATTCCTCTATTCTTCCTTAGTTACAATTACTGTTTCTCCAGATGCTTCATCTACGACATGTATTTCTTCCACTCGTTGACCTGTACTCGAAATAGTTCTAAATTCTAAATCCAACGCTCTCAATTTGTACATGACAAAAGGTAATTGTTTGCCTCCCATCATACCCCACAAATGATTAGATTCTTCAAAAGATGGAGAATATAATTCCATCAATAATCTAAAATTTTCAAACCGATCCATCTCATTTATTCCAGATAAAATAGGATCTGTATTTAATTCTGTAAAAACATTTTTTGATTGAAAAAAACGAATGACTCGTGATAAATAAGTCATGGCATTTTCATATAAGAAAGAATTGCAAGTAATTAAAATATAAAGATTAACATGGACCTTTGGGTTATGATAATCCACCGTAGCCAAAGGAGTATTTTTAGTAAAATGTGCATTGTTTTTTAAAATCGATTCCTCTTGGACTCGAACTACCGAGATCACAATTTTATCATCAGTAGTTATATCAACAGAGTTAGGGCGATATTTTTCACCTTCATGAAATGCGATATTTCCAATGACCACTCTCTTCGAATCAACCGCATCCTCTACGAAGCTGTCTAAGAAATTTTCTAACTCGTTTGAAAGTATTTTGAGAGTTTGTAAGATCATTGTTATGCAATAAATTACTAGCCCAAAAAAGTAATTAACTTTTTTAGGAAATTTGAAATGAATTAAAAACCTGAGAGATAGAACAAATTAATGTTCGATCTTTTTAATTAAGAGTAATAACCAGTAAAAGAAGTGAAATCCAATTTTATAGAGTTAAGAGGGTCTGCATTAAATGACAGAAAAAATAGATTAAGGTTTTAAGTAAAATTGGAAGTAGTTTGAATGGAATTTCATTTGGTTCTTCTTTCTTCGTCTTCGTGAATATATATTAGATTGAATCAAATATATAAACAAATTTTCAATTCAGAAAATTATGAATAATATTTTTTTAGAATAAATTTGAAATTTGCTTTTTAATAAAGTTTGTCATTACTCCTTCCAACATCTACAAGTCTTAAAGGAAACCTTTACACTAGACTCAGATTTTTGAATTCATTTTGGCAATCTTCTTTCAAATAATATTTCACTTTCTCCTAATCAATGCTTAATTTCAGCCCAAACTAAAATAGAAATAGGACGTGGAAGAATTAAAAAATAAAATATCAAATTACGTTACCCTTTCTCCTGAAGATTTAGAATTTGCCGCTGGATTTTATAAAAGAAAATCTATCGCTAAAAATGAAATTTTAATTCAGCCAGGACAATTTGTAAAACATTGGTATTTTGTAGAAAAAGGTTGTTTGTGTTTTTATTCCCTAAAGGATGGAAATGAAAAAGTGTTGGAGTTCTTTTCTGAAAATGATTTTTTTACAGATATATATTCTTACCTAAAAGAGAAACCAAGTAACGTTTACTTTCGAGCTACTGAACCAACTACTATATTGCAAATCTCTAAAGAAGATGTCCAAAAATCGTATGATCATTCTCATCAAATTGAACGTTGGGGAAGATTAGCAATGCAGGACACTTTCCTCCAAACTTATCGAAGAGTTGCACATCTTAATTATCTCTCCAACGAAGAGCGATACCTCCGACTTATTGAGGAACGTCCTAATCTTTTGCAGCGAGTACCTCAATATATGATTGCTTCTTATTTAGGATTGACGCCAGTTGGATTGTCAAAAATTCGGAAGCGGTTGAGTTTAATGTAGTTGATGTTTTATAAAATATGAATCCACTTCAGCCCATCATCCATCGAATGATTTCGAATCCAAAATTGATGTTTCTCATCGATGGACTTGGTGCGGTGTTGTCTGTTTTTTTACTAGGTGTCGTTTTAGTTCAATTGGAAAACCTGATTGGAATGCCCTCAAAGACGTTGTATGTTTTAGCAGGGATCGCAGGTTTTTTTGTGGTGTTCTCTTTTTTTTGTGCTTTTCGAATTAAGAAAAATTGGAGACTATTTTTAAAGGTCATTGCTTTTTTTAACCTGTCTTATTGTTTGCTTACCTTTTCCTTGGTGCTTTTTCATCAGGCTCATTTAACTACTTTGGGAGTAGGATATTTTTTATTAGAAATTATTATTATTGTTAGTTTGTCGATATTTGAATTTAAGGTGGCAACGTCTGAATTAGGCTAATCTATTGCTAGAGCTTTCTTACACATTAATTGATATCGATGAGAAAATATAATATTTTCGTGTATCAGGTGTGTATATATTTAAGTTCGCTTCCATTAGGAAAGAAAAAAATAATGACTCCGAAAATTGAGGCAAAGTTTAAAAAATAAGAATTCAGTTATTCGTTTTAATCTAAGACGAAATAGCTTAAGTAAAAAATAAATTATGAGTAAAGAATCTGGAAATAAAATTATAGGAGGTGTTATTCTAATAGGAATATTGATTATCATATTTAGTTTCGTTGGAGCTATAAAAGCATTAGGTGATGACCAATACTCAGGAGCAGGAATATTAATGTTGGCTGCAAGTTTACCAATAACTGCTGCAATACATGGAGTCATGAAAAAGAAATAATTTTTTTGCTCTTAAAAAGAAAATTTGGATTTAAGTTTAAGCAAAGAATAAAAGTGGTTTTGGCAAATTTGGCTAATAAAAAAATAAATTCAGTTCTTCGTTTCGGGCAAAGACGAGATAATTTTGAAAGAGAAAAATGGAAGCGAACAAAATGTATGACGTTCATTCCTCTCAAAAGGTCGGAACGACGCATAT
>JBGCFD010000027.1:0-3851 GCA_045106765.1 Saprospiraceae bacterium | reverse complement strand
CGCCAGATTATAAATGGTTACTATATTTTTCTGATGTTTTTAAACCAGGAATGATAGGGCCAGAATCTGAAATTTCAACGAATATCGAAAGACTTTCAGGTTACTTTACTAATAGAGTTGAAAATGAAAATCCAAATCTTTCTATAAATGTAGGAGTAGGAGCATCAAGCACATTAGCTTGGAGAGCTGGCGATGTTGATAATTACGGTTTTCTTTTTGAAACGGAAGGGCATCCTACTGAAATATTGAGAAGGAATGTTGATATTTCAGGTGAAATGGATATTAGAATAAATAAGCCCCCTAATCTCGGTCTTGAGGATATACTTCATGATTGTTCAACAACGGGAAATGTTTACTGGGGAGACCCTACTGTAGGAGGAGGAATAATTGGAGAATTTAAAATCTTGTGTGATTTTCCATGTCCTTGCTCTCCTGAACAACAATAATTACTATTGAAAAGGAAATTTAGGAAGATTTTTTTTTATTATTTGTATATAAAAATACAATATGTGAAATAAAATACTGAGCAGAACAATGTGTATGGCGTTCATTGCCAGCAAAAGCTGGCAACGCCGCATACACGAGACCGTTATGACAAATAAGAAAAAAATAAAAACAATATTTCTTAACAATTAAAACGGTCTAATTATGAAAATCAGAAATTTCAAATCATTAATTTTAACAGGACTTTTTCTTTTAATCCTAGCTACTACTTATGCACAAGAAGACGCTATTTTCCAAGAAACAACACTAGATTGGATGACACCTACGCAAATTGATAAGTTTAATGTAATCCAAAATCAAAAGTATGTTTCATCAATCAAACCAATTGAGTTTGGTGAATTAGCAACAAATCAAGAAAATGGAAAAATCAAAATCGAGTTACCTGATAACAATTGTGGTGAATTAATTTACCAAGTAGATGACATAGAATATCTTTCAGAAGAAAATTATACATGGAATGGCTATCTAATAGGCAAAGATTCTTGTCAATGCTTCGAAGGAAAAATGATGTTGTTTAAGGAAGGAGTAAATCTCAATGCCCATATTACAGTAGATGATGAGGTATATGGAATTAAGTCAATTGGAGGTGGAGGAAGTGTTATTATCAAATATGATTTTGATAATGTAGCAATTCCAATTTGTGGAGTGCTTAATGAAGAAGGTACTAATAACAATATCAAACCTCCGAGCGCATCTACAAGAAATGAAGAATTTTGTAATGTTGATGTTTTAGTACTTTACAATGCATCAGCAAACTTGGATGGAAATATAAATGGAACCATTGGATTATCAATGCATCAAACGGAAATTGCTTTGCAAAGAAGTGGTATTTCTGATTGTGAACTAAAGTTATTTTTATTGGATGCTATCGAAATAGACTTTGACCAAAGTTCAACCCTTGGGATGGAGTTTGATTTAGCTCAAATTACAACTGATTATGCGGATGAAAGAGTTAATTTAGGTGCTGATATTGTTATATTTTTGACTGGGGACGATTATGAAGTACAGTTAATAGATGGTTCTACAATAGATGTATTTGGCTTAGCAGGAACTCGGTTTCCAGAAACAGAGGAGGAGAATATGTTTTGTATTGTTGAAGCAGATGCGGCAACTTCTGGCAAATATACTTTTGCTCATGAAATAGCTCATTTATTTGGCGCAGGGCATAATGATGACTCAAGGAGTGGAATACCTCATGGCCATAATTTTCAAACACGGCATGGTTTGTTTAATCTTTGTAAGCAAGATAGAGGAACAATAATGTCCAACCTTGCTGATGGTAAAGACCAAGTACTAAATTATTCCAATCCTGATGTAGAATTTTGGAGTAAAGCAACAGGGGTTGATGAAACTAATGATAATGCTGAACAAATAAAAAATACTGCATGCATTGTCGCTGAAATGCAATCTGGAAATCAATCTAACCTCGCCGTAGCCATTGATGGTCCAACAAGTGGTTGCGATGGAGAACCAGCAGGATTAGAAGCAGTCGTTTGTTGCGCTGAAGCTCCTTATGTATATCAATGGTTTGTAAGTGAAGATGGAGGAATAACCTTTGAAGATATAACTGGCCCAAATAACCCAGAAAGTATTTTATGGGCATTCCCACCGAATGTAGGATTCATTGATTTTATAAAGTTGGAAGTAACTTCTGCGGACGGTCAAGTAGCAAGTGATATTCATAAATTAAAGACTACTTGTTATGATGGATATTATGGTTTAATTTCAAATGATGATAATCAAATATACGTTTATCCAAATCCTACCAAATCTGATATTTCTATAATTTTAAACCTAACTGAAAATTCTCAAGGTCAATTAAATATTTACGATTTATCTGGAAATAAAGTCTTACAATCACAAAATCGTGAATATTCAAAGGGGTACAATAAAGTTCAAGTGGTCTTAAGAGAAGAAATGTATGGTATTTATTTCGTATCATTCGAGTCTGACAAAACCATTATCACAAAAAAAATAACAGTAATAAAATGAAGCAGATATTATTTATTGGAATAATGATTTTTCTTTCAATAGGATGTAAGAAAGATAAAATACAAAACCATAATTGGGTAGCAAAAGGGTTTCTAAACGGAGAGGTTTGGGAATCCTCAATTGCTGGGGTTTTCGATTTAAATGATTCTAGCTTCACCTTAAACATTAATGTTTTTAATGAACATGACGAATTAAGAGAATCTTTAAAATTATTTAATATACCTTATACTGAGTCCCTCAATCAAATCTTGAAATCAACTCCTTCAACAATTACAACAATCCTTGGAGGAGGATATACTACTTTTGATTCAGATGGAGATGTAATTGTTGACAATTATTATTCAATTACACATGAGCAATCATATATTGAAATTTTATCCATCAATGAAGAAGAAGTTTCAGGAATAATGGGGATGTACGTCGTGAATTTAGATAATGACCAAGATACCTTGAAATTTGAAGATATATCATTTTTGGCAAAGGTGAATAATTAAAAAAATACTGGACACAACAAAGTATATACGGCAAGTGGGGCTATGCGCCCCACCTGCGTATATACAGAACCGTTCGCTGTAATTAAAAAAAACAGCGTGATTACAAAATAAGAAGTCATTAATAAATTGAAATTCTTCCTCAATTACAACTAATGATATATCTGTAAAATCAATGTCAAAAATTAAAGCTCAATTTTGGGGTGGGAAATTTATCAATGAAAATGTCTTTAAAGATTTCTTTGAAGAGAGATACACGGAAGATGACAATGAATCAATTTCTAAATTTGCAGAAAGTCAAAATGAAACATGGATAGACCACGATTTTTTAGAAATAGGTTTCGAAATAACTGGAAAGAATATCAAAGAAAAGTTTATAGATTATTCATATGCTGAAAAGTGGATAAATACTTTTGAGAAAAAATTAATTGAAAAAAATATATCTGATGTAAATGCAATAATAATGGTAAATTACGATAATGAAATATCTCAGATTAAATTTCCAAAATCTCACAGAGACGAAAATTTACAAATAGAATATTTGGGAGAGATAGAATATGAATATTAAAAAAATCCATTTCGGCAAAATCGGATAACATCAAAAAATCGTTCTTCGATTTCGGCTAAATGGCAAAAATATTTTTGTTAACCTCGACTGATAAAAATGAAATTCAGTTTTCATGTCGGGTAAATCCGAAAAACTTAAAAATAAAAACTACAGCGAACAAAGCATCAATTCCATAAAGTTAAGCCAAAAAACTGGCTCAAACCTTGAGGAACAAACCATTTTTCCACGTCACACTTTTCTTTGATTAAAATACGTGTATTTATTGTTACAAAAAGACATAACTAGCCCATAAATCC
>JBGCFD010000026.1:0-42025 GCA_045106765.1 Saprospiraceae bacterium | reverse complement strand
CAGGTCTTCTATTTTTTGATCTGGGATTCCCTCAATGGCAGTTTTTCCATAATGTGTTTTAAACAAGCTTATCGCTAAATCAATTTGCAAAGAATCCACAGATACCGTTTTCCAGCCCTCTGGTTTTACTCTTGAAGTTAGCAGGAAATGGCATTTGGAACGGGTGAATAGTTGGCGATAAAGTGCGATATCCTTCTTGTCATTGGCATTGTCAATAACTACTAAAGTCTGTTTTCTATTACTAAGAGTATTGATAACGAATGCCAATGCTTGATTTGGTTGTTGGTTTTGTAACAACTGATTTACTTCTGTACTGATCTGGAGATTATTCAACAGAACTGCGTTATTGACAAAAGCATCCCGAATGCTAGTGGAGACGGTCAGCCATGCCAGATGGTGATAATTTTTATTATACCCAACTAGGTATTTGCTTGCCAAGGCGGTTTTCCCAATCCCTCCAATTCCATTGACCAAAACCGCAGGATTGTTATCGCTCAGGTGAAGCCAAATTTCTTGCAATTCCTTTTTTCGTCCAATGATGTGCTTGGACGATATAGGTATATTATTACTTAAAAAACGAGGGATTTTTTTGTCTTCGTAATTATGGATTACCTGTTGGTTTTCAATATAGTTACTGGAGTCTCCCATGTTAGTTTGTCGCCCAATCTTATTTCCTTTTTCTTCAGACATGGATGGTTTATTAATAAGTATTCCTTTAAAATTAAATATAGTTATTTTTTCAAATATTTTATATTTCCTTAAAAGTAAAAGGGCTGAATAAAAAAATAGCGACTAAGGAACGAAGTGGATATATTAATTGAATTGCGTTCGGCTCTGCACATTAACCAACGGTAAGATTAAACTCCGTATTGGATTTAAGTTCTATTGTATTAAAGTAACCAATACCAAAGAGAATACTTTATGAAATCGATTAATTTTGGAATAATAATTTTTCAAACATCGAGGAATTCTTTTGATAAAAAAGAACATTTAATAAAATGAATTGTTAGAATTGAACGAAAAGAAAATTGAATTTTTATATTTGCTCATTCGTAAAATCAAAACATTTCGAAATTGGAAAACAATACATTTACAAGATTAAAAGACCTCGCCAAATTATTTCTCAAATTAGGATTTGTAGCATTTGGAGGCCCAGCAGCACACATCGCTATGTTGGAAGATGAGGTTGTTGAGAAAAGAAAATGGATGACTCGGGAACATTTTTTAGATTTAGTTGGTGCAACAAATTTAATCCCAGGACCTAACTCTACAGAGATGACAATGCATGTTGGTTATCAATATGCAGGAGTGGCGGGTTTGTTTATGGCTGGAGTTTGTTTCATTGGTCCAGCGGTATTATTGACTGGAATCTTGGCTTATTTTTATATTGAATATGGAGAACTCCCAGCGATTGCTCCTTTTCTTTTAGGAATCAAACCTGCTGTTTTAGCAATCATAGCTGGCGCAATTTATAAGCTAGGAAAGAAAGCATTGAAATCTTGGCAGCTCGGATTAATTGGAGCAGTAGTCGTAATTGCCAACTTTATGGGAATCAATGAAGTGACTTGTATTTTGGGTGGGGGAGTGTTAGGCATGCTTTGGGCAAGTGCTAGAGAAGGAAAGACTTTAAGAAGTTTTGCTCCTGGATTATTATTTTGGTTTACTGGAGCAGGAGTGAAGTTAACGACCACCAATTTATTTTTAGTATTCTTAAAAGTGGGTTCGGTTCTTTTTGGAAGTGGATACGTTTTAGTGGCTTACTTAGATGGAGAGTTGGTAGAAAAACTAGGTTGGCTTTCTAAAAGTGAATTATTGGATGCTATTGCAATTGGACAATTCACTCCAGGACCAGTCTTATCAACAGCAACTTTTGTAGGCTACCAAATTCAAGGCTGGCAAGGAGCGATGGCAGCTACATTAGGAATCTTTTTGCCTTCCTTTTTATTTGTATGGATTCTAAATCCTTTAATTCCAAAATTACGTTCATCTAAAATAACCGCAGCATTTTTAGATGCAGTAAATGTGGCAGCCGTTGCTGTGATGTTGGTGGTTACTTTGATGTTAGCAAAAGAGGTTTTGATTGATTGGCGAGCATTAACTATTGCTGGGTTGAGTTTTTATATTTATTTTTTCCAAAAGAAAGTTAGTGTGGTTTATTTGGTTTTGGGTGGAGCAATTTTAGGATGGTTGCTTTCTATGATAAACATATAGAAGATTTTCATAGTTGAAGCTGAATTTTTCACAAGGTGGCTCGAAGTTAAATTCCCTACGCTCTATTTTTAGGAAGAGATCAAAGGATCTAATCCTCAGTATTTTTTTCATCATAATTTAAGTTGGTAATATTAAACTTGAAGTCTTCTTTTTAAAACTAAATTCAATCTTTAAATAAATGAAAGCCCTGCATCAATTTAATTGATGCAGGGCTTTTTATTTTTTTTAATGAAGATTCTTAAAATCTTATTTTAATATTTTCATTAAATCTCGCCAACCACAGATTCTGTAACATTAATAATGTGATCACCCACTTTCTCTAAATTAGAAAACAAGTTGTTGTAGATCATAGCACTTTTAATATTATAATCTTCATCTTTTTCCATGGCTTCAGTATTTTCTCTTCTCATTACATTTCGTAGTTCATTGATTTTACTTTCGACTTCCACGGCTTTGTCTTTAGAAACTTTATCATAATGATCAGCATCTAAATTAGTAGTCATGATATTGAATGCTTCGTCAATTAAATCAAACATTTCACTTAATCGATCTCTTTGTTGTTGATTAAACCAAATTTTATTATCAATTTTTCTTTCCAAAGTTTTAGAAATCTGGAAGAAGATATCTCCAATTCTTTCCATGTCATTTCCAATATTCAAAATACTTCGAACTCGAATAGACATTTTTGGAGAAAGCGGTTTTTTAGAAACCAAAGTTAAGTACTCTGTTAATTCTACTTCAAATCGATCTGTAATCTCTTCATACTTAGCGAGCTTTTTCAACATCTTTCGCTGCTTCTTAGGTGACTCTTTTGCATCTAGTAGTTTTCGAGCAAAACCAGTCATTCTACTTGTCACTTCTCCGAATCTAGAAACCTCTTTTTGAGCTTCCATAATAGATAATTCAGGAGTAGTAATATTTGTTCCGATATATTTCAACCTATAATTTTCATCTGACTCACCACCATCTTTAACAGTTAGAATTGCCATACGAACTAACCAAGGAACAAAGCCAATCATAAATATAACATTCAAGAAATTAAAGGTAGTATGGAATGCTGATAATGCAATAGGAATAGATTCTTTAGCAATATTGGTATCTAGCCCTAATGGATCAACCATTCCAAGTTGGTTAGTCATCACCCAACCTATTCCTCTCAAAGCAAAAGGTAATGCGATGACCATCCAAACCACTCCAATAATATTAAACATTGAGTGAATTCTAGCGGAACGTTTCGCATGGACATTTCCAACCAAAGAAGCTAACTCTGCAGTAATAGTCGTTCCAATATTTTCTCCCAAAATCATTGCTGCGGCAATATCAAATGGTAAAATCCCTTGTGAACATAGAGTCAAAGTCATCGCCATGGCAGCACTTGAAGATTAAACCACGAACGTCAAAAGTGTTCCGACTAAGACAAAAAACAATCGACTCAAAATACCATAGTCAGCAAATCCTGCTAAGAAATTTAAAACCTCTGGGTTACTTTTAATATCTGGAACTGCTTTTTTCAATAAACTTAATCCCATAAATAGAATGGCAAATCCAATAATAAACTCTCCCCAAGCTTTAATTTTAGATCGACTCACCATTAACATAGGTAATCCTATAGCAAAAAGCGGAACTGAATAAGCAGCCAATTTTACTTTAAATCCTAAAATCGAAATCAACCAACCAGTAATGGTTGTTCCAATATTTGCTCCCATCATGATTCCTGCTGATTCCACCAATGAAATTAATCCTGCATTCACAAAACTTACCGTCATTACCGTTGTGGCAGAAGAAGATTGAACAAGTGCTGTAGTAATAAATCCAGTTAAAACACCGAGGTAACGATTCTTGGTCATCGTTCTCAAAATGTTTCTCATTTGCGAACCGGCTGCTTTCTGAATACCTTCACTCATGACTTTCATTCCGTAGATAAAGAATGCTAGTGCGCCTGTTATTTGGAAAAATTCCCAGAGTCCGAATTTCATGTATTTTGTTTTTATGGTTGATAATTATTGAGGGAAATTCCTCAGTAGTATTGTTTGTTATTTTTTCAAAAAGGACGAAAAATAAGATTTTTTTCATGAAAACTTCTTTTCAAATACAAATGTACGTTTCATATGTTAAGTCAACGTTAAATATCAATTAAACTTAGCGACTAAAAGTGTAAATCCATTTGAACCCTCCAAGAAAATTTATCATTACTGTTGACAACATCACGATAAGAAAGGTCAGTTTGTATTTTTAATTTATGACCAACTACAAACTTTGAAAGCCCAAAAGTATATTCTGTCTCATTATTTGAAACTGCTTCGTCAGGATTAATAGTAGTATATCGAGCTGCAATTTCCCAGTTATTTTTCAATAGGTATCCAACAGAAAGATTCAATCCAGATCCTGTATAAAATGTTCCGATTTCTTCCCCTAATTCGTTATTGACAACAGGATCCTCATCACTTGTTTGTTTATCTGCAAATTCACCCATAAATGAAAATCCTTGATATTTAAACATCGCATCCACAAAAATGGTCTGAAGTGTTTTTCCTGTATAATTTCCAGTTAAATCATCAAAGATAAAACTACCATTTTGACCTCTTTCTCTAACTGCATTTTCATTGATATCATAAGTTATCCCAATTGCTAATTTAGGTGTTGGTTCTCTTTTTAAGTCAGAACCAGAATAATCACCTTTTGATTTGAAATTCCCCATGGGTAAGAACTCTGTTCTGAAAGTATAACAAAAACCGTTTATAAGGTTACCTGTTGTAACATCTCTACCTTCCCCTTGAGATAAAGAAATAAATTCTTTCATAATAAAATTACCGGTTATGGTATGATGATTCAATAAGGTTAGACCAAAATCTCGATCAATATTAAATCTCGAATTCACTCTGGAACGATCTACAAACTGAAGATTCCCTGAAGAAATTACTCGTTCTCTATTTCCTGGAAGTTTTCCTTGACCAACTTTGATCGAAAGGTTTTTATAAAAATTGTAAACAATAAAAGCATCTAAAATTAACTTCGGACCATCATTAAACTCAGGAGCAACACCTCCATTATCTCGATTGGTCAATCCTAACTCAAATTTATATTTTAGTTTTGGAGTGTAGGCATAACCATCAAACTTGAATCGTGCTCTTCGAATTAAAAAATTAGAAGAGTAATCTTCTAGTCCTCCTGAACCTCCAGCTTCATCTTCAACTGCCCACTCATTTGTGAAAAGGTTTTGGAATCGCATCCCAAATTTCATATAAAAAGTAGAATCTTTCCCATACACTTGAATTCCTTTTCCAAATTTTGTTGGGAGTTCAACTTGTGCATTTCCCAATTGAGTTCCCAGTACTAGAAACATTAATGCAACTAATTTTTTCATAATAAATGTTTGATTATTTGTTAGCTTAAAAAATAAGTTGCAAATGTCGTTTTACAATGTTAACTCAACGTTAAGTGATTATTAACTTACCCATAGCTTTTTCATTTTGTTCGATTTATATTGCTCTATTTTACATAGAGTTGACCATAAAAAAAGGTATCAATGAATTATCATTGATACCTTTTTTTTAAATTATTGTAATTTCTTATTTACTTGGATACTCGTCTTTTACATTTTCTTTTATCCATTTTAAACAAGAGTTGAAATCTTCAAATAGATGTTCCTCAGGAATTAAATCAGGAATGATGTCAATTCGTTCCATCATATATTTCGGTTGCTCTGTAGTACCAACAAGAAGTACATTCACTCCTGAACCTCTTAGATCGACTAGAACATCTTCCATCGCATATAGTCCAGATTGATCCATATAGGGCATTCTTCCCATTCTGATGATCACATTGGAAGCTGTTGAAGGAATCTGCGAAGCTAATTGTTGAAAATCACTTGTAGAACCAAAAAATAAAGGTCCTTTTATATGTTTGATAAATACTTCTTCTTTTAGATTTGCAGGAAAATCGATTTCATCAGACCACGCTTCTTCTTCTTTCAAAGATTTTACATCTGATCGTTCTGCCGTTAAATCACCAATTTTTTTCATAAACATTAAAGAAGCAATCACTAACCCAATTCCAACCGCATATACCAAATTCCAAACAGAAGATAATACCAATACGATTAGCATTATAGCTACCTCTTGTTTTGGCATGTATGGAATAGCTTTTAGCCCTTTATAATCCATCACACCAATTCCAACTGTAATTAAAATTCCTGCCAAGACTGCTGCTGGAATCTTAGAAGCAATAGGTGCAAATGATAACATGACTATTAATAGTAAAACTCCAGCTATCATTCCTGAAAGTTTAGTTTTTCCACCAGCATTAATATTTACTACTGTTCTGATAGTTGCACCAGCTCCTGGAATTCCTCCAAAAATTGCAGCAATAGAATTTCCAATTCCCTGACCAATTAACTCCTTATTAGGTTTATGTTTGGTCTTGGTCATATTATCTGCTACTACTGAGGTCAATAAGGAATCGATCGCTCCAAGTAAAGCTAAAGTAATAGCTGTAAATATATAAGGTGATATATTTTGAAAACTGATATTGGTAAAGATCTGTAGTTGTGGAATTGGAAATCCTGTAGGAATTTCTTCAATCGGGCGATAATTTAAACCAAATCCAACTGCGATTCCAGACATGACGACTAATGCAACAAGTGTACTCGGAATTGCAGTCGTAATTCGTTTAAATCCAAAAATAATAAAGATTGTGCCTAAAGCTAAAATCAGTTCTAACCAGATAATACTTTTAAAAGCTTTGGGCATTACTTTTAAAGCTCCAAGGACTCCAGAAGCTTCAGAGCCAGCGAGCGTCTGTGCTTCTTTAAGAATTTGGTCATATGAAATATCCCCAGCTCTTCGTATGGTTTCTTTAAAATCCTCCAAGACTAATATTCCTTCTCCTGCTTCTTCTTTTAGAATATTATCTAAAATAATTTCTTCAGCCTGAGGTTTAAATTGATTGACAAATTCTATGTCTTCTTTTGGATAATATCCAACCGAGGGAAGAATTTGAGTTAGAATGATTATTACTCCAATTGCAGTCATAAAACCAGAAACTACAGGGTAGGGGATATACTTAATATATTTTCCTAAGCCAATTAATCCAAGTACTATTTGAATTAATCCTGCTAATAAAAATACCATTAAGATAGCTGGTAAAGCTTTACTTACCTCTCCATCAAATGCTGCCACAATCCCAGCAATAACAACCATACTAACTGCAGTCATTGGAGCAGTTGGACCTGAAATTTGAGTATTAGTTCCTCCAAAAAGTGCTGCAAAAAAACTAATAATAATAGCTCCATAAAGTCCTGCACTTGGTCCTAACCCTGAACTTACTCCGAATGCTAGTGCTAAAGGTAAAGCTACAATACCAGCAGTAACTCCACCAAAGAGGTCTCCTTTAAAGTGTTTGAAATCAAACCCGAATTTCTCTAACATATTTTTTATTTTTTATTCTGAATATATTTTCTTTTCGTTAACTAAAGAAAAGGCTTCTTTAGTTAACATTTTTATTCAACTTTATTTGAATCAAAACGACATTCTTTAAAGATAATATTAATGAATGCTTCTATGCAAGATTTGAATATAGTTTTGGAGGTGGTGTGGAAATATCTGGATGGTGAAGAGAGATAATTTTTTTACAACTAGAACGCTTTAAAGAAAGGAGCATTTTAATATAATTAAATTTAAAAGTGATAATTCTGTCCTTATCTTCTTTTTCTTTTTCTTCCTCAGATTCGCTGTCTTCTGAGGTGCTTAATTCAATAAAGTCTTGATCGGAATCCATCATCAATAAACAATAATTGATTGAACTGCTCCATAGTTGCCCCATGAGAAACAACAAAACAAAGCAGTTTAAAATTATTGAATTTGAAAGAGTATTTTTCAATTTTGGAAATTATTAATGAGGGCAATTGATTATCTACAACAAATCAAACGAATTGTTCTCCAAAAAAGAAATAAAATGAAAGAAAAGAACCTACCAAATATAGATTTTTTGTTTTTGGTAATTTATGGAAAGGGTATTTTTCACTAGAAATGGGTAACCTAAAATACCATCTAATTGAAGATTATTTTCTTCTTCAAAAGAAGTTAAGTCAGTTAATAGAAAATTGAGATTTTCATATTCTATTCTTTTAATTTTGAATTTGGTAAGATCAGCTGATTCTACTTTTTGAGAAACTCCACCAAGACCATGAATACTGCTAGGCTTAAAATTTTTCAAAAGATCGTTTATTAATTTGTGTTTTAAATTTTTATTTAAAACATTTACTTCTGCCCCTGTATCGATTCCAAATCGATATTTTTTCCCATCAATCCTTACAGTAATTATTGGAAGATGACTTTTATCTGAAAACGAAATTTGTTGTTGGTATTTATTATTCTTGTGAAGTTTAGATCTAAAGGCTTTGAATAATTGAATTTTTTGATTGGCGACATCTAAAAACAATTCATAATTAGCATAAGTATTTTGACCAATTAATCCATTGATTTTGAAGCCTAATGCGTTTTCCAAATTAGACATATCATAAGCAACCGCATCTATTTCTTTATTGGAAATTCCAGCCCATTGAAAATTATCTACTAGAACTAATTCTGCATTTCCATTTTTTGATATACCTCCAAGTGTAGTAGAATTTTCTCTCGGTGTTTTATTTAAAATTAAAAGAGGTGATCCTGTATCTAAAATATATTTCCCCATTTTTCCATCTAATTTTGCTTCCACAATTATCATTCTATCCATCAACTCAAAGGAAGTTTCAATAGTCTCAACAATATTTTTTCCTGAATTTTTATTATTTATTTCAAAACTATTTTCAACTAATGCCACACCATTT
Organism: Saprospiraceae bacterium; assembly: GCA_045106765.1. GTDB lineage: Bacteria > Bacteroidota > Bacteroidia > Chitinophagales > Saprospiraceae > CAJQQY01. The sequence goes on along the minus strand of JBGCFD010000026.1, from coordinate 32,988 downwards.
TGCGCCACCAAATGGTTAGCAAAAAAAAGTATTATCAATTGGATGAATAATTTCATGTGATTTAGCAATGTAAATTAATTGTAAAGAAAATATTTTATAATCGCTAAATTATGAATAAAGACCAAGAAAGACAACATATTGGAAACCTAAAGTTTACATTTAGTTAACATTGGGTTTTACTTTCTTTTGGATAAGAAAATAAATTTTTGAGAGAGGAAGAGTTTTTAATCTAAAGAATTCCCCGATGCTTGCATTGGGTACAACAGTAGCAATGATATCTCATAAGTGAAAAATCCCTCCACGACCAATTTTCTTTCACTATATAGGCACATAGAAAACATAGAATTTCACCTATGTTTTCTATGTGTCTATGTGGTGAAATTCTATATTGACATCTATGAAATTGTTTTTTTGATTCTCCCTCAGCTTGCTGCGATGTAGTTCAATTCTTTACTTTACACTTTTTAAAAGTTACCACGAATCCACACTAGATTTCAAGAAAAGAACTACTCGAAATTATTTCAACGAGTTAAAATATCTTAATTTAACTTGTTGCGAAAATTCGAGCAATTTGTGAGAATTCGTGGTAATAAATAAAAGTGCATGGTAGAGAGAAACCTAAAATAGATATCTATGATTCAGCTCAGCACTTGTTATAAATAATCAAAATCATTATTCATGAATTTGTTCTTAAACTGATAAGTCTCTGTTTTTTCTTTTTGAATGAGTTGAACACCCGTTTTCCTACAAAAATTTTGGGTTAATATTTCAGTAAATTGTTTTTCATGGATCATTAATCCTGAAGCCATAATTTCATCCAAAATATCTTCTGATGAAAAGGTTTTTTTGGGTTGAGAAGCTAAAAGCCATAAAAAATCGAATTTATCTAAATCCATAAAAATCTCCTTCCTTTCTGAGATAACCTTATTTAGTGCTTTTCCTAATTTAAATTTTCCCATATCTGTAAGTTTTTTTTAGTGTTAAAAAAATAAGTCTACTCAGTTGTAATTTTCTCGAATAGAAAATATTGTTCTAGAACAAAATAGAACCATGAGTAAATCTCATAAACCAGAGGGGATTTTTCGAAGATTAAATGACTCCACAGCAAGTTGGCGGAGACTTTTTTTATATTAAATTGGAATAGGATATTTGGAAAGTAGGAGAAGGAGTAGAATAGTAAATCTTTTATTAAGTTAACTTTTTTTCAAATCAATGGCAATGGGTACATCTCTAATTTATAATTTTAGATTTATCAGAATACTTGATAAGATAATAAAGTGATTTACTCATTTAAAAAAATCTTGCTTATTTTTTTCTAGAAAGAAAAACCTTTGCTACGAGAAGACATATTAACCCCAAAAAACAAACCCTGTAAGTAAAACTTACAGGATTTGAATAAGGCGCGGTATTTAGGATTTCTTTGGCTTAAATATCCAGTTTTCTCGAAGAGTTTAATCTTCCATAATTTTTTAAATGCTAGGAGAACAGAAGGTCTTCCTTCTGCTCAGCCTGCATTTTTTCGGTTTGGGACAACGATTTTGGGAAAATTGGGAATTGATTAACAAAAACCAATTCTATATATATTGAGTTGGATTTTTAAAATTTCACACCAAGTGATACTATGAAACGATTAGGACTAGTATCAAAATTGTATGCAGTATCATCAAAAACGACATGATCGCCATAATTTTTAAAATTTCTTTCCCATTTGAAGTCCAAAACAGTTTTCCAAATATCTAATCCTAGACCATATTGAACTCCCCATGCCATATCAGCAAATTTTTCTTTGTAACCTTCCAAGGTTTTTAATTCAGAAGAAGAGTTAACGAAAAAGTGACCAACTGGGCCAGCTTGCACTCTTAGTGGGCCTAATTTGTAACCAATATTTACCGGTATATCCACAAAATTGAATTTTTCACTTTTTATGGTTGCCAATATATTATCATCTACATTATAACTGATCTTATTGGAGTTAAAAAGAACTTCTGGCTGAACTACCCAACGATTTTTTCTAAACTGAGCAAACAGTCCAAAGTGATAGCCATAGCTTGCTTCATTAACTGAAATTTTTAATTGTTCAACATCATCCTGATTCAACACAACTAATTCTTTTGGGTTAAAATCAGTTGAGGTGATTCCTCCTCTAACTCCAAATTTTACTTGAGCAATAGTTGCGAATGAACAGCTTAATACGATTGCAAAAATTAGGATCTTTTTCATCTGTAAATTATTTTATGTTTGAATGGTTTGGGGAGGAAACGCCATTAAGTTTTAAAAGATTGTCTTTTGATATGGCAGATTAACATAATTTAACTTTACTTGGAGAATTAAAGTAAATTTTAAGTTTTTCGTTAGAGTAAAAGTTGAATAAAAAATGGGAGTTGAGAAATCAGTTAGTATTTTTTTGAGGTAAGTATTTTCGAAATAACGCAGTTAAAAAAGGAAACGGATTAAACGATCTCATGATGGAAATGTCGGAAATTAGATTTCCCTCATCATCTAAGAATTTAAAAATATCAATTACATCATTATTTTCAAACATATCGACAAACAAGGACGTGCCCAATTCATTCTTATTCCATAAAATATTGAGCATGATACTATCATACCAGCGATATCTTGTTTTAAATAATTGATAAGAGGGAAGACGATTGGCAATAATATTTTCGATTACTGTCTGAGCATATTTTTCGCAGTTTTTAAAGGCATAGCCACTTGAAGGTTTGACCCATCCACCTGCTGTTCCTATTTTTGTAAGAGTATTGTTATTTTTTTTATGAAACGGAAAGTCAGTCATGGGAATCACACCAACTTCTTCTTCCAATATTTCATACTCTTCCACTTTTAGAATTTCGGAAATGTATTGTTTTAACTTATTGTCGAATTCTCCACTTGTTAATGTATGCTTGTTAAAGAGCGTAAACTCAATCATCGCTTCCGTCTTTGAAAGAGGTAAAACGTAGGTAAAACTAGTCCGATCTTTCCATCTCAATCGGAAATCCATCATAACAAAGCTAGAAGTATCAAAGGAAGGTTTTTTAGTTTTGATGGTCCAACCTTTAAAAGGTTGTAGCAATTTTATAAAATCATCCTTCTTTTCAAAAAACGACTTATCAATTCTGCTATCAAATATATGGCTCGTTTGATAAGTATTTATAACGGTGTTGATCTTAGGAGTTTTTCCTGAATTTTCAACTGAGATGACTTCCTCTTTTTTCCAAAAAAAATTAGAAGAGGAATTAATTTTTTCTTTTGCAAATTGATAAAATTGGGAAGATCGAATCATTTTATAACTATAATCTTCCAAATCTAATTTCTTGGAAAATTTAGCACTATGGAAATAACCGTTTTTCCAAGTCCGATAAAGAAGATGATCCCACTTTCCTTTTCCTTTTTCCCAAAAGCACCAAGTACGATCATTCTTAGTTTTGGAATCTTTTTCAAGGATCAAAATTCTTTTATCGGAAAAAAAACTATTCTCAATCATAGCCAAGCAAAGGTGTAAACCAGCTGCTCCTGCTCCAATAATTACATAATCGAAATGTGTATTTTCCAAGTTTTCAATATTTAAACATAATAAACATAGTTTATCTTTGATTGTTGATTAATTTTGGGTTTTAATTACCCTTTTTTACATTTGTAAAAATTAAGACGGAAATGAGTTTAGAAATAAAATATGCAGAATTTATTGGAAGCTTTCCAAGCGTTAATCAATGTCCTAAACCGCAATTCCCAGAATATGCATTTATTGGACGATCCAATGTTGGAAAGTCATCTTTGATAAATATGTTGACGGGTAAAAAAGGATTGGCAAAAGTATCAAATACTCCAGGAAAAACCCAAACTTTAAATTATTTTCAAATCAATGGAAAATGGAATTTAGTAGATTTACCTGGCTATGGCTATGCTAAAATTTCCAAAACTAAACGAGCTGCTTGGGAAAAAATGATTGCAGGTTTTTTGCAAAATAGAGCTAATCTGATGTGTGCATTTGTTCTACTTGATGCATATATTCCACCTCAGTCAATTGACATGGAGTTTATAAATTGGTTAGGGGAAATGCATATTCCATTTGTTATTGTTTATACCAAAGTAGATCGAATTAGAGGGGGAGAGGAAGGTAGAAATAAAAACATAAAAGCAATCCAAAATGAACTTTTGAAATACTGGAATGACTTGCCTCAGCAATTCATTACTTCTTCTAATAAAAAAACTGGCCAAGAAGATGTACTCAAATTTATTGAAGGGCTGAATGAACAATTCTAATTATGATAAAGAATAAAGGGCCTTTTCCTCATGTTTTTCCAAATGTCAAAGATTGGAAAATACATCAATTACATGCTGATAGAGATAATTTTATAAAGGCTATAAATGAAGAAGTTTTTAATCGGTATAAAGATAAATCGAATAAAGAGATTAGTAAGCTCATTGCCAAAACCATTTATAGCGAACGTATTAGAATCAAAGAAGAACCATGGAAAGTAGATCCTCCAAATGAAAAAGTATTCTGGGGGAAGATCAGTAAAAAGTTAGTTTTGGATCAAGATGATGAGGAGAGTAAAAGAAAAAATTTAAAAATATTAGAGCAGATAATTCATCTTTATTCGCAAGAAATTGTTGCCACATTTAATGAGGGGACATTTGAATTTGCAAGAAAATTTTTAAGAGTTTTATTTGGTAGGTTATTAAAAACCGCCTCAAGTCGAAATCTAAAACGACTGTGGGGAAGCAAACATCAGCTAGCAGATAAATTAAAAGTCTATGGAGCGGCGGAAGAAGTTCGAGAACTTTCAAAAATAGGAACAGTAGTTTATGTTCCAACTCATTTCAGTAATCTTGATTCTATTTTGATTGGCTATATTATGGATCAAATTGTCGGAGTTCCTGTTCCGTCGTTTGGTGCAGGATTGAATTTATATAATACGGGTTACACCGCTTATTTTATGAATCGATTAGGTGCTTATCGGATTGATCGAAGGAAGAAAAATCCAATATATTTGGAGACTTTAAAAGTGATGTCTAAGCAATCATTAGAAAGAGGGACAAGCAGTTTATTTTTTCCAGGTGGAACTCGTTCTAGATCAGGAGCAATGGAAAATAAATTTAAACTTGGAATGATGGGAACCGCAGTAGAAGCACAAAGAAGTAATTATCAAAAAGGAAAAGAAGAGAAAATATTTATTGTTCCAGTAATTTTGGGGTACCATTTTGTGTTGGAAGGAAAATTTTTAATTGAAAGCCACTTAAAAAATACAGGTAAGGAAATGTACTTCAAGGCATCACGAGATGAAAGTTATAGTTTTCGAAAGACAATGAAATTTATCTGGGATACCTTTTCAGAAAGTTCAGATATTAATTTAACCATAGGCAAGCCGATGGATGTCCTGGGAAATTTTGTTGATAAAAAAGGAAACAGTTTTGATGCTCAAAATAATAAGGTTGATCTGAGGGAATATTTTTTTACTAATGGGGAAGTAGTTATAGATAGACAGAGAGAAAGTGAATACACTCGAAGATTAGGACGGAAAATTTTGGATAGATATTATAAAGATAATTTAGTTTTGAGTAGTCACTTGGTAGCTTTTGTAGCCTTTCATATTTTACTAGCTCAAAATCCCAATTTAGATATTTATGCTATTTTAAGATTGCCTCCAGAAGATTATATTTTTCCAATGAGTGAAATGAAAAAAGCAACTGATCAACTCCGAAAAATATTATTTGAAAAAGAAAAGGTTGGGGAAATTATGTTGACTGATGAGATATCTTGGGAAATAGAAGATTTAATTCGAGAAGGCATCAAAAAACTAGGTACTTATCATGCAGATCAGCCTTTAAAATTTAATAAAAAAGGGATGATTATTAGTGAGGATTTTAAAGTATTATTCTTTTATCATAATCGGTTAGATTTTTATGGTTTTGAAAATGCTATTAAATGGAAGACATTTAAATTAGAGGAAGTATAAAATTTCAGGAATAGGTTTAACCAATTGATTATCAACGATTTATATCTTTTTAATAAATAAAGAAACTTTAAATTACAATGTTCAAAAGATTTTTCCTTTCAGAGAAAAATATGATGATTGCTATCGTTTTAAATGCTTTCATAATTTGTCTTTTGTATTTTCCTAGTATTCATTCAGATGAAAATCCGAATTATAATTTAGTCAATTTAGATCATTTATTTGTTCTGTTGTTTTTGATAGAAGCGATTGTAAAGTTAATAGTCTACAAACCAAAAGTTTACTTTAGGGACAAGTGGAATATGTTTGATTTTGCAATCGTGATAGTTAGTTTACCATCCTTAATGACTTTTATTCCATTTTTTGCAGCTCATGATTATGCTATTTTAAAGGTTCTTAGGCTTTTTAGAATGATAAGATTGGCTAAATTACTCAAGTTTCTTCCTCGAATTTCCATGATTATGGCGGGGTTAGGAAGAGCATTAAAAGCTTCAATTTTTGTAATTATTGTTTTGACATTTATGAACTTTATGTTTGCGCTATTTACGTGTCATTTTTTCGGTGAAATTGCACCTGAGTATTTTGGAAATCCTGGAATAGCAGCATATTCGATTTTTCAATTATTTACGGTTGAAGGTTGGAACGAAATTCCTGCCTCAATATTAAGTCAATATCCTGACAGTTATTGGATGGCTGGTTTAACTCGATTTTATTTTGTTATAGTTGTTTTGATGGGAGGAATTTTCGGGATGTCTTTGGCGAATGCAATTTTTGTTGATGAGATGACTATGGATAACAATCAAGATTTGGAAAAGAAAATTGATGGTCTATATGAGGAAATAAATGACTTGAAAAAAATATTAAAAGAAAAAGGATAGGATTAAAAAAATAAAAATTGTGAATTATATCATCTATGATTTAGAGGCAACCTGCTGGGAAGGAAACACCATGGATCGAGAACAGGAAACAATCGAAATTGGAGCAATTTTGTTGAATCGTTTTGGTGAAGAGTTGGGAAGTTATAATCGATTTATTAAACCTGTTTTACATCCATATTTATCTCCGTTTTGCAAACAACTTACTTCAATAACTCAAGAAAATGTTAATCGAGCTAAAACTTTTCCGCATGTGATAGAAGAATTTAAGGATTGGGGAAATATGTTTGATGAAGATTATTTTTTGTGTTCTTGGGGGAATTTTGATAAAGTTATTTTTGAAAGAGATTGTGCTTTGCATCAGTTAGATGACGATTGGTGTGAGTTTCATGTTGATTTAAAAAAGCAGTATCAAAATATTCGAAAATTGAAAAAACCTATAGGATTGATGAAGGCTGTAGAACGAGAAGGATTTGATTTTGATGGTTTGCACCACAGAGGAATTTCAGATGCGGAGAATTTGACTAAAATATTTTTGAAGCATATTGATGCTTGGGATTTTGGAGGAGCTTGATTAATTGCAAATTTCCACAGTTTAAGATTATATACGAGCTTCAATAGTGAAATTCAAAATGTTGTTGGTTTAATCCAAAGAATTCCCCGATGCTTGCATCGGGTGCAACAGCAGCAATGATATCTCATAAGTGAAAAATCCCTCCACGACCAATTTTTTTTCACCATATAGGCACATAGAAAACATAGAATTTCACCTATGTTTTCTATGTGTCTATGTGGTGAAATTCTATATTGATATCTATGAAATTGTTTTTTTGATTCTCCATCAGCTTGCTGCGGAGTAGTTCAATCACAGATTTTTACAGATTATTTTTTTGAAGAACATAAAGTAATCTGTGAAAATCTGTGGTAAAAATATAATGCGTCCATTTAAAAAATCACCTATCAATTTTCTTTCCCATTCACTAATTTGAGCACCTTCCAATTTCTTGCTAAATTTTTATTTTCTCCTCTAAAATAAATTCGCATCTTTTTAAATTATGCTTCGTACAACTAAGCATAATTTGAAACAAAATCTAAATGCGACCCCAAATTCAAAAAAAAATCAATAAATCTACCTTAGCTTTATTGGTCTGTTTTTTTTCTTTTTCTCTGATTAATGACTCTTTTAGTCAGAATATTAAGCCCCAATTCGGTAAGGATGATCGATCCTTAAAGATCAATGGTGGTATCCGATTGATAAGCGATATTTATGCTTATTCAGGAATCGCACCTCGTCGAGATGGATTTCAATTTAGAGTGCAAGCTCGATTGAATTTAAGTTTGTTGGGAATCGAAGCACCCTTTGCTTTCAATTTTTCTGAAGGCAATCAAAACTTTAAATTACCTTCCTACACTTTCACAGGAATCAGTCCGAGATATAAGATTGCAACACTTCATATAGGTGATCGCTCCATGTTTTTCTCAAAATATACTCTTGGGAATATTACTTTCCGAGGAGTTGGTTTAGAACTTAATCCTGGGAAATTTTATGTCGGTGGAATGTACGGAAGATTGCGACGAGCAGTAGCAGAAGATTTGGATGGGAGACAAAATTTAGATCCATCATACAAACGGATGGGTTACGCAGTTAAGGCTGGTTATGCAGGTGAAAAATCAAAATTAGCCTTAATTCTTTTTGGTGCAAATGATGATAAAAACTCTATCGTACAACCTACCACGATGATTATTTCTCCCAACTCCAACATGGTGGCAAGTATTCAAGCCTATCAAAAAATTTCTAATAAAATTAATATCAATTTTGACTGGGCGCACAGTTTATTTAATCGAGATACTCGTGCTGTTTCACTTTCTGATGAAGGTAGTTTTAGCCGAACTTACGGAGGAATATTTTCTCCCAATGCTTCTTTCCAATCAGGCGATGCTTTTAATACTCGGCTAAATTATTCTGGAAAAAATTATGGAATCAACTTTGGCTATGAAAGAATCACGAGAGGTTTTCGAACGCTAGGCGCTATATTTTTTAATAATGATTTAGAAAATATTACTGCAGGTTTCACTAAATCTTGGATGGAGGGAAAATTGAATTTTGCAATTAATGGAGGCGTAGAACGAACTAATCTCGATGAATTTGTTGCAGAAAAGACTTCCCGAATTATTGCTTCTGTAAATCTAAATTATGCTCCTTCGGAAAAATGGAATTACTCTGCGCAATATTCTAATTTCCAAAATTCTACCAAATTGCGAGCAGTCAATAATCAAGAACTTTTTGTGGATTCTATCTTCTTAGCGCAGGTTACGCAAGCGGCAACTTTTACAGCGACACATATGATGGGCGAAAAAGGAGATGGTGGTTCAATAACAGGAATGTTGAGTTTTCAAAATGCGAATTCGATTATCGAAGATGTAATTTCTGAAGATCAAACGTCTAATTTTTGGTATGGAAGTGCCATCTATCGAGCACCACAAAAAGAGACTTTCGGCTGGGGGGCAAGTTTAAGTATTAATCGATCTACATTTTCTAACATTACTTCTACATTTATTACTCCTAGTTTTTTAGCGGATAAATCTTTTCTCAATGAGAAATTAAAAACGGATGCAAGGTTGAGTGTCAACTATATTTCTCAAGTCGATGATTCTAAAGTTTTACTCAATTTCGGATTAGGTGCACAGTATGAAATTAACAAGGATAATAATTTAAGATTGTCTTCCAATATTATTCAACAATTCGGATCAGGTACAAATGGAAAACGATTTTTCGAAGCATATATCAATGTGACTTATGGATATAAATTTCGAAGAAATGGAATTAAGAAAAAACAATAATTACATAATCACGTGTATCAAATAACACGTGGGTTTGGCTTTAGCCGACCACAGCAGATAAGGAAAAAAATTGCTGTGTTCAGTTAAAGCCAAGACTACGTAGGATAATTAACATTTACATAAATTCCCCCAAGAATGAACAGAGTAAAGGTTCTCATAATATTTGTCATTGCAATATTTTCCACTCAAAATATTTTTGCGCAGATTTTCCCAATCAATATTACGACGCAAAGTATGCCACCACATACTGGAAATATTTCTGATTGGACCGCTCCAGGAACCAATCGACTTGGCGTAAATCTTTTGTTAAAGGATGTCAACGAGGTTAATTTCCAAGCTCGACTAAAAGTAAAAATTACGGGACAAGGAATAACCTTACGTTCCAATAATAATTTACCCATTGCTCCACTAGAATTGCGTTATGGTGCACCGCTTCAACTGAGTGGAAATGATCTTTCCCAACTGCTACACTACGAAAATTTATCTTTTGAAAATTACTCTATTCAACAATATGAAGCAAACGGAGGATTGCCAGACGGAACTTATCAAATTTGTTTTCAAGTATTTGACTATGATCGAATTGATGATGAAGCAGCCAGTTTTGAGAGTTGCGTAACAGTTTTTGCGACTTTACATAAAACGCCTGTAATCCTTGCTCCCATTGGGGAAATTGATCCTTTATTTCCACAGTTTATTCCTGTACAATGGCAAGCTCGACATACAGGAGGTTTTCCAACTGAATATAATGTTGAGATTTACGAGTACGATGCAGCAGGTGGAATGACACCCGAATTGATCGTTGATTTTGAACAACCTTTTGTTTCAAAATCGGTGATGAACATTAATTCTACGATTATTGATGTGTCTGATCCACAATTAATTTCGGGACGTGAATATATTGTTAGAGTACAAGCAGAAGACATCACCCAACAAAATGGTTTTAAAAATAATGGCTGGAGTGACTATGAAATTTTCACTTACGGAGAGTTTAGCTGTCCAGCTCCTTTTAATATAAAAGTGAAAGAGCGAGATGCTTCTTCTGCAACGATTTCTTGGAATCCAATTCCTGGAGGTTTGGGAAATAGTTATGTTTTAAAATATAGAAATAAGTCTAAACCAAATAGTCAATGGTACGAAGATGAGACAACTGCTGATGAATTGACGCTGACAGATTTAAAAGAAAATACAACTTACGAATATCAAATGTACACGCTTTGCGATGGATATACGCCAGGCGTTTTTTCTTCAATTGATACCTTTATAACTGATACGATTCCAATCCAAATTGATTGTGGTGAATCGAATCCGCTTCCAGTAATTTCTAATCAAAATCCAATTACAAACTTAGAAATAGATGATGTGATTTCGATTGCAGAATTTAAAATTTACCTCGATACGATTTATGAATCAGGTGGACTTTGGTCTGGAAATGGAGCAGTTCATTTGAATTGGATTAACACTTATATTAATGTTGAATTTAAAGATTTAGCAATCAATACTGACAAAGTAGTTTATGCTGGAACGATCAATGGAATTTCAGATGGACTCGATGCATTGCCTGGTTTTATCACAGGAGATGAATTGGCGGCAGAACGAAATCAACCTGAAGTTACAGTTTGTGATACTGGAGAAGAAGGACAAGGTGATGGTCAAGGAGGAGGAATTTTGCTTACTAACCAAGAAAACGAAAATGAGACTTTTGTAGCAGGAGCAGGAATTGGTTCTAAAAATTTACCATTTGGATTGACAACTTTGTCTTCTTTTGCCACATATATTATTGCGCTTGATTCAATGGTATTTACTCCACAAGGTGCTTCGCTTCAGGCATTTATCGCACTTGATGTTCCGACTCGAACAGGAAAGAAAAAACATTTAGTTTTTACAGGAGAAACGAGTTTTCATAAAGGTGGTTTGGTCGGAGAATCTAAATTATTTTTAGAAGAAACTGTTCGAGCACAAATTCAATATGGGACTCGGGTTTCATTTATCGGTGGACAAAATTCTTATGTGAGTTGGGATTGCAATGGATTTAAATCAGTAAGTGTCGAAGGTGAAGTTGAATTTTGTAGAGATCAGATTATTCCAATTGATCCTGTGACAGGCGAAGCAGATAGCGTGAATTTTGTGAAAGGAAGTTTCGTCACAACTATGCCTGAGTGGGGCGATTTTGTTGCAAATGTTTCTATCTCACCTTTTGCAATGTTGGCTAAACCAGATTGGAAATGGGAGGTACAAAATATGATTATGGACTTTAGTGATGCCATGACTCCAAGCGATGTTGTTTTTCCAGATGAATATGAACACGCAGATGTGATGGGGCAAATTAATATTGACAATTATCCAGCATGGACAGGTTTTTTTATAAAATCTGCTACTGTGACTTTACCCAATAGTTTGACTGGGGTGGAAGAAGGAGATGAAGTAACCATAGGAGGAGAGAACATTATTTTTGACAACATGGGGTTGTCAGCTTGGGTATACGGAACAGAGTTACTGCCATTAGAAAAAGGACGATTGGGAACTTGGGCATTTTCAATAGATTCATTGGGGATAGCTGTTCAAGCTAATCAATTTAAAAATCTTGCTTTTGTAGGTGAAGTCGATGTTCCTGCTTTCAAAGAAGAATTTAATTATGAAGCATTTATCGACCCTGGTGATGAATATTTTTTCAAAGTTATTTGGAATGATACTTTAAAGCTAGATGCCTTCAAAGCAAAAGTGGAACTCCACGCTTCTTCTTCAATAGAAATAAAATATACACAAACAGAGAAAAAATTTCATGCAGTTGCAGCCCTGCACGGGATGGCTGCCTTTCAACCAAAAACGGAAGGAGGTAATGGTTTAGAAATTCCTTATTTAACTTTTCAAGATTTAAAATTACTGACTTCAGAACCTTACATCGAATTAGGTTCTTGGCAATTGGAAGGAGATGTTTCTGCTACTTTTGGAAATTTCACTTTGACACTTTGTGGCTTTGGAATTACCAAAGACGAGCAGACGAAAGAAGTTATTATTGGCTTTTGTGCCAAGGTACATTTGACTGGTGCATCGGGTGGAGAATTAGCAGGCGATGGGTTTTTTAGAATTATTGCAGACATAAAATATAATAAAGATTTAGATCGACAAATCTGGGCCTACAAAGATTTTAAAGTAGATAAAATCGGAATTGATGCGAGCGGAACAGGTTATGCATTTAAAGGTGATGCAGTATTTTTTGAAAAAGATCCAGTTTATGGAAATGGTTTTCGAGGAGCGATCACCGCCACCTTTGAACCCAAGTTTGAAGTCGGCGCAGTCGCTCAATTTGGATCAGTCGACGACTACCGATATTTCTTTGCTGATGCGTTGGCATCCTATAATCCTGGAATTACACTTGGAACTTCTGGTTTAATGTTGTACGGTTTTGGTGGAGGTGCATCGTACCACATGGCGAGGAGCGGTTTTGAAAAAATAACTATGCCACAAGAAGGAGATAATCCAGTTGCGTCAGAAGAAATTGGAGTCTCGCTTTCGGGCATGAAATATATTCCGAAAAAAGATGTCGGAGTGGGAGTGAAAGCAACTGTAGCTATTGGAACAGTCAACCGAACTTTGTTTAACGGAATAGCAACACTTGAATTTATTTTTAATACCTCTGGCGGTTTGCATCAAATTGGTTTTGATGGAATTGGGAAATTTTTGACACAACCTGCTGCTGATCCGCAGTTGTCTTGCAATTTACTGATGACTTATGATTTCCCCGCCAAAGCATTTCACGCTTCGCTAGATATGTTTGTCAATGTACAAAATCAAATCATCGGAGCTTACGAAAATAAATATGCTGGAAATGGAACTTTACATGTTGATCCTAACGATTGGTACATTTACATCGGTACGCCTGATGCACCAATTTCATTGGCATTGAATACAGAGTTTGTTCCAAACCTTGACCCGTTGAAAATTACGATGGGTGGATATTTTGATGCAGGTTCAATCATTCCTGAATTCCCAGGACTACCTTCTAATGTGACTCAAATTTTAGGTGACTATAGAATTACAGGAAGAGACGATCCTCGATTTGCAGGAGGAAATGGGTTGATGTTTGGAGCAAATTTAAAAGCAGAATTAGCAAATCTTAATTACGCTATTTTCTATGCGACTTTTGGAGCAGGAGTAGGTTGGGATATGATGTTGTATGATTATGGAGCGAATGCTAGGTGCGCACATGATGCCACCGCAGCGAATCCAATTGGAATAGATGGCTGGTATGGAACTGGTCAAATGTATGCTTATATGCAAGGTGAGATTGGAATTAAAGTCGATCTATTTTTAGTTAAAGGAAATTTCAAAATCCTAGAAATTGGAGCAGCGGCAGCCTTGCAAGCACGGCTACCCAATCCAATGTATATGCGTGGAAAAGTGGGTGGATATTTTAGAATTCTCGATGGTTTGGTGAGTGGAACTTGTTCTTTCGAATTTGAAGCTGGCGAAAAATGTGATGTCGTTGGTCAAGATGTTTTGGGGGTAGAAATAGTTTCAGATATGTCACCTAACAATAATAACAACAAAGAAACAGATGTATTTATAAGACCTCAAGTTACTTTCAATTATGGCGTGGGCGTTGAGTTTATGATGTATAATGAGGATAATGAAATGCAACAATATCGAGTTGTCGTGGATGAACTTTCACTAATAAATGAGGAGACAGGAGCAGCAGTTATTGCTGAGGAAGTTTGGTCTGATGACCGTTTGGTAGTCGGCCTTAAAACATCAGATATTCTTGATCCATTGACCAATCATACTTTTAAAATTGTAGTAAAAGTAGAAACTAAAATACTAAATGCTCCTTGGAAAAAATTATTAGACACTTTTGGCGACCCATATTTCCAAGAGAAAATTGTCAAGTTTAAAACGGGTGTTGCGCCTAAATTCATTCCGATGGACAACGTGGCATATAGTTATCCAGTACACACTCAGTATAATTATTTGAAAGAAGAAAATAAGGAAGGGTATATTCAATTGATCCAAGGTCAAGATTATCTTTTTGATGGAAGTAATGGTGGAGATTGGGTTCAAAAACTTCGATTAGTTCAAGACGGAGTGATTCTAGAACAGTATGAATTTCAATATGATGCCTCTAAAAATAGAGTATCTTATCAAATTCCTTCCGAAAATATTGCCAACCAAAAAATTACTCAAATGGTGATGGTCGCAGTTCCAACAACTTCTCCTGCAGCAGTTGATGCGAATGTATCAATGCAAGAAACGACCTTAGTTTACAACCAAGGTGGAAGTACGGATGCAGGTGCTGATGAAGATTTTACGAGCATCTTACTCAAGCAAAGGGCACTAGAAAATCAAGCGCAAAATTTGAATGAAGAAATCATGATTGCCTTGAATTTTAGAACCAGTAAATACAGTACACTAAAAGATAAGATTGACGATATGTCGGTGCTCCAAGAGTGGAAAGGATTTACTCAAGTGAGCGGAACAGATGATGGGAATGGAAATTCGAGTGGATTATTTATTGACGCATTTGGATTGGATTGGTCAGGTACTGAGATGTTTGACAAATTTGATATGCATGGATATATGAACCCTGAAGGAGATTTTATCAAACCATTAATAGTGCTAGAAGCTGACTTAAATATTACTGGAATTAAGAATGAAATAGGAGAATGGTATGATGATTTAGTCTTTGAGAAAATGTCTCAATCTTTTCCAAATAACACGATTGAAGTGGACTGGAGGGATACGGATGATTTTGGAAAAATACCAACTAGAGCAATCGGACTTCGACAACCGTTTCCTTACAAAAATAAAGTGCTGACTCAACAAGAAATGCAAGCTAACTCAACCGTTTTCGATGCTAAAAAAGCCAGATTGAGTTATGATGTTCCTTATATTTTATTGAGAGATTATTTTGAAATCAGGCAAGATATTACCGCCACTTATCAAAATAGTAACATGCCCGAAAGTGCCGAAAAATTACTCCTTTGGTTATTCAAAAGACCACATGCAGGTGATTATAAAATGATGGTCAAATATCAAAAACCAAATGAATCGGCAAAAGGAAATATTGAACGAACCATCAATTTTAAAGGATTTCAGTAAACGTTGAAGTTTTAGGTAATACCTGACCTTACATTAAAATACAATATTTAAAAAAAAACATTTTGAAAAACAAGAATAACCATTTTACTTTCTTAGTGCTGATTGTAGCCTTACTTTTTGTCAATAATATTTTTGCTCAAAAAATAATTAAAGAAACTCATGGATTAGCCATTACAGGAAAATCTTTTGGTTCGTCAGTCAAATTACGCTGGGCTCCTACGAGTATGTATGCTTGGAAAGAAGCGAACAAATCAGGTTATGTTTTGGAAAGGTCAACGGTACGAAGAGGAGATAAAATATTGCCACTTTCCGAGCGAAAGAAAATAACTCGACTGACGAATCCATCTTTGAAGCCGCTTGTCGCTGCCGAAGATTGGAAACCTTTGATGGAGCGAAATAACTATGCTGCGATTGCTGCGCAGGCTTTGTATGGAAAAAGTTTTACAGGAAGTGTAGGTGACAATAGTTTAAAATCTCAAAAAGATGAACAATATAATCGTTTCTCTTTTGGGCTATTTGCTGCGGATCAATCGGTGGAAGTAGCAGAAGCATTGGGACTTTATTTTGAAGATAAAACAGTTGTAGAGGGGGAGTATTATTTGTATAAAATATATGCAGCTAGTGCGCCAAAGGAAATCCCAATTGATACGGGATATTTGTATTTAGGAACAGATGAAGTTTATAATTTACCGAAGGTATCACAAATCGAAGTAGAGTTTGCTGATCGAGTGGCGTACATCAGTTGGAATAGTAAAATGTTTGAACAATTTTATACGACTTATCAAGTGGAACGCTCTACCGATGGTCAAAATTTCCAAAAAATAAACGCTGCTCCTTTTGTCGGCATGGACAGAAATCCAAATACAGAAAATGATATGTTGATGATGGATTCTTTGGAGAGTAACGATCAATTATATGTTTATCGAGTTCGAGGGAAAACTATTTTTGAAGAAATGGGAGCACCTTCTGACCCTGTGCAAGGCATGGGCATCAATCCAAAAGTGAATATTCCTACGATCGTATCAGTTTCCAATATGGAAAATATTAGCCTTGGAATTGGGTGGGATTTTTTCAGAGAAAACGAAAAAGAGATTGTTGGATTTCAGCTTCGCCGAAGTGCTACGGACCAAGGTGTTTATGAGTTACTTTCAGGCGAAAGTTTGATTGATAAATCACTCCGATATTTTGTGGATCAAGATCCATTGCCAGTCAATTATTATCGCATTGTCGCTATTGATAAATATGGTCGTAGTCTCGCCTCATTTTCTGCACTTTCGCAACTCGAAGATGAGACACCACCAGCACCACCGACAGGACTTCGTGGCGCAATCATGGAAGATGGTACAATGGTCATTAGTTGGCTGA
Source organism: Saprospiraceae bacterium (assembly GCA_045106765.1). Lineage (GTDB taxonomy): Bacteria > Bacteroidota > Bacteroidia > Chitinophagales > Saprospiraceae > CAJQQY01. The sequence goes on along the minus strand of JBGCFD010000026.1, from coordinate 15,854 downwards.
AAAATGAAGAACCAGATATGATGGGTTACCGAGTTTATATGGCAAATAGAAAGGACCGAGCAGAATATGCACAAATTACATCCAAGCCTGTGCAAAGAAATTACTTCACTTATGATGTGCCGATGCACACTCTTTCCGAAGAGGTTTTTGTTAAAATACGAGCATTAGATTTTCGTCAAAATGCTTCTGACTTCTCAGCCATCGTGACGATTGTTCGACCAGATTCGATTCCTCCTGCTGCACCAGTTTTTGTCAATGCTCGACCGCTTGATAATGGAGTGCGTTTGATTTGGGAAAATAGTGCCAGTAGCGATGTTGTAAATATGTTGTTAGAAAGAAAGAAAAAAAGTGAAACAGCTTGGGTGAAAATAAAATCCATGACTTATCCTAATGACTTGAATATTAAAAGTCATCAAGATACCACGGTAGAAAGAGGAGTGCCTTACGAGTATCGATTAGTCGCTTTGGATGATGCAGACTTAACGACATCTTCTCGAATTATTTCTGCTGCAAAAATTGATAATGGGATTCGTACTGCCGTGGAGAAAGTAATTGCAGAAGTTGATCGAAAGCGAAAAATGGTTTTACTAAAATGGGAATACGAACCCGATGGAAAGGATTTGACACATTATGTGATCTATCGAGCAATGGAAAATAACAGACCTCGAAAGTATAAAACAATTCAAAAAACAATGGCGAACTCGGAAGAAGCCACTTGGCAATTTACCGATGAGAAATTACGAATGGACACCGAGTATAAATATCAAATTAGAGCAATATACGCTAACGGTGCACAATCTCCTTTGAGTCAAGTGATAGAAGTTAGTTATTAAAAAAATAAGAATTCAGTTTTATTTTCCCTAAAAACAAATTATGATAAAATATAATTTCTTAAAAAGCATATTACTTTTCTTAATCTTGCAGATGGCTATAGTGCATGTACAAGCACAATCTTTTGGGAATATTCAAGTGGAAACCTACCTCACTAGAGTTTCCCATAATTCAGATATGCCTAATGATTATGAAAATTATTATCATGGTTCACCACATACTAGACCAGACATGTATTATTTTATGAACTCGATGCATATCTTTAATCCTAAAGGTCAATGGGTAGGTTGGGGAGGAACAAGTTTTGAAAAATTTTATCTAAATGAAACTTCTTGGTACCATAACATTAATAATCATAAAGTAATCAACAAAACTTTTTATTATCATAATTTGGTCGGCTACAACTATTATCACAATAAGTTTGATCTAAGAAAAAAAAGATCGCTTAGGGTTTACATGGGATATAGTGCCAATGAAGATGATTATGGAATGTCTCCACCAATGAATGGTGATGACGATTATCGATTTGTTGGAAAAGCGAATAATATGCCTTTTACTGACTTCGCAAGAAATGGAGATAGTTATACTTATAAAACATTGACAGGGAATGCTCCTGGTAATATTGGTTATGGATTTAGATTTAATTCTCGTTACGTAATTGATGCCGTAGAACCTCAGTTGAGATATTTGAATACGAATGGTCAGGAACAAACTATTTTTTGTAATGGCGAACAAATGAAAGTTAGTGCGACTCATAAAATTCCATTCTCAAATGGATATTTTCGATGGGAAAGAAATGATGGTGGCGGTTGGTATCATATCGGCAATGCTGGACATACGATTACTCAAACTGCGACGTCTTCAAATGTTAGTTATCGAGCTAGATTAATTGCATCAAGTAGTACTTACGGAGTGTCTTCTTTTAGAGCGGATGGTAAAGGTTCTGCATATACGAGTACCGCCACAAATGCATTGGTGGTGTTTCAAAAGTTTGATGATATTCTTTTTGAGGTAGCGGATGTTTGTCCAGGTGAATTAGCAGGAAGTGTAGAAGTTACGGAGTTGGTAGGAGGAACAATTGGTGAAAATTATTCTGTTATTTTTTATTCTTATGATTCTACTCTGTTACGTTACGTACCTGAATTTGGAGGAGAAAGATCGATCACCAATTATCATCCCGATTCGCTGAGTACTTATGATTTGAATTTTTTGGCACCTGTTGGAAGATATAAGATTGGTGTTTTTAACAATGCAATTACGGGAGATTTACCTTGCGGAATTACTAGAGGGATGAATATTATAGAATCTGCGGATCCTACTTTTACAGCAACCAAATCCGATGTTGTTTGTCATGGTGAAAATGGGAAAATATTTTTTAATGATTTAATCAAAGCAACGAATACGAAAACAATTATTATTCAAGCAACGTCAGCTTCGGACTCTGTTTTTTCTAAAGAAATAACTACTCACAATGGATTCCTTTCTGTTCCATTTGGAACATATACACTTAAAGCAACGAATGATGATGGATGTGTTTTTGACTATGTAGGATCAATTGAAGTATTGGATATTCCTCAACTAGTCGCAAGTTTTTCACCTTTGACTAGTATAGAAATTAATGGAGAAACCTATCATGGAACTTGTGCTTACGATAGGTTTGATGCAGAAGTAAATATTACAGGAGGTGCACCGCCTTACACCATTTCTACGGTCGGTCCATTTAGTAATTATAACCAAACGATTACACTTTTAGAAAATGAAAATGATATTACGCTTCCACAATTATTTGCTGGTAGTTATCAATTTTATATTTCAGATAAAAATGGTTGTTCCATAACTCCACTTAATTTTGAAATAAATAATCCTGATCCTATTCAATTTCCAACTTTAAATATAACTCCACCAACGGCAGTTTGTGGTGGAATATTGGCAGACGGTTCAATTGTAGAATCAGGAACAAGTAGTGGTGGTTTTCCACCATATCAATATTTTTATGATGGGGTAGAAGTGACTGATTTTGATACGATGGGCTTAGTGAATACTCGGAGCAGATTGACAATAATTGATAGTTTGGGATGTGAAGCATTTGATTATGCTAAGGTGGTTAACAACAGTTTTTTGTGGGTAGAAGATAATGGTGAATTGCCAGAAGTGATTCCTTGTGGCGGTTCAATAACTTATGAAGTGGTTATAACTGGAGGAACGGCAAATTCCTCAACAGGTGTATATCAAGTTTCTCTGAATGGAATTCCTTGTGCAGATAATCCAAATTGTGTAGATAATAACGGCTTCTTTTTTGACCCACCGGCCTATTTTAGCATAACAGTAGATGATGAATCTCCACAGGTAATAGAAGTGATAGATTATGAATCTCCTGCTTGTACAGTTTCGATTGTTCATCAATTTGACCAAGTAAAACCTATAGAAGTAACAGGTGTTTCGGCAATTCCACCTGCATGTTCGGATGGAATTTATTACACTACTTTCTATTTGAAAAATTTGCCTGATGCTCCTTTCGGTGGAGGAGGCTATGATGATTTCCAATATAACTTAGATGGCGTAACTGGTTTTGGTGTTTTAAATACAATAGATGGAACACCAGCAACTGATCCGAAATTACCTTTGCAGTTTACGCTTCCCGTAACAGGAGCAGGAGTTCATCAAATGCTAGTAACGGATCTTTCTGGATGTGGAAATCCAGCACCTTATGAGTTTTCATTAGAGGCAGTTAGCGCATTTAATTTTAGTTTGACTTCTTCGGAAAATTTAGTTTGTCATGGTGATACGACGGGAGCTTTTTCATTTAATTTAAATGGAGATACTCCTTATGAAACCCTTATTTTTCGAGATGGAAATCAAGTTGATTCTTTGTCCTTAATGACTGATGATTATCGATTAAACAATTTACTCCCAGGAACTTATACTGTCCAAGCAACAGATTATAAAGGTTGCTCGGTGACGAGTAATAACATTATAATTACAGAACCTGCGGAGATTCAAGGAACATTATCAAGCACTAGTACAATAGATTGTACAGGCGAAAATGGAGTAGTTGAAGTAAGTAATATTTCGGGCGGAACGGCTCCTTATAATTTTTCATTGAATGGACAACCTTTCCAAACGATGACAACTTTGACTGGTGGTTTTGAAAATAATAACCTCATGATCAAAGATGTGAATAATTGCTTCTCTGAATTGATTTTAGGTATTCCCTTAGCTGGCCCAACTCTTTTTCCAAGCTCCATTGCCTTGCTTCCTGAGGCGGAATGTGAATTAGGAAAAACCATTATTGAACTGCAACCTGGTTTTACTTTTCCAATAAAAATAGATTTGATTTCAGATCCTGATAATTACGTTTCTTCGGAATTGATTAATTACGGAGATAGTTTAGCTACAGAAATATATTTAGATACTATTTCAGAATTGACAGCGGGGACGCATTATATTTTGATACGAGATGGTCTGGGTTGTGAAAAAGTAGATTCGTTTGTGGTAGCTACAGCAACACCACTTTCAGCTTCGATTACTTCAACTACACAAGAGTCTTGTCATGGACAATCGGAGGATGGAACGATTACTATAAGTGCTATCGGAGGCGCACCTCCTTATATGATATCGATAGGAGGAGAGGCTCAATTTACGACGACCGATACTTTTGCTACAGTTGATACAATGATATTTACAAATACCTATACCGTTACTGGATTGTCTGTTGGAACTTATTTCTTTGAAGTAGAAGATACCCGAGGATGTCGATATAATTTGATCGATAGTATCAGCGCAGGAAGTTTACCATTACTTAACTTTTCGGTTTCTAATTATGCTGGTTGTGCTTTGGAAAATTTGACCGCAGATGTTGAAATACATGCTTATAATGGGGATGGATCATATACCTATTTATGGGAAGATGGAAGTACAGATTCAATCCGAACAGATATTTCACCAGATGATTACAATGTAACAATTACCGATTTGATTGGCTGTACTAGTATAGGTATCGCTTATGTCTATGATTTGGATTCTCTCAATATGACCCTTGATTTTGCCACCGATGTTGTCTGTCAAGCAGATTCCACAGGGCAAATTAAAGTATCCACTTTGGGCGGTTTTCCGCCGTATCAATTTTCGATAGATGGTGGGAATACTTATCAAGCAGATAGTCTTTTTACAGGCTTAGGAATTGGGAATTATGATTTATTGGTAAAGGATGATCATGATTGTTTAGATACTGCTTCGGCTGTAATTACTTTTACTAATCCACTTATCGCTTCAGTAGCAACAACTAATGAATTGTGCAAAGATGGAAATGATGGAACTTTAGAAATTACCGTTGCGGGAGGAATTGCCCCATTCAGTTATTCGATTGATAATATTAATTTTCAAGCTCAAAATATTTTTACGAACCTCGAAGCAGGTAACTATTCAGCTTGGGTACAAGATGGTTCTGGTTGCAAGGCAGTTTATCATAACAATGTAATTACGGAGCCGACAATTTTGACTTTGACAACTTCTCTAGTAGCAAATGAGACTTGTAATCAAATGAATGGAAGTTCCTCAGGAATTGCTTCTGGAGGAACTCCGCCACTCACTTATAAGTGGGATGGAGATGCAAATTTGAATAATCCTCTTTTGGAAAATGCTGCTGCAGGACTCCACACGTTAAAAGTTACTGATGCAAATTTCTGTACGGTGACGAGTACGGTGACGATTGGTTTTGAAGCTGCGCCAGAATTAGTTTTGGAAAATAGCCAATCAGAAATCTGTGGAAATGCAAATGGTTGGGTTAATTTAAAAATTACAAATGGAGTTGCGCCGTTTTCATTTCAATGGAGTCACGATGGATCATTGAATGATTCTCTAGCAACAGATTTATCTGCTGGAAATTATTCGGTAACGGTTACTGATGCAAATGCGTGTACCGATATTTTAACTACCTCAATTAATGAAATTACTGGGCCAAGTTTAATTTTGGAAAATAGTCAATCAGAAATTTGTGGAAACTCGAATGGTTCGATTGACTTAAGAATTGCAAATGGAGTTGCGCCATTTTTATTTCAATGGAGTCATGATGGATCATTAAATGATTCTCTAGCAATAGATTTATCTGCTGGGAATTATTCGGTAACAGTTACTGATGCAAATGCGTGTACTGATATTTTAACTACTTCAATTTCCGAAATTGCAGGACCAACACTATCAGTTTTTTCCAAAACAAATAGCCTTTGTATTGATAACAATGGAGAAATAGTTTTAGCTATGGCAAATGGAACTGCTCCTTTTAGTTACATTTGGTCACATGATGCTACCTTAAATAACAATACTGCTACAAATTTATCAGGAGGTAATTATTCAATGACTGTTACAGATTCTAATGGTTGTTCAGACATTATTTTTACAAGTATTGATTTTGACAATCCACAAATTTTGATTTCGTCAAATATTACTCATGCCGTTTGTGGTGAGGCGAATGGAGCAATTCAATTGTCTGTTTCAGGAGGTGTAACACAACCATATTCTTATGTTTGGAGTCATGATATTAATTTGAATTCGACTTTAGCAAGTGAACTCTTGGAGGGGAATTATTCTGTAACCGTTTCAGATGTACAAGGTTGTAGTTCGATTTTAAATAACATAATTATAAATAATTCACCTGCGCCAATTCTTTCTATTGCATCATTTAACAATACTGATTGTTTAAGTCCGATGGGAAATATTACGGTACAAGCGACAGGTGGTGTTTCTCCTTTGACTTATGAATGGAGTCATGATCCAAGTGTCACAGGCATTTTTGCCGATGGTTTAAGTTCTGGAAATTATACTATCACCGTGACTGATGCAAACGGATGTAAAAGTACTGTTACACAATCTTTAATTGAGTTTGAAGGAAGTATCTCGATCACGAATACCTTAGAATGTTCCTATGATACTGATGGTTCACTTTTGATTTCGTTGCAAGGCGATCCTGCTGATTATGATTATGTCTGGAATGATTCGGCGATTCCTAATTTCCATATTGCATCGAATTTATCAAAGGGTATCTATACAGTTACAGTTACTAATTCGAATGGCTGTACTCAAGATTTCTCAATTGAATTAAATGCACCTGATGAGATTTTAGCTAATGTTTCTAATGTGATTCCAGTTGGCTGTGGTGGGAATTTAGGAAGTGCAACTGTAACTCCAACAGGCGGAACTGGAAACTATACCTACAATTGGAATGACCCCGATGGACAAACTACTGCTACGGCAAGTAGTCTTCCAGTCGGAAATTATACTGTACTGATTATTGACGCAAATGGATGTACCTCATTTGAAAATGTAGAGATAATTCAATCATCAGAAATCATTTTGACGCAAGGAACGATGACTCATCCACTTTGTAGTGGAGATGAAAGTGGAAGTTCAGAGGTTATTGCCACTCAAGGTTTTCCACCTTATGATTATTTATGGAGCAATGGACAAACTACTTCGCTTGTTTCTAATTTGGGAGCGGGAGATTACACGGTTACTATAACAGATGCAGTTGGTTGTACTCAAATGATGACTACGACCATCGACGAACCTATGGCACTTGTTGCCGATGGAGTCTTAGTTCAAGAACCCTTATGTTTTGAAGGAAATGAAGGAGAAATAACAGTTTCTCTTTCAGGAGGAACTGCACCATATCAATATTTATGGGATGACGATTTAGCACAAATGACAGATACTGCAACGAATTTAGTTGCTGGAAATTACAATGTGACGATTACTGACATTAATGGTTGTTCGACGATTGCTGATGTGGAGATTACTCAGCCAACAGCATTACAGATCACAAATACTATATTGCAAAAACCTTCTTGTGTCAATAATTTAGATGGAAGTATTGAAGTTGTCATAGAAGGTGGAACACTTGATTATGAATATATTTGGAATGGGGGAGCGGCAACAAATAACAATACATTTACAAATATAGGGAAAGGAGATTATATGCTCGAAGTGATTGATAATAATGGTTGTTCGATTTTAGAAAATATAGTTTTAGAAGACCCAGATTCGATTTTGTTAGTCTTGGAAATTCTTACACCAGTATCCTGCGAGGGAACACCAAATGGTCAAATCGAAATTTTAGCTGAAGGTGGAGACCAAAATATTTCCTATGTGTGGGACAATGGAATGAATAATAATTCCTTAGAGAATTTACCTCCAGGAAATTATGAGGTCAGTATTACTGATGGCCTTGGTTGCGAGTTAGTCACCGTTTTTGAAATTGAATCTATCGACATTGAGCCGTTAGATTTAGGTGGAGAAGATACTTTGCTTTGTAATAATGGAATGTTGTATTATGATTTCTCTAATACAGGTTATGTAGAGTTTAGTTGGGGGAATTTGTCGGAGGGAGAGTTAAGTAATGCTGATGAATTTACCACCCAAGGAGAAGATATTTATTATTTGCATGCTTTGAGAAATGATGGTTGCTTAGTAGAAGATACGATTCAGATTCGGTTTGCCGAAGGAAATTTAGATGCATTTTTTATTGCACCGACTGATATTGTAGTAGGCGATACAATTGTAGTGTTGGAGTTGACATTACCTATTCCTAGTGGAGTGGCATGGGAATATGATGAGACAAAAATTGAATTAGTAGAGCAGCGAGACAATCAATATTTATTTTATTTTTCTGAAACAGGGGAGTATGATTTAAAATTAATTTCGACGTTGGGAGGCTGTCAAAGTGATATTACCAAACAAATTTTTGTTTATGCAGATTCTACTGAAATTCCATTTTTCAATACGAATGTTCCAACGATTACTGATTTGAATTTATTCCCAAATCCAAATGATGGAATTTTTACGATCGATGTTGAATTGGCTAATGTTAACGATATGGTCATTGATATTTTTAATGAGCAAAGCATGTTGGTGGATCGCAACGTTTTTACGGGAAAGGATATTTATTCAAAAAATTACCAACTTGATTTACCAACTGGAATTTATTATGTGATCGTGCAAGTTGCAGGAGCGAGGAGGAGTTTGACATTTGTAATTGACTAAGTAACGATGAGAGAATAAGTTCATGTTATTAGATAAATAAAAATGGGAGTAAAGTAATTTTACTCCCATTTTTTAATTTTTCATATTAGGGTTTATTAAAATATTCAATAGAATTATTTCCAATGATATTGAAGTGCTTGTCTAATTTGAGCATAAGTTATACTCAAATTATTTTCTGTAATTGTTCCTTTTAGATATTCTCGTTCAGATCGATTCAGCCGTGCTTGTTGATGAACTAAGTCTTCATATCCTGAATTAATAACTAATTGTAATGCTTCATCTATTTTTTTAGCAGATTACATATAATTATTGTTACCAACTTTTTATTTCCACAAAATAGTTAAGTAGGGCAGGAAGTGTGAATTTTCAGATATGTTCTATTATTTTCAAATATTTCTTCATAAGAACATATAAGTATTAATCCTAAAGTAAATGGGGCGAGATATTTTTTTTAATGTTCTTTTTTGATTTGTTTGCCATAATGAAATAGGTATTAGTTCGATATTTTATGAGAAGGCATCAAATCAAATTAATCACAAAAATGTCACAAATGCGGGAAGTTAAATTAGGAAGGAATAATTAATTTTTTTCAAAATAAGAGTTGGGGTTTTGAAAATAATTATTAAATTTGGTCAACCAATTAATTGGTCAACCAATTGTTTTTCCTAAGAACAATAAAACAACAACAAAACAAGAACAAGATGATAGAGAATTTTAATGAAATCAAGGTTGAAACCCCTGTTGATAAAATCATTCGACAAATCAGAAGTTTGATTAAATCAGGGCAGTTAAACTCAGGAGACAAACTTCCACCTGAACGAAAATTAGCAGAAAGACTAGGAGTAAGTAGAACTCATGTTCGAGATGCGATTCGAAAATTAGAATTTTACGGAATTTTAAAAACACTTCCTCAAAGTGGGACTGTTGTAGCTGGGATGGGAATTACTGCATTAGAAGGGTTAATAACTGATGTTTTGAAATTAGAAAAAACAGATTTTTCTTCATTGGTTGAAACACGAGTTATCCTTGAAATAAACGGAGCAAGACTTGCTGCTGAGAGAAGAACTCCTGAAGATATTATTGAAATAGAAAAAGCTTTAAAAGCATATGAGAAAAAAGTAAATTCAAATCAACCTGCTGTAGAAGAAGATTTGATGTTTCATCTTAAGATTGCTGAAGCGAGCAAAAATGCTGTTTTGAAATCTTTGATGTTAATTATTACACCTGATATAGTCAATAGCTTTATACAATATAAAGTTTGTGATGAAAATGAATTTGAAAATAATGTACTTAAGGAACACGAAGAAATTTTGCAACACATTGTAAGTGGAGATGGAGAGGCTGCAAGTAAAGCCATGAAAAGACACCTGAAAGATGTGTTAGAATTTAGTTTAGTAAACTAACAAAAGTTTAAGATAAAAGGAGTCTTATTAATTTGTCTCCTCACTACTACCATATTTTTGAAACAAAAAAAAAACGATTAATCATGTCTTCCAAAAAAATCAATTCCAGTTAAATTTTGTGTAAAAAAATGGATTAGCATCCGCTAACTCATCATTCAGTAGAATAGATATTTCACTCTGCTCATTTCGAAATACACATAATTGATAATCAATTAATTTACTAATGTGTACATGAAATAGCTTAGAATAATTTGGTGTAACCGCCAAACTATGTGATAAGTCATGTCTAAGTCTGCCATCAATTTAAGTATTTCGCAAAAAGCGAACTTTAAAAAAAATATATTTTAATAAATCTTTAATTATGAAATTAAATTATTTACCCCTCAATCAGATTTCCTCGAAAATAAGCTTGCTTATGGGGATTTTTGTATTCCTAAGCTTTCAAATATTGCAAGCCAATAACTTTACAATGGCGAGTGAAACTGAAAACTTGACTGTTCTAAAAATATCAGGAACAGTTATTAGTGCAGATGACGGAGAGCCTCTAATCGGAGCTACCGTTGTAGTTAAAGGTACAAGTAATGGTACCACTACAGATATTAACGGATTGTATGAATTAGATGCAGCTCCTACAGACATTTTAAGTATAAGTTATACTGGAATGAAAACTCAAGAAGTTGCTGTTGAAGGTAGAACTACTGTAAATGTTATTTTACAAGGTTCTAATGTTATGGAAGAAGTAGTTGTAATAGGCTACGGTACTCAGAAAAAATCACACTTAACTGGATCTATATCTAAAGTTGAAAATAAAAAATTAGATCAGATCGCAGTAGCTAGAGTAGATGATGCATTGATTGGACAAGTGTCTGGAGTTAATATTCAAGCAACTTCAGCAGAGGCTGGTGCAGCTCCTACTATTACTATTCGAGGATTCGGATCTGTAAATGCTGAATCTGGACCTGCCGTAGTCGTAGATGGCTTAGTTGTAGACCCTGATTTTCTAGGTAATTTAGATATGAATGATGTTGCATCATTTGAAATTTTAAAAGATGCTGCATCTGCTGCTATTTATGGTAGTGAAGGATCTAATGGTGTAATTCTGATTACTACTAAAAGTGGTAAAGATGGAAAAACTAAGTTTAGTTATGAAACTTACATCGGTAGAAAAGAAGCATTTGGAAGTGATGGTTATAAAAAGAGCGTTGCTGACTGGGCTGCAAAAGAGCAAGCTGCAGCTGGATTCTTGACTAATAATACTCAATACGCACTTCAATTAGTTGAGGAAACTGGTATCGATAGAGATTGGCAAGATGTATTCTTTGATGGAGGAAATATTTCAAGTCATTCTTTTTCTGCAAGAGGAGGAAGTAAAAAAACAAAATTTAGTGCATCCTTAAGAACTCTTGGAGATCAGGGAGTTGTAATTACAGATGATTACAGATTATATTCTGGAAGAATCAAAATGGATACTAAGATTACAGATAACCTAAAATTTGGATTTAACTTAAATCCTTCTTATTCAAAGCGAAGAGCTTTACCAACTTCCATACATAATCCTATCAGACAATCTCCATGGTTACCTATTTACCATACGGAAGGAACATTAAAATATATTGATAGAAGTAATTATCCAGATGTTGGAGTGGGAGATTATTTTCTTGAGAATCATTTGATCAATATTGATATAGATACTACTGATGAACAAGGTTCTAGTAGACCTCGTACTTCAGGAGATATGAATCCTTATGCTCAATATGTGGAAAGAGAGCATTACGAGTACAAAACCAAAATACTAGCTCAAACTTATTTAAGCTATAAAATTGCGGAAGGACTTACAGCTAAATCATCACTAGGTGTAACAAGAGAAAACCGTAAAAGAACTAGATATGATGGAGTACTGCATCATGCATCTCCAAGTAGAGCTTCCTACCAATTGCAAAATAGAGTACGGAATAGAATTATTTCAGATAATACGATAAACTATACTAAAGCAGTTAATGATCATGATTTCAATGTACTAGTAGGTGCAACTTTTCAAAAAAGACAAGTTGAAAATAGTGTAGTTCAAGGTACTGGATTCGCAAATGATCTACTTAAAAATTTACAAGGAGCAACTGTAGTATCTGAATTTGAAGAGGTTAACTATGAAAAAAATAAGATAGGTTATTTCGCAAGGGTTAATTATGCTTTTGCTAATAAATATTTAGTGAATGCTTCGTTTAGACGAGATGCTAGTTCTGTTTTTGGGGTAGACTCAAAATGGGGTAACTTCCCTGCTGTTTCTTTAGGTTGGAATATACACAACGAAAATTTCTTAAGTGATAAGAACGATGCAGTAAGTAGATTAAAATTAAGAGTAAGTTATGGGCTTACAGGAAATGAAAATTTCACAGTAGGTGACGATATTATTAATTCATACCCTTACTTGGCTTTGTTGAATACTTCAAATGCGATTACAGGAGGAGGAATTACGCCAGGTGTTTCCGCACTTAATATAGCTAATACGTTATTGCAATGGGAAGCATCTAAGGAATTTAATCCTGGAATTGATTTCGGATTTATGAACAACAGAGTTACTGGATCTATTGATTATTATGTAAGAACTAGTGATCAATTACTATTAGAAAACCCTGTTTCTTATGTTACTGGTTTTGATGCTGGTATTGTAAATTTAGGTGAAGTAGAAAATAGTGGATTTGAGTTCGAAGTTCGAACTAGAAATATTTCTAATAGCAACTTTAAATGGAGTACTACACTTATCGCATCTACTAACAGAAATGAATTACTTAGTTTTGGTGAATCAGATGGAGCATTATTAGAGGATGGATTTGGTAGAAATTCACAATGGATAAATTCTGTAGGTAACCCTATCTCATCTTTCTATGGATTTGTAGTAGACAAAGAAATTGACGCTCAATATTACGACTCGCCTTGGATTCCAATTAATGGGGTTTCAGAAGATGTAATCGTAAAAGATTTAAATGGTGACGGTTTAATTACAGATGAAGATAAGACCATTCTTGGAGATCCATACCCAGAGTTGATTTGGAGTCTTACTAATGAAGTTTCAATTGGTAATTTTGATTTTTCTATCATGATACAAGGAAGTCAAGGAGCTGAAGTGAAAAATATTGGAGATCAATATTTCGGGACACATTGGCAAGGTCGTACTTCTGATGAGCAAGCTGTGGTTGATGACGGAGTTGTACCTAATGCTACTTTCCTTCAACCAAGAATATGGACAGATGATGTGGTTCAAAGTGCAGGTTACTTTTCATTGAGAAATATTAATATTGGATATAATTTCACAAAGGATCAATTAGCAAGATTTGGTTTAGGAGGAGTAAGAGTATATGTATCTGGTCAGAATTTGATTTATGTGACTTCTGATGAATACAATGGTTTCAATCCTGAATTTATTGATAATAGTAACAGCCCTAGAGCTTACGGTTCTCAAAGAGCAGGTACACCTTTATTTAGAACAATGACAGCTGGTGTAAACGTTAATTTCTAATCTAATAAAAATACTAAAAATGAAATATATTAAATATATACTACTGGTAGGAATAGGAATTATGTTCCATTCTTGTGATGATGAATTTTTAAATCCATTGCCAGAATCTGCTATTGTTGTAGATGGATTCTTTTCAAGTGATGCTGATGTATTGTCTGGGGTTATAGGAATCTACGATGCAGTACAAGGTGTTAATGAAAATACAGAAACAAATATTACTAGAGCTAATCGTGGGATACAATTTGAATATATGTTATCTGAAATGCGGACTGATAATACACGAACTGCAACATTAGAGGGTACAAAAGCGGATTTTCACCGGTATAGAGTTGACCCTAATAATATACAGTCAGAAGATATGTATCAATCTATGTATGAAGTTATTTCTAGAGCAAATAATGTTTTAAACTTTATTGATGTTGCAGATGAAGCCAATCGAAGTAGTTATGCAGCTGAAGCTAAATTTTTAAGAGCTTTTGCTTATTTTAAATTAGTTAGGTTGTTTGGCGATGTGCCTTTGGTAACTACAGTAGTAGGTCCTACAGAAACGGATCTACTTTTTACTAGAGTATCTACGGATAAGGTGTATTCTCAAATTGTTACAGATTTGCAAGAAGCAGTTGATAATTTAGATAACTCCTACAAATCTAGAGCATCGAAGGCAGCTGCTCAAGGTCTTTTGGCTAAAGTATATTTAACACAACCAAGTCCTGATTATGCAGCTGCACAGCAATTGTGTGAAGCGATAGTGAATAGTGGAGAATTTGCTTTAGAAGACAATTTTAATGATGTATTCTATGATGAGTTAAATGACGAAATTCTTTTTGCTGTTCAATATGAATTAGGAAATACATTAGAAAGCCAAAGTTTTTCATCTGAATTTACGGCAACAGTTCGTCAAGGTAGAGAAGATGGTCACAACATGGTTAATGATAATCTTATTGCACTTTTTGGATCACTTGGAGGAAATAGAACTGAAACTTCTTTTTGGAATACTGGTACTTGGACAGAGGTAGCAAAGTTTTTACCTGAAGGTTCTGATATTACAACTACTCCGCCTACTTATGGGTCAAGTCCTCGTGATGCAGGTAATGATGTGATTGTTTTACGTTATGCTGATGTATTACTAATGCATGTAGAATCTATTATAGGAAGTGGGATTTCAACAACAGATGGTAGTGCAATAGATTCTTATATGGCGGTTAGAGTAAGAGCTGGATTTGATGCCGTAGCTGATCGTCCTACAACACTTACTAAAGAGGCACTACTTAATGAAAGACGAGTAGAATTGGCTTTTGAAAATCAACGTTTTTATGATTTACTGAGATTCGGAGTTGCTGATCCTGTATTAGGTGCACATGCTGCTGAAATGGGATATTCTAGTTATGATATTAGACAATTATTATTACCGATCCCAGCAAGAGAAATAAATTTAAGTGATGGGTTATTAACTCAAAATCCTGGGTATTAAAAAAATAATAAAAAATAATAAAAATTAATAAAATGAAAAATAAATTTAATTTTATTGAAAGAGCAGCTAAACTGTTCTTTTGCTTAGCTATCCTAGCTATAGCTTTTAATAGTTGTAAAGACGCTTTTGACTATGAATTACCAGATTCAAACTCGAAAGTTGACACTATTTTACCTACTGCTAATTTTTCCTATGCTTCTACTTTAGATGATTTTAAAACGGTTAAATTTGGTAACCTTTCATTTGAATCTATTACATACGCGTGGGATTTTGGAGGAGGAAATACATCTACTGAACAAGACCCTACATTTACATTTGCAGGAGAAGGTACTTTTCCAGTAACATTAACTGCAAGTGACGGAAGGGGAGTTTCTGATATGATCACAATAGATGTTGTGGTAGTGGAAGGTCCATTTCAGCCAATTATTTTAGAACCAGGTTTTGAAGATAACAGCCTACCTGATGGTACTGGTGATGGACGAGATTCATGGAGAGCGAATAGTTGGAATACAATTTTTGGTATTTCTAGTTCTCCTGTAACATTTGGATCTCAGGCTGCAAAGATGGAAGTAAGTAGTGCTCGTGGAGGGTATCAAGTAAT